>NZ_JAQMUB010000025.1 GCF_028330965.1 Oscillatoria sp. CS-180 | reverse complement strand
CTGACGCCAACCTCTTTCTCATCAACCCCAACGGCATCCTTTTCGGTCCCAACTCAGCACTGAATCTACAAGGTGGCTTCACGGCCATCACAGCAGACCAGGTGAACTTTGCCACAGGCGCGTTTGGCACAGTCGGCACGCCAGACTATGCCGCTCTGGTAGGTGAACCGGACAGCTTTAGCTTCAGCCTCGATGCTCCGGGCAACGTCGTCAATGCCGGGACCTTGAGCGTTCCCCCCGGACAGACCGTAGTTCTAATGGGTGGACAAGTGCTGAATACGGGCACGATTGCCGCTCCGGGGGGCGACATCGTCATTAGTGCGGTTGAGGGCAACAGTCTGGTCCGCATTGAGCAAGTCGGCTCGCTGCTGAACTTGGAAGTTGAGACGCTACCGGAGGCGTTGGCAACGTCGACAGAAACGTTTACGCCCCTATCGCTGCCGCAGTTGCTGACTGGTAGCGCGATCGCCTCAGCCACCAACGTCACCGTGAATCCCGACGGCACTGTACAGCTTGATAATGGGACTCCTGTTGCAACGGCCACTGGCCGCGCAACGGTTTCTGGAACGCTGAATGTGGAGAATACGCAGGGTGGGCAGGTGCTGGTGCTGGGTCGTGACCTGCGGCTGTCAGAGGTGCAGATCGAGGCGTCTGGTCTGGTTACAGGGGGTGATGTCCGGATTGGCGGCGACTATCAGGGGCAGGGCAGTTTGCCTCGCGCTCAGACGGCACAAGTAGACAGCGGCAGCACGATTCGCGCTGATGCCGTACAGATGGGAGACGGCGGTCGCGTCATTGTATGGGCCGATGGTGAGGCCATCTTCGCAGGCATGATCACCGCGCGAGGAGGCCCCGATGGAGGGAACGGCGGCTTGGTGGAAACGTCAGGTTTGCAGTCGCTGCAATTTGCCGGCGGGCAGGTTGATGCCAGTGCGCCTCAAGGAACTTCTGGGCTGTGGCTGATTGACCCCAACGATATCTTTATCGGACCTGGGGAGGCGCTCGCGATCGAGCAAACCCTCACGAATGGAACAGACTTCACCGCTTCAACCATCGACGGTGCTCCCACAGGTCTTCCGGGTTCTGATGGGGCGGGAGACATTATCCTGGTCAGCAACATCAACGTCACAGTCGATAATAACGCCACCCTGACACTAACCGCCTCTCGCTATATTGACCAATCTGAAGGCCCCGTAGCCATCAATCTGGCGGGTAACAACCTGGTGCTCAACCTCAATCAGGAGGGATTAGCTGACATTGCGAATCCTACCCTTACCAACGCTTTAGGCGTTATCGGCAACGTCACAGGGACAACCACCGTTAATTTGGGACCGGGTATCTATCAGGAAGGCGATACGGTGGTGATCGATCGCGACTTGATTCTGATTGGGGCCAATAGGGGGACCACTTTTTTAGATGGCAACAACGCCCATCGCCTCCTCACAGTCGAGGACGGCAGCACTGTAACCATTAGCTCGCTGACGCTTCAGAATGGCAATGCAGATTTTGCCGGAGGAATTTTCAACTTAGGCACCTTAGCAATTAATGACGTCAACATTGATAACAACACCGTTGAACAATTTGGGGGTGGAATTCTCAATGTTGGGACTCTCACGATTAGCGGTAGTCGCCTGGAGAGCAACGTAGCACAGACCAATAGTGGTGGCGCGATCGCCAACTCCGAAAACGGAATTCTCACCATCAACGATAGTTCAGTCCGTCTCAACACCTCTGCCAACAACGGGGGGGGCGTTGACAACTTCCAGGGGCAGGTGACGATCGCCAACAGCCTGATCACCGACAATACCACCGCGAACTTGGGCGGCGGTCTTTACAATTTCAGCCAGACCTTTGATGTGACAGGCAGCACCATTAGCGGCAACACCGCTAGTTCAGGGGGCGGCATTGGCAACAACGGCACCTTCACCCTCAGCAATAGCACGCTCAGTAATAATGACGCAGCCCAGAGCGGCGGCGCTATTTTCAACCAAACAGGCGCCAGTATACAGATTGTCAATAGTTTGCTCAACGCAAACGCAGCTTCTGTGGGAGGCGCGATCGCAAACGAGGGTATAGAGACTGCCATTAGCAACACGATTGTGAGCGAAAATACGGCGACAGCAGACGGCGGCGGCGTTTTCAATACTGGCATCTTGTCGATTGATACCAGTCCAATTCGCGAAAACGCTGCGGGAAACAGCGAGACGGGGCTAGGCGATGGCGGCGGCATCTTCAACCAGGGCAGCCTATCGCTGAGCAATAGTCAGATTCAAGAAAACACCGCCGTGGCTAGTGGCGGCGGCATTGGCAACATTAACCAGCTAAACATCGACGCCAGCACTATTTCAGACAACGTCGCGGGGGTCAACGGCGGCGGCATCAAGGTCGCAGAAGCGGGCAACGTCGCGATCGCGAACAGCACGATCTCTGGCAACACAGCCGGTGCCAATGGGGGCGGCATTGACATCAACACCATTCCACCCTTCGGAGCATTTACCACAACCGTTAGCAACAGTACCCTTTCCGGTAATACCGCTATCAACATTGGGGGGGGCTTCTCGTTGGGGACCAACAGCACACTAACGCTCGATCAGGCCACCGTGACCGCTAACACAGCCTCTACAGGAACAGGAAGCGGCGTCGCTAACGTCTTTGGCGGCTCAGTCATAGCGCTGAATACGATTCTGGCTGGCAATACCTTAGATAATGTTGCAGGTGCCTTAAATCAAACGGGTCCTAACGTGGTTAATGGAGATCCGCTCATCGGACCTTTGGCTAACAATGGCGGAGTCACTGAAACTCACGCCCTGCTGACCGGCAGTCCCGCTATTGACGCTGGAACTGGAGCAGGTGCGGACCAGCGAGGCGTACCTGTCGCCAACGGAATTCGCGATATCGGGGCTTTTGAATCTCCAGCAGCACCACCTGAACCGCCGGGTCCACCTCCAGAACCGCCCCTGCCACCGCAGCCTGAACCACCGCAACCCGAACCACCGCAGCCCGAACCACCGCAGCCCATGCCGCCACCTGAACCACCGCTGCCGCCAGACCCCGAACCACCGCTGCCCGAACCACCCGGTCCAACCCAACCACCTGGACCATCTGGACCTGACGCCAATAGTCTTCGATGCGTAACGGGTGACTGTAATCCCACTCCCGAGCCAGACGTAGTTGTGGCGGTTCGTTCGACTGAGGCTAGCTATGTTCAGGAATATGAAGACTATCTAGGCGTTGAGGCTAACGCTTTCGCAGACTTTGATGCCCTAAAACGGGCAGAAGACTTGACAGGGGTTCGAACTGCACTGATATATGCGAACTTCGTGTCCTCATCAGAGGAGGGTGTCGTTGCCGAGGCCACTCATCAGGAAATAGGACAGGCTACCAAAGCTGTGACACAAACCACGGCTCAGCGCGATCGCACTTTGCCCAAGCCCATTCCCTCTGATGATGACTTACTGGAATTGATCCTCGTGATTGGCGACAATCCGCCCCAGCGGGTTCTCACAGAAGCGACACGGGCAGAGGTGTTGGCTGCTGTGCGACGGTTACGCATCGAGCTAACTGACCGCACTCGGCGGCGTCTAGACAACTATCTCGTGCCGTCACAGGACCTCTACAGTTGGCTGGTTGCCCCCTTTGAAGCAACTCTGGAGCGTGAAGACGTTGGACACATTTCCTTTGTGTTAGATCAGGGACTGCGGTTAACCCCGATCGCCGCACTCCACGATGGCAATCAGTTCATCATTGAAAACTACAGTGTGGGCCTCATGCCAAGCTTGTCGCTCACGGATACCCGCATTGGCAATGTTCGCAATGCTTCAGTGCTGGCAATGGGGGCGTCTGTATTCACCGATCAGCCTCCCTTACCTGCCGTTCCAGTTGAACTCGCAGCGATCAACAGTCTCTGGGCTGGCGATCAGTATTTGAATGAAACCTTCACCCCTCAAACGGTTCGACAAGAGCGTTCTGAAGAGGCTTATCCGATTCTGCATTTGGCAACTCACGGACAGTTCACCGATGGCGGCTTGGATAACTCCTACATTCAGTTCTGGAACCGTCGCTTGGGCCTTTCAGAACTACCCGAACTACAGCTTAATAAGCCGGCTGTCGAACTGCTGGTCTTGAGCGCCTGTCGAACACTGGTAGGTGGCAAGGAGGCTGAGTTGGGATTTGCGGGATTTGCCATCAAGTCAGGCGCTAAAACGGCGATCGCGGCTCTTTGGCAAGTCAGCGACTTAGAAACAGCGGGCCTCATGGCCGAACTGTATACCCAATTAGGTCAGGTTGACTACAAAGCCGCCGCTCTGCAACAAGCGCAGCTGGCCATGTTACGTGGCGAAGTTACTGTGCAGGATAATCATCTGGTGTGGAGTGGCGGAAAAATACCGTTACCCAAAGAGTTGCAGAATATGTCCTTTGGTGATACACAGCACCCCTACTACTGGTCTGCCTTTACGCTGGTGGGCAATCCCTGGTAACGCTGTCACGGGATCGTCTGAGCTACAACGACTACAACGGATTTGAAGTTGGATATCTACAGGGAACATTCGATGGATTTTGGGGTTGCTGTCATTCGCTATCAGTAAGGCAATTCTTCTAGCGAATAGCCACAAAACCAATTTCATTGAGCATGTCTTTGCCTTCTTCAGTTAACAACAGATTGACGTAAGCTTCACCAGCCTTTTGATCAACCATTCCGTCTTCTCTGACAATGACAAATAGCTGTCGCATCAGAGGATATTCGCCGCTACGAAGGGCTGCACGATTGATTTGATTGCGCTGCTCAGGGCAGTTCTCTGGTTGAATGTAGGGCTCAAGGTAGGGTCTGACGAGCTGGCTAGCATCAAAACCGACGGCAACCGCTTTCACACTGCATTGCCCAACCACTTCAGGCGATGAGGCATAGAAAATAGCACCCGCATTTTCTTCCACCCGACGCAGTCCCTCTGTTGTTGAGTCGACCACCTGAGCAACTGCCGGCAACTCCTCGCTATCTAAGACAGTGTTGACAAAAAACTCAACGGTACCACCAACAAGAGGACGGGAAATGGCTTCAATCTTCAAATCAGGCCCGCCTAACTGATTCCAGTTGGTCAGTTCTCCTGTGTAGATACCTTTGAGCTCTTCGAGAGTCAGACCTTGAATGGGAAGGTCATTGTTGACGGCGATCGCGATCCCCTCTACAGCCACGGGAATTTCCTTGAGAATGTAACCCTTTTCCTGAGCTTGATAGCGCTCCTCCGCTTTGAGGGGTCGAGAGGATTGAGCAAAAGACAATTCATTTCTCAGCAGCATTTGAATCCCTGTTTCAGACCCAGGAACTGCCCCCTCAGCCTCGACATAGCGTAATCGAAACTCAGGCTGAGCTTGCTGCATGATGGTGTCGATCTTGCTTCGCACAGGTGCCCAAGTCGTACTGCCACCGTAGCTAAATGTGCCAGAAGGCAACGCTTCAATATCACTGAAGCGGTCCCCGGTGCTGCTAGCTTCCTGCTTGAGCAATGTAGAGGTCGTTTCGGTCGATGCGTTGCTGGTACCTGAACCGAGGACAGAACTCAGTCCAAAATTGTTTTTGTAGGTGAGCCGTCCCAGAACACCCCCTGCTAACAGAACAACAAACGCAAACGATGCCAACAGAAGAGGAGCCTTGTTTCTACTAGTCACTGAATTTCTCCTAGACAACATCAATTAAAATCGATGCAACCAGGATTACGCTATCGTACCGAGTTATTCGGCCCAATGATGTCTAGTCATCTACATCGAAAATCTAAAAAAATGTCCAAATTTCGTGATTTAGTTCTGATTTTCCTGATTAGTGGCGATAATTTGAACGACGTGTCTAGACAGGTGGACTATGCCCCTGCGCCTCCTAAGTTTCTCTAGCTACACGGCGATTGCGTTCTTTTGGCTGTTTCCCTCTGTCGTGGCGGCATCAATGGTGCCGCCGGATAGACTCAGAACTTCGTCGAATGTGTTGTCTCAGCTAGCACAAGTTGACCCTGGCGAAGATCGATTTCCGTCTGAGCCGCCCGTACCAACGCCTTTGCCTGAAGATGACGAACCTAGCATTCCCACTGTTCCTGAACCCCCCTCACCGGATGGCGCCACTATTCCGTTTGCCGTGACCGATATTCAAGTCGTTGGCAGCACGCTCTTTGATGCAGAAACATTGGCGGCGATCGTGGCGCCCTATGAAAATCGCGAAGTCACTTTGGCAGAACTGCAAGAGGCCGCCGACGCGATTACCCAGCTGTATCTGAATGATGGCTACATTACATCGCGAGCAATCATCAATACTCAAACAGTTGTCGAGGGCGTTGTTCAAATCGAGGTGCTGGAAGGCGAGCTAGAAGAGATTGTGGTAGAGGGGACCGATCGCCTACAAGACTATGTGCGCGTTCGGATTGCTCAGGGAGGAACCCGACCCCTGAACCAAGGTCGCTTGGAAGACCAGCTGCGCCTACTACGGATTGATCCCATGTTCGAAAGCGTAGAAGCTAGCTTGAGAGCAGGCAGCGATGTCGGTAAAAGCCGACTCATCGTGCGCGTGGAAGAGGCCTCTACGATTGGTGGCTCACTGTTTAGCGACAACTATTCGCCACCCTCCGTAGGTACCGTCCGCATCGGCGGCAGGCTTGAATTTAGGAATCTGGCCGGGCTAGGTGATACCTTATTCAGTTCAGCGACTTGGACAACGACCGCAGGCTCGAAAGTTTACGAATTGGGCTATCGGGTGCCTATCAGCCCAACGAATGGGACGCTGCTGGTCCGGCTGACGCCTAATGAGTTTGAGATTACAGATCCCAACCAACCGACCTTTGCCTTCGATACCGAAGGCTCAACAGACATTTACGAAGTGAGTGTCCGACAACCCCTCATTCGCACTCCGCGAGAGGAATTTGCGCTGTCTCTTGGCTATCGATATCGCGAAGGTTCGACCTTGATTTCGGGGATCATCACTGATTCGGCCAGCACTAATGTGCTGAGTTTTGGACAGGATTATATCCAGCGAGATGTAAACGGTGCCTGGGCTTTACAATCTCAGTTTCGGCTAGGGGAAGAACGGACAGAAGACACCGCGATCGCGGACGGCAACACTGATGGCTTTTTCAGCTGGATCGGTCAAGTTCAACGAGTCCAGCGTCTCAGCAATGACCAT
The DNA here is from genome assembly GCF_028330965.1 of Oscillatoria sp. CS-180. Lineage (GTDB taxonomy): Bacteria > Cyanobacteriota > Cyanobacteriia > Phormidesmidales > Phormidesmidaceae > Halomicronema. Next base: position 114,067 of record NZ_JAQMUB010000025.1, on the reverse strand, counting down.
CTGTTGCTGGCGAGGGGCAGTGTTCAACTGTCTCCTGATTCGCTGCCCGGCTCGGAAAAGTTTTTTGCGGGCGGGGGGCTCTCCGTCAGGGGATACGATCAGAACCAGCGCTTTGGAGATAACGGCTTTCGGTTTTCTATCGAGGACCAGATTGTTATCTCTCGCAACGAAGCAGGTCTGCCCTTTTTCCGAATTGCTCCCTTTTTAGACGGTGCCTATGTTTGGAATAGCAGTGACAGCGCCGACGTCACTGATAATAATTTGCTGCTGGGTACAGGGGTCGGTTTTCTGTTAGACATTACCGAAGATCTGAATGCCCGTGCTGACTTTGCTTATCCCCTGATTGATATTGAGGAACTCAGCACCGATGATCCGCCAGGGTTGCGGTTCTATTTCAGTTTGGATTTTCAATTTTAGGGAATCTCCAAGCAAGACTTTACCGCTGGTAGGGTTGTATTAGCGCAAGTGTAATGCGCTAATGCCGAGTATTTTATTTCCAGAAATCTCCTCAGGGTTCAGGGTTAACCCGAGAGGCACGAGATCGCACCTCCCGGGTCTTATAAGGCTGAGGCAGCATCAGTCCTAGGCCGATCCTCCAAAAGCTCGACAGCCCAAGGGGATCCTTCAATCGAGTGCCATCTCAACCCTGTGTAAAACACCCAAGCCTAAAGCACGCCAATGTTAGCGAGACCTAGAATGGCACCAGCTCCAAGCAGGTGACCCAGGCTAGTGGTGCCCAGCAGAGCAGGCAGTCCCATACCGCCAAACAAAGCAGGAGCAGGGAGGGCCGGGCCTTCGCTGGGATATTTGATGACCTGTCTACCGATCGCGATCGCCAGCACATTACACACAATCATCACAATCGCAACCGTGGGACTCCACTCTGGGGTGTGGGGTACAGCCATTAGTAACAAGGAGTAAGACAAAGACAATTTTCTATTTCCTCAAATGATTATCAGCACTATAAGGAGCGAACCCTTTAGCGGGCTGGGTAGCACACTCACAGAATCGCGACCTTAGTGAAAATTTTTGGTGACACCCAACACCTAGTCACGAATTTTTTGCAAGAGTTTACAGAACAGCAGTGTGAGCAGAGGCATTAGTATAGCTTTAGCACTCTCTAGGGACTAGTGCACCCAGTCGCATTCGGGTATTTAGCGCATTGCCCAATCGCTCGCCATCTGTCCTAACGAAACTGGCGACGGCTAGATAACCCGTAACCTTATCCCTCATTTTCTAGGCACTGTTTATGGAACGCGGTCTTCTCTGGACACCCTTGCTGATCATTTTTATCTGGCTCGCTTGGGCCGGTTGGAATGAGTACCAGAAGCTGGAAGCTTATAAGGTCTGGGCACAGGAATTTGAACGCGCTAAGTACGACATCTACGCGGCCTTAGGACAGACTGGAGAACATTTGGCATGGGGCCGCCCGACTCGCAAAGGGCCTGAAGAGGTTCAGCACATTTCTCTGCATGAGGTGACAAAGATTGCACTTTATACCCGTGATAATCTCCCTGCTTCGGCACAGTTGCCTAAGGGATGTCAAATTGGTCTGAGTCTTACCCTTAATTCCGGTAACCAACGCTGGATTCCCTTTACGGACGCGGAGTTAGCATCGGCTTGGCAAAATCAGTTGCAGACTCTCCAGGAATCGCTACAATCAACGCCACAGCCCTAAATTCATCTTTATTTTTAAAGCTCCCAGCGCTGCTGTAGGTAGCCAATTTTTTTAGATTAATTGCGATCGCCCATGCCTGATTTCGCGACTCCTTCCTCCGAAGACCTTGTAAGCCGTCGGCGCGCTCTTAAACAACAGCGCCGTATGCGAAATCTTCAGAATATTTGGCAAATCATCGCTATTGCAGGCTTAGCAGGTAGCGCTATTTGGTTAGTCAAAAATCCTTTCTGGCTGTTGCTACAGGGACATGAGCAAGTTGTCATTGATGGCAATACGCTGATTTCTGACAAAGCCATTCACACTCTTCTGAATTTGCAATACCCACAACCACTATTTGAAATCGAACCTGAAGAGATTGCTGAGCAGGTACAAACCCAGTCGCCCGTCGCGTTTGTACAAGTTGAGCGCCGGCTATTTCCGCCTCGCTTGGAAATCACATTGCAAGAGCGGCAGCCTGTGGCGGTCACCATACCTTCACGAACTGCATCAGTCCCCGAAAGCGAGTGGACGCCTCTGAATCACCCAGGGTTCATTGACTCTGAAGGCTACTGGATGGCCCAAGATACTTTGACTAACCTGGACCAAACGATTGACTTGCCGGATTTGCAAGTGCGGGGTTTTCATCCGCGATATCAGTCTGAATGGCCGGAACTCTACACCGCTATCCAAGCCAGCCCAGTCCCCATCGCAGAAATCGACTGGCGATCGCTTAACAATCTCATTCTAAAGACAGAGTTGGGACCCATTCATCTCGGCATTTATGATGCTCAACTGATTGATGAACAGCTTGCAACGCTCGTTCAGTTTCGAACTTTGCAAGAGACGCAAGATCTCCCTGCAATTGAGTACATTGATTTGAGTAATCCTCGCAATCCAGCCATTAAAATTACTCAAGCAGCCGAAGATGAACGATAAATCTATCTGAGTTCATGAGAGAAAGAGTTGGTCAATATCCCCAGTTAGGAGAATCAGCTTAATGAAATACTCTTAAGAAAAAATTGAAATTGAGCTAATCTCCCTGAAAAATTTTCGTGAATGCGGTAACTTCATAGGCTAGTCTGAGCAAGCTGCAATTAAAATACTTTTCTTACTAGAGACGCTTGAATACCTGTTGTTTCAGGCATTCCATAGTTTGTTTGGTTTTTCAACCGAAGTACCTTATAGTTGTCTAAATTGTACGGGGTATTGCTTGCTTGGAATCTGATCCTGCGTGGGGTAGCGACCGATGTCTTCCAGTTCAACGCCGACTAATTTTGATTCCGACGGTTTTTCGGTAAATGGTGCCCATGTTCACACTGAATATGCGCCTTCATCTATCCAGGTGGATGAAAGCCGTCTTAACCCTAATCCTCCTCGTATGTTTGACAACAGTAATGGTGATGCCAGATTAGCTCCTGGAGAAATGCTCCTAAACGGTGAGACTGTGCCCAGTAATATTGCAAAGATAAAAGTTATCGGTGTTGGCGGAGGGGGCTGCAATGCAGTCAACCGCATGATTCACAGTGGCCTCTCTGGAATTGAATTCTGGACTGTCAACACGGACGCCCAAGCGTTACTCAATACATCCACAGAAAATCGCTTGCAGATCGGGCAGAAACTTACCCGAGGCTTAGGTGCAGGCGGAAACCCTGCCATTGGTCAAAAGGCCGCCGAAGAGTCTAGAGACGAGATTGCTTCGTCTTTGGAAGAATCTGATCTTGTCTTCATCACCGCTGGCATGGGTGGGGGTACTGGCACTGGAGCTGCCCCTGTTGTCGCTGAGGTGGCTAAGGAATCAGGCGCTTTGACCGTTGGCGTCGTAACTCGCCCCTTCACCTTTGAAGGTAGACGACGTACGGGACAGGCAGATGAGGGCATCGCTGCCTTGCAAAGCCGAGTTGATACGCTCATTGTCATTCCTAACGATCGCCTACTTTCTGTTATCTCTGAACAAACTCCCGTTCAGGAAGCTTTTCAATCTGCTGATGATGTTTTGCGGCAGGGTGTGCAGGGTATTTCAGATATCATCACCATTCCAGGGCTGGTCAACGTTGATTTTGCGGACGTCCGCGCAGTTATGGCAGATGCTGGCTCAGCTCTTATGGGAATCGGGATTGGTTCTGGCAAATCTCGGGCCCGTGAGGCGGCGATCGCGGCCATCTCTTCGCCTTTGTTAGAGTCCTCCATTGATGGAGCGTCTGGTGCCGTCTTCAATATCACTGGAGGCTCGGACCTGACTCTACATGAGGTCAACTCTGCTGCTGAGATCATTTACGAAGCCGTCGATCCCAATGCCAATATCATCTTCGGTGCCGTCATCGACGAGCGCATGCAGGGTGAGGTGCAGATAACGGTCATTGCAACAGGGTTCAACCTAGAATCTCATAGCAGCGGTCAAGTCGATGCAGCGCGAATCACGCCACTGAAGCGCAACAAACTCAATATCGCGCCTCCCAGTCCTAAGCAGGAAACCAACAGTGGAACAACAGGCTTAGATATTCCAGAGTTTCTACAGCGTCGTCGTCCCAATAATCGCTAGGCAGTCTGCTGCTGAATCGATAGCTCATAACTGCTGAAAATTTGACTGGCGGCACATACAGCTTAATGACGCAGCTTGCGCTGCCTAAGCCTATGATGTCTAATCAGCTTAGCCAAGAGGGCGATCGATCGCCTTTACAAGTTTCGGTTGAACTGCTCTGTCGAGTTATCGACAATATGGTTGCTGTAGGGGCATTACGTGAAATCAGACTGATGACGACGGACTCAGGTTTTAGAATTTTGCGAGTGCACCCGATGATCTAATATGAAACGCTACGGTCTGGGCTTTAGAAGAGGTAGACAATGGCAAAAAATACCCAGACTCCTCCAGTCGCGATGACCATCGCAGGGTCCGATAGTGGCGGCGGAGCAGGGATTCAAGCTGACTTAAGAACGTTTGCTTTCCATAAAGTTCACGGCACAAGTGCGATCACTTGCGTTACGGCTCAAAACACCTGTGGCGTTACCCGGGTTGATGCAATCCCGACAGAGGCAGTGGTGGCGCAGATAGAGGCCGTTGTTGAAGATATCGGCATCCAGAGCGTCAAACTAGGGATGCTGCTCAATGCTGAAATCATGGCGGCTGTCGCTGAGACACTCTCTCGACTCAAAATAGATACCTGTGTCGTGGACCCGGTCATGGTCTCTCGGACAGGGGCCAAACTAATAGACGACACTGCAATTGCCGTTCTAACCGAAAAACTCTTACCGCTAGCTACCGTTCTAACTCCCAATCGCTACGAAGCTCAAATCCTCAGCGGTTCCAAAATTGATACCTTAGCGGATATGAAGGTCGCCGCCGAGAACATTTATGCTTCAGGCTGTCACGCTGTGTTGGTCAAAGGCGGTGGCATGACTGGACAACTCAAAGGCGTGGACGTTTGGTATGACGGCGATCGCTTAGAAGTCTTAACGACAGAAACAGTCCATACGTCAGACACTCACGGAACAGGGTGCACCTTGTCAGCCGCGATCGCGGCCAATCTAGCCCTTAACCAAGATGCATTGACTGCTGTACGCTCTGCAAAGAACTACGTAACGCAGGCACTCCAACATTCCCTTCGCATCGGTCAAGGTCAAGGTCCAGTCGGACACTTCTATTCGTTATTAGGGGGCTGACCCCAAACTGATTCCCAATCAGGGCAGGTCTCAGCATCAGGACCATAGGGATACATGGCACAGACCAACATTTGGCCGCCATGAGCCTGCCCATAGTAGTGCTTGCAGCCGATGCAGGTAGTATGTTCATTGACGACTGGATCAACATGACTGTTAATCGGTGCAGCCATCGCCTCTACCCATGTTTCAAGTGCCCCAACTAACGGCACTACCACCGGATTAACGATCTCAATAAATTCGTCCGTGAAACGCTCAATTTCGTCCCCCAAGGCTGTTTCCAAAGGCTCTAGAGACTGATCGACCTCGTCAGCCCAACGCTCTAAAGTTGGACGAATTTGTTTTTCCAGTTCCTCAGCAAAAGTGTCAGCAACCTCAACCGTTGTGTGAAGCGTATGCTCAGCCCATTCCTCGGTAACACGAGCTGTATTTGAGAGAAACGCATTTAGCTCTCTTACCCAATCTTCAAAATCGTTCATTGACTGCTCTTTCGTTTCAATTCTTCCAGCTGATGACGCATCGCCTCAACCTGCTGACGTAATGCCTCAGCTTCCCGAGCTTCAGCAGTAGGTTCTTCTTCTTCATCTAAGATTTCAATGCGGCGAGGCTCTTCTCTCGGAACATCCGCTGGTGTACTGACTGTTTCCTCAGCCCGTTTCATCATCTTGTTAAGTAGCTGCTGCGCTTCCTCAGCGGTCAATTCTCCACGCTCTACCAGCTCATTGACGACCGACTGGGTTTGTTCACGCAGGTCTTTAAGAGTACTACCTGCTCTTTCACCGGCGTAAGACGCTGCTCCTACACCTAGGTAGAAAGCTTTTTGAACGAGGTCACCAAAACCTGCCATGCCCTTCCTTTATAGATACCTGCTTCTAGGATAAAGACCTGACGCTTAACTTGACTACTGGGGTTAACCGTCTTAACAGAAGATGGAAAAACGATGAAAGTCGCTGGTGATGCCTCTTAAGCAAATCACCTGGATACTAAAAGACCCGGAGTCCACGCCTGTCACAAGCATCCCGTAATGCTGCTACCTTCCGGTCCTGACATAGTTTGGGCGTTGTGACCGCATGGGTCCAGGTCAATAACCAGAATAGCACTATTGTTTGTATTATTGCTGTCTGGCAACTCCAGAAGAGCCACACATTCATCAGCTAAACCGCTATCCACGTTCCTTGATAGAGGATAAAGAAGGTGAGATTACGCATGGTTCCAGCAAAGTTTCTAGCCATGGCCCAAATCAACCTAAGGGCAAAAGCAAGCTCTTGCTCAGATTCTGCTCTAACATTCTCAAGCGCCACAAGAACCATCAGTGAATCCTACCGGTTATTTAAAGGAGACTTGAAAGTCTATTGACGGTATCTTGAAGATTAAGTAAATGTATTAAAGATTACTGTAAGTAGAGCGTTTATCATGAATTATTGTTAAAAGGTTACGGATGTCATTTCACTGTCAATAAACCTGGGTGTATCTATGAGCCAGAAAGAGCTATTGAGCCTTATCATTTCAGCGATTCTTCAACCGACTCGACAGATTGCTGAGAGCTAACGATCTTCTTTCAAAAAATACGCTTGATTTTACGTTCCTTACATGTTGGATTAATCCCTCTTGTAATCAGCAGTGATTGTGATTGGGAGATATTTTCGACTACTGACTGGAATGTCCGGCTTAGGTTGGATTTATTGATCTGCGTTGCTATAGGGAAGTTAGCTGAGTGATTCGAGCCATTCTGATTAAGGGGAATCTCCCAAATCAGTTCTTCGGTTTTCGCATGATCTCTGTAACCGTTATTTCGAGTAATTTGTGCCAATTGGCATTCTTTAGAGTTTAGCGTTTAGGTGTTTCTATGAAAGGTTTAGATAAAAGCAATATTGCACTAGAGGCGGAGTTTCGAGATATTCAGAAAGCAGCAGAAGCTACCACTGCTGAAGCAGAAAACATCGTTAAGCTGGTCCCTTTTCATCTGTCCATACCAGTCACTTCGCTCAAAGAAACACGTAAATTTTATAGGGACATTCTCGGTGTAGAAGAACGCAGAGCGTCGGCTACGTCAGCTCATTTCGACTTTTTCGGTAGTCAGTTAACGTGTCATGAGGTTCCGGAGTATCAGGCATGGGAACTTTGGCGTGAGGTTGATGCTGAGGATGTACCCGTACCTCACTTCGGTGCTGCCTTATCTTTTGAGCAATTTTCTAAGGTACGGGATAGTCTTCTAAATCATGCAGTTAAGCTCATACTCCAACCGCATGCTCGCTTTATTGGCAAGGGGCATGAGCAACACGTTTTGTTTGTAGCTGATCCCTCTGGTCATGGTATTGAAATTAAGTCTTTTACTAAGGTTGCTGTGGGGGAGTGGGCTTAGAAATTCAGTGGCTTCGTCCATGTTGCCTGGAGGCTGTTGCAGGCAACATGGCTATCTTTCACGGTTTTACTATTACCTAGAAACTTAATCATGAGTTCTCCAACGTCTTGAGATCTCCAAAAAGTGTTGGTTAGCTACTTGTCACATAGCGGCGTAGAAACCAAGCTTTTTTCGGGTTCCTACAGTTGTCTGTGAACTTTTGCTATGTCTAAAAGGGAGGGGTTTGTATTCCTTCAACGTAGCAGCTGTTTATGCAGTAGGCTCTTTGGAGAAATTATCCAGTGCCCTTGTACGATCCTATTTTCGAAGCAAAGTTGATATTAGGAGTTTGCATCAATGAAATCGTCAGTAATCAGGTTGTTCGTCTCCCCTTGCAGAAGCGGCAGTACAGCTTTTATGCAATCGCTCAATCAGAGTTCTGAAGTGCATTGTTTCTATCAGCCCATAAAGGAGGGCATTCGTGAGGGAACAGGTCCAGATTACAGTTTCTTTTATGAGACGCATCCTTCATTTGCGAAATATCCGGGCAAAATTTTCTTTGCTAAAGAAGTTCTGGGTCATACTCAGCCTGATGAGTGTTGTTTTCAAATATTTCCCAACGACGAGGCTGTTCGCTGCTCTCGACCACTTTTTCTTCTACGTGATCCTATCGCTACTTGGAGTTCTTGGAAAAAGTGTAAAGCCGCTGGGAAGCAAGGCTGGGGGGGAGTTTGCGATATAGAAATGTTTAAGCTTGCCTACGAGCATACTTTCAAGACATTCGTAGCCACTCGACACATCTCCAATCACGTCACCTGCCTAACCCGAGAGCATTTACTGCGAGATCCTTACCAAGTCTTTCAACTTGTTTGTAACCGCTGGGAGATCCCATTTACCGATGAGATGATTCATTGGAAAAAATCATTTGATATTAATAGCTTTACCTGCGGCGAAAAGGATCATCGATCTGTCGGCGAAGTTGAGTATGATCATGCGGAAACATTTAACCGAATCCAACACAAGGATGTTAGGGAAGCTAAAGCCTTCTATCGTGTTGAAGATAACGAGGGACGCACCCAAGAAAAGCTTGTAACTTTAGAAGAGCGCCAAGATATTGAAGCCACCCTTCGACCTTTTCATGATTCTTTTTCAGAATGGTGTGAGGAATATTATCCTTTGGCTACCGTTGCAGCATGAAGCAGGGAGCACTAATTTACAATGCTTACACAATCAAGAGCGAATTCGCCATCGTTGTATGCGATGACGCGGATGTTCATGGCTGTCGGTGCTAAAGCTTTTGGAGGAACATTTCGTGCTTTGCTACTACATGAGTTCACCCACCGTGGCTGGTTGACTGAACAAGAATATCTCAAAGGTTTAAATTGGGCTCAATCGTTACCTGGTCCTAATGGAGTCAACCTGGCAGCTTATCTGGGGTGGCGCTTCCATGGCATATTCGGTGCATTGGTTGCAGTCGCATCTTTTATTTTGCCAGGGGCGCTAGTGGTGTTACTGATGTCTCACTTAATGATGTCAGTTTCGCAGCAGGTGGTCTTTCAAGCTACCCTTGCAGCAGTGGCAGCGGCGGCGATCGGGCTTTTGGTAGGAGTTATTGGTAAATTGTCTTCTTGCTTGAAGTCGTCTACTCGGGTTGGCATTGCTGCAGCAACATTCGCCTTAGTGGGTATTTTGCAGGTGTTTGTCCCCTTGGTGCTTTTGCTCGTTCTACCCGTCGCATGGTGGTTAGAGCAGAGTAATGGAGGCAGCGATGAACATTCTGCTTGAGCTGTTTCTAACCTTTGCTTATCTTGACCTTATCAGTGTTGGTGGTGCCTTGGCTGTGCTCCCTGAGATGGAGCGTCAAGTTGTTCTTGTCCATGGATGGATGGGACAACAAGCCTTTGCCCAAGCGGTCGCGTTAGGAATGGTTGTACCTGGGCCTAACATGCTGCATGTACTGCACATTGGTAATAGCGTGGCGGGGATTCCTGGAGCAATTGCTGCAGGCTTTGGTATGTTCGGACCAACATCTTTAGTCCTGATCTGTGTTGCATGGATGGAGGGTGGCTCGAGTTGTCCTCAGTGGGTTCAGAAATTCCATTTAGTCTGTGGTCCTATAACAATTGGCCTTCTAGGTGCAGCAACGTTATCCCTAAGTCGGAGCATACTTGACAATCCTCTCTTGATTGCGATCTCGGTAGTTGCCGCAGTCCTAAGTGTTAGGCAACTATTAAGTCCAACCTGGATTCTGTTGTTGGCGGCTTTATCAGGAGCTGCATCCGCAGCATTTCTGGCTTAGGAAAATTTTCGATAAGTGAGAGTGTATGGCGTGATGGTGTCTTATATCTATGCTGTTCCGCATAACTAAACTGAAGCTTGTGGAGGATATTTAAAAATACGATAAGAGTAAGTCAGCAGTACTTACTTCTATAAGTGGAGGAACCTAATTAAACGTAGTTTTGAGGTTTCAAGACTCTTACTGTTGCAGGATCAGAATGCTAATTAGTTCATGCTACCCAATCACCACAAATTAAATTATTAAGATGTGGATGGGGGCTTCGAAGAGCTTGGATAAATGCTCATGATTCAAGGTAAGATACTGAATTCAATGAGGCCAGCTATGTATCCACTTTATTGCTCTTTAAATATCCTCTCAAGCAGAATGATCAGGGGTATATCAAAAGCCTACTTATATTGTCTTTAATATACCTTGGGATTCACAATTTTGTCGGTCTGCTTGTATTAGACGGCAGCCTTTCATAAGACGTTTTAAGTCTCATGCAGTTAGCCCAGTCCATGTAGAATATTCCTCAAAGAATGCGGTTGCATGGTCATAAATCTCCCGAAAAGCAGCATCTTGGTTGGCATACTCTTGGAGTAACTCATTGGTTGTTTCTTGGGCTGCATTGAGAATATCTGCGGGCAAGGCAAGTAGTTCCACATTATTACTTTTTAGCCGTTGAAGCGCGGCCGCATTGGAACTACTAGAGAGAGCTTTCATCTCGCGATAAGTGATAGCAGTTGCCATGTCAATTGCGGTTTGATAACTCTTGGGCAGTGATTCCCACGCGGCTTTGTTGACATACAGGCTCAGCGTAGATCGAGGTTGTTGCCAACCTGGATAGTAATAATATGGAGCGACTTCAGCAATACCAGTTAATTCATCTTCGAAGGGACTCGAAATCTCTGCTGCGTCGATTTGGCCTCGCTCCATTGCAGGACGAATTTCAGAGAGTGCTAGTTTTACTAACTCAACTCCTAAGCGCTCGAAAACTTTTCCCCCAAGACCATTGAAGCGCATTTTAAGGCCTTGTAAATCAGATAAAGACTGGATTTTCTGCTTGTACCAACCTCCCATTTGTTTACCTGTTTCACCAGCGGGAAAATTGACAATATTGAAATCAGCGTAAGCCTTGCGTAGCATTTCTATCCCACCGGCTCCATACAACCATATTTCATACTGGTTTTCATCCAGGCCAAAAGGCATAGTCGCATCAAAAGACATTACGGGAGATCTATCTAGATAATAGTGACCCAGTGTGAAGCCAGACTCAGCACTGCCAGATTCAACAGCCTGTAAAATTTCTTGCTTAGGGGCAATACTCCCCTCTGGAAAGACGGTGATCTGAAATTTATCGTTCGTAACTTCTCTGACAAGATCACTGAGTCGCTGCATTGCTTGAGTACGAGGCGTATCCTCAGACCAACTGCTTGCTAATCGCCACTCAACAAGAGGTTGAGACGCAGAAGATCCTTCCCCTCCTTTATAAAATTGATCGCTCCTACTACAAGCACCAAGTACTCCAGCACCGGCAGCGCCTAATGCGACTTGATTCAAAAGTTTTCTACGCTTCATAACAGATGAAAAAATCTACAAGTGAACAGCGGACAATAAACATATACGCACCCATTCTTTGCTCACGCAGCCTGATTAACGAGCAATATTTTTATTTTCAAGGAAGATATTGCTAAGCATCCCAAGCATCTGAAAATACAGTTGAAAATCAAACATTGATTTTGTTCAGGATTCCTGGTGATGCTGATGACAAAAGTTCCTCTGTTTTGTTCATCAATTCCAACGTCGAAAAACCTTTAGTCAAATAATCGTTGGCTCCCAGTCGTTGGGCTTCATCAAACCAGTCTTCTGATAAGCGTGATGAAACGACCAAAATCGGCATTGTCATGCCTTCTTGGCGACAGCGATTGATCAGCGTGAAGCCATCCATGTTGGGCATTTCAATATCAGTGATGATCAGGGCAGGTTTGGGATTGAGCTTGAGCCAGTTCCAAGCTTCCAGACCGTCCCCGCAAGTATGGATGTCGTGACCATAGGCGGTCAGACTCGCTGCCAAGCGTCGTCGCATCAGAGCAGCGTCGTCTACGATCAAAATGGTGGGCGTATCGACGATCGTATCTTCAAAGTTCAGCTCGGACAGACCGCTGAGCTCGGAGATGAAATCTTGAGGTACGCTATGGAGCCAATCCACGATCGCAGAAGCATCAATGACTGGCACCAGCGTTCCATCAGGCTGTAGGCTAATTCCCATCAAACCTGCTGGTGATAGTAAAGGCGATGGCAGGGAATTAATTAGCAAATCTGACTGACCGAGCAGTTCATCAGCAATCAGCCAGACCCCCTGAGGCTCGGATGGCGACTGAACATAGGTACAAACGGCGGTTTCTTCGAGCAGGCGATCGCCCAAACGAGGCCGCCAGTATTCCAACAAATCGAGGCCAGGAACCACAGCATCCCCCATATTCACCTGCCAGGAATAAACCGTGTCAGCTTCTTTGACCGCAGTTGCTTGCAGACTTTCCAACAAAGCTACGGTTTTAATGTCTTCAGCAGGAATAGCAAAGGCGTATTCCCCGGCTTGCAGCAAGATACAGGGAACCAGCAAGTGCGGAACTGGAAATTGCAGACGAAAGGTCGTACCCGTTCCTAAGTTAGTGTCCAGGGTGAGTTTTCCGCCGAGTCTGCTAATTTGAGCAGCCACGACATCCATACCCACACCCCGCCCCGAAAGGTCACTCACCTCACTCTCGGAACTAAAGCCAGGCTGACAGATCACCGCCAGCAAGTCAGCTGATGTTGAGGTGTTTTGCAGGGGTAGCCCTAGATTGGTGGCGCGATCGCGAATTTTCTCAGCGTCAATACCACAGCCATCATCTTGAAAGTCTAGCTGATACGTATTACCAATCCGCTGTAGCGATAGCGTCAAGGTTCCTTGTTCTGGTTTCCCGAGAGCCTGACGCGCCTCGGGAAACTCCAAGGCGTGATCAAATGCGTTGCGAATCAGGTGTAGGAGAGCAGGCTCAAGATTTCGAGCTGTACCAACGTCTAATTCGGTTCGCTCTCCATGAACGACTAGTTTGGCCGGTTTGTTAAAGCGAGTCGTTAAGTCCCGCAAGATTGCTCTGGCACGAAAGGCCAGGTTACGAAACGGCACCAGGCGGCTTTCATTAATCGTATCTTTCAGTTTGAGAACACTGCCGTCCAGAAATTGCAGACTTTCGGTCATCTGCTTAGCCGATTTTTCTGCCTCTGCGCCCAGTTCGGAAAGTCGGAGGCTGACTTCCAACAACCGGTTGATGGCAATATAGCCCTCTCGATAACGTTCTGGCGTCGGCCCTGACTCTCGCAAATTTAGCTTGAGGTTATCCATCAAGGCGTAGTCATCTTGAATCTGGCGCAGATGAGTAATGTACTGTGCTCCCTCTTGACCCAATGAAGCAAGCTGTAAGACCTGTGCTTGTAATTCCTGATACGTTCCTTGGGTACTTCTCACAGAGAGCAAGGTATTAACCAGATTTTGGGCTGTTTGATCCAGCTTCTCTAAAGGAATGGGAATCTGAATTTGTTCCTCAGCTTCAGGTGCTGTCGTGGCAGTAACCGGGGGCAAGTTGTTCGGAGCGAGTGGTGTATCGTTGGTATCGGTGGCAGCGGTATCGGCGATCGCATCCGCTGCTTCATCATCATCACCGGCCCGATCAGTCTCTAGCCAACCCTGCTGCAGGTCAGCATCCGCCTCTGCTTGGTCAAAATTTGGGATACCCTCTTGGTCGCCCAGTCCATCAAAAAAGTCACCAATATCCGTAAAAGCGATACTGCTATCGAGGGAGCTGTCACCATCGACTGCCATTGCACTATCAACTGTGGCTAGAGCATCCCAGCTGACAGACTCCTCTATTGATGGATCTTCCCTGGATTCTAAGTCAGGCCGTTCTTCCTCCAGCCGTTCAAACTCCCTTGCTTCAGAGGAAAAATTGTGAACGGGTAAATCGAAGGCAACCGCTTCTCCACCTTTCTGGGCACAGGTTTTCATGGCCTCAAACAACCGAGGCCATTGGGTACACCAGGTCTCAGCATCGAGCTCACGAATCAGAACTTCAGCCTGTCTAAGAAGATGGCCCCAGCCAGAGGAAAGCTGCAAATCTTGCCCAATTTGATAGAGCTGATCCAGGGTTTTCCGAGCCGTGTGGATAATGCCATCCGGCAGGACATCTTGGTGCGCAATATTTTCCAGTGCGATTTCCAAATCTAACACCACCAGCTCAAACCCCTGATGGGCAAACTCTTGTTGGATTTGCCTCTCATCACTCCACTGAGGCAAATATCGCTGCTGAATTTGCGATCGCAGATCTACAATTCGCTGCACTGAAGACTGAACCTTTGCCCGGGCTTCGTCATCGCGAACTTCAACATCCGTCGCCGAGGCCAACAGTTCCCCAGCTTCCACCAAAGCCTCTCTCAGCCATCCGTCTTCTATCGATGGAGCCGATTCCAGGTGGCGTAAATCTGACAGCAGATCCTCCAATACGATCGCAACTTGGAGAATGGCGTCAGCGCCCACCGTGACTGCCCCCCCTTTAATGGTGTGAATAGCGCGGTAGAGGATCTGAATGTCGTTAAACCAAGTTTCGGCATGCAGACGTGTGACTTGGTCAATGTAGGTTTGCAAACCCTTTTGAGTATCGACTTCAAAAATGCCGCGCAGTTCTTGCTGTAGCTGAGAATCCATTAAATCCATGTTCTCATTCTCGTAATGGGATTGGTAGGTAGAAGGCTGATGGGCTTTATCCGGATTGAGCATGGTTCTGGGACGACTTTGAGCAAAACTGCAATGCACTGATAGAAAGACTGGGCAGACGAGACACCTGATGACCGGAAAAGGGTATGGGGAAAGCCCTAATCCTCACTGGGAAACAGCTGGAAAAATTGAAGCTGGCTCTGTAGGGCTGCTGCGGCACCCTGCGCCTGGTCGGCTTCTTGCTGAGTTCGCTGAACTTGATGCTGGACTGTTTTGGAACCTACTTCTAGCGACTGAACCTGTGCTGTTGCGGTTTGAGCAGATTGGGTAGCCGACTCACTAAACTGAGCCACAGACTCAACCAGTTGCTGCGTTTGCGTGTTGACCTCGTGTAGGTTCTTGAATGTTTCTTGGAACTGGCCGATCTGAGACGTTACGCCGCTCACCATGTCGCTGATGTTTTGGGCATCTTGATCGAGTCCTGAAATCACTGTTTGAATCTGATCTGATCGCTGTTTCAGCAGAATTAGGTTTTGATTCGCCTCTACTGCTAGGTCGTTAATTTGTTGGGCGATCGTCTCAAATTCGTGGGCAACGCTGGCAAACTGACCAGGATCTTGCTGGCTGCTAGCTCGTGAAGCCAGCATCGATGCATTCAGAGCAAGCACCCGTGTTTGAGCGGCAACTCGCTTTTGCTCTTTGGAAAATTGAGCCGCCAAATCGACAAACTCTGCCAGCGTTTTCGGTCGCTGAACAATCTGGGTCGTCCCTTGCTGTAGTTCATCCACGTTGTCCACCAACGCATTCAGATCCTGACGGCCTTGGGTCAGAATAAACTGCGTCTTTTCTAAGGTTTCGTGGGTTGAAAGCGCCTGTTGGCGGGTGTTTTGCGATGATGATTCAACTTGAGAAAGAGCTGTGCAAGCCTCGACTGAAGCTTGCTGCTGTTGATCAGCAAGCTTGAGCACATCGGTCGTTCCTGTCTTGAGCGCATCGACTCGCTGGGTGACTCGATCGCTGAGGTCCAAAAGACTACCCAGCACTTCCCCGAGCGCCTGCACCATCTGATTCAACGCAATCGCCGCTGGCGCTGTCGCCTCACTATTAGTCACCGTTTCTGGATGAGACCAATTCCCGACTTGGAGAGCCGCTAACACCTGCCCAATCCGTAGAATATCGGCCTGCAGCTGCTCATACTCCTGAGTCCATTGCTGCTCTAACAGCTGCTGTTGATGCGTATATTCCCGATAAGTGCTGTCCAGCTGCTGGTTGAGATATTGGCCTAGATTGTTCAGACTATTGCCTAGATTGTCTAGTTCAGTATCGCTGTGAATTTGCACATTAATGTCGAAGTTGCCCTTTCTGAGCTGCGCGATCGCTGCGGAGACCTGATGGATCGGCTGAGTCAACTTTTGAGCAACGATAGACGCCAGCACGGCTGCGGCTATGGCCGATATGCCAGTACCCAAAAGGAGCGCCCAGAGCAGTGGATTGGCAGGAGTGAGGGTTGAAGCGACTTCAGTCGATAACAAGACTCCTAACGTTTGCTGGGGTAAATCATCAGAGAGCGGTAGGGGCGCATAACTCAGCAGCGCCCGACGACCGCCAGGCTGGCGTTGAAAGCCACTATCTGGCTTTTGGGCTGCCACCTGAGCCGCAATCTCTGACCAACGATTGTCTGCCGATTGCCCCAAGCTGTCCGGTTCTGAGCCGGCTACTATCTGCGCCTCAGGATTGACTAGGAACCAAGTGGGAGCCTCCGTCTGCAAGCTTTCCAGGGCAAATTGCAGCGTTCTACCTGGCATTCTGAGATAGATCAGACCAATCACTTGATTGCTATTGGCATCTAAGACAGGAGCTGCAAAATCCACTTGGAGTTCTGCGTCCTCAGAGGCTGTAAACGGACTCATCGTAGGGCGCTGGTTCTCTAGCGCTCTTTCAACAAACGCTTGTTGTCCCACGTTGGTTGATAGCGGCTGATCGCTGTCGGCTTGAAACAGAAGCTGACCGCCATTACTCAAGAAGGCAATGTTTTCAACACCGTCGGTCCTTTGTAAAAAGGTATCGAGCACCTGTTTCTTCTGAGCGGTGGTGGTTTGCTGTCGCAAAGTTGGGTCTGTAAAAACAGCCAGCCCTGAAATGGCCGTTGCACTTTGATAACGAGATCTGAGGACATCGTGTACAGCCGCTGCCGCGAGTTGAGTCTGGACAATTTGTTCCTGAGCGCTGCGGCGGGCAATACTCTGTCCCGTCATCCCGTACAACAGCCCGCCTACTGACAGTACAGGAGTGACGGCCAAAGCGATCGCCGTCAGTGTTAACCGCCCACGTAAACCGACCTGAAATTTGGAGGGTCGACGAGCCTTGATTGCATGAGGATGCTGAGAATCTGAGGAAGTCAAGATAGAGGAGGACATAGGTACAGGGAAGAGGTGTAAGGCTTGATCAAAAACTCATAATGCTTTCGAAAAGTCGCTGCCGATTTAACTCGCTGGCGGGAGAATCACGAGTCAACCGCCCGCGAACTTCAGTGAACGGAGTAGCTATTACTAGAAGCAATATCTTGAACGTCTGAAGTCAACAGCTCATCTGCTGACGAACTGCCATTAGAGGTTGCGTCGCTGTCTAATGCAGTTACTTCATCGGATGCTACTGATGCAGCCACTGCTGTATCAGAGTCGGCATCATCTGTCGGCGTCGCGCTACCATTTTCATCAGTTGATGACCAACCCCCATTGATTGCCGTTTTAGTATCCGTGGCTTCAGCGTCATAAATCTCTAGAGCTGGCGTATCGATAACAGGGTCGGTATTGAGGACAGGCGTTGGTAGCTGGAAGAACTCTGTTTTCTCTAGCAATTGACTAGAGAGACTGTCGATGCGATCAGCCTGTTGACTAAACTGTTGTGTTGATTCGGCTGACTCAGTGGCAATCCGGGTAATGTCTCGGACCACCTCGGCCACAGACTGAGCCGCTTTCACAATCTCAGTACTGGATTGAGAAATATTTTCTCCCGCTGATACGGCCTCAACGGTACTGCCCTGAACCTCGTTAAATACCTGGTTCGTTTGTTCAACGCCTTGGGTAAAGCCTTGTACTAGTCCACCTAAGCCCTGGACATCAGCATCAATAGCAGACACCACTGTATGGATCTGCGTACTGCGATCCTCTAGGGTGGTCAGGCTGTTGTTGGTTTGTTGAGCCAGCTGGCTGACCTGAGTTGCAATGGAGTTAAACTCACGAGCAGCAACTGCAAATTGTCTGGGGTCACGCTGTTCAGCCGCTCGGGCAGCCACGAGGGAGGCATTGAGTGCCAGAGTCTGAGTGAGCGAGGCAATCTGACTTTGGTCTTGCACAAACTGGTCGGCTAAGCCTACAAATTCACCCAGCGTTTTCATCTGCTGGATGATCCGGTCACTACCATCCTGCAGAATGCCAATCCCTTGCGTCAGACTGGTAATGGCCTGCTGACCCTGTTCCACAGAATTTTGTACCGTTAACAGCGACTGGTTCGTCATCTGCACCAGTTGAGCTGAGCCTTGAGCCGCTTCTTCCACTTCTTCAGCAAGCTGCATCACCTGGCTCACTTCCTGAGCTTGCTGCTCGGCATTGGCGGCAACTGATGCGGCCTGAGATCGCTGCTGGTTTGCTTCTAGAGAGACTTGACGAGCGGTGTCGACAACCTGCTGCAAAACATCCGATAGTCGCTCGATCAAGCGGTTGAAGGTGTCAGCCACTAGGCCCGTGGAGCGATCGCTCACCTGGGCTTGCGTTGCTAGGTTACCGTCTTCCACCTCTGAAACCACATCCAGCAGGTGGCTGACTTCGTCCTGTAGGACTTCACTCTCCAGGGCTAGGGATATCAGGTTGGATACCGAACTCACAAACGTTTGTTCCTGCGGCTTCCATTCCCGCACAGAATCGAAGTGCTCACATCGAACACTGCCAATGTAGCTACCTGAACTCTGAATCGGCACTTCCAACAGGGAAACCGTCTTAGTATCTAGGTGACCACCCGTTTGCAATTCCCGTGTGACATCCTGCTTGGCAACGTCATCGACAATGAGGTTCTGGTTCTCAGAAATTAGGGCGTAGTAATTAGGCGTGGCTGCAACGGGTAACGGTTGAGGTGAAGGTTGCATTGAGTCCTCGCGATCATAGCTACAAAGACAGTGCAATTGCTCTTCTTCAGGCTGATAAACCCAGATGCTGACTCGATGCACTTCAAGCGTCGTAGAAATAGCCTCAGTAAACGCTTTCGCTGCCTCATAGGCATCTCCTTGAATCAAACCTTCGTCCCGAGCTAGCTCTGACAGCACATTGTTCTGAATTCCCAGCTGCTTCGCGTTTTGACGCAGAGTTTGCAGCAAGCCTTGGATCTGCTGGGCCATCTGGTTGATGTTGAAACCGAGAATGGCCAATTCATCGCGGCCTTGAACTTCCATACGGGCATGCAGCTTACCCTGTCCAATCAATTCCACAGTTTCAGCGGCATTTTTAACAGGCTGGGTCGCTCTGTTCGCTAACAAAATTCCCAACAATACTGAGATGATGCCAGTAATGGCCGAACCCAGCACAATCGTTCTTAAGAGTTGCTGCTGGGGAAGAAAGACGAGGTCAGTGTCAACTGAGGAGACCACACTCCAATCCAGGGTGGCAAATCCCCTCATCGGCGCATATGCGCCTAATACGTCGCCCTCGACAGGGCTATCCTCAATCCAGGCCGTAATTTGCTTCTCGGCATTGATGTCTGGAAAGGTCGGCAGGATGTCTGCGATCGGCTGACCTATTGGATTGTCGTCCGCGACAATTGGCAAACTTTGAAATATTTTGCCCTCACTATCCACTAGACGAAAAGTGTGACCTTCTTCGGAATCCACCGCTTTCAGCAGGACAGCACTACCAATAAAACCAACCGGTACCTCAGCGCTAAGGACTCCCTGAATACCGCTTCCGTTTAGATCCAAAATAGGTGCAGCTACGTAAATAACACGTTCACTATTAGGGTCATTCGGTTCACTCAGGACAGGCTCACTAACTACAGGCTGCTCAGTTTCTAACACCGTCTGAAAATAGGGAAAGTCCTTCTGGTTAGGCGCACGCGCCGAGCCTTCAGACTGCACCACCACATCCCCCTGAAGATCTAGAACAGCTATCTGAGAATAGGTACGATAGTTCTCGATCAGACCTGTGAGTTCTCGGGCGATCGTTTCTTCCAGTTCTGTTTCTGTAGTATCCTCGTCGCTCTCGTCCCCTCTATCACGAGAATCCACATCAGCTTCATCGGCAGCAGGAGTTACAGTATCTAGCAAACCAGAATCGCTGACAATATCAGCCATCGTAGTGATGTTAGCTCGCCGCTCCTGCAAAAACTGCTGAAGCTGATCAGAAAGCTGATCAGCCTCAATAATCTCGTGTTGCGCAATCCTCTCGGTAATGGAACTGTCAGCTGAACGATAAGAGAGAATACCCACCGCTAATACCGGCAAGACACCAAAAATCCCCGCTAAAACAGTCGCTTTCGTGCCAATACTCAATCCTTTACGAAAGATAGGCTTTGGGAAGGCGACCTCTGAAGACAGTGTTGAATTTAAGGGTGCAGGTGATGCCAACTCATCAGCAGACTTGGAAGCTGATGAAGACTCTGTCAACTCTGTACCTTCAATCTCAACGGCCTGTTTGGGAGCATCCCATGTGTTCTGGCTCGGGGCAGTCATGGTGATTGTGTTCCTGAAAATTTGACAAGTGAATAGGAAGAGAAAGATTGTTTTGAAGAGCTGCTATCGATCGCTGGACCCTCAGGTTCTGAGCCTAGTCGGTGACTCTCACCAAAGGCTATTTCGGCAATATTGATCACCGAAATAGCGGGTTATTAAAATTGTTTTTTCGGTAGATTTTGGATAGTTAACAAATTAGAGTCATCTAAATTGACATCTAGTACCGCTACGCGGAATTCAAAATGCAACATTTAGAATTCAAACCTAAGGCGGATAAGCTTTCCCAAGATTTTGCATGGTGAGCATATTTCTGTCGTTGTGTACTAGGAGGCTAGAGGAATCCAACGCTTCGGTTGCCATAGCTCTGGCGGTAGAGTGTCTGATTTAAAAAGAGTGATTGTGCCATCGTTTGAGAGCTGCTCTTCACTACAATTTCCAAGCAACTGATCAACAATCAAACCCAAACCCGGTGCACCTACGCTTGCAGTCAGTTGCACCGCATTAAAGACCTCACGAGACGTACCTAGCCCGTCCTCCAACAACTGCTGTAGCATCATCAGAGCAACCAGCTGTCCTTGATGATGAACAACACCTAAAATGGCCTCGTGATAAAAAGGCAAAGATAAAATATGGGATCTTTCTGCCAGCAAAATACCAGCAACAGACTCAGCAGGAAATGCCACACGACGCATTCCCACTTGAGTAAGAATGTATTGAGTTTCTGAAGATGTTAACTCTAAAGAATCGTTATTAAAATCCATTGGAGTAACCTTACGGCGTCAGAGGCATTATGAAGTTTACAAAGAAGACCTGTTCAGCACACTTAATAGTCTATGAGGCTAGAGAAAGCTACAGTTTGCTCAAAACCTCAGCTAATTTCTCGCGACTCACTGGCTTAGTAATATAGTCGTTGGCTCCAGCGCGACGCAGACCATATTTAATTTCCACAGGAGTCTTTTTACTAGAACAAAAAACAACGTTCTGCGCAGCGGTCTCTTCTTTAGTTCGAAGTTCGCGCAAAAATTTATAGCCATCTTGTTGTGGCATAACAATGTCTAAAAATAGACAGTCATATTGTCCGCTTGAGAGCTTACTAGCAACTCCTGTAGTACTTTCGCAAGCCTCAACATGATGTCCCATTTCCTCAAGCAAAGATGACAGAAATTTTCGATCAACAGAGTTATCATCAACTACTAGAAACTGCATATTTAGACGTACTCCTTTGTGTTGCGGGATGAGGAATATTCAAATTCGCTATTTACTTGTTCTGAATTACTTAAGACATTCCGGAACAATTGTCTTAAAGTTCTTTTTAAGTTGCCTCGATCAAAAAATACTTGAGAGCCGCGCGATCGCGGTCTTATTTCACTCAAACATCACACATTTAAATGCGCCCTGTTCATAGAGACTCCTATCAATTCATCCTTTTCAAAAGATGTTGTTGCTTGAAGATGAAGAGTTTCAAAGTCAAACAATTTCAGTTTCTAGCAACATCCGTAAATTGTATGTAAAATCGGGAATTTCCTCAGCTGAAAGTGGTTTTGATAAGAATTTGCAGCCACTCCATCGAGCTTTCCAGTTGTTAGAAAGCGTTTTTTCACCCGTTAGCATAATCAGAGGAACATTCGCGAGTGATGATTGGCGGCGAATCTGCTTCAGTAAATCGAAACCAGACAGCTTTGGCATATTCACGTCGAGGAAAATCGCCTTAGGTTTGGCATGCATCATCGCTTCTACCGCTGAAGCAGCATCTGAATGCGATCGCACTTGATATCCCCAACTAGAAACGAGCCTTTGAAACTGATGCAAAATTTGCGGAGAATCATCAATAATCCAAACCTCTCCGTCTCGCTTTGCTGCCGACTGCACTGCAAGCAAGCCCTTATGCACGAGCTGTGCCAGCCCTCGGGCAATCTCCAACGTATCCTGACCCAAAGCCGTAGAGATACTACTTAAAGTTCCTCCGTAAGAGATTAACTCGTTCAGCTTTTGCTTATGTTGCGTGGCTAACTTGGCCGATTGTATAGCATCATTCTTGATGACGAGCTGACTATCGGTTGAAGGAATCAGCGTCTTGATGTTGTTCCAAATGATTCGACGTCTTTGAGCCTCGGCGAGCAATTCCTGTAAGTCAAAGCCAATATTTGGAAGCTGATCAGCTAGTTTTGAGTTAGGTAGAAAGCTCGCTTGGCCAGCATAGTCAAATAAAAACTCATCAAAATCCTGAAGAATCTTTAAACGGAGAGCGCGTTGAATTTCTTGAGGTCCGACGATGTTCAGCTGAAACAAATTATTCAGTAAGTTGGGCAGTGTTTCTAAAGGCTCATCTTGAATATCAGGAACTAACTTCAGCTGAAGACCTTTGATAAACTGCTTTGTCTCACTGTTTCTCAACCGAGGTACATAACGCTCCGCAGTAGATATAACATTGCCGATTGAGAGCAGATCGCTGCCTGAGAAAACAGCTTTACCGTGAGACAAATACAAATACCAAGATGCCGAAGCTTGAGTTTGAGACGTCACCTGCAGTTGATGATGCCAACAACCCGTCAGCGAAAAATCACTTTCTTGTACGATTTTATGAGGAAGCGCTTCCGGTCCGAACAAAAAATTTTGGGTTTCCTGTGAGTACACATATCCCATGGTTTTGACACTACGTATTAAATCTGATCAGCTTGCCTGGTAGAGACCATGATTTCCAATATTGAAGTCAAAAATTAGATAGTTTCTAACATTACTAAGCCTTACATTTTTGACCAAGAATCAGGTTCAAAACAAGAACTAAAATACTTAATCTTATACGTTCGCAACGGCACAATAAGTTTCCATAAAACTTGCAATTACGGATGTCTTCTACAACTTCCCCGTAGTCTTATCTTGGCGGGCTTGATAAATGCTTGAAAAGAGAAAACCCTGAATCGCTTTTGTCCGCTGGCGTACTTTACTCAGAAAAATCAACGAAACGCCCCTAGCAGATCCGTCTATCCTGAAGACAAGAGGAAACTGCTCACAAAGAAAGAATAACCTGTGCTCACCAATTTCCTTTTATTTTAGATACCGTTTCAACTAGTCTTTACACTCTTACAAAGAGGGGGCGAAAAAAGCGCAGAATGGGAAAAAGCTGTAGCTATCAGCACATTTGCAACAGCGAACGACATTTCAAACCCAGTTGCGCTTTCTTTGTCGATAATTCTACTGAAAATACCCGTTGTTGCAGGTTTCCTTGACGCCTCAAGCCGTATTCATCCGTCAAGCATGACCGTCAAACCATCAACTTAAGCACTTTCATCCCAAAGATTGCTCAAGGTGTACGGACCGCCGTCAACAACCCACGTCCTGCCACTGACGTAGCGCTGTCGGCGATTGAGTTGAGCGATCGCCTCCATATCGTCTGCCGTCAGCGACACTTCAGCAGCGGCTAGATTCTGCTTAATCCGCTCTGGATTCACAGACTTAGGAATCACTGCGGTGCCTCGATGAATGGCCCAACTGATAAGAATTTGAGCAGGCGTTGCAGAATAACGCTTAGCAATGTCAGCAATTTTCGGGTCGTCCAACAGCACAGCCTCGTCGTCAGCCTTCAGAGAATCGGGTCGATCGGCAGATCCTAACGGGGAATAAGCGGTCAGGAAGACACCATTGTCGTTACAAAACTCTAGGAGTTCTGGCTGTTGAAAGTAGGGATGGAGTTCAACTTGATTCATCGCCGGTGCAATGTTGGCTTTTCCTAACAGAGATTTGAGTTTGGCAGCACTAAAATTAGACACTCCAATATGGCGGGTCAGTCCTTTTTCAACCAAGGATTCCATTGCGGTCCAGGTTGTGGTGATCGGCAGTTCATCCAAAGAAATCAATTTCTCCTTTGACAGGGGAAACCCTTCTCCCTTCTTGATACAAACTGGCCAGTGAATCAGATAAAGGTCTAGGTAATCTAACTGCAAATCTGACAGTGTTTTTTCAAGGGCAGGCTGAACATCTTCAGGCGCGTGAGCATCATTCCACAACTTGGACGTAATCCACATCTCCTCGCGCGTCACATCCCCTGCTTCAAAAGATTCGGACAATGCTTTCCCAATCTCAGCCTCGTTGCCGTAAATCAGTGCACAGTCAATGTGGCGATACCCCAAATGGATAGCTTCTTTAACCGCATGGTAAACATCGCCAGGTTTGGATTTCCAGGTTCCCAACCCCAAGATGGGCATTTGGTCGCCGTTCTTAAATTCCAGCGTTTGCATGAGCTTTCCTTGCGTTACCGGGTTTACTTCATGACGGTAACGAATCTGCGAGGCGATCGCTCAATCGAAGTATGCCGGCTTAGGACACAAAGCGTTGCCAGGGCAAGAACTAGCTTCTGATTTGTTTTACTTAGGCGTTTTCTGACAATGACTATCCCCGCGCAGGTTAGTGTCGAGGGACGAAACCCAACAGTCTTAAAGCCTCTTTCATCGGGTTTCCAACGTCAACTGCAACCGATCGCCTTAGCTTTCTCAGGTGATTTCTTTTTTAGAGCTCTCCTAAGACATCAGTCTCCTAAGACATCAGTAAGGTATTCTTCGAACCGCAGATGAACTACTAGGGTAGGCAACTGTTTGAGGCGATAGAACTTTCTTCAACAGTAGACGTGAGGGTTGCAGGCTAAGTAGAGAAAACAGCGTCGGCTCAACTTGCTGAAGCTGATATCCCATATTTTGATACAGGCGCCGAGCCCGGGTGTTATCTGCCATCACGTGCAGATACAACTCTCGAAAGCCCCATTCTAGGGAGAGCTGTTCAGCATTCTGTAGAAGTCTGCGAGCAATCCCCTGCCGACGACAGTTTTCACGCACGGCCAGGTTGGAGATATACATTTGCTGAGGACGATTGAAGGTCCATAAACCTTGCCGACGGTAGGAGAGTTCGACCGTGCCGATTACCACATTGCGGCGACTCTTTCGATCAGGGGCGATCGCCGTCAAACAGCGATAATGCTGATGTCCACCCTGCAATCGCTGCTTTAAATCTTCGTAAATGCTGAAGCGAAAGAGAGGATGGAACCAGCGCTGCCATCCCAAAGGGGGATAAAAACTACTGACTAAAACATCGGCAACTTGCTGCAAATCATTAACTGCCGCAGGCCGGACGCAGAATGAAACGGAGTCAACGTCAACAGGTAAAGACACTAAAGACCGAATTATTAGAGGAACCATCGTGTTTGTGACGAGTGGAATGAGCATTCTGCATGCAGGTGCCTACCTCATAATGCATAGACACAACCGTCAGTGTAACCTTCCCAACTCATTATTTTGTCTGCCGATTTTACCGAATTGATGAACTTTTGAGCGTTGGGAGAGAAAGGATCGCGGCGACAAGGATGAGGGGTGTGAACGGGGGAGTTGTTACTCGTTTTCTAGCGTTTTCTGCCTAATATGTTGAGCTAGTTTATCGAATCAACTCGATTTCATTAAGAAGTTTGTCTCAAGTTTAACGTTGGTTGCATCTACTCATGTGGAACAAGAATCGATCAGGAATGGGTGATACTTTGAAATTTGTTTAGATAACTGTTGGCTTTATCATCCATGTATCAGAAACAAGAAAAGGATTGGGTTGGATCCCTAGTAGTTGCAGGACTCGGTGCTGGAGTCATTACCTCATTTGCCATTGGTCAGGGACAAAGTCCGTGGCTTGCGATCGCAATCACTCTTTTTTCAGCTGCGATGGCAGTCATTATTGATCGGCTTCTGTAAGGGTTGACCAAGAATCGTTTTGTTTTGAAGCACTCTTTGTTAACAGTCACGCTTCCAGCAATTCTTGATGTTAAAGCTTTTTACTATCCAACTTTTTCGATCTGAGCCAGTACGCTGCTCAGTGATTTGCGTTCTGCCTATCAAGGCCTAACCAATATGCTGATCTGCTAAGCAAAAATACTCAAGAGTACGTCCTAAGTATTTTTGACTTTGCATCTTTCTCAAGTTGCTCTCTCCCCAACGCTGTCCAAAGCCCGCCTGAAGCGGGCTTTTTTGTTGTAGAAAACACCTTTAATCCAGGCAGACTTCTAGCAGCGACAAGTCATCTGAAAAGGTCTGCGACTGGGTGCGCGCTTCCACTTTGCTGAGAATGTCGTCAATGGTGCGCTCTGGGGCATGGACAGACAGGATTTTGAGAAAGTCATCCAGGCTCATCATGGTGTTGTCCTTCTGCTTAATTTCATAGACACCATCACTGAACAGATAGAGGCGGCTGTCAGGAGGAATATGAAAGCGCTTCCACCGGTACTGAATATCTGGCAGCATACCAATGGGTAAACCCGCAGTCTTTAAGCATTGCAGAGACCGCTTTTCGCCTTGCTTGGACAACAAAACGGCAGGCGGATGACCCGCACTAGCGTACATTAATTGGCGGTTAGCTCGGTTATAGACCCCGTACCATATCGTAAAGTACTTCTCATTTTGATCGTTCATCTGGAAGGTGTCGTTGAGTGCCCGCAGCACCTTCTCGGGACGATAAAAGTTGACGTCAGGAAGAGACTGCGATCGCAGCATATTTAGCACAGAGGTTGATAGCAGCGCCGAGCCCAGTCCGTGTCCTGAAACATCCAGCACATACATCACGAGATAGTCAGGATCTAACCAGTAGAAGTCATAACAATCTCCCCCCAACATTCGAGATGGAATAAACCGAGCGTTGATGGGCACCTTCTCAGTCAGGTTAGTTGGGAGCAGCGATCGCACATAAGCTTCTGCTTCAGACAGCTCAGTTTCCAGCAATTGGGTTTGCATTTGCAACTCCAACTTCAGCTTCAGGATGTGCTTACTGGCTAACACCCTAGCTTTTAGCTCAACCGGATCGACAGGATACAGCAGCCAATCATCCACCCCTTGGGTTACTGCATCTGAACGGGCCTCCAGTCCTGCCTGAGAGATCAGCATCAGACAAAAAACAGGAGGAACTTTAGGATTTGCCTTGAGACTGTTCCAAACAGGGAGGCATTTGGAAAGACCTTTGTGCTGCCAATCGCCAATAATCAGCGTAGGTGCATCGAGTTCGGTGAGATCAATCTTTTTCGGGTCATCACTCCACAGCTTCACTTTGTACCCTTCAGCGTTGAACCAACGATGAATCGGTCGAAGTGTTTCATACTCTGGGTTGATAACTAGAATATGCATCATCTAGTAAAAGTCCTGTCCAAGACATATTTCGTCTGACGTCATCACCATCAAACGATTGACGGTATTCCATCAAGGCTGTCAAAGCCGTTTGATAGCTGTTCTGCCAGCAGTGCTTAAAGCCGTAACAATACCTAAAAAAGTTCTCAATGCCTTCTATAAAAATACATACGCTTTGTAATTACTTTATAAGTTACTGCGCAGGTTCTATCCAGATTTCCCATAAACGAAGCGGAACGTTGCAGCAAATAAAGGAAAAATTTCCTCAGCAAGCGGGAACTCATCAGCTTATCGAAGCTACAAAATAAGATAGGAAGCACCGTAAATTTACGACTATTGCGCATCAGTCACTAGCTTTCATTGGTTTATCGTCGCTTTTCGTCTCTTCCTGCAACCCCGAACGCTCTAATACATTAAAACTGGCGCAGTTGAACCGTCTTTAGCCCCTGAATCAAACAGGGCAAGTCGGATTCAACGTTTTTCAGAATTTGGGGAGGTAAGGGGGCTATGCGTCAGTCTTATGCCTGCCTACACGCGTAAGAGTGAAGGGTCATTACCGGAGAATAGCTGTGGCTCAACGGTATTCTGTTTGTCCAAAGGAAAGCGTGTCCATGCTGACGCGCGATCGCATTCGCTTAGACGCCGATGTTTATCGGCCTGAT
Source organism: Oscillatoria sp. CS-180 (assembly GCF_028330965.1). Lineage (GTDB taxonomy): Bacteria > Cyanobacteriota > Cyanobacteriia > Phormidesmidales > Phormidesmidaceae > Halomicronema. Next base: position 85,864 of record NZ_JAQMUB010000025.1, on the reverse strand, counting down.
GCCGAGGGCCCTTTTCCGGTGCTGCTCATGCGACAGCCTTACGGTCGCACGATCGCCTCTACCGTTGTCTATGCCCATCCAACCTGGTATGCCGCTCACGGTTTTATCGTGGTTATTCAAGATGTGCGGGGCCGTGGCACCTCAGAAGGATCGTTCCGACTCTTTGCACACGAGGTTCAGGACGGCTTTGATACGGTCGCATGGGCAGCCAAACTGCCGCAGAGCAATGGCCGTGTGGGCATGTATGGATTTTCATACCAGGGTATGACTCAGCTATACGCAGCAGAAACGCGCCCCCCGGCACTCACCGCAATCGCCCCTGCCATGGTGGGCTATCATCCTTACGAAGACTGGGCCTATGAAAACGGAGCGCTGCTGCTACAGGCCGGTCTGGGATGGGCCATTCAACTAGCTGCTGAAACGGCCCGTTTGCAGGGCGATCGCACGGCTTTTCAGAAGCTCTATCAGGCTTCACGCCAGCTTCCGCTCAATGATGAGGTAGCGGCCTGTCCCGACGTGTTGAAACAGTACGCTCCAGAGTCCTTTTTTCACGATTGGCTCAGTCATTCCTATCCAGACGACTATTGGCAACGCATCACGCCTTGTCTGGAAGCCGTTGACCTACCGATGCTGCATATTGGCGGGTGGTTCGATCCTTATCTCAGGGGGGACCTGCGGCTTTATCACGAGATGGTCAATCGTAGTCGATACCCACACCCTCTCTGGATCGGCCCTTGGGGACATATTCCATGGGGGCGCATTGTTGGCAATCGCGATTTCGGACCGGCTGCTAATAGCCCTGTTGATCGGTTACAGGTTCAGTGGTTCAGTCATTGGCTCAAGAAGAATCCCGAAGAGATACCCGACCTATCGACGGTGAATCTGTTTGATATGGGAGTCAAACGCTGGCAGCAATCTTCCCACTGGCCGTCAACCATCGAACAGCGATGGTATTTGAACAGCACGGGTTTAGCTTCCATGCACCAGGAAGACGGCCAATTAGTGCTTGCTAGTGCTGACCAATCCCTCGATAAACCCAGCACTCCGTCAGGCGACACGGTTGATACTCTGGTGCACGATCCGTGGCGACCTGTTCCTTCAATAGGGGGACATGCAGCAATCCCAGCAGGCCCCTTTAATCGAGCTGCCGTTGATTGTCGCAGCGACGTTTTGACCTACACATCGGCTCCTTTGACTGAGGTTGTGTCGATCACGGGACAAGTTGAGGTGAACCTGTATTGCTGGAGCGATCGCCCCAGTTTTGACCTCAGCATCACGCTGTCAGAAATCACTTCAGAGGGAGCAGTCCATCCGCTGACTCAGGGATACGCTCGTTTCGATCTGCCTGCAGAGCAGTGGGCTATCTGCCGCTTAAAGCTGCACCCAACGTGCTACACCATTCCACTCGGTCGCGGCCTGCGGCTAAGCATCAGTGCTGCCAGCTATCCGGCATACGCAGTCAATCCCGGTACAGGTGAAACAGCCCTAAAAACTCGGACAATAACCTCCGCCATTACAACCCTGAGTTTTCAAGCCAATGATTGCCTCAAGACCTATCTATCGCTGCCCATCGCCACCTAATATCAGAGCCAGACTGACACAGCGAGAATTGGATTGGAATAGACCGTATGACCCTTTGCTTTGGATACACACAATATGCAAGAGCCGTTGAAGCGATATAACCCACTAGCACCCGTTAGCACCCTCGAAGAGAAAAGGGAGCAGGCTCTTGAGCAGTGTGACTATCTCATACGAGACTTTGCCAAGCGAGCAGATCGTTACAAAGCTCGATACAAACGATTACAGGTCATGAGTGTGACCCTAGCCATCTGCACCACAATCCTCTCAGCACTGTCAGCCAGTGGACTCTTTGGATTGCTTGAGTGGGTGGTACCCGCCATCAGCGGTCTAGCAACGCTGGCAACAACGCTGCTGAGTCAAACCAATACACAAAGACTGTGGGTTGAATCTCGCAACATTGCTCAGCAGTTTCAAATGGAAATGTTTCTCTATCTACAATCCAGTGGCCGATACTTAAATGTTCAAGATGAGTCAGAAGGACTTAAAGTGTTCTCTAAGCAATTGATGGATGTTTGGTCGCAGGCTCAGGAAACATGGTCGCAGCAAGCGTCTTCTAATACCTAAGATTATGCAAGAGTTATCGAAGTCGCGAAAATCTACATTATGGCGATCGCTCGTTCCCTATCTTTTTCTGGCTCCGGCCCTAATTGTTTTGGGACTCACTGTGTTTTGGCCTGCCCTGCAAGCGCTCTACTTGAGTTTCACCGTATATGGGTTTGACGTCACTCAGCCACCTTTATGGATTGGGCTGGAAAACTTTCAGGCATTGCTGAGCGATCGCACCTTTTGGACCACGGTCAAAAACACGCTGCTGTACCTCATTGGCGTGGTTCCAGTTCTTGCTATTCTGCCACTGCTGTTAGCAATTCTGGTCAATCAGAAGCTCAGAGGCATCCGCTGGTTTCGAGTAGCTTACTACACACCCGTCGTGATTTCGATGGTAGTGGCGGGCATTGCTTGGCGCTGGCTCTATGCAGAAAACGGCTTTTTCAACCAAATTTTGCTGGGCTTAGGACTGACTGCCAGGGGCATTCCCTGGCTCACCAGTCCAGCGTTAGCGCTGCCCAGCGTCATGCTGGTCACTGTTTGGAAAGGACTGGGATACTACATGGTGATCTACCTGGCGGGATTACAGACGATTCCGGCTGATCTTTACGAAGCCGCTGCCATTGAAGGGTCAGACGGTTGGCGCAAGCACTGGGACATTACATTTCCGCTGATGCGACCTTATATTTTTTTGGTGACTGTCATTTCGGCGATCGCCGCCACCAAAGTCTTCGAAGAAGTCTACATCATGACTCAGGGAGGCCCCCTCAACAGCTCTAAGACGATTGTGTACTACGTCTACGAATTGGCTTTCCAGGAACTAGAGCTGAGCTATGCTTGCACCGTCGGCCTGGTGCTATTTCTCGTAATTTTGACCCTATCCATCTTGCGGCTGATGAGCGATCGCTCAGAAGTCCTTTAACGCAAACGGGGCAGGACTTGGCCCCCCTTGAACTAGTAGTCCTCAGATCTTGCAGTTGTCCCGACATTGCCTGACTTGGCCCCCCTGCCCCCAAATTTGGGGGGTTCTGAGGTTGAAGTTCCCTAGAATTGGGGGATTTGGGGGCAAATGCAGGATGCCGATGTACTAGCGCAAGATCTCAGTAGTCTGGGTTATCTGAGAGAAACGGGCGACAGCAAATCACTAAACCAGTTTTCATAACGCATAGCTAAGGCATCTAAGGAGAACTCGGCTTCTGCCTGCTGGCGACAGGCCGAGCGGTCGAGTTCATCAATGCGGGCGATCGCAGCGACCAAACCCTGGACGCTGTCGGGGGCTACCAGCCAGCCCGTTGTGCCGTGATGCACAATTTCCGTGGGACCACCGCGTTTGTAAGCAATAACAGGCACACCACAGGCCAGGGCTTCAATGGCGACGTTGCCAAAAGCTTCCACCCATTTTGGGGTCATCAATAAGGCCCGGCAGGTACGGACCGCTGATTGGAGTCCTTGGGTGTCTAGAAAACCTAAGTATTCGACCGGAGCATCAGGATATTGAGTTTGTAGAGCCTGCCAATACGCTTCATCTTCCAGTTTGCCTAAAATTTTGAGCGGGATTTGGGCCTGCTGAACCGCTGCGATCGCATCCTCCAGTCCTTTTTCTGGAGACACCCGGCCCATCCACACCAGTTCCGAATTAGGTATTTCACAGTAATCGTATAGGGATAAATCGACAGCACTGCCGATCAGCCGATAGCAACCAGGCATCGAGAACGTTTCGGCCTGAACGCGAGTACAAACCCCCACCGTGCCGGGAAAAGTTTTGGCGACATGAACGATCGCGTCATCCATCGCGTCCGTCAGCGAACTCATACTGACATAGTGAGCAATGGGCGTCTTGAAATAAGGCGTCAAATAGAATGGCAGCCAATCGTAGCAGAAGTGCAAGATCACGTCATACTCGTGCTGCACTTGACGAGCATAATCCATCATTGCGCCTAATACAGAGGGTTCAGGCATCACAATAGGGCTGTTGCGCTGACTAGTATGAGCAGTTGGTTGTAGTTGCCCAGGGAGCTGAATCAGGCGATCACACGTTTCTAATTTTGAGCCTTGGGGAGCTAAAACACCGACAAAATGCCCTCTTTGCCGTAATCCCTGGGCAGCATTTTTAACAAATAGCTCAACGCCGCCGCCCAGACCGGAACCGAGTGGAGCAACCGCGGTCGAAATGAGCAGGACCCGGTAAGGAGAGTAGATACCCATTGCTAGCTTTAAATCCCTTTCACTCGGGATGTGCCGTAGACGAAGTGAATAGCACTATACCTTATGAGACGAGGACCCATCTTCCGGCAATTTCTCAACCGACGAGCTGCGATCGCCCAGTAGCCCTGCTGAATCGTTCGCAGATAGGCGCATATGATTCAGCTGATCCAATGCCCAATGAGCCGTTTGACGAACATCTGGATCACTATCTGCCGTTGCCTGTCCTAACAAGCGACTAATCTGCCCTAAAGAATCATAGATTCTCGTCAAATCACGAATTGCATTTTTACGGACTTCGGGATTGTCATCCCGCAGAGCCAGAGCAACCGCTCGGTTCATCGGTTTCAGCGTTTTCATACTGATTTCTGAAAGCGATGCCAGAATCAAACTTTGCTCGCTAGAGTCGGCTTCCAGTAATAAGCTCATCAAAGGTTGGACAGCAACTGAATTGCCACGCTGCCCTAATTCCCAAATGGCTTTGCGCCGCACCTCTGGATCGGGCTTTTCCAAATCCCGAATCAGCTCATCCACAATATTAATTTTGGCGAGTCTCGCCTCCGCAGGCTCACTCAAGGACACTGCACTAACCGAAGCGGATGAAACGTCTTTCGGTTCAGGCTGCCCATTCCACGAATGCTTAGAGGATAGAGGTGAAATCGATTTTGCCGATACCGAGGACGGCGTTTGAGACCTCAGCCGATCGTCTGGAGCGGACAGGGGGCCTTGAGGCTGAGGTTCTTGGGATTGCCCGCGCTTGGCTAACCAAAGAATCAATCCTGTCCCCACAGTACCTATGGTCATGATGACCAGTCCCCAAAGAATTGAGGGCAAAAGTCCCTCCGACGCTTCAGCGTCTGCTGCTGGGGTCTCGGTCTCGCTCGGAAACAGCTCTATCTCCTCAGGCGGCGTTCCTTCGGAGGGAATGGGAACACCGCTCTCTTCCTCGGGACTGGTTGCGGCAGGGGTCTCTATTCCTTCAATCAAGGCATCGGCACTTCCTGATTCAACCAGAGCTTCTGGAGCCGTATCGACCGGAGCAGGAGAAACCTCCACCGGCTCACTATTATCCGTCAAAGGGTTATTAGCGGCTTCAGGCTGAGGAAGCTCTGTGGCGGGATCTGGAGTTTCAGGACCTGTCTCAAAAGGCGTCTGAACGGGATTCGGATTCGTCAGCCGTTCCCGTGTTTTTGGGTCCAAAATGCCTGTTGCAACAAGACCGTTATCTTGCTGAAAAGCGGCGATCGCCCTTTGAGTATCGGTGTTAAAAATGCCGTTTACAGTGCCGCTGTAGTACCCCAACTCTGCCAGGCGGGACTGCAACGCTTGCACCATAGGCGAGGGTTGAGGCTGAGCCGGTTGACTTTTAGGTTCTTCTGATAAATCAGCATCATTGCCAGTGTCTTGAGCAAAGTGCACTCCATTGCCTGAGGATTGAAAGTCAGTTGCGATCGCCGATGAGCCAGTCCCAGCAGTGGCGACTACAGTAAGCAAAGTGAGTAAGAAGCGATGAGACATTTTAGACATTACCAGGCTCTATTCCGGCTTACGCAGCGTGACGAACCCTAGAAAGGTCCTTGGTGTCAAGAGTTCCCCAACACCCCAGAAGCATCAGAGAAAATAGAGGATAATTTCGTAACAGTCTACCCGAATTTAAAGCAATTGCTGGGTTTACATCACTGTCAACCGAGAGAACTCGCTCCAGCCAACCATTACCTTGTTCAGAAGTAGCAACAAGCTCCCAAAGTTGATCCTATTCACAACCCTAAGGTCGGCCATCGGCAAACACACGCTTAAAAAGCTTCCCCCAAAATAGCCTTAAAGGGATTACCACTGCCATCTCAGACGACAAAGCTTATGGGTCCGGGCAAGACCTCAGAAGCGATGGCGATCGCGCTAACGCCGCACACGGCCAGTAAATCCTGAAGCCTTAAACTGCTCTAGTTTCAATGGTTCAGGTTGATTCGCCGCAACCGAGATTCGCAGTTCAAACGGACTTTCACCAGGCGGCACTTCGTCGATTGAACCTAACCGTGTTCGATTCATCATGGCAGGATTATTGTTCGCATCATAGATCCGCCCGAACACGTCGGCATTCAGCACAGGTTTACCAGACGTGTTTACCGCTGTTCCCCGAACCAGGTAACAGTTCGCCTTCTGCAATGACCCCGGTGCCACAATTCCCTCTGAAAGTTCCTCTGGACAAGCAGAGTAGCTCAAATCCTTAAGCTGTATCTGGGTCATGGCATTCGCAGCAGGCATCATCACCCATGACAACACAAACAAACAGACCACTAAGCCAGTGAAGACAGCAGCCCGTAATCCAGTTCTCATCATAGAGATTCCTCTACTTAAACGTTAGATTGCCATGCATCAGCGTATCGTGAAAAAGGGGTTTGCAGCTAAGCGGGATTGAGTTGAGCCTTGAGAGTCTGACGCATGATTTCGATAGGGGGCGTTTGCTGAGTCCAAATCTCTAGGGCTGCGGCTCCCTGCTGCACCAGCATTTCCGTTCCGTCCCAAGTCTGCAAGCCCGCCTGAGCCGCTAACTTGAGAAACTGAGTCGGACTCGGCGTATAGATCAAATCGTAAGCGATCGCTCCCGCAGGCATCAGCGCCAACTGCATTGATGTCACTGGCGCAGCTTCGGTATGGGGATACATTCCCAATGGCGTCGTGTTCACGAGCAGTGTCGTTTCGGGCAAAAGAGCATTGATGTCTGCCATCAAGCCGGTCTGAATCGTTGGCTGAAGCGGTGAGTCTTGCCAACTTTCGGCAAACCACTGCAATTTATCTGCACTCCGCCCCACGACCCACAAGTCTGCACACCCCAGCATCATGCAGCCTGCAATCACGGCCCGCGCGGCCCCGCCATTGCCTAAAACCACCACACGCGCTTGGCTCCAATCCTGATGACTTGACTTCAGCGGCGCGATAAATCCAGTGACATCCGTGTTGGTCCCTTGCCATCCTTGCTCTACCCGCCAAACGGTATTCACTGCCCCAACGGCTTTGCCGACATCCGTGATTTGGGCAAGATGGGACATCACAGCCTGCTTGTGGGGAATCGTGACGTTGAACCCCTGGATTCCCAAAGACCATAGCCCGGCGATCGCAGCTTCCACCGCCTCTGGTTCAACAGAAAACGGGACATAGACCCCGTTAATCCCTAATGCTGCCAAAGCAGCATTCTGCATGGGTGGCGACAGCGAATGCTCAACCGGATGCCCAATGATGCCTAATACCTGAGTTGCTCCGTTCAAAGACATGCCCGCCATACCTTTATCCTGTTCGTCACTATTGCCATCATCCCGCGAAATCAAAATATTCAGATCGCATTGGTGTAATCTCGTCCTCTATGCTTATGGCAAGTGACCTTTTGGTTGGGAAAGACTTACGCATAGCTCCCCTAATCCCCAAATTTGGGAGGACGTTGACTTCAGCTGCCCCTACGTTTAGGGATTAAAGGGGCCAAAGCTGGAGTCAACTGCGAAGTCCTGTTTGGTTTGGATCAGGGACATGGCACACCGTTTTCCGCGCTGGCTAGTTGGCATTTACACGTCACCCTGGGCGGCGATCGCAATCTTCGCTGTCTTGGGATTCATTGCCACGCTTCATCACACCTTATGGCGCGATGAAATGAACGTCTGGCTGGTAGTGCGGGACAGCCCCTCCTTTGCTGCACTCATCGAAAACATCCACTATGATCGCGCCCATCCCGGTCTCTGGCATCTGGCCGTTGCTGCACTGCATAGCCTGTTCAAAGCACCTGTGGCGATGCAGCTCTTCCATTGGCTATTGGGGGTCAGTAGCCTCGTTTTGTTCTGGCGCTACAGCCCCTTCTCTCAACTACAAAAGTGGTTATTTACCTTTGGTTACCTGCCCTTTTATGAATACTTGTTGATTGCCCGAAATTATGCGCTCGGCATGTTTTTACTATTTGCCCTCTGTACGCTATGGCCGACTCGCCGTCGTGCCTATTGGCCCATTGCAGGGTTGATTGCGCTGCTCGCCAACAGTCATGTATATGCTCTATGGATTGCGATCGCCCTTAGCCTCACGTTGGCGTTCGAAATTCTGTTCGACACTAAGCTGCGCCGCAACTGGTTAGACCTCCTCGGCAGTGGCCTACTCATTCTCTTGGGCTGTGCTGTTTCGCTATATTTCATCTTGCCGCCCAGCGATGTCGCCAATTCGGCCTTGGGAGAAACTTTTTTTTATTTTGATCTTGATCGTCTGATGAGGACGATAGGGCGCTTTTTTGCGGGCTACTACACGGTGATTCCCAATAGCAAACGGACCATAGACGTCACAGTTTGCGCGCTGATTGCGATCGCCGCTTGTCTTCTCACGCTGCTACGGTTGATCAAAAAGCCCTATGCCCTTACTTTCTATGGATTAGCGAATAGCTTGATCTTGGGCTTCACCTATGTTCAATTCATGCCCAGATTTATCCGTCACTTTGGCAACCTTTATCTTGTTTTGCTGGCAGCGCTGTGGCTAGCGCCATCCTACTCAACATCGACAGCTCTCACCCGGCGTCTACCCTCATTAGAAAAGTGGGAGATCCATTCGCAGCGCTGGTTTCGCTACATGATTCTCACGACCTTACTCTTTCACTTAGGGGGTGGACTCTATCGGTTCTCCGCAGATCTCGCTGTGCCGAATTCGGCAGGACGAGCAGCGGCAGCCTACATCCGCAAGGCGGGATTGCAGAATGAATTCATTGTCGGTAGTCGCGATGCGGAAATGGCTCCCCTCAGCGGTTACTTGGGGCGATCGCTCTATTACCCAGAACGTCAGGCTTTAGGGAGCTACACGCTGTTCTTCAAAGGCGATCGTCAAGATGTAGACCAAGGTGAAGTTCTCCGCCAGGTCACCCGTCTATTGAGCGAACATCCCAGAATTCTGCTGGTTCTCTCCGATGAGCTAGCAGTGTCTGCACCGGAGTTAATCATCGAGTCGCTTGCGTCTTTTGAGCGATCGCAGAACGAGCAGTATTACTTGTACTGGGTGAAGGCGACGGCTAACGGATAGAGCAATTGAGGCGGGGTGGGGGCGATCGTCAGAAAGCCTTGGAAAATCCTTGTCTCCGTGGCTGCTTTGCTAAGCTAAAGACATAATGACACCGGTTGCAATCCATGACTGTCCCTGCGACTGACCTGACTGAAACGCCTACTCAGCAAACAGTATCAGACGCTGTGACCTGTCCGCCTTGCGATCTTGCCAGTGACGAACCGCCCTTGGAAACCTATCAGCATCTGCAACAACTCCTGCTGCTCATAAAGTGTCTAGACTGGCTTTGGAAAGACCGAACAGACTACTTTGCAGCTGGCAACTTGACTATTTATTACAGTGCTCGCAAGCTCAAGTCAGAGGACTTTCGAGGACCCGATTTCTTTGTTGTTCTCAATACTGAAAAGCGCCCCCGTAAGAGTTGGACCGTTTGGGAAGAAGAGGGCAGATACCCCAACGTCATTGTGGAATTGCTGTCCTCTTCGACCGCAAAGACGGATCGGGGTTTAAAAAAGCAAATCTACCAAGACATCTTCCGCACGCCAGACTACTTCTGGTTTGATCCTCACAGCTTTGAATTTGAGGGCTTTCATCTAGTTGAGGGACGCTATCAATCTCTTCCAACGACGGAAGAGGGCTGGCGCTGGAGCGAACAGCTGGGTTTGTATCTAGGAGTCCATCAAGAGCAACTGCGATTTTTCACGCCCGATGGCAATCTTGTGCCCACTCCTGAAGAAGATGCCGAAGCCGAACGGCAACGAACTGAGGCTGAGCGTCAGAACGTGGAAACAGAAAGACAGCGAGCTGAGGCTGAACGGCAGCGAGCCGAGGCTGAACGGCAGCGAGCCGAGGCTGAGCAGCAACGGGCCGAAGCTGAACGGCAGCAAACCGAAATAGAACGACAGCGCAGTGAGAAACTAGCGGCCAAACTGAGAGAGCTAGGATTTGATCCAGATACCCTTTAGGATAGTTCGCCTCAATCTCCTACTTGTAATTCTCGACGCAAGCTAGAGTTGCTGCTCAACAATGGGCATCTGAGACGCCCTGTTACTCCCTCCTGCACCCACGGCCTTGCATCCAGGACTTACGCAAACAGGCTATGTCATAGCTTTAGCCATCTAGGCTGGTGCCCCCAGTAGTCTCCAGGTTCTCGTATGAAGTCCGTTTAGATAATTGCCATCTTAGGGCTGCAATATATCGCGTCTTTACACGATCATGACTTTTCTAATGATGGGTGATCAAATGGACCTGATATCAGCTTATAGCTCGATGACTCGCCGTCTTGTCTTGACGGAACTGGCGACGGCTATAAACCTTGGAGTTTAGCGTCAGGTTAGTGCCAGCCGACCCTACCTGTCCATCGTCTGCGTAAGTCCACCTTCGTTCTCGTTAGGCTAGCTTGTTTCGAATAGCTTCGTGCTGATCAACCCCTTCCAGCGCATAGCGATTATAGCCGTTTTGCTGGATCAATTCTTCTAAATACTGAACCCGTGAGGCAGATGCAGGGTGGCTGGAAAGATATTCTGGCTGATTAGATTGCACATTCGCGTTCAACGTTGCCATAAAGTTACGAAGACCATCGGCAGCGTATCCAGAAGCCGCTAAGGCACGGGTTCCTAGAATATCTGACTGACGCTCGTGCTGACGGCTATATTCCAGACTAATCAGGTTCGCGAAAATATCTCCGTAGGGAATTTGGTCACCCAGTTGAGACAAAATATCGTTTTTGCTGATTCTTTGCATACCGTGAGACAGAACAGCATGAGCGACCTCATGCCCCATCAAGCCTGCTAATTCAGCCTGAGAGTTGGCAGCGAGAATCGCCCCTGTATGGACGAAGATTTTTCCGCCAGGTAAGGCAAACGCATTGATGCTCGGTTCATTAATGACAAAAAACTCATAGTCAAAGTCGCGCCCCATGAGTTGAGCAACGCCCAGACCTAACTGAGTGATGTAGTCCACAACCTCAGGATCTTCTACAAGCTTGCCTTGCTGCCGATAGTCTTCCTTGATCTGTCCCGCCAGTTCTGCCCCTAGTGCAGACTCATCTTGAAAAATTCGAGCGACCCGCTCATAGGTGTCTACAGCTGCATCCGTCGAGGACCACGGTGCATTTCCCGTCAAAATGCCAATACCGATGCTAACGCCAGTTTCCGCAATGTTTTGGTTTCTTTGATTGTTGAGAAAGGTATCTAGCTCACTTTGAGCGCGGGAACGAAACTCACCTGCTAGGGGATTATCCAAGTTCAGGATGGCGAACGATCGCGCCGCAATAGATGCCTCCAAATGTTGCCCATCGTTTGCTAATGCATTCACCTGGGCCATCACAATATCTGAAGAGTAAGGGTGAACCGTTGCTGCTTGTTCCAGCACATTAAGCGCATCGCCACCTCGATCTTCTTCCTGCAAAATTTCAGCAAGCTGCAAAGGCGCAACAATAAAACCAGGCTCTGAAGCAATCAGCTGCTCCAAAGCAACGATCGCACCACTGGTCTGATTGTCTGCGATTGATCGCTGAGCAGCGTTCCAATAGGCCAGATCAGCAGAATCTAAAGCCTCCGCCTCATAAATCGGTTCAATGACTTGAGAGACTGAACCAGCGGCAAATTCTGGCTTCAGCTCACGATAGAGTTCCTCTGCTGAGGCAATGTCGCCTTGCCGATACAGCTGGTCTGCTTCTACAAAAGCGGATGATCGGCTGCCCGCCTGAGCAAGCTCTACCGGGGACTGCAACGCATGGGTTCTCGTGAGTGGTGTCGACAGGCTACTGCCCAGAAGACACATCACCATACCCAGTACAACGAACAAACCGTATCTTAATCGTTTAGTCATAAGAGTTTCCTAATCCGTAAGAACAACACCTTATTCCTGCGTTAGCTGAACAACACACTCAGCAACTAGATTTGTTCCAGATCTTCAAACAGTCAAACTGTATTACGGACACCTCAATAGATAATTCCACAGCGTCGTGTCTATGGTTGGACTACCCGTAACAATGACCTCCAAACTTCCTGAGCGACCTGATATTGGAATCGTGAGGGCGTCGTTACCCGAAATAAAGCCCGTATCTAAAATCTGTCTGCCTTCGTGAAGAATCTGGAGGCGATCTGGAGCATCAAACATCTCATATTCCAGCTTGATCTCTCCCTGGCTAGCGCTCATTTGAACAATACGGCGATCGCCCTCCTGCCCACCACTAGCCTGCTCTCGGTTGCAGAATGCAATAGGGATGCCAGATGTCGTGTCAATCCCCAGTTCTTCCTGACAGGCCGAGACCTTCAACCTATCCGCTGAGTTGGATGCAAAAGCACATAGAACTTCCATATCCACTGAGGTCAAAGCTTCTTGGCGATCAAACGTTGTGACTTCCCCCGTTGAGTTTGAGTAGGTATAGCGCTGACCTTGAGCCACTAACACAGGCGAGGTCTGACCCAAATTTGAAACATTGATGGCCCCCTTGATGACATCGACCTGAACTTCTGACCCGACATCGCGGGTCTGTACCAGAATTTCATCACTTCCTTGAGCCATGACAACATCGTCGGGGGCGGGCACGATGATGACATCATCGGGACGAGCAATACGGACCGAGCAGTTGCTGCCTGTCGTCTGGGCAATCAGTGCTGGAATCTGGTCACCTATGTTTGCCCCCGTGCCCGCTACAGCAGGGGAGGGGCCTTCATCACAAGCGAGCCATGCTTCGAGTTGTTCTTCGTTGGTCCACCAGCGCCCCGTAGAGGTTGCTTCACAGCCTGCACCACCCGCCGCTTCACACTGCTCAATGGCCTCTACGCAAGGGTCGCCTGTCGTTGATGTCGCAAAGCCTATTGCTCCACCACTTCCAGTCGCACTGCAATAGGACACCAATCGCAGAGGCGTGATTTGTTTCGTTGCTAAGGCTACCAATTCAGAGAAGGACTGAGCACTCTGCGATCGCCCATACGTGACAGACAACCCTTCTTCACAACCACGACTCTCATTCTGAGCTAGTCCCCACCCGATGAAGGCGTTCCCGCCCTGAATTTCGCAGGGAAAGTAGTAGATAGCAGCGTCGGGATGAGAATTCGTTTGAATATAAAAATTGAGGTCTTCCTGCTCAGCTGACAAAAATCGCAGCATCGCCCGCGCATTGTTGGGCGGCACTGTGAGTAACGAATCGTTGAACTTTTGGATAATGGAACCGATCTGGATCGCTTCACGCCGTTGATTACGACGAATGAGCAATTCACTGCTGTTGCCCAAAAGATCGTCAACTCGCGCTTGCTCGGGAACCTCTGCAATAGCCGGCGAACTCACAAAAACGGCTGTCAAACCAACAGCGATCGCTCGACCCGCTTGCCCAAAAACAGATTTGGAAGTTTGGCTGAATAAACTCATATTCGTATTCATAGGTGGCTCTACACCATCAGTTCTATTTCAAGCACGTCAAGCGAAATCCGCTGAAGTCATCAAGCCCGTAAGAACTTGTTACAGGTTTTCCTGACAGCGAAGCTCAAATTCAGTAATATCACTGCTAATTTGCTTTTACTAAAACCGAGAAAAATTGCTTTGGCAAGGTCGTTTAACTGAAGTTAATTTACAGTAAGCTTCAATACAGCACTGGCTTGAGGCAAAAGAGTGTTCGCAAAAAGGAACTTGCCGTCGCTCTTGATAGGGTTGGTCGCAGGTCTGTCGGCAGTTGGATGGCCCGCAATCGGACCAGGACAAGCTCAATCGCCTAAATCCTTTCTTGACATTTGCCAAAGTCGAGATCGCCTTTCACCCGCTGCGCGTCATACTCTTGAAGTCCTACTGGAGACATTGCAAGAAACAGACTGCGAGACTGTCAACAGTCTTGTGTTGTCTTCAGACAACTTGACGCTCAACAATTCACGGATCGAGGACATCAGCATCCTGGCATCTCTCATGCATTTGACTGAGCTTTATCTAGGCGACAATCAAATTACGGAGATTGCAGCCCTCAGCGAGTTAACAAACCTCACAGTTCTCTCGCTGGACGGCAATGAACTTTCAGACATCACACCGCTCAATCAGTTGGTCAATTTACAAGCGTTATACCTCAACCGCAACAACATCACTGACCTAACCGCTTTGTCATCCTTGAGCCAACTGCAAGAGCTTCACTTAAGCCACAATGCCATTCAAAATTTGCAGGCGTTAGCCAGCTTAGACAACTTGGAATATCTCTATTTGTCGAACAATCAGATCGCAGACCTATCACCCCTTTCAGAGTCACTCAATTTATCAGTGTTAGAGCTAGATCAGAACCAATTATCTCGCCTAGATGGAATCAGCAATTTACAGAATCTGACAATTTTACGGCTTGATTCCAACGTAGTTTCCAGCATTCAACCGCTGGCCAATCTAGCTAATTTAATCGAACTTGATATCGACAACAATCCCATTTTGGAGAGCGATCGCCTACCCATTGAACACATCATCAATCTACGACGAGTACAGCGCAAGCATGTGTGTCCAAACTGCAATTTTGCTGGACTTGATCTAAACACAGCTGATTTAATTGGCGTCAATCTAAGGGGAGCCGATCTCTCAGGAACTAATCTACAAAATTCGGATCTAGTAGGCGCTAATTTAGAAGCCGCCAATCTTAGTAATGCAGATTTAAGCGGTGCCGATCTGTCTAATGCAAATTTGCTCAATGCTGTTCTAGAAGGAACCCGTTTAGACAATACCAATCTCTGTGAAGCCCTTTTGCCAGATGGTGGCGTTGGATCCTGCATGCCATGAAACAACTTTGCGCGATCGCTTTCTCCTGTAGTCTTCTTCTGGTCCGCTCGTCAGTTCTTTCAGCGAGTTCTCCAGTACCTAAAAGCTTTCTGGAGTGGTGTACTCAATCAGAAGAATTCTCGCCTGAGGCTTTGCATACAGTCAAGACATTGCTTGACATTGCTGGAACACAAGATTGTCAAGCCGCCAGCGATATTCTTGCAGAAACAACTCAATTAGATCTCACTAATCGACAGATTATAGATTTGAGTCCTTTAGCGTCACTGACTCAATTAACCATTTTATATGCGGGCCAGAATCAGATTAGTGATATTAATCCACTTACTGACTTAGTCAACCTAACAGAGCTACATTTACCAAACAATACCATCACAGATATCAGTCCGATTGCTCAGCTTAGCCGCTTAGATACCCTGTATCTTGACAATAACGAAATTCAAGACATTAGCGCGGTATCAGACCTGCGATCGCTCACAGTTCTCTACGCCAACAATAATCGGATTCAATCGCTCGATTCCGTTACGAACCTGACTCACTTAACTCAACTCTTTGTGGCTCATAATCAAATTAGCAATCTCACTCCTCTGACTGACCTGGAACGGCTTGCGTATTTAAATGTTGGTCACAATCGAGTTGCTGACGTTGATGGGCTATCGACCTTACCTGAACTTGTTGAACTTGACATTAGTGATAATCAAATTACCCAGGTCAATGCACTGGCTAACCTCCAAAATCTTAATCAGCTTGACCTCAGAAATAATCCTCTGATGACCCAAGCCTGTCCCGTCTTTCCAGCCACGATTTGCATTTTCAGCGACGCCGCTGCTGATCTTTATCAAGCAGGAGAAGCGCAACTTGAGCAAGGTGATTTCAACTTAGCGCTGAACACCTTTCAAGACGCCTTAGAGGTGTATCAAGCAACGGGAGATCGCCTGCGGGAAAGCGATGCATTGGATCGACTAGGCAATGTCTACGATGCTCAAGGAGAATACGCCAATTCACTTGATCACTATCAGCAAGCAGCGGTGATTCGTGAACAGGTGGGCGATCGCCAAGGGGAAAGTGAGACCTTAACCAATTTAGGCATCACCTATATTCGTCTCGGTCAAAACGAAAAGGCTATTGAACTGCTTGAGCAGGCGATTGATATGCATCGCGAACTTGTGCCCAGAGATCGCAGTTGGCTGCGCCAAACACCTCAAGAAGAAAACATTCTCAGTGGTCTGGCACTGGTCTATAGCCAGCAGGAGAATCATGCTCAGGCACTCCGGTTTGCCAAGCTGAGTCTAGCGGGCTATCGGCAAAACAATGACACGTCGGGCGAGGCGATCGCACTCGTTCGCGTGGGTACCGCTTACCTTAAGCTAGGTGACATCAACAAAGCACGACTCTACTTAACTCAGGCACTACAGCTGAGTGAGGCGATTGATGATCAGCCGAGCATTGCTGGCAGTCTTAAAGCGCTGGGCGACTTGTCAGTCGCGACAGGAGACACTGCGATCGCCTTAAATCAGTATCAGCAAGCCTTGGATGCTTACACGCTGGATAATCCTGCGGGTGCTGGCAAGACGTTGAACGCAATGGGTAAACTGCTACTGGAGACGGAACAACCCCAAGCGGCTAGCGAGGCGCTGGCTAAAACTGTGACTTTGTGGGAATCCCTCAGACCAGGACTGACAGACGAAAACAAAATTTCCATTGCGGAGACTCAAGCAGAAACCTATCAGCTGTTGCAGCGATCGCTGATTGAACTAGAGAATATTGCAGCGGGTCTCGAAGTGTCCGAACGGGGACGGGCCAGAGCCTTTACTGAACTTCTGGTCCATCGCCTATCGTTGAGAGGGCAGGCTGCTCCTACAGAGAGTCTTGACCCACCCAACATACAAGCAATTCGCCAGATTGCTCAAGAGCAGCAGGCTACTCTCGTTGAATATTCTCAGGTGGGCGATGATTTGTATATTTGGGTTGTCTCTCCAGAGGGCGAATTGCAGTTTGCACGTCAGTCTTTAATCGGCAAACCAATTGCTGACTGGGTCACTGAATTTCGTCAAGCGCTGGTTATCCCAGGCAGGGGATTAGGCGTCGAAGTCGTTGGTGAGCAGCAGCGGGAGATTGCTCCAGCGACCAACAATCTCAATCAGCTACATGAATTACTAATCGCGCCCATTGCCGATTTTTTGCCGACTGACCCCGATGCCACCGTTGTTATCATTCCTCAGGGCGACTTGTTTCTGGTGCCCTTTCCGGCGTTGATCGACAACAGTGGAACTGTGCTGATTGAGAAGCATCCCCTACTGTTTGCGCCTGCTATTAATTTATTGGCAATTAACTCGACCCTGGAGGAACCGCTGCGTATCGGCAGCGACCCCGCCGTCGTGGTTGGCAATCCGGTAATGCCCAAAGATCCCACCAGTGGGCTGCCGCTTTCTCCGCTAGTGGGTGCTGAGCTAGAGGCACTTGAAGTAGCCGCTATCTTGAACACAGAACCGCTGACCCGTGAGGCTGCAACAAAATCGGCTGTGGTCAATGAAATGTCTGACGCCAAAATCATTCATTTAGCCACTCATGGCTTACTCGATGACTTTGGAACTGGTATCCCCGGCATTTTAGCTTTTGCTCCGACAGCAGGAGATTCCGGTTATTTGACAGCCGCCGAAATCTTAGACATGACGCTCACCGCACAGCTGGCGGTACTCAGCGCTTGCGACACCGCTCAAGGCCATATCACAGGGGATGGCGTTATTGGCTTATCGCGATCGCTCCTCACAGCCGGCGTCGATAGCGTCGTCGTCACGTTGTGGTCAATTCCAGATGACGCAACCGCCATCTTGATGGGAGAGTTTTACCGGGAGTTGCAAGAGACCCCTAATCGAGCGATCGCCCTCCGCAACGCCATGCTAACCACTCGCCAAAACCCTGACCATGCCCATCCTTACAAATGGGCTGCCTTCAGCCTCTACGGCCACACAGGCAAATAGTGAAATTGGATAGAGGCGCTACTATCGCAGCCCTACATGCCCATAATGTTGTATCCAGAATCCACGTACAAAATCTGCCCTGTAATACCGCTGGACAAATCGCTACACAAAAACGCCGTTGCTTTCCCGACTTCTTCTTGCGTCACCGTACGACGCAGAGGAGCCATCTCTTCAACATGGTGAATCATATCGAGAATGCCGCCCACTGCCGAGGAAGCCAGCGTTCGAATAGGTCCCGCAGAGATGCCATTGACACGGATATTGCTACTGCCCAACTCTGAGGCCAGATAGCGGACGTTCATCTCAAGAGCAGCTTTTGCAATACCCATCACGTTGTAGTTCGGAATAACTCGCACGCCGCCTAGATACGTTAACGTGACGATGCTGCCGCCCTCGGTCATCAAGGGTTTAGCAGCCTTAGACAAACTGAGCAGAGAATAAGCACTAATATCTAGAGCCAGCTGAAACCCCTCCCTAGAGGTCGCGCTGAAGTCTCCCGTTAAGTCGTCGCGATTGGCAAAAGCAAGACAGTGCACCAGAATATCTAACTTGCCCCACTTCTCTTTCACAGCATCAAACGTTGCTGTCACTTGCTCGTCATTTTGGACATTGCAAGGTAGGAACAGTGAAGGACTCAAAGGTTCCACCAAGTCTTTCACTTTCCTTTCGTGCTTGCCTTTCTCGTCCGGGAGATAGGTAATTCCCAAGTCTGCTCCAGCCGCATGCAGCTGCTGAGCAATGCCCCAAGCAATGGAGCGATTGTTGGCAATTCCAGTGACAAGGGCATGTTTTCCAGTGAGATCCAGCATGGTATTTCCATAATGAGCCAACTAGGAGAATACTCAAAACTGGGGACATCTGGATAGTCCCTGATCCAAAAAGCAATCAATGAGCCGCATCACCTCGAAGCGATTAGGCTACAGTTCCAACTCTTCATCCTGTTTAGTCAACAGCACCTCACCCTTCAGCATCCGCTGAGCCGCATCTAGCAGCGCTTCTTCAAGGTAGGGTTTGGTGAAGTAGCCACTCGCACCCAAGTCAACCGCCATTTGACGATGGCGATCAGCGCCGCGAGAGGTCAGCATAGCAATGGGAACCCGCTTCAAGATGCTGTCCTTCTGCATCCGAGACAGCAACTCTAGGCCGTCCATGCGAGGCATCTCAATATCACAGAACACCAAGTCACAGGGAAGTCCAGAGCGCAATTTTTCCCAAGCTTCTTGACCATCTCGGGCTTGTTCTACCCGATAGCCAACCTTATTGAAGCTCATTGAAAGTAGCTCACGCACAGTAATGGAGTCATCCACAATCAAGACAGTTGGCTCTGCCTTGACGGAGACCACTTCTTCTAAAGGTGGCTGTTCAACCTGTGACCACAACGATGAACCCGCCTCACGACGCACCCGTCCTTGAGCAATATCAATCAGTTCGAGTACGTCGCCGATAGGCATCACTCGACCATCGCCAAGAACTGTCGCTCCGGCAATTCCCATTGGCTTGGGCACCGGCCCCTCGATTTGCTTGATGACAATTTCCTGCTCACCCAAAACGCGATCGACCTGAATGCCGATGTGTGTACTCGCGTTTCTCAGCACAACAATAGAAATCATGTCTTCATCCTGACTTCCTCCGTACACTCGGTTGCGCCCCAAAGAGCGGTTGAACTGAAGTAAATCGGACAGGGGTTGGAAAATCAAGGACGTGTCGCGCCATTGAATATAGGTTTGATCGTTCTGATCCCGTCTTACCCGCTCTTTAGGAATATCGAACATATCCTCGACACCATCCATTGGGAAAGCAATGCGGGCTTGATTGTTCAGACAGCTCAGCGCCTTGGAAATACTCAACGTGAGCGGCAAGCGAATGGTGAAACTAGTCCCTCGGCCTAAATCAGAATCAATCGTGATGGACCCGCGAATTTCAGACAGGGCTGTGCGGACAACATCCATCCCTACGCCCCGTCCAGCAAAGTCGTCTGCCTTATCGCGGGTGCTGAAACCGTGACGGAACAGCAGTTCGTAGGTCTCCAAGGTATTCATCGCCCTAGCCTCTGACTGAGTCAGAATCCCTTTCTGAATAGCCTTACGCTTCACAACATCAGGATTGATTCCGGCTCCGTCATCAGCAATGTAAATAACGGTCTGATTTCCTTGATAAAACGCTCGAATGGTAATTTTGCCTTCGCGGGGCTTACCGACAGCAGCACGTTCTTCAGGCATCTCAATACCGTGCGTGATGGCATTGTTGACCAAATGAGTCATCGGGTCATACAGCCGCTCCAAAATCATTTTGTCAATGAGGGTATCGCGGCCTTCGACCACTAACCGAGCTTCTTTGCCGCACTTAATTGAGATATCTCTTACAGCACGCGGCAAGCGGTCAGCCGTCTGGGCAAAGGGCACCATTCGGGCCTTGTTTAAGCCCTCTTGGAGCTGGGTCGTAACCTGTCGGAACTGACGGGCAATCTGGTCTGTCGATTCAACGGTATAGGCAATGTCAGAGGTTGATTCTCGAACTCGTACGATGAGTTCGATCATTTCTTGGGTTAGCGTATGGAACCCTGTGAACCGATCCATCTCTAGGGCGTCGAAGGTAGCTCCAGTAGCATGACCACCATTGCCACCGTGACTGTCCATTGAGCGTGTCATGCTGGACCCTTGGAATGCCTGTCGGCTAGCTAGGAGGGAACTTTCTAGGAGAGATCGCTCATACAGATCACGCATCCGCTGACCAACGTCATTGAGCTGCTGCGCCTGGAACAAGAGATTGTCCAAAAATTGGCGGAGTCTGTCTTGGTCCTGCTCAAGAGAATTTCGGTTGACGACTAGCTCACCCACCAAATTATTCAAATTGTCGAGATGTTTGACCGAAACACGCATCGTCTGATCAACAATGCCGCTTACCCGACGTGCTGAGCGAGTACTACCGACAGAACGCATTGACGGACCCACGCCTAAGGACTGATCGGCCTCCTCCAGCAGCTTTTCGAGATCGCTGAATTCATCCACTGCATCCACTGCATCCACTGCATCCACATCGCCAACATCGTCACTAGCGATCGCAATTGACTCATCTTCATCCAGTAGAGCATCTAGCTCGGCAAAATCGGCGGCTCCGCCTTCGTCAGTTGCAGCAGAAGAGACAGCCATATCTGAATGCTCTCCCTCTAACAGATCGTCATTCAGCAAATCCTCTAGCTCATCAAAGTTAGGCGCATCTGAGTCCTGACCATCCTGCTGTTGAACTTCGTGATCAGCGGCAGACGGTTCAGCTAGCAAAGTATCCAGGTCATCGAACAAGCCACCGTTACTGTCGTCAGTGATAGCTTCCTCAGGCTCACCCAGATCAACTCCATTCAGGTCTTCCTGATGCGTTTCAAGGGAGATATCTTCGAATTGGAAATCAGCAATGTCCTCAGCCTGTTCCGATTCAGCTAAAAAACTGTCATCTACTGCATCGCCGTCATTTTCAAGGGACGCATCAGGTATTCCAGCATCGTCAGCGAATAGGTCAAAGGAGTCCTCGCCTAACCCACTTTCTGCTTGACCGCCTAGATCATCCACGGCTTCAGACGTAACGTCGTCCACAGAATCCAGCGAAATCTCGCTTAGCAAGCTGTCGAGATTATCATTAGACTCATCCGAGTCCGTTGCTAATGGATCACTCGTTTCAACTTCTCCGATCTCCAGTTCGGAGAGATCAAAATCCAAGCTTTCTTCAAACGTGGCAGCACTAGAAGCACCTTCAGTATCAGGGGTCTCGGAGAAGGCATCGTCTGCCATTAAAGCATCAAGATCGCCATTCAGAGAGTCCTCTATTGGAGTAGCAACATCCCCAAAATCTAAAGCCTCTAATCCGTTTTCCAGATCAGCACTCTCAGCTTCACCACCGCCTAAATCGAGGGAGGGTAGATCGTCTATCTGAATCTCTGATTCGTTATCAACATCAACGGATAAATCAGCACTGAAGAGATCGTCACCCAATGATTCATCGGATAGAGGCTCATTCTCATCCAGATCTAGACTTAGGAGTTCCTCGTCAGCGACGACTTCAGCTATGGCTTCGTCCGGTCCTTGAACAAAGGTTGCCTCGATGTCATCAATACCCAAGTCTGCCAGAACAGTACCTTCTGCCTCGGGTCCTTGAACAAAGGTTGTCTCGATGTCATCGACACCCAAGTCTGACAGAACAGTACCTTCTGCCTCAGGTTCTTGAACAAAGGTTGTCTCGATGTCATCGACACCCAAGTCTGACAGAACAGTACCTTCTGCCTCAGGTTCTTGAACAAAAGTCGTCTCGATGTCATCAACACCTAAGTCTGCTAGAGCAGTACTTTCTGCCTCGGGTTCAGGAGAGGCGCTATCAGTTAAGTCGCTGGTCCCAGTTTCAGGCTCCAGGTCATTGTTCCAAAGATCATCAGCTTCAGTCTCAAGCTGAGGTGTCTCGACAGGAGCATTGACAGAGAGGTCATCTTCTGAAAAATCGTCGAGACTATCTGCGCTCTCCCCCATCTCTTCTAGGCTTTCAACAGGAGTTTCTGGACTGGTTTCCACCGGTGGCGTATCAAAGAAGTCTTCAATGATCGCTTCGGCTGAAGCCATCTCTGAACCATCATCAGTGTCCGCGACAAAGGCTTCGGCAGGTGTCTGAGATGAAGACGCATCTAGATTAAAAAAGTCATCCTCAGAAGACTCATTGTCGGCGATCGCGCCTATTGCCTCATCTAGCAAGAGATCGTCATCAGCAATTGAAAAATCAATCGTGTCAAGCTCTGCCGGTGATTCGTCAGGCAGAGTTCGCTCTTGAGTTGTGCTGTCCAGCGTCGTAGCATCGTCTGTCTCGACAAACGACAGATCAAAATCTTGGTTTTCTGGAGCAACCTCTGCTGTTTCCAAAAGCGCGTCTAAATCAGCATCGCTTTCGATGATTTCATCAGGGTTCGTTTGCATATCCCCCAGTTCAACCGCCTCAGGCTGAACGAACGTAATCTCTTCTACTGGAGTCGTTGCAGCCGGAGACGCCAGCAAACTGTCCAGATCGTCTGCAAACTGTGGGGTCGAGTTCTCGGTAATAATGTCGTCAGATCCCAGTTCGCTGTCCAGGTCATCCAAATTCAGGGCATCAGCATCCAGGCCAGTTTCAGCTGTATCTACTGATGAAAAAAGATCGTCTAAGTCGGAAACATCCGATTCCGAAGCCAGAAAGTCTAGAGTAGCCTCTTCATTTGCCGGAACATCCAGCTGTAGCTCACTGCTTTCTGGCAGTTCGAGGTCTAAGGAAACGTCTGCCTCAGCAAATGGGTCTGCGAGATCAGCAATAACCGCTTCGCCCTCACTATCGCTCAGCACGTCAGCCAAGTCGCTATCAGCAAAGGAGACATCATCATCGGCTAGCAAAGCGTCAAGCTCGCTGTCTTCTGCGTCAACATCAGGTAAACCGTCAGAAAAATCGGCAACATCCGCTTCAGAATTGCTCAGCATAGTGGCTAAATCGTCTTCGGACAGAGCTTCACCCTCATCGGCAAACAAATCGTCAAAATCATTGCCTTCCGCGACAGGGGCAGCCATTGGTGCCCCCTCAACATCCGCAACGACAGCCGTCGCATCAGGTGTGTCTTCAAGCTCTAGCTCTGGGAAATCGCTAAAGTCCGCTGTGCCTTCTGCTTGAACAATCGTATGGTCTTGAACAACGGTCTGGCCTGCTTCGGGAGGTTGGCCCTCTGTCCAAAGATCATCAAGTGCCTCTAAAGCTGATTCATCGGTATCGTCGTCACCGTCTTGGGTTGACCAGGGATCTGCGATCGCATCAAAGGAGAGATCGGCCACACCGACGGTAGCAGAAGCATCAAACCCAAGGGCAACATCGTCTTCGTCACTGGAATCGTCGGGGAGATCATCCAGCAAATCGTCCAAGTCGTCTACTTCGGAGGTTGCCTCTGCTTCAGCCTCAGCCGTCTCTGTTTCCGGCAGGCTGAGAAGATCATCAAAGTCAGTCTCGGCAATAGCTTCATCCGAAGCCCCAAAATCTTCAGAAACACCGTCTAAAAGATCGGCTGGATCTTCAAGGGCGGCTGCATCGCCAAACAGGTCAGCGAGATCTTGCTGGGTTTCCTCTTCACCTGAAGCTGTATCCAGCAAATCCGAGAAGTCATCGGAAATATCGATATCAGGGCTGATGCTATCAGCAAGTACGTCGTCCGTTTCAGACATCTCCTCCCAAGGAGAACCTAAGCCTGAAACTTCACCTTCAAACAAATCAGCTAAACTATTTAACTCAGCGGCTCCTACGGCAGGCTCACGGTCACGTGTTGGTCTCCCACTTGCAGAGGTTGGCTCCTCATTTGAAAAGGCTGTCAGCAGATCATCTGCATTCAAATCGCTGGATTCACTGCTATCAGCGCTTGATAGCTCAAGCCAGTCAGTATCCGTTCCAGTGACCTCAGCAACAGGCTCGGTCTCGAACAGATCTGCTAAATCGGCGTCTGAAGTAGGTGTTACAGCAACTTCGTCTAGCAGAGCGGCTACATCATCAAAAGATTCTTCTTCGATCGCTAGCGGAATCAAAGACTCTAGGTCGCTGGAAATCGCGATCGCTACAGCCTGTCCAGACAACACCTGCTCTTGTGCCCGCTTCAGCTCTTTGATAACCACTGGTGCAAGCGAGCGATAGGATTGCTCAGAGTTGCCAACAGCCCTACGCACGGCAGTCACAAGCTGACACCAGGCATTCAGGTCAAACTGCTCTCCCGTCTGTTTCAGAGCGTCACAACACAGCTGCAAAGCAGTACGGCTGACCTCCGTGTCAGGCTGCTTGAATAAAGTCAACATTTCGCGCAAGTTACTGGGGATATCGCTGCTGAAGACCAGTTTCAGCGCACTTTCCTCGCCAGTGGAAGAGACTGCCTGCGGAACGAGCACCTCAGCAACAGGAGCGGTCATCAGGATTTCTGGGACAGCTTCCGCAGTGGGTGCTGCATGAGCCACTAGGTGATTGAGATGGTTCTCCAAACGTTCAAAGACAGGCTCAACGTCCGCCATGATTTCCTGAGCCTTATCTTCGGTCAAGCCGAAGGGACCTTGCAATTCTTCCAGGAGGGCCTGCAAACCGTCAAAAACCTGCAAGAACATCGTCTCCAGATCTCGATCAACCTCGGTTCCCGGAGCATCTTTCAGCGCTTTAAAGTAGTCCTCCAAACGGTGGGATGTGCGCTGGATGCTACCCAAACTCAACATAGCCGCGCCCCCTTTGACCGAGTGAGCGGCTCGGAAGACCTCGTTCATCATCTCCGAGTCTTGTATGGTTGCTTGAAGATTCAGCAGTCCCTGCTCAATCGTATTAAGGTGGTCTTTAGCTTCTTCAATGAAGTAGCCTAGAATCCTTTGCTGCTGTTCAGGCATCATGGCGGATTATCCCCCTCGTGCTCGTGTGTAGTGCCCGTATGGGTCCGTTAGAACGGTAGAGATCTACCTGCAAATGTCTTCTCAATCAGCCTGAATGGCTCAATGCGCCCTTTTATTGAGACATCTGTGGGTGAATACGTGCTGTAACAGCACTTTAGCGCTTTAAAGAGTGAATGAGATAAACGTACTCCATTTAGTTTGGTCGTTCCTCCCGCGTATCAACTTTGAAGCGATCGACTGAAGTGAGCAAGTCTCGCGCCACACCCACCAGATTTTGTAAAGAAGCTGACACTCGCTGAGATTCTTGAGAAGTCTCTTGAGCGGTCAATTCAACTGATTGCATAACCTGAGCAACCGTACGGGATGTCTCCGTTTGTTCCACTGTATCCGCTGTAATTGATCGCACCAAAACGTCAATCCGGTTCGAGACTTGAATAATGTCCTCCAGCGATCGCTTGGCTTGCTCAGCCAATCGGGTTCCTTCAATCACCTGCTGAGTACCCTCTTCCATCGCCGTCATCACGCCGCTCGTCTCACTCTGAATCTGCAAGACAATCTGCTCGATCTCTTTCGACGCTTTGGCGGCTCTATCCGCCAGTTGGCGCACTTCATCGGCGACAATCGCAAAGCCTCGCCCAGCTTCTCCCGCTCGGGCGGCTTCAATACTGGCGTTAAGGGCGAGCAAGTTCGTTCGAGAGGCAATCTGAGAGATCAACGCCACGATCTTCGAAATCTCTTGAGAAGACTCTGCTAAGCGTTTGACCTTTCGTGTGGTCTCAGCAACAGTCTCTCGAATTTCTAGAATCCCTGCTACGGTTCGCTCTACCGACTCACCACCGCGTAGGGCAGTCGCAGAAGCTGAACGAGCCACTTCTTCCGCCTCACGAGCGCTCTCAGCTACTCGCTGAATTGAGTCCGTCATCACCTGGACTGAGTTCAGCGTGACGGCTAGCTCTTCGGCCTGGCGTAGGGCATCAGCCGATAGACTGCGTGCAAACGTCTCATTCTCAGCAGACGCTTTACTCACCTGCCGCGCTGCCGCGCTTACCTGCTGCACGATCTCTTGCAGGTTTTGAATCGTTAGGTTGAACGAATCAGCGACCGCACCTAGGACATCAGCCGTCACTTCTGCTTGGACAGTCAAGTCGCCCCGGGCTGCTCCTTCGACATCGTCTAGCAAGCGAATCACTTGACGCTGGAGATCTTCCTTAGCCTGCTCCTGCTCCTGGGCTTTACGCTGAGCCTCGCTCGTAGTAGTCAAAATAACTCGGGCCATCTGGTTAAAGCCGGTTGCCAGTTGACCAACATCGTCCTCGGCATAGATGGTCGCACGGGCATTCAAGTTGCCTTGCGAAACAGACGAGAACTGGGTCTGAAGATCCTGAATTCCCTGCTTAGTCCGGCGGGTCGCCAAGTGACCGACAGTTGCAGCCGTCCCAAACCCTGTGAGCCCAGCTGCAACCGCCATCGCAGGCGGCACTCCCCGAGGCAGCTTTTGGTCAGGCAGAATACTGGTTGCAGCGAAGTTGACGATGGCAACGGCGATCGCCGATGTTACCCCTGTGATCCCAGCAACAATAAGCTGCTTCTTATCAATGGGAGCATTTTCTAAAAACGCGAGTCCGCCCTGCTCAACCTGCGGAGAAGGCGTGTCCTCTTCATCGACTTGCGCAAAAGCAGGTAGCTGGCTAGCAGCATTCGAGAGGCTAAAAATCTCTTCGTTATCAATCGTAGAAGAGTCATCTTCCAGTGCAAAATCGGATGCCCCGAAGCTGTTGTCCGCATTATCATCGATCGCACCAATGCCCGAGGTTCCGACTGATGGACTGGTAAACCCAGCAGAACTGTCCGTCAAATCAAAATCGGGAATACTTCCCAAGTCGTCAAATTCATCGAAATCATCTAAGAAATCAACATTGCTATGGCTATCGGTATTGTCTTCTGCGATCGCAGCACCATTATCAACAAAGTCGCGATCGTCATAGGTCTCGTGGGTCGCCGAGGACTCCGGCAAAGAAGCACTCGCAATATCTTCTGTCTCAGAGTCATAGGAAAACTCGTCCAACGGTTCGAGAGGGGATTCCGCCATCTCGACCGAGGGCTCAGACATGAAAAGCGTCTGGTCTTCCACCGTTCCCAAAGGAGGCGTATCAGGGACGACGTCTTCAGTATATTCAGGAATCTCTTCCATCTCAGTAGGAGCCGATCCCAAATCCATGAGATCAGGTTCAGCAACAGGCTCAGGATCAGTCTCAGCCGTTTCGAGATTTTCAAAAGCAGAAAACGGATCGTCTTCTGCCATTTCTGAGTCAGGCATATCCATCTCAGACAGATCTACCCCGTCTCCGAAAGGGTCATCATCATCTGATAGCTGAAATGGCTCAGGCTCTGAAACGCTAGGAGCCGCAAACGGATCAGCTGCGGCGAACATATCTTCCTGCTCAGCGTCTAACGGAGCCTCTTCTCCAGCAGCAGGCTCCTCAAAAGGATTGTCAAGCGCAAAGTCTGTTTCAGATAGATCTGGAGACAGGTCTAGACCTAAGTCAACTGAATCCAATCGAAAGTCAGTTAGATCTTGATCGTCAAAAATATCTGGAATATCGGAATCGCTGTCCGGGGAATCTTCCAACGGCGGAGAGCTATCAACGAGCGTCGCGCTGGCAGCCCCGTAATCGTCACGTTCTACGTCATCAGCACCAAACGAAGATTGCTCCTCAGCATAGGCCAAGCCATTGTTGGCAAAGTCAACGAACTCAGGATCGGTAGTCACATCTAGGACAGCCTTGTATTGCTCAAGAGCTTCGTTATAGCGATGCAAGCCGTAGCAATAGATATGCCCTCTAAGAAGAAGCACACTGGGATCAGTCGGATAGTCGGCAGCAAGCTGATCAATAATCGCAGCAGCATTTTCGTAGCTACCCTGCATGTAGGCTCGCTCAGCTTTCTGATATGCTTGCGTGTAATCAGTGCCCGATGCCATGTCTTAATCTCCTGCCTTAAGCAATCTAACTACAGCTGCTAGGCAGCCCAGCGGGCAGACCTTAAAACAGCGATGTGATCAAGTAATCGAACCACGCGATTTGAGCCGTCGTTACCAACAGACCACTCTCCCTTCAAAAAGGGAGCCATCGTATCTGGGGTACTTTGAGAGAGATTAAGTCTCTCCAGATCCATCCAATCCGTCCCAACGATCTGATTAACCGCTAAGCCTAACATAGTTCCTTGATCTTCAACCGCAATAACTGGAATCTCTGGTCTATCAGTATTTAACTGAGTCGAATATCCCAGAAACTGACCTAAATCTGCGACCCAAATGACCCTGCCTTGTTCATTAAGCGTACCTAATAACAAGGGAGACACGTTTGGAACGGCGGTAATCCTATCAGGCGGATGCTCAATAATACGTCGAATTCCCGTGGCAGGAAGTGCAAATTCATCTCCGGAGGTGACAAAAAATCGGAGATACAGTTCACCCTCTGGAGTTTCTAGTTCTTGTAGCTCTGGTCCTTGCTCTTGACCTTTACCCATTAAAAAATCAGGATTGCCAACCATCGTCCCGTCGTCTCCTCTATCCCCTGACACTATCCCCGAAGTAACTGCTTTACTGTACCGACCAGCTCTGTTGGCTGAAAAGGCTTAGCAATATAAGCATCCGCTCCTTGCTTCATGCCCCAATAGCGATCGAACTCCTCCCCTTTAGAAGAACACAGAATCACAGGAACGTTTTGGGTAATCGGATCGGCCTTTAGACGACGGCAAACTTCATAACCATTCATCCGAGGCATCACAATATCCAGCACAACCAGATCTGGGTGTCGACCTGCCTGGATATGCTCCAGTGCTTCTACACCATCACAGGCTGCCGCCACCTCTAATCCGTTTCCTTGCAACAATTCAGTGATCATTCTTCGCTGGGGAATGCTGTCCTCTACAACTAAAACCATGCTCATAGTATTCAATGACTCGCAAAATAGCTTCCCTGATGCAATTTCTAAAGCTTGTTTCACCTGTATCTGAAGATTGCGACAGCGGCAATCTCAATTATTGTTCCATGCTTTTTTAAGGTACCCTCAAACTCAGAAAACGCTTACTATTTGCCTGCTCAGGGAAACCAGCAGTCTTTGATCACGGCTCCAGTTAAAGATCATCTTCGGAAGTCAGCCAGCAGGAAATTCTCACCCAATCAAAGCGATTTCTACAAAGCGAAGCAACGATATCGCTCAATCGAAAATTCTGCAACTGACCGTTTTTTATACTACTTTAGCCATCTAAGTTTATGTGCCCAATAGCATCTGGGTCCGCAGCGCATAGCCCAATGGCTCGCCCGTTTTGTCCTAATGGAACTGGTGATAGCTAAAACAGCCGTCTAATCGAGGAATGGAGATGAAGTGGTCTCTAGCTCCAAATCATCTTTGATAGCCTCTGCTAGCAAGCGATCTGGTTTTGGGCGAGCCGGGTTCCCCAAACCGACATATTTTTCAACGAGGGTCAGCAACTCTTGAGCACCAAATGGTTTGGTGAGATAGTCTGTGGCTCCAGCCATACGCGCCTTAACGCGATCAATAAATCCATCTTTGCCCGTTAACATCACGATCGGCGTTTGCCGAAAGACCGTTGACTGCCTCAACATGGCACAAACCTGATAGCCTTCTAGCTCTGGCATCACAATGTCACAGAGAATCAGATCAGGGCGTAGCTGAAAGAGTAAGCTGAGGGCCCGCAAGGGATTGCTAATCGAGGTCACTTCATAACCGTGCTCGTCCAAAATTTGTTCCACCGTTTGACGAATGGTCAAACCATCATCAATACAAACGATACGGGGTACTCGGGTCGCGTGCCATTCCTCGGACGTATCATCTGGTGGCTGAAGATGATTGATGTCTGATAGATGAATCAGCCCCTGCCGCACATAGGGATAGATTCCTTTAGCAACCGTAAAAACGCTGCGATTAAGATAACGGGAGATTTGTTGGATTGAGGTTTCACCGTCCATCCATTGAAGAATACGAGCTGTTTTGACATCTTCCCTAGAATTGGACTGTGATTTCTCAGTCACGATAGGGCACTGATGGGGCGACTGAATATGCGGATAAAACTGCTTCCAAGCTTGTATTTGGGTCGTGAGTGCTGCTACCAGGGAGTCAATATCAAAGGTTGTTAGCTGCGGGCTGAGACCTGCTGCCAGCTTGAACACAAACGTCCCTTGATGCAAACTCAACAGGTCGAACAGCGTTTCGTGAACCATACCGTTGAGAATCGTACGGCCCTGTTGCGGTGTCAGACTATGATTCTCTAGTAGTGCCCAAAGATAGCCATATTCGGGGGAATTAAAAGTTGCGATCGCCGGCACGTCCAAATTATGTAAGGCCTCATCAAGCTCATACCGATGGATATAGTCACTCAGACGGTTGAGTTGTCCATCAGTTGTGCCCGCATAAATAATCTGACCGTTGAAAAAGAAAACTAGCCACGACTGAGACGGTAAGTGGCACTGGGGTAATGAGCTCGTGTTTCCAGTCAGCGATGCAGGGATGTAGGCCTCGACATACAACTCTCCAGTACGTTGCCCTAACTTAATTAGCTGCAAAATACTGCGAATATCAATTTCAGCGAGTTGCCCCTGCATATACGTTTAATTAGCTCTTAAATAACCAGGTTGGAACGTTGAAGTTTTATTGACGATATGGAGTATCAAATGACTCAGCTTCTTCGCACTGCTTAAAAATTTATCTCAGCTTTAAGATTTCAATCCTTCAAATCAATGGTATGCGCTTTCACCGGCTTAAGCACACTTTGCAGAGTCATACTCAGAAGAATAGTTGGCGATCGTGCTCATTCCACATTCTCCAAGAGCCACCGGTGTCAGATGGACAGTAAGCTACCGACCACAAGTAGACAAAGCGATTCGCACGGGAATTGAACAGTGACGTTACAATTATCGATAATCGCAGATAAATGGCGTGGGTTCGCGCTATCTACGACAACATGAGTTAGTTTATGAACAGATGAGAATTGCAGGGACATCAGCCATGACGATAGGTCCAACCAGCGCCTAAGTGGGCCTTCGTTTAAGTTGAGAGCTTCATTCTTGTATTGAAGACTACGGTTCTCCTGGGTTAAACATTTCAATGTTATAGGCACCCAGTAATCACGACACGGAAAGAGGAAGACTAGCGTGCTTTATCTGGCTGAGGTTCAAAAAAAATCTGGATTCATCGGCGGTGGTAAGGCGGACTTTAAGCTTTTAGCTTGTCAGCGGGGGGATACCTGGACAGGAGTACCCGGCGAGGAAACCATTTCTGCACCTGACGATGCCAACTATGGGGCTGGTGCTTTGGTGATGGTGGAACTCAATAACAACCGTCAAGTTCAACGCCATTACGATGCAGGCCGCCCTTTGGTCGGTATTCTGCAGAATTTTTCAAACCAAGCGAAGAAGTCCAAGTCACAAGAGGAAGAGATTGATCAGTGGAAGCAATCTTTGACCTTCCAAAGTCAAGAATTGAATCGACGCGAACTTGAGTTAGAAACCCGGCAAGAGCAAGTTGAACAGGCAGAAGCTGATTTAGAAAAGCTTGAAGCCCAGCGTCAAGAAGTCGAAACGGCTGAGCAGGAAATTAATCAGCTGAGAGACGAGCTTGATCGCAAACATCAGGAATTGCAGGGAGCCTGGGATCATCTCAACGGTGAGGTCAGGCGGTTTGAAGAGAGACAGGAAGACGCATCGCAACACGTTGGCGTAGATGAAGCACAAATTCAGCAGCTTCAAGGCGCATTGGATCGCTTGACCACTGCGGTCACACCAACAGAGAGTATGCGTGAACAACTCAATGCTGCTCGCGAGGTCCTTGATCAACAACAAGCAGCGATCGCAGAACGGAATCAGTCCATCGGAGAACAACAACAAACGCTGGACGCAAGGCGAGACCAGCTTCAACAGGACTACACGGCCTTAACTGAGCGCTGGCGGGGATGGCACGAAGCCGAAGCGGTATTGAATGGACGCAAAGCAGACCTCAAGTCACAGCAGCAATTATTAGGTGATAAGCAGGAAAGTGTTCAATCGCTTTCTCAGCAATTGCAATCCCAAAGTAATCTCTATAAAAAGGTTTACGAGCTGCTAAACACGACAGATAAAGTACGGCTCAGCAACAAAGTAGATGTTGGCGCATTAGATGCCATGCCTTTAGAAGAGCTACAAACGTTAGTCTCTGACTTGGAAAAAGATTTAGAGAAGATGTCGCGCTTTGTCAGCGACCAGGAAGAGGAACTCAATCTTCAGCAGCAAACCATCGAAGACGTTAAGCGGAAGATGGAGGAAGTGAGTGAGTTCGATCGCCTACAGATGGAGCCGGAGCTGGTTGACGAGCAAGACCGCTATCAAATGTTGAATGAGACGCTAGTCGGTCAGCGTCGCAATCTTCTGGAACGAGAAGAAGTGCTGACTCAGCATCAGGCTGTTTTGAGACGTCGTCAGGGACTAGCAACTGAAGAAACAGCGATGCCAGTGGTGGATCTAGAACCGATTCTGAAACAGATTGATACGTCCCGGCAGGCCATCACGGAGACCTTGCAACACACTGAGGCAGAAATCAAAGAGATTCAGGCACAAATCGAGGCGCTTAAGCAAGAAATTGAGCAAAAATCTAACGAGCAGCTCGGAAGCCGTGAGGAACTCAAGCAGCAGGACGGTCAACTGAAGCAGCAGCAAATGGAGGTTGGTGCTTTAGAGGGTCGAGTGCAGGTGCTTTCAGAACTTCTGTCTCCTTTACAAGAACAAGCTAATGATTTACGTCAGAAGTTAGACGATGCCACACAGTCCTTATCGCAATTCCAAGAAGCCAGCGATTACCAATTGCAAGCGATCGCTGAGGTCAAGCAGTTGGTGTCTACCTTGGCCGCCAATGACTCCTCTGAAGTCATCTCGGCTTAAAGACCTTTCACACCTGGTTGTGAGACAGAATACTTGTGAGAGGATAGGAGGCGTTGTGAATACGCACATCTTGAATGTCTGAGCCTATGATCTGGGTGAACGAGCAGATTGATCCTTGCGGTATCGTCTATTCTTGCATTGCCTGCTGTGATCAACAGCAAGCAGAAGACTGTCATGCCTCATTCGAAGCGAACTTATCACCAGAACAAAAGGCGGAGGGTTGGGTCGCTCGCATACGCACCGTATCATCGTGGGACGATGTTCCCGTCAGTGCTCTGAAACTGAGCTACTAAGCCCTGCTGATATCAGATGAATTGGTTTATTGTCGACGATTGATATCAACTAGCGTTTGACTTAATACCCTGACAGGTTCTTGGCTCTCAGCAGAGAAAAGAGAAAAATCTAGCGGTCCCCAGCTATTGTGAACACTTTCGGCAAGCTGTAGCAGCAATGGATTGCGCAGCTGGATTCTGCCCGGAGTACGCAAAATCAATAGCGGCACTTTAGCCTGGCCAGCATCCGCCATTAGCGTCCACTCACAGTCATTTAACCAGTTTTGCACCGGACCTGGGAGCTGTTGTTTGAACTGGCTGAGACGATAGTGCTGAGTCAATACATCAAGCCAGCAATAGCTGAATTCAGCTGGAGTTGCCATAACAGATATGCCTAGAATGCTTCTTTGAGTTTAGCCTTCCCATCCTTGGCACTGCCTTAAATTTATCTGTATGTAAGTTAAGCAGTGTCCACGTTTTCAATGAAAGCGTTAAAAATCCTTCATTGATTTCATTCAGCGATGCCAAAGTAAGTCAACACCAAAACCTCGTCTCCTGTATTGCTGACTTCATGGACTTCTCCAGGAGCGACTGAGATACAGGCGCCAGGTTCAAGAGTATGCACTTGATTGTTGATCACCATAGTGCCGCAACCCGACTGGACAAAAAAAACCTCGTGCATATCGATGTGAGCGTGGGCAGATGCGACTTGACCTGGTGCAAACCGAGCCTGCGCAAACTGTATTAGGTGGGGAAGGTCACCTTTTTCCAACATTGTCTGTTTGTGAATAGCGGTATTGTGAGAAACACTTTGGGTGGGAACAGTATTCAGAGAAACATACTTCATCAGCGTCAATTTAATTTAATGATTTCTGCCATTCATCATGTTGCTATTATTTGTTCTGATTATGATCGCTCCAAGACCTTCTACACAGAAGTTTTAGGCTTTGAAATACTGAAGGAAACCTATCGAGCTGAGCGAGATTCCTACAAGCTAGATTTGCGGGTGGGCGATCGCGACCAAATCGAACTGTTTTCATTCCCCAATCCGCCTGCTCGACCCAGCTATCCCGAAGCCTGTGGTCTACGACACTTGGCTCTTGTAGTGTCTGATTTAGACACCGTAATGGCTCGACTCACACATCACGGCGTTCACACTGAACCCGTCCGCGTAGACGAAACCACTGGAAAGCGGTTCACGTTCTTTCAAGACCCCGATCACTTGCCGCTGGAGCTCTATGAAATAAAACACTAGTACCGCCAAGCGGAATTCAAAATTCAGAATACTCTGCGAGAAGAGCAAAGCTCTACAGAATTCAAAACTAAGGCAGATAAGCTTTCTCAGGGTTTTGAATGGTGAGCCTATTTCTGCCGTAGCGTACCATTCATCAAGTCGCCCAGGTGCAGCGCATAGCCTGGATAGCTGGCATACGTAAGGTAGAAGCTGCGCGCGCTCACCCTACCTGCTGTTAATGCTTGCGATAGATGTTGCTCTCGATAAGGTTTCGTTATTCCTAGAGAGTACGTATTGCAAAAAAGGAACAACGACAATGCCGTATGAAAGCTTAGAAACACTGCCTCAAGATGTACAAGATAAGCTACCTCAAAGCGCTCAGCAAATCTTCATGGCTGCTTTTAACAGTGCATCTTCTGATGGCATGAGTGATAGCGCTGCTCATGAGGTTGCTTGGAGCTCTGTTAAAAATAGCTACGAGCAAGGTAGTGACGGTCAATGGCACCATCGTGCTGAAGGAGGCACAACGCCGGGTGACAGTCCTACTGGCACGATGTCTCAGGCATAGAACCCATTACAGTACTCTCAACGCTTGCTGAGAATACTCCGTTTAAAGTTGCACAGACCTAACCGTTTGCTGAGTTGAATTTGTAGGTTGAGTTATTGTCAAAAATCTAACGTATCCCTCATCAATGTGGAGTTTCACGTCGTTTTACGCCAACCTGCAAATACCTTATTTTGAACGTTGGACAAAGCACTAGAGGCCAGAGCCTAAGGTGCTACTTCGCCCATTCGCCGATTGTTAGGTCTATCAGACGTGTCAGTATCTTCATTGGCATCCGTTTCAGAGTCTTGAGGAGGCAATGGCGCTGTAGTTTCAACATCCTGAGCAGGAACCTCAGGCGATTCAACAGGTCCTTGCTCCTCAGGGTTCAATTCAATAACTTGGTTAGACTCCCCTTCAACAGGAATTGAGGAGCGTCCATTAGCGATACCAGACGTTGCGATCGTGAGCACCTGAGGGGGGGTAGCGTCTGGAGGATAAATAAATTCAACCGTGACGTCGCGTCGGGCATCCGGTGGTAGATTTAATCGCAGAATCGGTTCTCCCTCTTCGCCTTGCCTCTGCACAACATGCATATAGCGAGTCTGCTCCTGCCCGGAGTCAGACTGATAGCTAATCCGCATCGTTCCTCTGAAGAAAATGCGATCAGCAGGATTTCGCAAGAATCTTAGGCCATATAGAATGGTTTCATCCTGCAAGGGTGTTTGAAGCCGCAGAATGACTGCCTGATCAGCACTGGAATCATTGTATAGCGGCAGCTTAATACGGTAATGAATGCCATAGTTGCCGTGGGCCCGATACGCTGTATCCGAATATCGGGCCAGCATGGGCGCACTCTGAATCTGTTCGGTGCCAAACGTATTGTGATCAACAGTACTGAGTACATAGGAGACTGCATCTCCTGGTTCGGGAATGGTCAAACGATTTACGGCTGGTTCGTCTTCTAAAACCGCTTCCCACTGGGAACCTCGGGCCACTCCTGCAACCCGACCATAGAAAAAGCGGCCTTGGTTATCGTACCCTTCTGGATCGGTAGGAGGAATGTCACGAGGACCTGCTAGATCACCATTGACAAGCAGGAGTAGCCATTCCTGAAGCGTAGGTGCTCGCTCTTGTCCTTGCAGTGTCCGTGGAGCATACATAGCTAACGTAGCAGCATAGACCGGAGCATCGCTGGACAGATGCAGCAGCAGCGATCGCCCATTGCTGGGTAACGGACGACCCCCGCTAGTGGGTGCAATAGACGCTACAGGATCATCTGTATAGTTGCTGATCTGACCGGGCAATACCGAGCCTGGGGGCAGGGTGGCATCTGCCGAAAACGGCAACCTTCGCAGTGGAATCGGTGCGTTCATCAGCAGATAGGCCCGTTCCGGTGGAATTGTGATTCGCCGTGGCCATTGCAACTGTCGTCGACCCATTAAGAAGTCTGTAACGGTTCGGCTACCTGGGCCGGCAAAAACATCACCATCGGGATTGAAGCGAATCGAAGGTAAGTCTCGGAAAGGGGCTTCCTGACTGAGATAACTGACCCCTTGCAAAATCTCTAGCGTGACGGGTTCAGAATTAGGATTATAGACAACACCGCCGACAAATAAGGTACGACGGTCATCATAAGCCACTCCACGGGCAATATGGTGGGCAAAAAAATCAAACCGTCCGTCGAAGGCATAATCCAGGTGAGCAGAACTGTTTGCCATCTGGTCGCCAGGAAAAGTCGACAGCAATATGCCATCCTGCTGGATGACTTCTGGACTGTTGCTATTGAAAACAGGCGTTTCATCAAGCTGTCCGGGCAGGGGACGAACTTCCTGAAAGCGAGTAACTTCGTTGGGAATTCTGGGTAGTGCCTGCCCTTCAATTGCGGGAACTGAAGCGAGTAACGCAGGCTCCTGAGGCAAGGGAGCGATCGCGAGAGCCTGGGCAAAGGGGAGCCATACAAGTGCAGTCAACATAGGTTAATCGCAACGGAACAACGGGCAGATACGAGGGTTGAGAGACCAAAGCAGACAGTACGAACACAGGACTAACAAGCATCGGTTCGTGCCAAATTTATAGCGCGGTTGAATCATCACTCCAGCGATTTAGCCGGCCTTATCTCTCATCGCAATGA
The DNA here is from genome assembly GCF_028330965.1 of Oscillatoria sp. CS-180. Lineage (GTDB taxonomy): Bacteria > Cyanobacteriota > Cyanobacteriia > Phormidesmidales > Phormidesmidaceae > Halomicronema. The sequence goes on along the minus strand of NZ_JAQMUB010000025.1, from coordinate 48,276 downwards.
TGGAGATAGCCCTCAACATCTCCTAGCAGTCATGACAACTAAACACTGAGTCTCAAAATATCATCGCGGCTGTACCCTATCTACTGACCTGACCGCTCAGGTCAGGATTACTCAATATAGAAAAGGCTTGATTAGCACACCTTGCTATTCGAGAGCTTCAGCAAAAGCTATACAAGTATTCCTTATTCCGGAGCAAAAAGAACCAGTTCAAAGATAAATAGGAGAATTTTTATTGCCCCAGGATTAAGCTTTACTGTGTCTAAATCTCCAGAGAAAATCGTCTAGAGGCCTCTGGATCCTTGATGCTCAAACAATTTGAGGCGATGTGACAATATATTTATGCGATCGCACCCGTGAAGTTCATGAACGACTGTCCTCTATCGGCAATAGCATTGCCAAATCCCCAGGAAACTCATCTTTGGCAGTTATATCTGCCTGCTGCAAAGCGCAATCGCGATCAATGGTTCACCTGGCTTTCTGAAGATGAACGTGATCGTGCACAAAGATTCTTTCGGGACGTGGACCGCGATCGCTTCGTCTTGAGTCGAGGAGGTCTACGCTATCTTTTGGCTCGCTACTTGGGTGATTCGCCTCAATCGTTCACGTTTTCCTATAGTGCCTATGGCAAACCCAGCTTGCCCCACGCTTATCGAAGAATTCACTTTAATCTAGCCCATAGTGGCGCATGGGTCGTTTATGGATTCAGCCTTTGCCAATGGATTGGTGTCGATGTAGAAGAGAAGGTTGAGCGCACCTATCTAGAATCGCTGATTCAGAGATGCCTCACCACTCAGGAAAAAATATCCCTTGAAGAATCCAAATCGACTCGGCTAACCGGCTTCCTGAAGTATTGGACCATTAAAGAAGCTCATCTAAAGGCACTAGGATTGGGACTCAGCTATCCGATGACGGAGGTTCAAGTTGAATTTCAACCTGAGCCCTACTTGGCGATCGCAGGTCAGATTGCTGACGAAACTATTCAGACCTGGACGATAAAGCTGTGGTATCCAGACGCAAACTCAGTTGCTGCTAGCTGCGTCGGTGGGACCTCTAGAACATCTGCAATTCGTTCAGTCATCGCATGAAACTCCACCTTGCAACCAAGCCGCGCTTTGCAAAGACAAAGCACGGCTTGGAATCACCTAGTCAGACAGGACTTCAACACGGACAGGACCTACACCTGCGCGCTGTAGACCAATCTCGCGAGCCGCAGCCGCTGAAAGGTCAATGACCCGACCCCGGGAAAACGGACCGCGATCGTTGATCCGAACCACAACTTGACGGTTGTTGCTGAGGTTAGTCACTCGCACACGGGTACCGAAGGGCAAAGTACGGTGAGCTGCGGTCATTGCATTTTGGTTAAATACCTCTCCGCTTGCCGTATGCCGACCATGGAAGCCAGGACCATACCATGAAGCTTGACCCGAGAATACCGACGAGACGCCCCAGTTGTCTTCTACAACTGCCTCTGGTTCAGGTTCTGGCTCAGGGGGACGTCCTTCGACTTCACGAAGTGGTGTAGCACCGCCTAACAGAGCACGGAGACGGTTGGTTGCTTGCAAAGCATCAACCGAATGATTACCCGTCGTATTGAAATACTGTGTATCGTCGTTGATGAGAACCAGGGTTTCTCCATCCAGAGAAACGACATATTCTTCTAACTCCGTTTCCCAGCGAACTCGAATTGCATCCGCATCTGCTTCAGACTGATAAAACTCACCAATTTGACGCGCGGCTTCCTCAGCTCGAACTATGGAATCTACAGCCACGCCGTCGACGTCACTCTCGGATTCAGCATTGTCCTTGGGTGTAGAAGCAACATCCGAGGCTTCCTCCACAAAGGTCAGCACGGGCAAAGAGTCAACCGATAAAATGGCAACACGGACACCGTCTAAGTCGTGAGCAGTAATATCTACAATGTCAGGCAGTTCTGCGGCTTCGACCTCGACAGGATCAGTCACTTCGCCTTGGGCTGCCCTTTGAAGTTCGACAGCAGCATCCCTTTCCTGAAGTGCCGTAACCTCAGATGGCATGGAAGGATCGGCGAAAGCATCTAGTTCAATCAGTTGGGAATTCTCAGGAATTAATTCAAATGACTTAGAATCTGCAGGCTCCGTTGCATCAGCTGCAATATCAAGCCCCTCTTGGGAACGAACGGAGACATCCGAGGTCATTTCTTCAGCACTTGCTGATAATGGGATACCGGCGGCACATACCAAAACGGCAGTCGCAAAACTACGACACAGGTTTCGATTCATAGTTGTCACAAGAGCTCAACAAACAAGCACAGAGACATCGGCGAGTTCCCGAGTGAAACAGATCCAAAGACTCTAGGAGTCGTTCAGATAAACTGCCTCGAACTGCACTTGTCATGACGTAACCTTCTGTAATTTTTGAACGACCCGTACGTTAACACGAAGATTTCAATTGGCAATCCGCAGAAGATCAAAAAAGGATGACTGAGGCAGTTTCTTCAAATCTTTAGAAAAAATAAAACGCATCGTCTGATCCTTACGCCGTGCTTTTTTCATGGAATATAGCGATCGCCAATACAGTTAACAAAACTTATGTAGCGAGATAGGGAACTTTTGAAAATAAAATCGGTCGCCCTGGGAGAATGATCCTGCTATTTTTGAAATGTTGGCATCTAACTGCAACAAATTGCAGTGGCAGCACGATAGACGATTTCTTCAGAAATCTATTTTTTCAATAAGTCAGCATTATTTTTGAGTTGATTTCTTCTTATTAAAAAAACGTTTCTTGGGCTAGTCCATCATTGAAATGACAGTCTTTCGGCGAATTTAGCTCTTAAGATTGAGCAGCCATAAGTAATAACACATTGGGGACGCAGGACAACGGGACCTGTTTCAGCTAATCCCGTTCAAGGGCTGTTGATTCCAAGTACCTCAAATAGATAGCTTGGGAATTGAGTGCAATCAATGCCAGCCGGATAGAACTGGGCAGATTATTTGCAGTTGAGGGAAAGTGTATGGACTATCGTCAGGCCGGAGTTGATGTTGAAGCAGGTCGAGCATTTGTTGATCGCATTCGAGAAGTAGTCACTAGCACCCATCGCCCTGAGGTTTTGGGAGGGTTAGGTGGCTTTGGTGGTTTTTTCGAAATGCCAGCAGGCTATCAAAGTCCAGTCCTGGTCTCTGGCACTGATGGCGTTGGCACCAAGCTCAAGGTGGCCCATATGCTCAACCGTCATGACTCCGTTGGCATTGACCTAGTAGCCATGTGCGTTAACGATGTGTTGACCAGCGGTGCAGAACCCCTGTTCTTTCTCGACTACCTTGCAACCGGATCTTTGAATCCAGAACAGCTAGCAGCTGTCGTCGAAGGGATTGCTGCTGGCTGTCATCAAGCAGGATGTGCCTTGATTGGAGGAGAAACGGCAGAAATGCCCGGTTTCTATCAAGCAGGAGAATATGATTTAGCTGGCTTTTGTGTCGGAATTGTTGAGAAAGCCAAGATCATCGATGGCTCTCAAATAGCCTTAGGGGATGTTGCCATTGGTCTCGCCAGTCAGGGGATTCATAGCAATGGCTACAGCCTGGTGCGTAAGATCGTAGCTGAGGCGGGTAGGAGCGATCGCGACGCTCCTGGATATGACTGGAGTGAGTGCCCTGAACTCTTAAATGGACCTTCCCTAGCAGACGTTTTGCTGACCCCAACTCAAATTTATGTCCAACCTATCCTCTCTGCCCTGAGAACCGGTCTTCCGATTCACGCGATGGCCCATATTACTGGGGGTGGACTGCCAGAAAACTTGCCCCGCTGTTTGAGTCCTCACCATTCCATCAAGATAGACCCCCTAAGTTGGCCTATTCTGCCTATCTTCCAATGGCTGCTACAAGCAGGCCGAGTGTCCACAGCTGATATGTTTAATACCTTCAACATGGGAATTGGCTTTGTCGTAGTTGTCCCCGACAGCGCAGCCGAGCAGGCGATCGCCCATTTTCAGCAGCAGGGCGTAGGAGCTTATCAAATTGGCTCGATAATTGCAGGCGATGGTTCAATTACGGGTATTCCAACGCGATAAGTTCAAGCATGCAGTGCTAATCAAAATTACCCCTAAGGGGTTGCCACAGCAGACGACAGGAGAACGACCTTGCTGCTATCGACGATAAATGCACCGAAGCGACCATTGCTGAGCGTTTGTAGGACCTGAGCGGCCTCTTGGGCATCCGTACTTTGAGTCGCCAGGAGAAAGGGCTGCTGCTCATACACCGCAAGGCCAATCGGCTGATTGAGCGTTTGTTGGAGCTGCTTGGCGATTTCAGGATCATTGCTGTAATCCACCAATACGGCATATCCCTCTCCTAACAGTTTGGGTGCATAAGCCACGACTGCATCGGGTGCAGGCGTTCCGGTCACTTCAGGCGGGGTTTCAGGTTCAGAAGATACGGTTTCTACCGGAGTTTCAGGAACAGGTTCAACCGGCTCAGCGGCAATAGGTTCACTTGGCGCAACTTCTCCAGGAGCAGCTGGTCTAGCAACAAAAGCCTGATTTCCTTCTACTTCGGTCAAATATTGTGCCCAAGCATTGGCGTTTTCAAGACTGGTAAACCCACCAGCCCTAACTACAATGTCATCCAGATAGCGGCACACGCTAACGCTTGTCGTAGCAGGCAGCAAATTTTGGATGCGATCGCGGGCCTCAACGGTCTCTCCTTGCACCAGCAATAAATATTCACCTGTTCCAGGTGGTGCACAAGGTGGAAACTCATCGGCGATCGCGCGAGGCGCAACCCCTCCTCCGGCAATTAACGCAGTTGCCAACCCCCAACGCTGAAGCGCTTTGATTACAGACATCAGCACACCACAAAGAACAGCCAATATAGCTCCCTATATTGACACATCCTTCTGGCTTTACCACCTCTTGTAGAGGCTTTTTAACCCAAGTCTTCTTTAACCGTCTATAATCATGGCCTTGGATGACGAGCTAGCTTGCATGCGTGGATCCTTAAGCGTAGTAGGGCGCGATCGCTGCTGGCGTTCTGCCATCAATTTAGGCCGGAGGTACAAATTCTCTAGCACAACCGCTCCACCAGCGACCCACGGCGGAACAATCAGCGCTCCGATAATGCCCAAAACCTGTGTGCCACCCAGGACTGCTAACAACTGATACAGCGGATGAACACCAACAGACGTTCCCACTAGCAAAGGATCTAGCACATAGGTTTCTATGTTTTGAATAACGATGTACAGGATGAGGACCCACAGGAACGTCCATCCCCCCTGTGAAAAGGCAACGACTAACGCTGGAATTGCTCCCAGGATGGGACCTAAAAAGGGAATTAAGTTAGTGAAACCAGCAATTGCTCCGAGACCCAGGGCAAAGTCCGAGAGGCCGAGTGTAGTTAGACTCACCGTAGTTGCGATCGACAGCACCGATGACACCAAAAGCCGCCCACGAATGTAACTGCCCATGCGATTGCTGATGGGTCCTACCTGAGCAGCAATGCGATCGTCCCAAGGTTGCGGCAAGAGTCGTACAAAATTTTTCAACAGGGTGCGGCTGTCAGCCAATAGATAACCTGATAGAAAGAGCGCCAAAATCAGGCTAAAAAAACTTCCTAGGATACCCGTCGTGACGCCGTAGGACCGGACAAGGAGCTGCTGACTAGAGCGAATAACCCATCGTGTTAGCCCTTGAACATCAACAAACTGATTGATTAATTCACTGGTAATGCCCGGTCGCTCGTCATTGAAGGACATGATCCAGGTTTCTGCATAGCCTAAGAATTGCTTGAGGGAGACCGGAATTTGTCGAATTAGCCGTTGAATTTGTTCCACAACGGTCGGACCAACCCAGAGACCGACTCCCGTAATAATGGCAATGATAGTTAGATAGGTGAGTACAACGCTTAGCCAGCGAGGAATCCGATAGCGCTCTGCCCAATCAACAACGGGTGCGATCGATGCTGCTAGCACAATAGCAATCATGACTAACAGGAAAAGACTGCGCAGCTGCCATAAAAGCAAGAGTAACGGTACTGACAGTAGCAACCAGACAAGACTGCTGATCGATAGCGAGATACGCTGTTCATTCGGGGACATTCGGACTCTATCCTCGGCAGGTTTGAAAAAACGTGCTCAATTCATCTATAGCAGATATGGGAAACGAAAGCGTGATGTCATAGACGCTGTCAGACTAGGAAAAATCCACATAGCACTGAAGGAAAGCCAGTACAATCACAAAAACCATCAATAAGAGAAACCGACAGGTGAATAGCAGCCAAGATGTAGGAACTCTTTAAGTCTTATCTACAATTCAGCCGTACTTTTAAAGGCTTCGCAAAGATCGTGCAGAAAGGTCGCTAGCATGTACCGTAGAAGGCTATTTTCGTCTGGAAAAGTAATTGCTTTAATTGCTTTAAGGTTTGTGAGACAGGAGACCACAAGGGATAGTGTCTCATCACCTGATAGGTTGGATAGATGGATTTATCTATAAGTTCATCGCGTCCGCAATAATGGTGCAACTGACTATTCAGATCCGTACTAGATAAAAGGAGTTGGGCACTCTAGGGAGCACAACTTATGAATGGTAAGGAAATTCTCTAAGTAAAGTTGTTAGGAGAATATAGTAAAGATATGAAACAACGTGGCGTAACGATTTGGTTCACCGGCCTCAGCGGTTCAGGTAAAAGTACCATTACTCAAGCTTTGGCACAGCGCTTGCGCGATCGCGATTGCAAAATTGAAGTGTTAGACGGCGACATTGTCCGTACCAATCTGACCAAAGGTTTGGGGTTTAGCAAAGAAGATAGAGACACTAATATTCGTCGTATCGGCTTTGTCTCCCATCTGCTTACCCGAAATGGTGTGATCGTCCTAGTTTCAGCGATTTCTCCTTACCGAGCGGTACGGGATGAAGTGCGCGAGAAAATTGGCGATTTCTTCGAAGTCTATGCGAGTGCTCCTTTGAATGTTTGCGAATCTCGTGACGTGAAGGGTCTATATAAAAAGGCACGAGCAGGGGAAATCAAACAGTTTACCGGGATTGATGATCCCTACGAGCCGCCCCTCAACCCTGAGGTTGTCTGCGAGACCCACGTCGAGTCCCTGGATGAGAGTGTTGATAAGGTCATCAATAAGCTGGAAGAAATGGGGTATTTGTCTTCCATGGCCGTCACTGCTTAGCCTGTGATTTCCGCACAGCGGCTCTAAACCACTGTGCATCAACCCTTGCTGATTCTTCTCAAAATGACGTATTGCTTTCTCAATGAAGAAGCAATACGTCAATTTTTTTGCTAGACCTTAAGCCTAGCTCTCCTTGTATCTGCACTTTTGAGAAACGTTGAATCCGGCTTACCCTATTTAGGGGTTAAGAGGCCAAAGCCGGATTCAATGTTTAGGTCCTGTTTGAGTTGTTTTCCATCACAAAAATGCGAGGACAGGCCTATCCTGATCCTCGCATTCGTTCAATAAGACTTAGCAATAGTTGCTCAGCTTAGCGACCGATTCCTAAATAACGGAATCCCAACTCTTCCAACTTAGGCTGTGAGAGGAAGTTACGGCCATCAATCATGATTGCCGTATTCATCAGGCTAGCCATCTTACCGTAATCGAGAGACTCAAACTGTTTCCAATCTGTGACCAGCACCAGCGCATCGCAACCATCTGCTAAACGCTCAGGATCTGTTTCAACGATGACGCCTGATAGTCCATCGCGCAGGCCGCTCTGGGAAACAATGGGGTCGTAAGCCTTGACCTTGGCACCCAGACGATTCAGCTGCTCAATCAGAGTCAGTGCTGGAGCATCTCGCATATCATCGGTGTCTGGCTTGAAGGTGAGGCCCAGCAGACCAACCGTCTTACCTTTCAGAATTTTCAATTCCTGCTGAAGTTTCTCAAGGGCGATCGTCCGCTGGTGCTTGTTGACGCTAACAGTTGCTTTCAGCAATTCAGCTTCGTAGCCATAGTCGTTAGCCGTATGCAGCAGCGCCAGAACGTCCTTCGGAAAACAAGACCCCCCCCAGCCAATACCGGCCTGTAGGAATTTTTTGCCAATGCGGGAGTCTAGCCCAATACCCGCAGCGACTTGGGTGACATCTGCGCCGACGCGATCGCAAATATTAGCAACTTCATTGATAAAGCTAATCTTGGTTGCCAAGAACGCGTTTGAAGCATATTTCACCATCTCAGCAGAGCTCAGATCAGTGACAACAACTGGGACCTCAGGAAGAGAAGAATCTTCAGCAAACTTACGCTCTACCAACGGAGCGTAAAGTTCTTGCATCTTTTGGATCGCCTTAGGATTGTTGCTACCTAGAACAATACGGTCAGGGTTAAAGGTGTCGTATACAGCAGAACCTTCGCGCAGAAACTCAGGGTTGCTCACAACATCAAAATCAGCCTTAATATCTTCGGTGTCAGTTGCCGGAGCGCCTGCCCCTACCAAGGATTGCTTGCGCTCGGTGATACCGTCCATAACAATCATACGAACCCAATCACCCGAGCCAATGGGTACCGTAGATTTGTTAACGATAACCTTGTAGCCACCGTTGAGGTGAGCACCGATTCCCCGAGCGACCGCTTCGACATATCGAGTGTCGCTTTCTCCAGTGGGTAGAGGTGGCGTACCTACAGCAATGAACAAAATTTCGCCGTGCTTCACCCCCCTGGAGAGATCGCTCGTGAATTGGAGACGTCCCTCTTCCATGGAAGATTTCATTAATTCTGACAATCCCGGCTCGTAGATAGGAGATTGGCCGGATTGCATTAACTTAACTTTCTCTTCGTTGTTGTCAACACAGATGACGTCATGCCCTATATGGGACAGGCAAACACCTGTTACAAGACCAACATAGCCAGTTCCAATGACACACACACGCATAATATTCAGTCCTCATAGTAATAGGTGAGTTACCAGAATCAATGCCCATCTTAGGAATCGTCCTCAGACAGGTCTATCATTCCCATCAATTAGGCAGAAATACAGTCAAATTCCCAACTAAGGTAAGCCACTTTAGAGTTAGAAAATTGTATACACCAACAAGATTCCACCGGTGAAAAATTACCACCTTAGTCAGCAAAACCCTCTACGAAAGCGTTGTTTCGAGGGATAACCGTTTTTCTGCTTGTAAGCGAGTCTTGAAATCATCGATAGTCTTCTGTAGACCCGTCTCCAAAGGAATTGATGGTTCCCAATCCAAGTAGGTTTTGGCCCTCGTAATATCTGGCTTACGCCGCTTAGGGTCATCTTGTGGCAAGGCTTCAAACTTAACGTCAGCATCTGGATTCACCATACTCTGAATGGTTTGAGCCAACTCAAGAATCGTATACTCGTCGGGGTTACCCAGATTGACTGGTCCAATAAAGTCGCCATTCATAAGGCGCATCAGCCCTTCAACCAAATCAGAAACATAGCAAAAACTACGTGTCTGAGAACCATCACCATAAACTGTCAGTGGGATATCTTTCAGGGCCTGCCCAACAAAATTGCTCACGACTCGCCCATCATTCTCTAACATGCGGGGACCATAGGTGTTAAAGATCCGTGCCACTCGAATATCCACACCATTTTGGCGGTGATAATCAAACGCAAGCGTTTCAGCCACTCGCTTGCCTTCGTCATAGCAGCTGCGGATCCCAATAGGATTAACATTGCCACGATAGTCCTCCGACTGGGGGTGAACTTCAGGATCACCGTAGACTTCGGAAGTGGATGCCAGCAGAATTCTAGCCTTGATGCGCTTTGCTAAGCCCAGCATATAGAGCGTCCCCATCACGTTAGTCTTGATGGTTTTGACAGGGTTGTACTGGTAATGGACAGGAGATGCCGGACACGCTAAGTGATAAATCTGGTCGACTTCAAGCTTAATAGGTTCGGTAATGTCGTGGCGAATCAGCTCAAAGTTAGGATTGCCAAACCAGTGCTGAATATTACGCTTGTGACCTGTGAAGAAATTATCTACACAGATAACATCGTGACCAGCATGCATAAGGCGATCAATCAGGTGAGAGCCAATAAACCCAGCACCACCAGTTACTAAAATTCTCATAGAAATTAATTAACTAGGAAGGACACGCTTGCAGAATTCCCGTGATTCCACAGAAAATCTCACATCACCAAACAGCGTCTTGGTTTTGTTACTTTCATTATCCACCGCAACTTTTGCTGTGGTGATAACTAAAGTTAACCAAAACAGCGAGGATGGTCTTAACTAATAAGAGACTTAAACGGAATATTAGACAGCACACAAAGCTTTGGCAACAAACTGTCGAACAAATTGCCTTTAAGTTATCAGGTTGCTCCTATATCTACATACGCCTGTAGAAGCAGTTGACAGTAAGTTCACAAAAGTTCCTTAAACAGATCGCTTTCCATCTAAGGAATTCACGTTTACAGTTGCCTCGGCCTGATAAGACAGCCCTTTGAGCCAAATCGCACAATCTAAAGGCGTGTCATAGACTTAGCCACAGAGCACTAAGACCGACATGACGATGCCTATTGCACAAATTCAGGTAAAAGGATAAGCCTGTTATTTTTGTGGCTGATTGCACCACTAAGGAACCCCTTAATCATCTCTGAAGGCGGCACCCAGATTCGAACTGGGGAATGGAGGTTTTGCAGACCTCTATAAACCCTTACTTTTCAAGGCTTTCAGCGTAGTGCCTCTTCAATTTATCCCAAACTTACCCCAATAAAAGCTTCACCCCCAAAAACTTATTTTCTTGATTTTTGTAAATTATATTGGGGTATTGGGGCAATTGAGTTGGATCCAACCAAATCCGTCAAGCTGGGCTCAGACGACTTGGAAGCCAGCTTGATGATCGGCAGTAAAGTTGCTGAACAATCAAGCCAAGATTACTTCGAAGGATCCAGGGGACTACTCTTCTAGTTCATGTCCTAGATATTGGTTAACAAATTCGGAAGCTGCGTCTGGATCCATCGATTTTAGTACCCGCACAATTTCTAAGATGGTGTCACCCGTAGGGTCGATCTTGCCGCTACACCAACGGTAGACGCTGGTGCGATCAACTCCCATCGTGGCAGCAAATCTGTACTGGGTAATGTCGTATTTCTCCAGTACTTGTTTGAGAATGTCGCCTGCTTTGCCCATAACCTCATCTTTTCAGAGGTTTAGCAGCAAAACGAGTCATATATGCTAACGTTGTCACATGTGACTCGTTTTGCTGTGATGTCTCTGAGGATGCTGGTGTGCTAATTCCGACTGCTTTCGTGGGTTCTGAAGCGTCTGATGCCGATGCTGATGTTTTGGTCAGCGTTGAAATCAGGCAGAAATTGGGAAATTATCCCAAGGCTGACAGAGATCCTGTCAAACTTCTGGTGATTGGCTCTCGCCCAGCTATTCAGGCGATCGTGCAGCAGCTTCATGTCTGTGGCTTTGCTGAAATTTTTGAATGGACGGATTTTATGCCTGCCCCAACTCCAGAACGTCCCCTTCGATGTCAACCTGGAGAGTCGATGAAAATGCTGGTGAAATACTTTCCGCGTGTCTAAACAAGACTATTACGAGATTTTTTCTCAGTCATCTCTTGCTTCGCTGCGGAAAGGGATGATTGAGCTTCTACAAATTGCAAGATTTTCTGATTCGCATCTTCTGTATGGATAGGAATAGGAAGGGCCTCTAAACCAGTTGCATCGTAGCTGGCCAGCAACCAGTCGCCTTTCTTGAACTTGAAAGTTTGGCGGAACATGTCTTCAGAGATGCCGAAGGCTTCCGCGATCGCCCGTCGGTCGTACTCTCTGGGTAGCTTCGACACGAAGTAGGTGTGGGGCTGGGCCAGGGTGTTGACGTCGAGGTTGGCGATGCGCTGGGTGGAGATGCCGATGCCCAAGCCAAACTTCCGGCCTCGGCGGGCGAGGGTCATGACGGCGGCCTTAGAACTCTTCTGGCTGTCGCTGTTGCTCTTACCGGGGATGAATTCGTCGGCTTCGTCAAAGATGAAGGAAACCAGGGGCACGATGCGGCCACTGCGGCGACGGGACTCGTAGGCGACATAGGAGAGCTTGGCAGCAAAGTCCCGCAGTTCGTCAGGGTTGTGAGCTTGAACGATGATCAGGCTGCTTTGGGTTTCGTCGTTCAGCCATTCAACGATTTGGGGCATCGAGACCGTGACGTTGGCAGGGATATCGACTCTCGATTGTTGAGCTTGAGACGTGAGGACGCTAACTACTGCGTCTAAGTTAGTTTGAGCCGTGGAGGTGATGGATTTCTTCGCTTTTTTATTGGCTGGGTTTTCGTTGTAATCGTCGATGAAATCCTCCACTTCTTGCTCAATAGTTTCGACGATCGCAGCATCAATCCCTTTACTGCCGTGGCGTTTATCTAAATCCTTCAGAAACTTGTAGACGTCTCGACCGCAGCCACCCATATTGCCTTTGAACTGGTCTCTGGCAGTTTTAATAGCATCGCTCACGACTGTTCTCTGCTGCCAGAACCGCATCTTGCGTTGTTTGAGAAAGATGGCAGCCGGTCGGTGCAGGTCGGGCTGTCGGCGTTTAAGGGCCTTGGGGAGGACGGTGGAGTTGACGAAGTCGATGGTGGCTTCTTTGAGGTTTTGTTTTTGCTCAGCGTTGGACCGATTCAGTTCGCTGTAGTAAGTGATGACGGATTCGGGGGTCGTCTGCGCCCCGATGTTGACGATGAAGCCTTCGTCTAGCTCCACGAGCTGATCTAGCAGCAGCCCAGTGTACTCACTCATTAGGTCGAAGATGACGATCTTGACCGGCTCAGTTTTGACCTCAGAGAGTAGCTTGCGCACCAGGGTGCTCAGCAGGTTTGACTTACCGGCCCCGGTGAAGCCGAAGATACCGAAGTGGACTTTGATGAGTTCCTCGACCCGTAGATGGACTCGGACGTTTTCGTCGCGGACGAGGGAACCAATGTGGATCAGGGTGTCTTGCTCCAGGTCGAGGGAGAGGTTGGCGACTTGCTCGGTCATGTCGGTGTTGAGCAGGTGAACCTCATGGCCGACCATGGGCAGGTTGCTTTCTTCCTGAATCTGGGGACCCGTGCCGTTAGGGGAAAAGGCTTGCTCGACAATTTCCAGGTTGGTGGGGATGGCGATGCAGCGAATTTTGGTGGTGTCTTCGGTGGAGAGGGTGTCTTGAGTGATCCAGTCTTGTCCGGCGTTGCGGGCGGCCTCGGTGATGAAGCCGGGGTAGCCGCCGGTGTCGGTGCCGAGGGCGTAGTGCATGGGTAGGATGCCGGTGACTTCGAGGATGCTGTAGCGGGTCTCACGCTGGTCGCTGGCGAAGTTGGGCACCGCGAGCATGGCTCCTTCAGCGATGGTGTTCATCGCTTTGCGGGTGTAGTCGAACCACAGTTCGTAGCGGTAGCGGGTGATCTCGTTTTCCTCAATTTTCATGAGAATGCCGCTTAGGTCGCTTACGAACATGGGTCACCTCGGTCAGGAGCGGTGGAAGGAATCGCGGATACTGCGGAAGGTTTTGCTCAACGGCTGGGAACGGAAGGAGTAGGCGGAGGAGCGGATGATGCCCTGGATGCGTTTGCCGACGGTCTTGGCTCCCCAATCGGCCTTATGGAGGGGATCGGGGTAGCCGATCACCTCGGGGAAGTGGTTACGGGTGAGGACGTTGAGTAGGTACATGTTAATGAACTGGGCCAGATTGGTTTCATCTTTGGTGCGATAGCAGAAGGGCTGGATACGCCCCAAGGCATTCGTCTGGATGGTGACCTGGTCAAGCCCTGGCTGGTCCCACTCGGGGTAGATGAGCCGGTCTATAAACACAACATGCCCCATGAGGGGGGTGGCTTTATCTCGCTTTAAGAAAAATTGGGCCAGGGAACGCGCAAACAACCGCTCTGGTGCCACGATGAACCCCTGCACGCCAGATATCTCGGGGTTGCCGTCCGCACTGGCGCGAGCGTGGAGGGTCATGTAGGTGGAGTCGAACTCGATGGAGGACCAGGGAGCGGTGAGGGTTTCGTCGGCGAGGGGGAGGAGTTCGAGGAAGATGCGATCAGTCCAGGGGAGCTGGCGCACGTCCAGGGTGGCGAGGTCAGGGTAGCCCTGTTGACCGAGCTGCTTCATGACGCCCAAGTAGTTGCGGGTGAGGTAGCGAGAAGCGGAGTCTTTGATGATGCCGGTGAGGAGGATTTTGCGCTGCCAGCATTCTTCGATCAGGGCGCGGATGCCGACGGCAATCAGGAAGCCGACGTCGTTGGGAGACATCCAGCGCTGGCGGACGACACCGTATTCGTCGGGAGCTTCGTAGACGAGGGCTTGCTGGTCTTTTTCGACGAAAAGGCGACGGCAGATGTGTTCGAAGAGAGCCACACAGTAGTCCCAGGAGGCAACGCAGTTGACGTCAGTGGTGAGGGTGGTGCTGCCCTGGTGAGGTTCGAGCCGGGCGAAGGGCGGGAGGGGATCTTGCCCTCGGCGGCGTTCTTTGGTGAGGTAGCGAATAGCCCCTTGCAGGTCGTCGGTGGTGAGGTGTTGGCGAGCGGCAAACTCATCAAGGTTGAGGGACCGAGTGCGCTGGTGGTGCAATTCGGCGATGAGGGCCATGTACTGGCTAAACTTTTTGGTAGTGGGGATGCCGAGGACGGGGTTGAAAGGGTGGGCCAGGGCAACAGTGGCGTCATCGACGGTGAGGTGGCGGCGATCGAAGGGGAAGTTGAGCATGGGGATGGCTTCGGGCTGCACGGCCACGCTCGCTAGGATGCTGGAGGGGGAACGATCGAGGAGGATGACCTTGGGCGCTTCGAGGGCAGAGGAGGTGGCGACGTTGTAGGCGAGGTAGATTTCGGCCAGCTCCATCATTTTGGTATCGATGCTGGAGAGGTCTACCCGCTCGTTGTCGGAGACGAGGAAGGTTTCGGGACGGTCTTGGTCTACGACGTCGGCGAACTCGGAAAAGGGTACGGGGATGTAGGTAACCATGGAGACGTCTTTGTCCAGGGACCACTTTTGGTAGCGGACGGTGGGTGGGTCGTCGTCGAGGTTGATTTGGCCTTTGGCCCCATAGGCGCAGGCGGAGAAGACAATGAAGTCTTGGAAAGGGTCTTTGCCGCAGGTGCCATCGATGGCAACGAAGTCGAGTTGGCGGGTGCCGAAGAAGCGCTCGATATGGCGATGGAGGGTGCGGAGGGAGGCGGGGTTGGTGAAGTGGGGGTGGAGGGGGCAGATGAGGTGGTGGAAGAAGGTGTGATAGAAGTCGCTGGCGTTATGGGCGCGACTGGTGTAGAGGTCGTCGAACTTGTCGCGGGAGAAGTCGAGGGCTTCGCCGTAGCTGCTGTATATTTGGGAAATGTTGGACATTACCTAGTACTTACCAAAGCCTCCGCACTCTATAAGGCGGCCACATTCGAAAGACACCTTTCCCTAAAATATTTTTTTTGGGAACCAATTCTAAATAAATGGCTTTTCCCTGTTGCCGATCATCTCCTAGCACAAGATATTCTGACTTTGGGATTATAGTCTCGCTTTCACTAATGGAAGAGCCAGTACTGGCATTAATTAAATAGGACTCCTCTACAAAACGACCATCAACATAAAGATTTCCATCTTTGATCTCTACTTTTTCTCCAGGAAGTCCAATAATCCTCCGAAAATAAAAGCTTTGCTCTCTAATATTTTCATAGTAAGCTCTTTTGCTATCAAACAAAATAACATCTCCACGCTTAGGGTTGAAGATGCTATAAGTTAGCTTATCAACAAGAATTCTATCGTTTATTTGGTATGATGGATTCATATAGTCTACCGAGGCCACATATCTAGCTTCCAAGATAAAAGTTCTAGAAAAGTAAAGGAAGAAAATGGGCAAAAGCCATCTAAGTCTGCGCTTTTGGTTGCGATGTTGATTTGAAAAGACATCTTGCTTGCCAGGAAAAAGAGGATTGTTGGCTAGATGTTCCTGCAAAGAAGAATGAATAAAACTAAAACTGTTTCCAGTTCTCTGCAAGATGATTCTTTCTGTTGAAACGGTTAAAAATTCCATATAGTTCCAGGGGATGAAGCCATATCTCCAGAGAACTAGACGAAGTCCTAAGATTTGAATCAAGGATCTGCAACCAATCAGGAAAATTACGGTTCCAAATATTAAACCCAAAAGCATACCGAAAGTAGAACCGAGAAACAAAGCAGTTAGTACACCGAAAAGTACACAGAACCCAATACCTAGAATTCCTGCACCACGAGTGGTTTTGATTGCTACTTTTATTGGAGATATTTCGGAGCCTAGTTCCGAATATTGGAAGGAAGAAAAAACTCCTGCAATTAAACTAGGTATTGCCCCTATTAAAATCGTGAGGGTGGTTCCGATGAGCATGCCCCCCAGCGCTCCGGTAATTAACGCAATCCAAAACTCTTTCTGAGTCCCAAAAAGACTATTCAGGAAGACGAAGATCGTGCATAAAAGTATATTTATTTTTAGATAAGACTGGAAATTTGATCTTGTGTTTTTAAACAGTACTTTCCAAGAAATATTCAAGTTCGGTTCTGAAGTTATCTCGTATGGCGTCAAACATAACCAAAGCAAGTTTGATATTAGACAACCCCATACTACTCCAGTAATCGGAATAATGATCAAGGCAAGAGACATTCCACCAGTTAATGCAACAATCAAGCGATAAACAAGTCTTTGTTTTGCAGTTTCAAGCCAAGAGGGTTGCAGTTGTTCTATTGAAAAAATACTTCTACTACTTCTGCTCAATTTCTGAGCCAAAAAAATAAGCCAACGATGATTTCTTGAGGGATCTACAATTGATTCATTGGCAAACGCTCTGCTTTTACCCCTTCTAGATAGCATATAGTTGATGTAAACGCTTAACAAATACTCTTTACATCTTGCAGGTGTATTGCAATTTCGCCATTCATCAAGAGATATTTGTTTGTAAGCGAGAACCATCATGCTTAAAAACAGCGGAGAGTTTATTAAATTCAATATGCTTGGAGAATCACTAATGCTAATCCATAGAGTTTCAAGGTCTACCTTTCTTAAGTACTCGGATATCTGATTGCTGCTGAGAGGTTTAAGAAAGACAGCCCCATTCAGATTAAGAGATGTTTTTCTATGATTTTTATAATCTTCTGACCTACAGCAAACTAAAAGGCTTGTCGTTTGCTTTTCACTTGAAAGAAATTCATTTATGGCTAAGATGCATTTTTCCTGAACTGTTGGTTCTAATTCGTCTAGTCCATCTAGTAAGGGGAACAACATGTCCCCTTGAAGCCATTTGGAGAATTGTTTCTTTCTAATTCCATACTTGAGTCTTGTCTCGGTTTGCAGCCAAGTGTATAAAAGGTCTTCATCCTTCCAAGATGAAAGGCTTAGAATAATGGGCAAAGGTTCGTTTTGATCTATTGAGGCTCTCTCAACCAACTTTTTTGCCACTTTTAGAAGACTGGTTGTCTTTCCTGATCCTATTTTTCCAAGTATGAGCAATCTACCAGCAATAGATGTCCAATCAAGAATATCTATGATGTCCTTATCGTCAATATTCTTGGTCTCAGATCGACCCCTAACCTTAACTTCGACATCCCATATCCTTTTTACATCTTGAGCTCGATATTCGCTCGAAACCTTCATAAGTACTTGGTTGTGGAGTGATTGCTCCAGCCTGCCAGTAATTTCGCTGTCAACTTTTGTAAGTAAAGAAACCCTTCTACGAAGTTCTTTCTTGCTATCTTTACCAATCGAAAGATTTTTGATATTTACCTGGCTGTTTAATGCATAAACTCCAATCTTTCTTGGATCTCTGTCCTGGTTATGATTCATTTTCAAGCTTTTTCCCCAGCAAGCTACCTTTATTCAACAGAGAAATTCTGAATATTGACTGTCCCTCCTTGGACAAGCAACCCAATCTTGTCAGCCACTTTACCGATGTTCTGTACTGTGGGTTGCTGGTTTTGCAGGGTGTCAAGAATCTCTCCAATTATTCGCTGTAACTGCTCATTAGGCTCATTCTGAGCAACTGCCGCAAGTGACTCCATCTCTTCAACAAGTTCGACATCACTATCAGCGATCGCTCTAACTTCCAGTACCGCCTGGCCATATGCCGAAGAATTTTGAGGCAACTTCTCAATTGCTGAAGCGGTTTCAGGAGTCTTCTGTTGCAGTGACTTGTAAAACTCTTCGCTTTTCTCAAACAATTCTTCGCTGAGCTTCTCCCCTGTTTTCTCCCAAAACTTAGTCATGATTGTGGCGGCGATCGCAGTCGCAGCTAATGTCAAAGGCTCCATGGGTATCTGCTCAGCAACTTCTCAGTACCTTTATAACCGCACTCTACGAGGTGACACGATAACTTCAAAAACACTTTTATAGTTCAAACAAACTACAATGATCTAATAGGCAAGTTGTGCTAAAACTAGGCTCTATATCTAGTCCGTTCCCTGCTTCTGAATTCTACATGTAGCGTTTTTGCCTTTTAATCCTTAAATCTCCCCATGCCTAAGTGGAAGCTCTCAACCGAATTTACCTTTGACGCCGCGCACTTCATCCGCGACTACGATGGCCCCTGCGGACGCATGCACGGCCATACCTACCGAGTGCGCATTGAAGCCACCTCCAGCCAGCTCCACTCCTCCCAATACTGTCCCCACTCCGTTATGGTGAGCGACTTCCGCACCCTGCGCTGGGCCAAACGCGACCTGCTCAAAGGAGGGCTCGACCACTGCGTCCTCAATGAGGTGCTGCCCGAAGGCTACGAAACCACCGCAGAGATGATTGCCCAGTACATCCACGAGAGAACGAAGAAAGAAGTACCGGAAGGCGTCAAGCTCAAAGTTTGCGTTTCTGAGACACCGAACTCCTGGGTCGAGTACGAGGACGACGACTAAGATGACTAGCCCAACTGCCACCCAATCCCCAGCAGCCCTATCGAGCAAAGCATCCTCACCCCTGCCCATCGTTGAGATGTTCCACTCCATACAAGGCGAAGGCTCATGGACGGGCACCAACGCCTTTTTTATCCGGCTGGCTGGTTGCGATGTCGGCTGTCCCTGGTGCGACACCAAACATTCCTGGAATCCGAAGCGACAACCCCAACGCGAGATTGATGAGTTGGTGGCTGCAGCCCAAGCGGCGAATCCTCAAATCGTCGTGATTACCGGAGGGGAACCGCTCATGCATGACCTGACAGTGCTCACTCAGCAGCTCCAGGTCGAGGGACTACAGGTTCACCTGGAAACGTCGGGTGCTCACCCCTTAAGCGGCAACTTTGACTGGGTGACCTGCTCTCCCAAACGCTTCAAACCACCTCACCCCAGTATTTATCCCCACGTCAGCGAACTCAAAGTCGTCATCGCTGACGAGTCCGATCTGGAATGGGCCGAACAGCAAGCCGCCCAGGTTCCCCCAACCGCAGTCAAGCTGCTCCAGCCCGAATGGGAAACTCCCGGCAGTCAGGAAATTGTGTTCAGTTACGTCTTGAAGCATTCCGAATGGCGCGTTAGCCTGCAAACTCATAAATTTCTAGGAGTCCAATAGCCATGCCCCAACCCAAAGCCATCGTTCTCCTATCCGGAGGTCTGGATTCTGCTACTGCTGCAGCCCAGGCGATTGCCGACGACTACGCCCCCGTTGCGCTCTCGTTTCGCTATGGACAACGCCATGAGCGCGAGCTCGAAGCAGCCCAAAAAGTCGCCGCTCACCTCGGCATCCAAGAACACTACGTTCTGGATGTGAACCTGGCTCAGTGGGGCGGGTCTTCTTTGACGGATCTGGATGAGACGTTGCCCCAAGCAGGTGTTCAGCCCGATCAGATTCCCTCAACCTATGTGCCGGGACGCAACACGGTCTTCATTTCTCTTGCCCTATCCCTAGCTGAAGCTAAGTCAGCTCAAGCCATCTACCTAGGGATCAACGCCGTTGACTACTCCGGCTATCCCGATTGCCGTCCCGAGTATCTCGAAGCGTTTCAGCAACTCGCCAGCTTGTCCTCCAAGGCAGGTCTGGAGGGTAATGCACCAATCCTGGTGGCTCCGCTGGTAAGAGATACCAAGGAAGCGATCGTGCGGCGAGCCCTGCGACTCGGCGTTCCCATTGAGGAAACCTGGTCCTGCTACCAGGGAGGGGAAGAACCCTGTGGACTCTGCGACTCTTGCCGCATTCGTGACAAGGCCCTGATTGACGCTGGACGCCCCGATCTGGCAACGTTGATAGGCCGAAATCTACACGCTCAGGAGACCGAATGCCCGACCCCCGTGTCCTAGTCATTACGTCCTGCACTGGGGAAAAACGCTCCAAACCTGAGAACCAACTGACCCTCGAAGACTTTCGCGACGTGAAACGGTTGCGCGATCGCGAGGCTGAGCTGGCCGTTTTCGCCTGCCCCGCTGGAGAGCTGTACACTGGGCAACAACATCTGCGGCTAATGGAGGGAGTACAGGCGTTAAGGGATACCTTAGGGCCAGAAGTCTTAGATGTCGATATTCTCTCGGCTGGTTATGGGCTGATTGCAGAGCACCAAAAAGTTGTCCCCTACGAAGTCACCTTCAACGGCATGAAAGCGGGTGAGGTGGACCTGTGGGGGCAGCAGTTGGGCATTCACGATGCGGTAGAGCAACGGCTAGAGCTAGCAGACCTGGTCTTTTTTTTGCTGGGGGATAACTACCTGCGATCGCTCCAGCTCCCCATTCAAACCCGACCTGATCAGACCCTCGTCTTCTTAGCCTCTGGCGGTTCAGCCAAAAAGATTCCTGACCTGGCAGCCAAGACCTTTGTGCTGCCGCTTTCTAATCAAGACGCGAAGCGTTACCGATACGGATTGGTTGGGCTCAAAGGGTTCCTCTTCAAGCAGTTCGCCGAAGCCGTTGCCGCAGAACCGGAACTGCTGAACAAGGTTCAAGACAATCCCGGAATCTTTCGACAAGTCATTGAGGGCGATATTGAGCCTCCACCTCAGCAGCTTGCCTTCACGACTTTACTGGATCAAGTACCCACAACGCCAAAACCCTCCAAGGCGAGTGGAAAGACCGGGGGCGATCGCCCAGGCAAAGACGAATTTTTGCCCATTCCCGATGTGCCCCCAGCCGCCAACATTGATTTGGGCATGCAGTACTACATTCCCGAATGGGATGACCATGTAGACCCCAACTACGATTTTCTGAATGACCGTCTCACTCCGGGACGTGATCCCCACCATGATGAGGTCTACGCCCACCAGATTTACAACACCCCCAACTACGACGGCATCCTAGTGTCGAAGGTCGTCGTAGACAGCAGCAAGAAGAAAAGGGCACGGATTGAAGCGATCGGCATCCACGACTTTATTCGATACTCAGGACCAGTCATGGGTGACTGCGGCGCATTCGGCTATGTCAAAGAAGAGAAACCACCCTACAACACGGTTGAAATTCTGGATTACTACGAAAACCTGGGATTCGACTACGGGGTCAGTATCGACCACCTGATCGTCGGCCCCTTTGCTATCCCAGGCATTCGCGAAAAGCGGTACGAACTCACGATGAAGAATGCGCGGGAGTTCTTCGAGAAGCACCAGACAGCAGGTTATTCCTTCACTCCTATCGGTGTCGCTCAAGGCTGGAGCCCCGAAACCTACGCCGAATCCGTCAAAGAGAATATTCGAGTAGGGTACGACTACATCGCGCTGGGTGGGTTAGCCAGAGCCCAGAGCAAAGAAATTATCGAAATCATGAAGGAGGTGCGTCCTCATCTGACGCCGAATACCCGACTACACCTATTTGGAGTGGCCCGCATCAACGCGATTCCAGTTTTTCGGCATTTGGGCATCACCAGCTTTGATTCGGCCAGTCCCCTCCGACGAGCTTGGCTAGGTTCGGGAGCTAACTACCACACCTCCTCCAGCAGAATGTACACTGCTGTCCGCATTCCACCCGTTGATGGCCATGGAGTACGGGTGAAGCGGCTCATTGAAGCAGGTGTCGCTGATCGCGACACGCTCAAAGGACTAGAGCAAAATGCTCTCAAGGCACTGCGAGCGTTCGATCAGGCAGGGTTGGGTCTGGAAGAAACCCTAGAAGCGCTTTTAGCCTATGACGAGCTGCTGGAGCTACCGAAGGATGGCAAGGCTGACCCGGCAGAGCAGGCAAAGCGACGGGTAAAGCATGAGCGTATGTACCGAGAGCTGCTGGAGGATCGCCCTTGGCAGCAGTGCGACTGCGTGATTTGTAATGAGGTTGGAGTCGAAGTGGTCATTTTCCGTGGGAACGATCGCAACCGCAGACGGGGGTTCCACAACACACGGGCCTTTTATAAGCGCTTTCAGGAGCTCTTGGCAAAGCTGTCTAAACGTTAGAGTTGCCCTTGAGTGAGACGCGATCGCAGGTTGCGTAACATTTGGCTGCTGCCGACGGCAAAGGCTTCCTCAATCAGTTGTGGGATCAGGGAGGGAATTGCATAGTCAGGAAAGAGGGGACTGGTCTCTGATTGTACGTACTCGTCTTGATTGAGCCGATAAATCGTGAGTGCTCCCGCTTCGTAAATCCAGAGTTCGGGGATGCCGATGCGCTGGTAGGCTTCCAGGGTGGTTTTGGAGGTGACGTCCGATTCGATGGCCAGATCAGGAGGGGGATAGGTGCTCAAATCCATGCGCTGACAGTCACGGACCTGAGCGGCGTTTTGGATGTAAAAGCAGGTGTCGGGTTCTAAGCCAGCTTGCTTGTCTGGGCGTTTGAAGGTGGTGGAGCCGAAGTCTTCCCAGTCTTGTTCGGCGGCATCTAGGAGGGTGGTGACGATGTAGCCAATGAGCTTGTGGGGGCGTTCGTGTCGGGGCAGGGGAGACATAAGTTCCAGGATGCCGTTGCTGTAGGTGATGCGGGGCACCCGTCGCTCGGCCCCTAGTTCGGTGAGGATGGCTTCGTAAGCGTCCCAGGTAACGTCAGAAAGGGTGGCTAGACTGCCGGGGGCTAGCTGAAGCTGTTTGATGGGGATGGTGACGGGGGAAGCAACCATGAATAAAATTGTTGCCTGTGTAAGGAAGAATACTATTTGCTGATCCTAGCGTTATGTCGTGTTGCAGGAGGGCTTACTTAATTGAGACAAAAGAACCTATAGCCGCAATCCGTAGACGCCAGCACGCTAGCCCAACATGCCCAAGCAAGATCGAACAGGTGACAGTTATGAGCAGATTTTGGCCGCATCACTCCTTCATTTGGGCTATGAGCTAGGCAGCACGGTTGGCAAAAACTATTTGCACCCATCAAAACGAGCCAAAAATATCATTATTCCTGACACTTATATTCAGCCAGATATTGTCGTTCGAGAAGGTCGAGAAGTTCAAGCGATCATTTACTCCACTCACTGGAGCGAAACGAGATCATCGAAGAAAAAGTTTTGGCGAACCTGGGAAGAATCCGTGCAACAAAAGCTGGCTGTCTCCCAAGAAATTCTGACGATTAACTGTATTTTTGAAGCGCTGCCATCAGGTTCGCAACCTGCCGTTTACAGAACCTCGCATGAGTTACCGAGAGACCAGACTCGTGAGGAAGATGTCCCCATTCAGCTTAATGGCTGGGATCCTGGCATTGGCTGGGCGATGATTGAAGCTTTCGATATTTCAATTATTTTTCCGGTTGGGTATGCGCCAGTCTTTGAATTAGACCACTCCGTAGAAGGCAACCACGATCCGACAACCACTGACTTGCTGGCTGAGGTATTGGAAGCTGACATCAAGCCCTGCTTTATCTCTCAGTGGCAGATACTTCAAGGAATTCGGCATACAGCCTTCGAAAACTTACCTCAAGTACAGAACACCCGTAGTCGTTATCGCATTGGGCTTTTGCACGTTTATTTGTTCTATCGGTTAGTCCAAAGGGTTGCTCATGACCGTGCGCCCAGCCTGGAAGATTTTGTATCAACTTTGGTAGAAACGACCAATGACCGAGTGCATGTCAACCGACTGGCAACCCAACCCGCTTTGGCTGCAATGGGATTGGAGCGGCTCGTTCAAGTGTTTGAACAGTTGGCTCAGATTTATGTGCGAAAAGGCAAAAATGCCAAAACCTTTTGCACGCTACAGACCTTTTCTAACCCAATTGCCGACGCAACAGTTTATCGAGCCAAATTCAATCCTGACTTTCAGCTTTGTATGCAAGACCTGCGAGAGCACATTCAAGACAGCAGTTTTGCCAGTTCTGTCTATCGCTCATTTGAACGGTTTGATCAAACTTTTGGGATTGAAGAAGCATTGGATGACTTAGCTGATCCAGCTTTGGTGTCGGCTAAAGAGGCGTTTGTGAGAGCCCATTTTTTGAGTGTATTAGAGGATGAAGATGCTCTCAACGAGCAACTACAGCTTCACGCTAAAGTTCTGAGTGAGGAACGCCTAGAAATCTCTGAGCATCAGCAAAATTGGGTGTTTGAGATGCTGCTCTACATCTCAGGACTCAACAGTGCTGAGGATATTCAAAAGCGCTTCAAGGCTAATTTTGAGCGATCAGGACACCGAGTTCGACCCCATGCTCCCTATGGAGGACATGCACAGACGGTTGCCTTTCTGCTGCAAGGTCGCGATATCAGCGAACAATGGTCAGACTCTAGCCGCAGACGTACCCTCAGCGCCGAAGAGTTTCGCACTTTGAGCTGGCGCACCATTGCCCAATGTATTATTCAGGGCTTTCGGGATGAGAATCGCATTATTTATCCCTCTGAAACTGTGATTCAGAAGTATCAGGGCAACAAATCGATGCGGGTTATTAGCTCTGACCTCAATGGTTTTTACATCATGGTTGAGCATTTTTTGGGAGATATTTGCTATCTCCAATTTACAGAAGACACCTCAGACTATTCAGAAGAACTCAAGGCTAGAATTTGCCCATCCTGGCAGACGGATGTGATTAATACAATTTGGAATGGGCGACCGCTGGAGACGTGGATGGAGGGGGTGTCGCGGAATAGGCAGTGGCTAATCAAGGTGCAGTCGTCGCAGGATGGCAATGAAGGGCACAAAACCAAAGAATTGGCGGGTCGGTGTCGGGCGTTGCGGCTAGCTTGGTCCCACGGTAATGATCCCCGGAACCGCGATGAGTGGTCTTTTAGCCTGCGCCCTTTGCCCAAGCTGGCTCTCGTGCTCGATGGCGATTGGGATGTCACCAAAAAGCGTAACCTCTACGAAGCTGGGTGGAACTGGGTCGGCGACGTCTCTCAACTCCAGGAATTACGTCAGCTCATTCAACCGTCTTAGCGGCAAGCGACGTGCGTTCGTCAGCCCCAAAGCCAGTGGGTCAAGCGCTAAGCGGTTTAGGCTACACTGAAGCTCTAGCGACGTTTTGGGCCAGCAACCATGACTGCACCAAGTAGCTTTACCCATCAGTTGCAAATACTCAATACGCTATCTCAGCAGGGCTACCACAGCGATTTGATGGAACGCGCCCTCACCAAAATCATTGAACTCGAACGCAGTCATGCCCTGCAACAAGCCACCGAACTGGAAGCCAAGCTAAAGCACTACGAAACTCAATATCAGATGTCTTCCGAGGCTTTTTACCAGCAGTTTAATGCCGGGACACTCGGGGACAGCATGGACTTTTTTGAGTGGAGCGCCTTCTACGATATGTGGCAATCTGTGCAAGCGCGGCTAGAGGTTTTGCAATTTGCCACCCGCTGATGGATGCACAGCAGTACCTGACCGAAATTAAGTCGCGGCTAATTGCCAGCTCGATCGCGGCGAGCTTTGCCATCGTCGAAGAAAAAGACTTGAACGATTGCGGCTATTTTCGTGCCCGAGTTCAGTTGGTCAATACTGACTTTTTAGAAATTGCTGAATATTTTGTCATCGTTGATGGGCAGCCTCAGCCAGAGCGCTACCGCTATCAATGGATGGACAAGACCCATCAAACTCTTCGCAACCGATAGGATAACGTGCCTCATTTTCCGAATTTGCCTCACTTTCCCCATCACGTGCATGTAGGTGCTGAGGACGTTGTCGAACCGTCAGAACCACGCAGTATTCTGCAATTGCTAAACGAGTTGGAAAATCTGCTGGAAAATTAGGGATCGCGGAGTAAGCGTTCCAAGGCTGGAAACAGGTTGCGAAGGGTGAGGTCGCCCAGTTGGTCAATGTGATCATGCAGCCAAGCTCTTTGGGACACTACATCAACCGGACTGAGAGACAAAAATAGAGGGGTCTGCTCCAGATCCACCGATAAGGGCAATCCAAAAAAGTTTTGGAGTCCCTGCTTATGCTTTTTCTCCGGATTAGCTTGTTTCGATTTCCACTTCGTGACGGTGCCTAGAGAGCGTAAGCCCAGATAGGCCACCAACTTGCTTTGCTCCCCCCGCTTGAGCGACTTCACCAAATGCGCCACATTTTCTCGCCAAATGTCGATGTCGCTTTGTTCCAGCAGATCGGTGTAGAACAGTTCCTGCGTTTCCAGTCCTACAGTCTGAGCAATCTGGTGGACTTCTTGTTCTGAGGGGTCACTAGTCGTCAGCAACTCATGAGCGCGGCGGCGATCGCCCCGTACTGATCCCATTGTCTCGGTAGTCGCAACCGTCTCGTTCTGCCGCTGACGAGCATGCCAGTCAGCTTGTGGTCGATAAACGCTTGTAGGCTGCTCAAAAGATTGTCCCTCTATCCACTGAGCAACCGTTGCAGCCCATTCTTTGGGTGGCACTTGCCTGCGCCACAGCAGAAATCGGAGATTGGCTGAAAAGTTGCTCATCCTTCAACTGTATCTCAATCGCCAGGAAACAAAGTTCCCTTTATTTTTGTTTTTAGCAAGCTAAAAGCGAAGCAATAAATTCTATAATTCACTGCTAAAGTGGTGTGAAAGTGGGTGTGCATGATGGTTTCTGGGGTGGCTACGTCAGCAAAGGTCGGCTGGAAACCCTCCTTGGCCCAAGCCAACATATTGCAGGCAGGATTACTCACTTCTGGGTTCAACTGCATTCTGCAAATGCCAACGGGCAGCGGCAAAACCTGGTTGGCGGAGCAAGCGATCGCCCACACCCTGGGCCAGGGGCAAAGAGCAATCTATCTGACACCTCTAAGAGCCCTAGCCGATGAACTCTGCGATCGTTGGCAAAAGCGTTTTAGCGGTCACGCTGTTGGCGTCTTTACAGGTGACTATGCTGGCGGCAAATATCCCGTTTCGTTTCAAGAGGCGCAGCTGCTGGTGATGACGCCTGAGAAGCTGGATGCCTGTACGCGAAATTGGCGATCGCACTGGAACTGGCTACCTAACGTCAGTCTGATGGCGATCGACGAGTTTCACCTGCTGGGAGACTCTAATCGAGGTCCCCGCTTAGAGGGGGCTCTGCTACGGATGATGCGCCTCAATCCATTCATCCGCATCCTGGGGCTGTCAGCGACCTTAGGTAATCGTGCCGAGTTGACAGACTGGCTCAAAGGCATCGAATACGCTTCTACAGAAAGACCCGTTCCGCTTCAATGGTCTACCGTTCGCTATAAGCGTGCTGATGACAAACCCAACCTATTGCTGCGTGAGCTGCAGCGCAATTTGCGGGACGGAGGACAAAGTTTGGTCTTTGTGCAAAGTCGGCGACGTGCTGAGGCGTTATCGGCCCAGCTTCAAGAAGCGGGTATTCAAGTCGCTCACCATCATGCTGGATTGGATCACCCAGCTCGCCGCAACGTTGAATCTGCGTTTCGAACTGGGCAATTTGACGTGTTGATAGCCACTGCAACCCTAGAAATGGGCCTTAATCTGCCTGTTCGACAAGCCATCCTCTATGACTTACAGGGGTTCGACGGGCAAGACTTTGTGCCGCTCCCGGTCAATAATGTCTGGCAACGGGCAGGACGGGCTGGCCGCCCAGGCCTTGATGAGATCGGCGAAGTTGTGCTAATAGCCCCCACTTGGGGACAGACAGATCACTACCCCCAGGGCAATTTTGAACCGTTGCAGTCTGGTCTAGGCCAAGCTGCGGCGTTAGCTGAGCAAATTGTTGCCGAAGTTGCCTGTGGGTTGAGCTGTACAGAAGGCCAGCTAGTGGCGAACTTTTCCCATAGCTTGGCTGCCCAACAAGGAAAGCTGCCATCAATTCACCGATTAGTGGATGAAATGCTGGCAGCCGAAATGTTGGTGACGATTGAAGATGATCGTCGAGTCTTACTGCGGGCCACTCGCCTGGGACATGTTGCAGTGCGACACATGTTGCGCCCCCAAACGGTTCTGTTATTTCGGCGAGTGCTGGAGTCGCATCCCCAGCTGACCTTCTTGGATTTGCTTGTGCTGGCGGCGAGTAGCTCTGATTGCCAACCTCTGATTCCGGTAGATTTTGAGCAGCTTGATGAGCTGTCTGATCAGCTCAACCAAGCACCTTCTTTTCTGCTGACGCTTTCTGAAAACCGAATCACTCAGCTCCTGGGCATTGAAGGCAAACGCTTACTGTCAGCGCTTCATACAGCCCTAATTGGCCGGACCTGGACTCGCATGGGAAATGCTGAAGGGGTTGCTGATCGCCATGGGTGCTATGCCTTTGAAGTGCAATGCCTTTGTGAGTCGTTGCAAAGACTGCTGGCAGCCATGGTCGATCTCTTCTCCGTTTTTCAAAAAGAAGAGGTGCCTGCGTCTGAGGGACCAGCTCTGTTAGAACGCATTCGGGTTTTGGAGAAGATGATCGCTTGCGGTCTCGATGAGCAGTCGGTCACCTTAACCCTAGTCCCGGGGCTGGGAGCAAAATTTGCCCGACAGTTGAAAGAAGCAGGCATTGAGGACGTTGAAGACTTAGCCCTCGCAGAAATTGATGATCTTCTGAAGGTGCCGGGCATCGGTCTGAAGCGAGCGGAAAGTTGGCTAACTGGTGCCGAAGAAATGGTGGATGGGCATCTATCAGCCTTTCGATACCGTGAAGAGGCCTCAAGCCACACGCTTAAGCGATCTGAATGGCCTAAAGACATGGATCCGTATCGGTTGCGTCGAGCCTTAGAGCTCAAGGTTGCGGGACAGGACGGCAACGTCTTTCGGGTTATCGGCGGACTTGATCCCCATGCCGTTCAGTTTCGACAAGGAGAACTGGCTTGTGATTGTCCTGACTATGCCAAAGGACACCTTTGCAAGCACGTCCTACAAGTGCGCCTCTTTCAGGGAGACGCATCTCTTCGCCAACTCGCCAATGACTTGACTGAGGCCAAAGCTGAAGACCCGCTCGATCTCTTCAGTCTTTGGTGGAGGGGGAATCGATGACTCCACCACAAACTGAAACGTGCATCAGTCAATCGCGATCGCTCCAAACCCGACGGGGAGAGATTTTATTTCCGGCTTACCTACCAGTAACCACCTTTGGCAAAAAGTATCCCTTAGACGATCTCATTCGTCCTTATCTACCCCGGCTGGCTTCAGGAGTGATGGTGAGCTACTACTACGCTCAACAAATGCAGCCAGAACAGCGTCCTCGATTGCCCATGTGGGTCGATTCAGGAGGTTTTGCCGCTTTGTTCGAAGGTGCCAAAATCCAGAAAAAAGGGGATATTGGGCTGCTCCAAATCACCAGAGGAGAAGAAGTAGAAGTTCTGCATCCTAAGGATATTTTGACGTTTCAAGAATCCCAGGCTGACGTGGCTCTAACGCTCGATTTTCCCATCCCTCCCGGACTACCCAAACGGGAATCTCAACGTCGTCAAAAATTGACGATCGCCAATGCGTTGTGGGCATTAGCCAACCGTCGTCGCCCAGACCTTTGCCTTTACGCTTGCCTTCAAGCCTGGGATGTGGACTCTGCCAAAGCTTGTGCAGAAGCTTATATCGGGAAAGGGTTTGACGGTGTGGCAATTGGGGGACTAGTGCCGCGATCGCAGAATCAGGAGCTCGTCTTGGCTATCATTCGTACCGTCCGAGAAGTCATTGGCGACTTGCCGCTCCACGTCCTCGGATTAGGCAACCCCAAGTTTCTCCAGGAAATCTACAAAGCCGGAGCAGACTCCGTGGACAGCAGCTCCTACGTGCAATACGCCGCAAACGGTAAGCTGTGGGCAGATCCGAACCTGCAACTGAAAGACCCTTCTCCTACTGATCGGCTACATTTGGCACTCTGCAATTTAGCAATGGCAACGGGACACACATTACCGCTTTCGGCGGCACAAATCACCTTTTCGACGCTACGGTCAGCTCAGCGTGGGTAGAGCAATGCGACCAATCTTTTGCGGCACATCAGGAACGAGTCAAAGCGGTCAACAAGCGAGCTGGGACGAATTGGAGCTTTCCCCTCCCTGGCCAGCGGTATTGGAATTGCTATGTCCGCAGCGATCGCTTCGGCCAGTTCAGCTTATGGCTCTCAGAGACCACAAAATCTTGGACACCAACCAAAACCTTATCGTGTCGTCTCCCACCAATAGCGGTAAAACACTGGTCGGCTGGTTAATTTTGCTAGACGCGGTGAGACAAGGGAAGCGAGCCATTTTGCTAGAGCCCCTAAGGGCATTGGCTCGCCAAATGGTTGACGAGCTTGAGCGACTGACGCCACAGCTCAGCCTCATTCTGCAGCAGCCCATCAGCCTGAAAATTTCGACAGGTGACTATCGCATCGAAGACGAACTGCCGTTTGGTCCTCCACCGGGGGGCGAGATCTTAGTCGCGACGCCTGAGCGGTTGGAAGCCTTGCTGCGCAATCCGGCTAACGCCAAATGGTTTGAGACTGTCGGTGCCGTCTGTGTGGATGAAGCTCACCTAATCAGTTCTCCGAAGCGGGGACCGACTCTGGAGTATCTGGTGACCTCGCTACTTTGCTTACCGACGCCCCCCCGTTTGGCCTTGTTATCAGCGACTCTAGGCAATGTGGAGAAGGCGCAGAAATGGCTGAAGCCTTGTTCAGTAGTGAGTGTCTTGGAGAGACAGCCTTCTTTAGAGAAATGGGTGTTGGCTTTGGAGGAAGGAGAAGAGGCCAACGAGGTCGCGATCGCCTATGTTGCCGAAGCTTTACAGTCTCCCAACGCCCAGATTTTGATTTTTGTTTACCAAACCCAGTCCACTCAGAAGCTAGCCCAGGCCATCAACAATACCTCAGAGGGGATAAGCGCCCAGGCTTACCATGCGCAGATGAGCCAAGGGCAGCGGGAACAGGTGCAGCAGGCTTTTCTGAAAGAAGAGAGCCGAGCGATCGTGACCACCACAGCGCTAGCGATGGGCATGAATTTACCCGCAACCCACGTTTTGATTCGCGATATCACGTTCCCAGGCGTGGGCCGACTCCACAGTGGCGAACTTCTTCAGATGATGGGGCGAGCGGGTCGTGGCGACCAGCCAGGAATCGCAATCGTTATGCTCAGACCGACCGATAGCTGGTCTGAACTGGAATTGGTGTCGGAACTAAAGACCGAGATACTGCCCGAGTTTGCGTCCGCCTTTGAACGAGAACATCGAGGGCGTACTCAAGAGAATATGCCACCCGGCACAATACAAATTGCGGCTTTACTTTCGCGTCATCCAGAAACTGGAATGTCTTTGGAAAGCATCAAGCGCTTTTTGGAAAAGTCGCTGGGTAGTCAGAATCTCGTTTCCCAAGTGCCTTCAGCTTTACGCTGGCTCGAATCTGAGACTCTGGCTTACCAAGATCTTCAGGAAAAAAATTACCACCTGACAGTTCTGGGGAAGCGAGCTGCGCTAGCCGTTTTGCCCTTACCGTTGGCCACTGGTTTTGCGAGACTAATGCGCGACCTGATGACTATCGATCCTGACGATGCCTTTTTGGCTGATTGGCGATCTCTGGATCATCTGCTGATACTGGATTTGCTATCTGAGCAGTCTCCCAGTTTGCGCCGCTACAGCGCTAAGCTATCCGGCCAAATTGAGAGCTGGTGTGAGGCGAACCCTAACCAAACGCCCATTCTTTTTCGCAAATGGATTTGGGGTACGGTCGAACAGTCCAGAGCTGGAGAAGTGCTGGGTTCTTTGGGAATTGCTTCTGACAAAGCGGGACAAGCGGCTGACAAGTGGGCTCACCAACTAAGCTATTTGGCAATGCTGCGAGTTCTGGTGCTGGGGCTGCGATCGCAAGGTGTCCCCAGCAACGAAATCGAACGACAATACGGCATCAAAAACCTGGGAGGTATTGAGGAACGCTGGCGGGACGACATGCTGTGGAAGCTGTCGGGGCTAGCGAAGCTTTTAGAAATTCGCACGTTTTACTATCATTTGAAAGGAGACTGTCAGGCTAGCTCGGAACGCATCAAGCGCATTAAGCGGTGCCTCAGGCAGATGCGGTATCAAACCTATGAGTTGCGTGAATATTTGAAGTACTGCTCTCCCCTAGGCAGTTTGCTCAAGGAGATGCGCCGGATGCTGCCTTCTCAGGAACGCAAGCTTGGAATTCAATCCATTCGGAAGTTAGAAGAATCTGGGATTCAGTCTCTCAAAGACTTAGTGGGGCTAGATAGCGATCGCCTCGTCACGTTAGGGCTGAGGCGAAAACAGGCAGAACAGATTTCTACTTATCTGAGAAGACGTATGCGTTAGTTGCTTACTGCTTTGAAGCGTAATTTGTCACGGTGGGGGTCGCTGGTGCTGAGGTTGAGGGTAATCTCCTAGGTCGGAAAGCAATCAATTTTCTCGACCGTGAAGAGGGCGATCGCGGCGCATCTCCCGCTGCCATTGAACTGGATCGATATCTGCAAAGGCATGACGAGTGGCTAACTTTTCCAGGCTCTCAGCCATTTTTCTGCCATCTGATCGAGGCACTACGGTCGAGAGTGTGACCAGCACTTCTGTGCTCTCTGGCAAAGTGGGAGGGGTGTCTAGCCAGATAACCTGGTTGCCTCTGAGGATCGCCCGATAAGTAGGTGACATCGTGGATGTTTGATCGGGGGGAATAGATCGAAGCATACCACCGACCAAAGATTGATCAGATTACACTAAAGCTTAATGAAGCTGCCAAAGTCTTGCTAGTTGAGCACTGGGTAAGGAGAGGGAGAGAATCATGGCGTTTGCAATTAGCCAGGATGAGCTGCTAGAGATGGCTCGCATTGAGGAGGACGCTGGCTGTGATGTGGAGGCTGGCTTTGATTGGGGGCGCAATGCGGATGCATATCTGGTGAGTGCGGAAAGCTACCTCGATCTCGCCAAGCTCTTGGCCCTTTTGCAGGAGGGATTGAGCTCACTGCTGGATGCGGAGGAGATTGACGCGATGGTCAAAGACCGGCCCGAGGGCCATCGCCACTGAGTTGCAAGCCCGCACCAAAGACTTGGTCACCGAAAAGCTGCAATCGGCGGAATCTGCTTAAGCGGGTATCTTGGTACAAGGGGTTAAATTGGGCACCTGGGAAAAGCTGCAATGAATACCAGCATAACCAGTTCAAGACTCTCAAGATTGCCGCAGAACAATTGATCGAGCTAGCCATTGAGCCAAACCATCACGATCAATCGCACCAGAGGCAACTTGAAGAATAATGTGCTCTTGCTCATCGACGGAGGCATTGAGCTCATGACCATTCAGGACTAGAAAAACTTCCATGGCGGCATGGCCAATGCGCTTGTTGCCGTCGATGAAGGGATGATTTTGAATGAGGGAAAAACCAAGAGCACAGGCTTTTTCAGGAATCGTAGAATACAGGTCTGCTCCTGCGAAGGTCATTTGAGGTTGAGCCACCGCAGATTCTAATGCGCCTTTGTTCGCTAGCCCCGGTGCTCCGCCTGACTGCTCAACGATACGGGTATGCAAGTTGATCACTTGATCAACAGTCAAGTAGTGCATCAAGCTAAGCGCTGGTAAAGGGCAGCATTTTTTTGCAGCACATAATCTGATGCTTCTTGGAAGCTAGGTTGAGGCTGATTAACCAACGTGGCGATCTTCGTCTGAATCAGGGATTCGACGGTTACCCCTTGCTGGGTGGCAATCGCCTTGAGCTGGGCAAGCTGGTCGTCAGCTAGGGTAATGGTGATGGTTGCCATCGGGGTATTGTCAATTCAACCAGGATTATGACTAAGTTTACGCTTTTAGCATAATCACAATGTGTTCGATGCGTTCATATTCGTCTAGTTCTGCTTGTTGCGAGGGGGTGAGTTGGCCCAATTGATTGAGCTCAAGTAGGCGTTGCAGTCGTGCCTGCATTTCTGGGGTCGGTCTAAACTCTGCAATTTGTTGTGGGGTGGGGGTGCTGGCGATGAAGTCGAGAATGTAGCGATAGACGGAGTTGGGGGGAGTTGATGGCTGAATTTTGGCTTGTACTAACTCAGGTAACTGTTGACGCAGCCAGTTGGAAGGGTCTTCTCCCATGTCAGCTAACTGCGCCATGAGTTCATCTGGAATATCTAACGTAACTTTCGCCATGTCATTCCCAGGAGGTTCTTTTCCTTATTTTACCGTCGGTGAGTTGGCCGACGAGGTCGGAAGGCATGACGAAGTCGCCGAGGTTGAGGGTGAAGCGCTGGAAGGGGGAAAGGGTTTTGGGGGAGAGGAGGGTAGTGTGGGCGTCTGTGTAGAGGCGGGAGATGGACTGCTCCGTCAGTTGCCCAGTTTTGAGAAACTGATGGGTCTTGATCAACATTTCCGCCTCAAGCATTTGCAGACTGCCTAAAGTTGGCTAACCAGGTCAGCAATTTGATCAGGGTAAACAATGATGTCCCAGCCTGATTCCGAGAGAACTTTGAGATCGTCGTCGGTGAAGGTGCCGTCTACGATGAGGGCCAGTTGGCTGACTCCGGCGCGACGGGTAAAGGTTTTGCTGGATGGATGGTACTGGTATTTGACGTTGCGGGCACGGGCAGATAGCTCTTTTTTCTTATGCACTCGGCCTGCGTCTGAAACGGTTTTCCAGTGGATGAGGGTGGAACCGACTTTGACGAAAGGGGTGTGGCGCTGCGTTTTCCAGTGCTGGCGTATTCATTGATCCAACCGACGTAGGGCTTTTTAGCCTCGTAAGCTTTACCTTGCTTGCGCAGTTCTGCGATCAGTAACCACATCAGCGGCTCAAAATTACGATAGGGAATCAGCCGATCTTCCAGATTCTCCTTGATCACCCAAGTTTCAACTTTTGCTTTGAGAGCCAACACCTTCTCACGACTGACGTTGGTTTGAAAGCGATTAGCTAAGCCATTCGCCAACATTCTTAGATGGTCTGGCTCAAGCATTTCTTCTCGTTGAGTAAATCTAGGAATAATAAAACGAGCAAGTGGAGCACCCTATCTAGTTTCAACTAAACCAGTATCTTCAGCTAACTGTGCTAAACCATAGCCCTGCAATCTACCTGTCTCAGCCTTGAGAAGAGAGACCATGATCTCGTACACCCAGACTTTCTCGTCACCTGGTTCACCAGATAAACCTGATGGGTCATTAAAGCAACGGCTTAATAGTTCTCTAAACCCTTCAGAGTCAGTGATTTGATCGTAGTTTTCATAAATAAAGTCCACATGGGTCGCGACCCTAGCTAAATCGCGCAGTGGATTAATCCAGGTTTCTATTGAGGCAGGGGCTTGTTCTAGGACTGCTTCACAGGTTTCACCTCCGAGTAAATCCAGGGCTGCTTTGATTTCAGGATCATCAACGTGGGCACCCACAAGGGACTTCTTGAAGAAGCCGAGTTCATAGGCATATTGAGGTAAGTTATCTGCTCGAATGCCCGATCGCTTGTTGTAAACGGCATACACCAATTGCCGGATTGATGGCTCCAGCACCAACAGCTTGCCCAATCCCCGACGCACTGAAGTGGTTTTCGCCTCTGGCGGATGGTGCGCTTTGGTATAGTCTTCTCGCATTAACTGCCAGAGAGCATCGAGTTCTGTATTGCGCTGTTGTAAAACCTGAGCCAAGTCTTTAGCTAAGGATAAAACAGCACCAGCAAGTTTAAGATTGGCTTGAGAACTATGAGTCAGCAGTGATTTTTTCTCTTCTTTAGCCTTTTTTGTTCCCTTTGCTCCTTGCTCAATCCATTGACTTAGAGCTTCAGAATATATCTGTTCATCTGAATGAAAACCTAAGTCAACAATTTCGTTAATTACTGAACGGACATTTTTCTTCTGTCGAGATAATCCATAAATGCTGATGACAGTTGCTGTTGCTGGTAATTGAGCTTTTGCCTCAAAAATTTCAGCTAAATTCCTCCACATTTTCATGTGGCTGTTATGTTCCGCTCCGCTTGCAGTAACCAATACAACATGACTGGGCGAATCTTTGTCTTTTCCAATCGTGAAGTCCGGGTTTATGCTCATGCCTGCTGGTTTTTCATTCCAGCGCACCGTTCCGGGGATGCCAGCAAGTTGAACAGCTTGCTGTAGGGCTGCTTCTGCAACTGTTTCAAATAAAAGTCCGCGTGTCTCATTCGCCATAAAAATTTGATCGAATATTGATTTTTAGTCTGTCGTTTGCTCTTCCCGAAACGCCTGAATCTTGGCTGCCAGAGACTCCACCGTCTCCCCCTCAAACAACTCATCCCGCATTTTCAGGTAGTCTCCCCCCTCCGAAAACCCCATCGAAATCACCCGCGCCACCTTCGACAGGGGCAGAAGCTGGCAACGGGTTAGCATAGAAATCAAGTCCATTTCTCCTCTAGATGGCTCCCATGACGATTCAACCTCCAACCTATCGGGCAATCCTCCAGGGTTCACAGCTGATCTGGCTCGATCCTCCCCCCAACTTGCCCGAAAACACCGAAGTCAGCGTCACCGTTAGCCAATCTCTTCCCCGCACTCGATCGCGGGGAGACGCCATGGCCGCTGCCCTCGAAAAACTGGCCCAACGCAACGCTTTCAAAGGCGTTGACCCCATCGCCTGGCAACGAGAAGTTCGCCAAGATAAACCCCTGCATGGGCGAGAATAATGCTGCTTGATAGCAACATCATCATTTACGCTGCCGAGCCAGCTCAAGTTGCACTGCGTCAGTTCATCAAAGACAACAATCCGGCTGCGTCGCTCGTCAGCTATGTCGAAACTTTGGGCTTTCATCGCTTAGATCTAGAAGACAAACAGTTTCTCGAAGAATTTTTTGCCGCTACAGAGATTTTGCCTATCACAGCAGAAATTGCTGAACGAGCAGTGCTTCTCAGGCAGCAGCGTCGCATGTCCCTTGGGGATGCCCTGATTGCAGGCACTGCCTTGTCATACGGTCTGACGCTCATTACCCACGACACCGACGACTTTGCCTGGATTCCCAACCTGAATCTCCATGACCCCATGGTATAGACCGTCGAACTCCACATGGCCTTTTATCCCTGCCTTACTCCCGGCAACTTCGACTGATTCTCAGACCCATAACTCGGGCAAAACGTCCTCGCATCACAAGCCGTACAAGTACTCTCCTCCGCCGGATTCTTCTCCCACGTATTCAACACCCTGCCCTCCTCCAACTCCCTCCCCCGACAAACCTCAATCCTCGCCACCGTCTGGTCAAACTGCTCCAGCGCATGGGCCATTGTCCCCTCCGTCACCGGAATCACCCGAATCGCTCGCCGCAACCGAGCGTAGACAGATGGTCGCACAGAGAGTTCCATAGGATTGGGCCAGAACTACAACAAACAGGCGCTAGAGACCCGCTCCAGCACAAAACATCGGGGCTGCTCCCGCAGGTGACAAAAGGCGCGAATGGTAACGCCATCGAAGGACGAGACGCTGATGGTGCGCTGGGTGATGCCGTTGCGGGTGTCGGTGTACTCAATCTGCACCGGTCGCCACTCGCCAATGGCCACCGCGATCAGCTCCGGAATCGGCAAGTCGATGGGCAGGGGCACCGGCTCAGGGTTGGTCACCGGAGGCACAAAGCTCACCGTCCCCGGCTTCCAGACCGGGCCATCCTGGGCATCGAGCCAGTCGGCTACCGTCCGAAAGCTCTGGTCTGTCGTGAAGTGGTCAAATACCTCATAGGTCACTAGCACATCGCTCATCGCCCGGTGAAACTGGTCCCCCACAATGCCCAAACAGTCAGCAATCTGCTCCAGGCTATTGGAGGGGAAGTCGTACGCTTGCGGGCAACGGGCAGAGTATCCAGCGCAGACACCGACGGGAACGGCACACCCGCGATCACATACTCCGCCTGCAAAAAGTTGAGGTCAAACCGCACGTTGTGGCCCACCACCACCGTACCCTCCAACAGCCCCTGCACCTCCGGCAGCACCTCCGCAAAAGTGGGCTGCTCCGCCACCATCTCTGACGTCATGCCGTTGACCTGCATGGCCCCAAACTTCAGCGATCGCTGCGGGTTCACCAGCGCATCCACATGACCCACGATATCGTTTCCCCGCATCTGGAGCATGGCAATTTCGATAATGCGTCGCCATGCCTGAGAGACGTGCCGGTCGTCTCTACGTCCAGAAAGGTTAGGGCAGTCTCAGCTATCAATCGATCCACCTTCACGCGCACCCTCAAATTTCCACAAACGGACGGTCGCCGCGCCAGGCACAATTTCCGGTGCGGTCCCAACCCGTGGCTACATTATTCACTCGCCCCTCGGGCAAGGTCGCATTCAGCCCAACCAGCAACAGCACCTGCTGGGGACGGCTGTAGGCCACGAAAAATTGCCGGTAGAGATCGTCAAAGGATCGATCTTATCCAGAACGGATGGGGTGGTTAAGTTCTGAGTGAGGCCGCAGCCTATCTTCCATGATGTGAGGTGTGCCACCGTCTTTCGGGAAGCGCTTAAACCGATGGGCGTGGTGATTGCCTTTAAAGTCTGCCCCCACATCCACAATCACTAGCGGGAACTCCAAGCCCTTCGACTGGTGGATGGAGAGAATGCTGAGGCGATCGCGAGGAAAAGCCTCCATCAAGTCTTCGTTGACCTTAACCGTGCCAGAGGCAATGGGTCCCAGAAAGTCCCGCAATAGCTCCCGAGTGGACGCATCCGCCAGTCCGGTATCTTCGGGGTCGTAGATGACTCTTCCCGAAAAGTCGCCAACTTGCTCACAGGCAGAGATTTGTCGGGTGAAGACCTCCAGGTAAATTTGTCCCTCAGGGTCGTCGTGCAGTGCAGGGAAGAAGTGGGCCAGTCCGTAAATCAACTCCAAACCTGGGACTCTAGGAGGCCATCGTAGCTCAGTCCTTTGGGGCTCTCGTCTCGCCCAACCTTGGGCAAATTCCAGCAATCCGTCTGGAGCATCAGCGGAATTAACAAAATTGATTGCGGTCTCGCGCCACTGCTCAAAGACTCTCTGGATGTCCCGGCTTAATCCTCGGATTTCAGCCTCGACCGCTCCTCCAGGATCTAAACATTCCAGCAACAGTCCCCCAAAGATGGCCACCGTTCGTATCTTCTAGGATGGTCGGGTCTGCTTCCAGAGCCTCCAAAATGCGAAAACCCCGGCCCAGAATGCGAGATCGCAATTCGGCTGCCGCTTTTTTAGTAAACGTAGTCGCCAGGATGCTCTGGGGCGGCACTCCATCCACCAGAATCAACTTGAGAATGCGCAACGTAAGACAGGTCGTCTTTCCTGTACTAGGTCCAGCCACAATGAAGAGAGGTTGAGTAGAAGCAGGTCTGATCGTGTCCTGCTGCTCACTGTTAGGCTCATATTGACTGACCGTTGTATAGGCTCGGTAAAATTGCTCAAGTGAAATCATTCCACCCGTTCCGGCAAGGGGCTCTACAGCGAGCATGAAGATCCTCTATTGCCAAATGGCTACCTACTGTTTCAGTATTTTTCCCAGTATGAAAGCTCAGATCCTCACAAAAACGATAAAGCTTTCATAAACTCCGCAAAATTAATACCTCTGCACCGATCGTCGAATGTCTTCGTGGCGCAACCTTGCTTCGCGATCCATAGCAAAAAACAATAATCTGGAACCATTCAATCCTGCCAAGAATCAAATTCAGGGACCTGAATGGGCAATGGCACATCCTTATAAGACCCTGACACCATGACCTGTCCTTTTCCCATTACTTGAAGCTCTCGCTCAAAACCAGATAAATCAGCGGAAGCATTACGCAATGCCGATTTCCGCTCGCCTTCATTGCCTAGCGCCATCACCAGTTCCGTATTCAGCTGAGTCAAGATGCCATTGTCGATTTCGCTGACTTGCTGGCTAACGACCGTTAAGCCAATACCAAACTTCCGTCCTTGCCGCGAGATGTCTCGGAAAACCGACCCAAACTTCATGCGGTCAGGATTCAACACACTCGGGGCTTCTTCCACCACCACATTTACATAGGGGAGCTGATCGGTACTTTTGAGCTGATCGCCTTCCAGATAGGACAAGTGGCCCCCTTCGAGCTTTTCTAACAACACATCTGAGAAGGTTCGCAATCCGACTTGCCCCAGATCCTCGTCGTTGCCAAACGCTCTGCGGATTGCCCCTGCCAAATCCTTAGGCTTTTCGACGCTTCGCAGCGATCGCCGCAAAGTAAACAAAGTCCGCGCCACTACTGTCGTTAGCAAAAACTGCTCCAGCTCTCCCATCAGCGTCGTATCCACGATGACGACTCGCCCCTGTTCGAGAGCACACACCAGCTCCGGTAGCAGCGACTCATAGGGAGCCCCCAACTCGGGGTCAAAGGGACCAAAGACTTGCGATCGTCCCCGACGCAAAAAGTCGAGCCGCCGCTGCACTGCTGACACCGTACCCGGTAGGAAGTCTGGCCCTTGCTCAAACCCGCCTGGCCCTTGGGTGTCGCCCATCAGCACCCGCCCAATCCAGTGCTCGCCCCACTGAGCAAATTGCTGATTCACAAAGGCAACTTGCTGTTCCGAAAACTCGCTGATACTGACCAAATCCTCCGGCAGCACGTCCGCTCGTGAGAAAACGACTCGTCGTTCTAACCCTTCTTTCGCCAGTTGCCGTCCCGTCAGGTAGTAGAAAGGGTTGACCAATGCTACCTTTTCCTTGGCGGAATAGCTTTCTACAATGCCGTGGATCCCATCTCGCCCTCCCGTCGCCAAGTGCCAAAACCGAAACTCGTCATGTGGGTCGATCGCCAGCACGCTCGCTGCCGGTCCCAACGTCTGTTTGCGGGTGACCTGTTGGTTGTGCTCCAGGATCGACTGCAGCAACACCATCATCAAATTGCTTTTGCCGGCCCCGGTGCGGCCAAACACACCGATATGGTGAGACAAGGCATAGCTGGGCAAAAAGACCTTCACATCAGGCAGCGATCGCTCCCCTGCCAACAGGTCTCCCACATAGAGCCCCTCTCGCCCCAGTTGGCTGCCCATCAAGACCTGCATCACTTCTGGGGTGCCGGACTGGTCAGCATCGACGCGATGCACGTCGGACAAGTGTTCCGGGAGTCGGCGAGGTCGGTGAAAGGTCCAGCCATCTGCTTGCTGCTCTGAGTAGCCCAGTACCATGCCCTTCATTTCGATGAGCAACTCTTCTGCGAGGTCTTCACTCAGGTAAGAATTTTCCATCGTGAGCTTGTTGCGGGCAATGTCACTCATATCCAGTGACCGGTTCATGACATTGGCATACTGGTTTGCTCGAAACACGTAAACCCGATCTTTAGGTCCCCGCATACTGGGCAACAGAAACAAATCTCCGACAGCAACATCCAGATTTTTGGCGACGACGGTGAGCTGATACGTATCGCTTTCTGCCAAGACGCCGAAGCGATCGCCCACCTTTTTGAGTAACGCATCCATCGTTTCCATGGTGTCCTCCTATCGGTGTCCGGTCGCTCGGGACGGATCCCGGAAGAGAGACGGACTCATGCCTTGCTTTACGGCTGCTGCAACGAGCTGTTTGCGGAAGGTCACCCGCTCAGCTTGAGTTAAAGATGCGCGATCATGGGCCGCTTTAATGGGATATGGATAGCCATAGACTCGCTGGTCGTGGCAAGCGTAGTCTAAGTCCTCGAAGATGGTCCGTTCTCGCGATCTCGTTTCCGCCTCAGACGCCCCCTTCACGGCTGACTCCCAATAAGCTAAATCCATATCCAGTCGCATCACCGGAGTTGTCCGATGAAACCGCACTAGATAAGATACTGTCCCCGGTGGTGGCATCCGCCGCCCCTCCGTCAGCGACAACTGCCAGCCATCCCGTTCCGGTTTCGGAATTCGGAGATACCAATGCTCCGCAACCTCGTTCGTGTCTCGTTCCTGAACATCTCTGACGATGTCTTCCAAGACCTCCATCGCAGGCAAGCCGTGGGATTTGGATAAGGCAAAGAAGCCCACCCCTCGAGATCGCGCTCTCACACAACACAGTCGTTTCAGGTGCTCATAAAAGAGGGAGTTTGCGGCGTTAGAAACCAGCGGCAATGAGAAGGTTGTGTCTACTAGCAGGTATTTCGGCAAAATTCCCCCTGCCAAGAGTTGCAGCGCAGCGCCAAACTCCGCCGTCGAACGCAGTTGGATCGCCAAGTTGCTGGCGTCACTGGCATGAGGCCGGATCAGTTCTGCCAACATCCGGTCTGAACTAAGACGCCTGCCGGAAACGTGCGCCTTGAGGGTGCGATAGTCCGACTCTTGAATGGCTGCCAGTGGCGACATACCAGCGAGCTCGCCGAAGACCCGGTCGAGGGCACTATCTGACATTTCTGTATCTTCAGTCAGCCATACTGTCTGAAACAGTGGCTCCCTAGCAGGGGGCAATTCCCGCAAACCACAAAGCCGATCAGCTTGATAAACCGTTCCTTGCGCCACAGCCAAATAAATGAAAGAGTCTGCGTAACTAAGGAGGGGAAAGTCACCGCTGCCATCTACTCCTGCAACAGTCAAATTGGTACGCTCAATGGTGTGGTCAAAGCTCACGATCGCAGACCGTAGCCGTTCGACCTCCACCTCTTGAATACGAGGCTGGGTCTGCCAAGACTGCATTTCACTGGCCAGAGCCTGGAACTGGTCACGAACTTGCGATCGTAAATGAAGGTCAAATCTCATATAGAACTTCCGTCCTATTACCGCTAGCCTCACACATTAGCAAGTGAAAGAGTAAAGCGCAGCTTATTTCGCAGAGATATCGCCGGATGCTGTTTTGTCATACATCTTCTAGAGCCAATCTTCTGGAAAACTGTCTCGAATTTCACACCAATATCCCTCGTCATAAGTTGCGTAAAAACGGTAAAGTACCCCTTCCTGCCCATCTTGAAACTCAACTGTCAAACGCTCCCATCCAGAGGTAAGAGGAGTTTCTTGAAATCGGGTACGCAATCCCAGAGGTTCCGAGCTAGTAATATTGGCAACCCTAGCCAACGTTCTCCAACCACACTGCGGCGCAGGCGATTCACTTTCCCAGACTTCAGAAATGAGAGCGACCGCATCTGGCGACAGCAACTCCGGACACAACGACTCCGGCAATCCAATCGCAGCGGTGCTTTAGAGCACTCTCTCGCAGTTGCTCCCCAACTTCGCTGGTGAAGAGTAATTCTAGGATCTCAGCGAGGAAGGGCGATCGCGCGTATCACATCGGTAACTACACCCTCAGCCGCCAAGGATCAAACCAATACACCCTCAGGGATGCACGGGGAGTCCTGATGCAGTTTCAGGCGTCCGGTAGTGTCGGATTAGGGCGGCAGGTGCAAGTCCAGGCTGTGAGCGATCGCCTCGATGACATCCACCGCCAAACTTTGCAAGGGTTCCGTCAAAATCGCCAATTAGTGCCTCAAAGCACCCTGGACAGTGCAGCGATTTATGTGGCAAAGACTCGTCAGGTAGAACAGACTGTCCGCAACTTTCTTCAGAAACATGTTCGAGCCAGCAGCTGGAGCAAAGACGGCGGTCAGTTCAAGTTTGAAATAGGAGAAGCAGACGCGGTGCGCATCATCGATCAGTGGGGCCGAGGCGTGGTCTATGAGCGTCAACAAGGTCAGGTCTCTTCTCGATTGACGCCCCAAGACTTTGCCTATTTCAGTCGGCTGCAAAAGCGAATGCAACAGGTTGAACAGAAAACGCTCACAGCATCCAAATCTCAACTCGAAATCAGTTAGGTCGAATACAGGGCTCCGGCATCTACCAGGCTGTTTCATGTCCGGAGCGTCCTATGAGTCATCCCGAACTAGTGGATGCCTTTACCCAACATTTTCTCTCGGAACAGGGCTTCACATCGATTGTGGAAGCTCGACAGTTGGCGTCGTCGGCTTTAAGGAACCCGTGCGACCAGGAACCGCTCTGGCAAAGGTCGTTGATGAATCCATCGAAGCGGCAGTCGTGCGGGCCGGTCGGCACATTGTCCAAAGTACCGATGGGATTAACGACACCTATAATCGCTTAGTAGGACTCTTGCAACGGCAGCCTAATCTGAGCGTCAGGTCTTCGACTTCGGTACTCCAACAGGCTTACAGCACGCCAATTCCCATCGCCTATCTCGCCTCGGTGCTCGCCGGTATTGATGCCGCAACTACCGTCTATGAACCGACAGCGGGCAATGGCGCATTGCTCATTGGAGCCAATCCACAGCAGGTGATCGCGAATGAATTGAACGAGGGCAGATTGGCTGAACTCGCCACTAGAGGCTTCCGTCAACTCACCCAGGCAGATGCGCTGACCTATCGACCGACTACTGAGGTGGATGT
The DNA here is from genome assembly GCF_028330965.1 of Oscillatoria sp. CS-180. GTDB lineage: Bacteria > Cyanobacteriota > Cyanobacteriia > Phormidesmidales > Phormidesmidaceae > Halomicronema. Next base: position 4,024 of record NZ_JAQMUB010000025.1, on the reverse strand, counting down.
CGTCATCTGCAATCCCCCCTTCGGTTCCGTCAAGGACCCCAAACTGCACACCCGCCGTTTCCCCATCGCCGATACCTGGACCACCCAGATCGACCAGGTGATTGCCCTGAATGCTCTATCTGTGATGAAACCGGAGGGACGAGCGGTGCTGATTCTGGGGGGCAAAATGGGGCTTGACACAGACTTGCGCTCGCAACGCTACAACACTCGCGAAAGTCGCGCCTTCTACTACCTGCTCTACCAGCACTACTGCGTGACGCAGCATTTCTCCCTCTCCGGCGACCTCTACCGCAAGTAGGGAGCCGGTTTTCCCATCGATTTAATTGTGATTGCAGGGAGGGGACCGTCTGAGCGCCCCTTACCTGCTGCCGACGTCCCAACGATTTATCACTCTTTCAATGAACTCAAGGGACGACTTCCCCATGAACCCATCCACCCTGCCCGTATCCCCTTGGACCTACCCGTTCATGACCCGCCAGTATCCCAACTTTCCCAACCTCTGGACGTTGGAGAACCTCGGGGCGCTGTTCATCGTCAAGGTGCCACCAGAATTGGCGCAGTTGAGCAAAGCGACGTACCGGCAGCTGATGCAAACTCGGCTGGACAGCATGATTCAGGCCGCCGTCTCGGAAACCTCCCAGAGCGAGACGCAGCAATGGCTGGCCAGCACCCTCAGCCAGTTGGACTGGGCTCAGGAGATTCCGGTCTTGGAAACCGACGCGGACCGGGACTTCGCCCTGGAGTATTGGCGACAGCAATGGGCGGAGACTCTGATTCTGAGCAACTGGCGGTTTCAGGAACGACTGAGCCACTACGGAGCGAGTTTTCCGGCGACGCCCGTCACGCCCCACTATCCGGATTACTCCGACTGGCTGAGCCTGCACGACGAAACTCCGCTGGCAGCGTGGCTGAGCGAACTGACTCTGTAGATCTTCACCCCGAACGCACGATGAAGACATCTCTTTCAACCGGTAGCGCTGAGGCAGCGTCTGCCGAGGCTTACGATGTCCAGCCTCGGCAGGTCGAGTATGTACCTAAAAGCCAGGGATTTTCGACCCAGACCCTGGTTCCCTTCAACATGGCCAGTGCGGCGCAGCAGGCCTTGGAACGCTTTGAGTAATATCACGGCGATATCGATGAATACCTGGCGACTCACTTGGGCTATGGCTCGGTCGCAGAACTGCATCAGTACTTCAGCGCTGAACAGGTGGATGCTGCCCCTCTCGCCATCAGCAATCTGGAACAGGGAGCCGGATTCATCACGGGCGACCAAACCGGCATCAGCAAAGGCCGCATCTGCGCCAGCATCATGCGCTATGCCCAGCAGCAGGGCAAAATCGCCATCTTCATCACCAAGGACAAACCCCTCTACGCTGACATGATGCGCGATGTCAGCGACATCGGGATGCGCCGGTTTACCCCGTTCATCACCGACAGCAGTACCGAGATTCCCTTGACCAGAGGCGGTGTTTTAAAGACCGCTGGCGCGGCCAAACAACAGCAGGAAATGCGGGCAATGATGCAACGGGGCCATCTCGGCCACTACAGCGCGATCTTTACCACCTACAGCCAGCTTCAGACCGTTGGGAAGAAAGAACCCCTGCGGCGCGATTTTCTACGTCAACTCGTGCCTCAGGCCATCCTAATTCTCGATGAAGCCCACCAAGCCGGAGGCAGCAAGGGCGGCTGGAAAGCAAGACCGCGCCGATTACGTGCGGGAGTTGATCGACAACTCCTCCAGCGTCTTTTATTCCTCCGCCACCTACGCCAAACGGCCTGACGTGATGGATCTGTACGCTCGCCGCACCGACCTGCGGCTCGGCGTCAGCAGCATGACGGCAAACAGAAAGCGGTCAAAACTATCAGTAAAGACCTCAAAGCCGAAGCCAAAGCGCTGGGCGAGGATGGGGCGATCGGCGAAGTGGGAGCGAAGAGTACGAATTTCACCGCCCTGATGCACAACTGCATTGAGCAGGGGCTCCTGGCGCAGAAAGCGGATGCCACGGTACAAGCAGCGATCGCGGCGCTGCAAAAGGGCGAAAAGCCGGTCATCACGGTTGCCAACACCATGGGCAGTTTTATTCAGGCCTATGCCGACGCCCAAGGCTTAAATCCCGGCGATGAACTGAATCTCTCCTTCGGCGATTTGCTGGAACGGTATCTGGAACGCTCCCGCGATGTCATCGTGAAAGACTATCGGGGCAAAGCGACGCGATCGCGCCTCACCAACGAACAATTGGGAGCCGAGGGCGTTATAGCTTACGAAGCTGCCCTAGACGCGATTCGAGAAGCCGACTTCAGCAGTATACCTGTCAGCCCCATTGACTACATTGAGCAGCAGTTAGAGCGAGTTGGGTATCGCGTTACGGAGGTGACGGGACGCAAAGCCGGAATTGAGTATGTTGCCGATGGTTCTATGACCTACCGGGTGAGGGCTGACCAGGAGACAACGGCAAAGGGCAAGATTGACGCGGTCACCAAGTTCAATGCGGGCGATGCCGATGTCATTCTGCTGAACTGCTCCGGTTCTACAGGGATTTCGCTCCATGCCTCGGAAAAGTTTGCTGACCAGAGATCGCGCCACATGATTGTGGCTCAGGCGGAGCGGGACATCAATGTGTTCATGCAGATGCTGGGGCGCGTGCATCGCACTGGGCAGGTCGCCCTGCCGAGCTACACCCTGCTGATGGGTGACTTACCGGCTGAGAAAAGACCGGGCGCAATTCTCTGTCGTAAGATGGCCAACCTCAACGCCAACACCACGGCAGCACGAGAGACCGACATTTCCCTCAACACCGTCGTCGATTTCATGAATTCTTACGGGGAGCAGGTGGTCACTGAACTGTTGAATGATGACCCCGAACTCAACGCCCAGCTGGATTTCCCCGTTGCTCAGGCAGATAACAACGCCTCCGACATTGCTCTGATCAAGAAAGTAACCGGGCGGATTCCGTTATTGCCGATCGCAGAGCAAGAAGCGCTCTACAGCCTGATTGAATCGGAGTACCGCGACCTGATAGATCAGGCGCGGGCGATGGGCGAAAACATTCTGGAAGCCGATCAGCTCGACCTGGATGCTCGTCCTTTGGCTCGGATGGAGGTGGTCGCTGACAACAGCGATACGCCCAGTGAGTTCACGGGGCCGGTATATCTGGAAGTGGTGGATGCCAAAAGTCAGACCAAGCCCCTGACCCAGTTGCAGATGATCAATGCAGTGCGGGAGTCCGTGGGGTTGAAGACGGTGAAAGCCGTTGAGCTGCACGATCAGGGCGCGGTTGAGGAGCGGGCGAGGGGGCAGGCGGATGGTGCGATCGCCATCCTCCAAACTCAAACAGAGCAATACCGACAACTGGCGCTGGCGGATAGACAAGACAGGAAAGCCAGGGACAAGCTAAACGATCGCCTCGACCAGCAGCTCAGCCACGTCACCCAAGTGCTGGAAGCATTCCCTCCGGGAACGCCCTTAAGACTGGTTACTCCAGCCAGCCAAAGCATTTTCTATGGGGTGGTGGCAAGTATTGATGCTAAGCCGCGATCCGGCAGCCCTGCTGCACCGAACCGCTGGAAGATCCGGATTCTGGTAGCTGACTCCGTCCGGCAACTCACGGTTCCTCTCTCGAAATTCAATACCGGACGCAGTGGAGCTTTGGCAGCAACCGTCCAGACCGAGGATTGGCTGGGCAATGATGTCTATGGCTTGTTCGACCAGCAGACTGCTGCTGGTCGCATGAATCGGCAGATTTTTACCGGCAACCTGATCAAGGCTTTTGAGAAAGGGAGCACGTCATCCGCTCATGGTAGAAAAAATATCCTAGAAGATATCGTTTCTATTCGGTGATAGTCATGACCTCGAGGACCGTCGGCAACTGGATTCCCATGTCCACGCAATCGCAGCGATTCTGCATAGCGATGCGCAGACCCAGGGCCTACCGATGGATAGTTTGGAGACTATCGAACAGACGGTTCGTGCGCAACTACAGACTCATGTTTCTCCTGGATTGGGCAATTTTTTATCCAAACAACT
>NZ_JAQMUB010000024.1 GCF_028330965.1 Oscillatoria sp. CS-180 | reverse complement strand
GCTGGGGCGCTTCGCTAGGGACTCTAGCTCATCCTGTTCTGACGCGCTCAAAGTAATCGCTGGAGCAGAAAGACGGGGCATCATCGGAATCTCAGAGACGGTTCTAAAGGGTAACGCCATTTCTGCCATGCGGTACTAGTAGCATGAAGCCCCCTAAAGCTTCACATAGAAACAGTCTCTAGATAATAGTCAATTAAAATCTTGTGTTGGATCAGCATTAGCAAATTGAATCAATACGGATGGCAACCCATTTATGCAGTAGATGGCGAATGGTTACTCAAGATTTTTGGAATGAGTTTGATGGTTTTATCGCTTTTCCCATGATTTCGAAATCTATGATCCATACAATTTCAGCTAGAGAAACACTCCATACGTTTCAGGGTTTCAGTGCAAAAGATCTACAACTCACCATTTGTTACCGGCTAAGCGGAGTCAAAACTAGCATCTACCAGCTCTTCAACTCCGCTCAGACCCAGCTTCAGACCAGTCAGTCGCTATTGCCGATATGCATACAGTACTCTCTGACTGAATAAATTGTCATTCGGTCGTATGGCAGATTAATCAAACAGACCTAAATCTGTTACAGCTCCACGACTGCTAGAGGAGACGAGCTTAGCATATTTGCCTAAAACGCCTCGGCTGTAGTTCGGTTTACGGCTTTGCCAAGCGGCTCGACGAGTGTCTAACTCTTCGTCTGAAACATTGAGATGAAGTTGATTCTTATCCGCGTCAATAGTAATCAAATCACCTTCTTTGACGAGGGCGATCGCCCCGCCAACCGCCGCTTCTGGAGCAACATGACCCACAACCATGCCATAGGTGCCCCCTGAGAAGCGTCCGTCCGTAATCAGACCCACAGAGTCGCCTAACCCTGCACCGATGATGGCCGATGTTGGCGCTAACATTTCTCGCATACCTGGCCCACCTTTAGGACCTTCATAACGCACCACCACCACATCGCCCGCCTGAATCTGCTTGTCTAAAATGGCTCGAAGACAGGCTTCTTCAGAGTCAAATACCCGAGCCGGTCCAGTAATTTGACGCTTCTTAATTCCCGTTAGTTTAGCGACGGCGCCCTCGGTGGCTAGATTACCCTTAAGGATGCCGAGGTGGCCCTGAGGATACATCGGGTTATCGAATGGCCGAATGACATCCTGATCCGTACGGGGAGTTTCAGGAATATCCGCCAATAGCTCTGCAATGGTTTCTCCAGTGATGGTCAGAGCATCTCCATGCAGAAGGCCCTGACTGAGCAGCATCTTCATCACTTGGGGGACGCCTCCTGCTTGGTGAAAGTCAGTAGCAACGTAGCGACCAGAAGGCTTTAAGTTGCAAAGGACAGGAACCCGTTGACGAATCGTTTCAAAATCATCAATGGTGAGGCTAACATCGATCGCATTGGCAATCGCCAGCAGATGAAGCACCGAGTTAGTTGAACCACCGACTGCCATGATGACTGCGATCGCATTTTCAAATGCTTTCCGCGTTAGGATTTGTTTCGGCAAAATCTGTTTACGAATGGCCTCCACTAAGGCAAAGGCAGACTTTTCAGTGCTGTCGGCCTTTTCTGCATCCTCAGCCGCCATCGTAGAAGAGTACATCAAGCTCATGCCCATGGCCTCAAACGCGGAGGACATCGTATTAGCCGTATACATGCCGCCACAGGACCCCGCACCCGGACAGGCGTTGCGCTCCACCGCTAGCAGTTCGTCGTCACCGATCTTGCCTGCACTGTACTGACCCACAGCCTCAAACGCGCTGACCACCGTCAAATCTTCGCCGTTATAGTGACCTGGCTTGATCGTGCCACCGTAAACAAAGATTGCAGGAATGTTCAGTCGGCACATTGCAATCATGGCACCGGGCATGTTCTTATCACAGCCTCCAATTGCAATCACACCGTCCAAACTTTGACCATTGCAAACCGTCTCGATGGAATCAGCAATCACTTCGCGGGAAACTAGAGAATATTTCATTCCCTCAGTACCCATCGAAATGCCATCGCTGATAGTAATCGTGCCGAACAGCTGTGGCATTCCTCCCGCCTGTTGAACCCCCGCCTCTGCCCGCTGAGCCAGATCGCCTAACCCCATGTTGCAAGGAGTAATTGTGCTAAATCCGTTGGCTACGCCCACAATTGGCTTTGAAAAATCGTTGTCCTCAAAGCCAACAGCCCGCAACATAGCTCGGTTAGGAGTTCGTTGCACTCCCTGCGTAACGACTTGGCTTCTACGGTTATCCGACATGATGATTATGTCCGTCTGCTCTCAAAATTGCTCATCCAATCCTATCGAATGCGGTGGCTTCCGTTACATAGATGCAATCATTGAAAACCCATAAGCACAAACGCTTTGCGTAACTTAATGACCCTTTTACTAGCGGTTTACATATCTGCGCTTCTCGTCAAAAATGGCTGATTTTGTGAACAAAACAGTGTCCAACAGAAATCGCGTTAAGATTACTGAGCCGTGCTTTACGATGCCCCGTAAGCTTTTGAAAATTTGGGAAACGCTCCCAATTCCACCCTCGACAATAGCCCCTTTGCCAAAGCCGCGTTAGCGTAGGTAGCAAGCTAACGCAAGATGTTTTCCCAAGAATTCCTGAACCAGGATCAACTGTATGGATGCCAATGAAATAACAGCGCGATATGCCTCTGGGGAACGCGATTTTCGCGGTGCAGATTTGAAGGGCATTCGGCTTAAAAATGAAAACTTGAGGGATGTGAACTTCCGGCAAGCAAATCTGACTGGAGCGGATCTGTCAGGAGCCGATTTGAAGGGCGCAAATCTGCGAGAGGCTATTCTGACGAAATCTATCTTGCAGTATGCACAAATGGAGTTGGTAAATCTGATTGGCGCTGATTTATCCAATGCCAATATGAAGGGCGTGAACCTCGACGAAGCAGGAATTAGAGGCGCAAATCTGACATACACAATCCTAGAAAATGCCCGGATTCAAGATGCGAATCTCAACGAAGCTATCCTGGATCATGCCTTCCTCAGAGAAGCAAATCTGTCTCATTCAGCATTGAATCGATGTCATCTGATTGAGACGGATTTGACCTTATCAAAATTAGAAGGGGCTAGTTTTGCTAATGCAATTTTAACGGGGGCTACCTTGACCGGGGCCAGCTTGTCTACGGCACTGCTGAGCGGTGCCAATTTGGATGGTGCCGACCTTGGGGGCGCAGATTTAAGTCGAGCCAAACTTCAGGGCTGTACGCTGGTGAACGCTCAGCTTGTGCAGGCTAATTTGAGGGGAGCCAATCTAAGTTGGAGCTCTCTACGCGGAGCTGAGTTGCGAGGAGCAACATTCTATCGAGCCAAACTGAGTTGGTCCAACCTCAGCGGAGCAATGTTGAATGAAGCCGTTATGATCAACGCCAACATGGATTATGTCAATCTGAGAAATGCTGTTTTAACAGGTGCTATTCTGCCGGACGGGACGACTCACGATTAGACTGTCCCTCAGCAGTGCGATACGTTTTGGGTGCCCTTGGCGCCAGCCGATTAGCAACATCAGTTGGGCGAACGGGCAATCGTTCCAGCGTGTCTCGCCGCAAATTGGCAACTCGATGCTGAGCATCAATAAATTCTAAATGCAGCAGTGAGGCAATGCTCTTGAACGTTGGAGTGAAGCGATGGGTGAGACGATCTCGATTTGCTAACCATCGATCCACGCTCTTGGGGAGACGATCGCTATATCGAATGGGCAACTGGTCTGTCGAAAATAGCTGAGCATAATCCGAACTCAAAAAGGGCCGATACTGTTTTGCTTCGTGAGTTTGCTGCATCACAAAGCTCAACACCGTCCCATTCAAATAGTGCCGTAGCGGTAGCGTCTCTTCCTCAGGGTGCTCCGGCATAAAAGGAACTTGAGTTAAAGCAGGATTGATGTTTTGAGGATCGCCAACACTGAGATGAGTGCCTCCAATGATGGCGACGAGCGATCGCGGTCCCGTTAGCTGATTAAATGGGCGCAGCTGCTGATCCGATATTGAAGCAATGCCATCTTTAGTGCTGGTGATCACTAGAGTTGGGATCTTCACCTGGCGTAATCCCTTGTCGCCAAAAATGTGACCTGCCAGCGGATTCATCAAGACCAGCTGGGTAATCCGCGAATCTGCCAAACTATGGGGCGGTAACTCTGCGTCTGCCGCGGCACATTGAAACCAATCGGCGGGCGATGAAGCACCAATTGCTAGCCCATTACAGAAATTCGCAACCGCAACAGGATTGACCTTTCCGCCCGCTAGAACTAATCCGGTATAACCACCGAGAGAATGCCCTACCAGCGTGATCTTGTCCATCTTGAGGCGACCCTTGAGAAAGAAAGAATGTCGGTTCAGGTCCTCTAGACGATTTAGGATGAAGCTGACGTCCTGAGGTCGTTGAACAAACTCATGGGGCGGCAGTAGTGCCCCTTCTTCTTTGACTAAAGCATCAACGTTGCTTCCAGGATGTTCTAGGGCAACCACCGTTAGACCATGAGAAGCCAAATGTCGGGCTAAATAATCTAAGAAATGGCGATCAGCCCCGAATCCGTGGGAAAGAATCACCGTGGGACCCGGATTGAACTCAGTCCAATACAGATCGATGGGGATCACACGATCGCGCTCATGATCCCGAAAAGAAACCGACCACTGCTCAACGCGGCGATTGCCGGGGATGGAGGGTTCAAAGCGTCCTGAAAAAGGAACTGGAGATTTCTCTCGCAGCTCTTGATAAAGCACCTTACTGAGAGCAGTTTGTTCCAGATGTGACAGCCCTAATTGCGACAGCACTCGCAGAAGAGCAGCTCCATTGAGTGAGAGCGTTTCTCCTGGCAATGCCTGCAACAAACTGATTGCGGTCACGCCGTTGGCCCCTGCTTCAACTTCTCCTATCGCTGTTTGGATAGCTTCAGGCGTCAGGCTGGGGGCAATCTCTGAGAGCATGTTAACCAGAGGACGTCCATTTTCGGTTCCAATCAGATCTTGCAGAAAGCGATCGCGAATAGTGGGCTCAACATCGAGGGGATTGTAAAGGGTTTGCTGAAGCATAGGTGTCAGGAAAGAGCGATACAGCTTCAGCCGAGTGGGCACCTGTCCTGTCTGGGCAAATGACTCTAAATCACTGACGTGAATTTCAGTTTCAGCAGGACCTAACTCAATCGTAACCGTCTCAACAGCCTTTGCCGATGTCGCGACAGACACCAGCGTTCCCCCTGTTAATACCGCGACGCTAAAGCGTTTTATCCAGTTGTGAGCAAATCGTTTGATGGAATGAGACACGCGCATTGAAACAAACGAACCAAAATAAGAACCGAGCGGTAGTGATGAGCTAGGCGCCTATTCAATTTAAGTGACAACCCCGAGCTTTGGGAGTGGGCAGAATGTCAAATTTTGTTGCCGAAATTAACCTGAGCGTCACGCTGCTAAAGCGATCCATGGCCTGACGGCACTCCTAGTCTCTGATTCACTAGGGTTAATGTTCCCTCAAGAGAAGAGAGCCTAGCGAATGATACGGAAATTAGTTGGCATTATGGGACCGGGCGAAACCGCTTCAACAGTTGAAAAAGAGACGGCTTACGCTTTGGGACAGGCGATCGCCAAACAGGACTGGATACTCCTCACGGGTGGGCGCGCTACCGGCGTAATGGACGCAGCTAGTCGCGGTGCCCAATCAGTCAACGGTTTGGTGATCGGGATTTTGCCCGGAGAAAATAGGACAGCAATGTCAGCAGCTGTTGATATTCCCATTTTGACAGGAATGGGGAGTGGCCGAAATGTCATCAATATCCTCTCTAGTGAAGTCGTGGTCGCCTGCGGACTGGGAGCAGGCACGCTGTCTGAAATTGCCCTCGCACTGAAATTACAAAAGCCTCTTGTTTTAATTCACGTTCCTGATGCAGTTGTTGAGCAATGCCGCCTATTGGCTAAGGTGGCCATGGTTGATGTAGCAACGGTGGAAGTGGCGATCGCTCAGATCCAGGTGCTCATGGCAGCTGAGGAATAGATAGACCACTGTAAAGTAGGCCAATTGAGCGGGTTGTGCTGACGTTGAGAAATCCCGACGCCGCTATCGTATACAAACTTAATCTCCAACACATGGTGGGTCTAAGCCGTGACAGGCTCAGCTACAGAAGCAGGTTCGTAGAGATATTCGAACCAATTACCATCAGGATCTTTGCCATAGAACGAGGCTGTGCCGTCGCGATGTTCATGGATTTTGGTAACGTATACGCCCTGAGATTTGAGGCGATCGTAGGCGGAGTCAACTTCGGTGCGATCGCTAAACACAAAGCCGAAATGGGGACCTGCTTGTTCGTAGCTGGGACTTAGTAGGGCTAAGCCGTCATTTCCTGCTTTCACATAGGCCCAATCTTTATCGTGCCAAGCGACCTCCATGCCCAGGTTCTGGTAGAACTCAACAGCTTTATCAATGTCTTGTACGCAGATGGCGACATGGCCGAGACGATTCGGTTTCATGGGTTACAAATACTTTGCAGAACGGGCTAATTCTATTTTAGGGTAGCTATCTTTGGCTTGTTGCAGTCTGCGGTGCGTTGGCTGCGCCGAACACATCCTACAATTTCGTGAATGTCTTACTCCCCATGCTATTCAGCCTCACCAATCTGCCCTACTGGATCTTTTTAATCGCGGGTGTGCTGTTGTTTCTCTTCGTCATTTTGTCAGGCGGGGGAGACGATGACTTGGATATGGATGCTGACGTTGATGCTGACATTGACGCGAACTTGGATGCTGATGTGGATACAGGGCCATTGGACTGGGATTCTGAAATCGGCGGCGACGGGAATGGTGATTTTAGTCCGCTTCAGATCTTGACGTGGTTTGGTATTGGACGCACGCCGCTGATATTGCTGCTGGCGATGGATTTAACCTTATGGGGATTTGTAGGCTGGTTTCTCAATGTGGCGATTGGAAACTTTTTGGAGCGATCGCCTGCCGGAATTATCGCTATCGGCATCTTTTTTGGATCTCTGCTCTTTTCGTTGTTTGTGGGCAGTTTGCTCTCTCATCCCATTGGACAGATCTTTGCGGCCTTTGGCGAAGATGCGAGTAGCGATCGCCTGGTAGGTTGCTTAGGCATCGTGACTTCGGCCTTTGTCCCCTTTGAGCATTCCGGCAAAATTGGACAAGTCGATGTCAAAGATGCAGCTGCTAACTTTATCACCGTCAGTGCCAAATTGCCGGATTGGGCCACCATTACGCTACGACGGGGGGCTAAGGTACTGGTAATCGAGCGGTCTGGCGGCTACTACTTGGTGATCGCCCGAGACAGTCCCGATCAAGACCGCTGGCTGAGTGGTGAAAAGATTGCTTGATCAGAACTCTGCGAAATCGACGTTGGTCTAGTTGAATCTTGATTTGTGACGCTCACTATTGGTTATTGATCTACTGAGGCACCCATGCTGTACTGGCTTACTCTCCTGCAATCCCTGCCAACCATTCCTTCTGTTGACCTTTGGGACGAGCCGCATGCGACCGAGACCGTTGCCTTCACTGAAGAGATCCCCGTAAGTCCGACTCCAGTTGTAGGGCAGCTAGGCGGACTCGGCATTCTGGCCTCCAGTGGTGTGGTCACATTTATCATTCTGCTGTTGCTGGCAGTCGTCGCCTACACGCGGGTTTACACTATCACCCCGACCAACGAAGCCTTTGTCAAAACGGGGGGCGTCATTCGCAAGCAGAAGAAGGTCATTCTCAACGGTGGCTGTGTGGTGCTTCCTGGCTTTCATGAGCTGACGCGGGTGCCTTTGCGGGAACTCTCCATCGACGTAGAGCGAACGGGTAAGCTAGCCGTGCGGACCCAAGACTACCTACGGGCAGACATGCGCGTGACATTTTATGTCTGTATTAATGCGTCGGAGGATGATGTGTTGACCTCAGCAGCGCGACTGTCTCGCGAAGGCAGGATTACTCCGGAGGATATCAAGAACGCGCTAGAGAAAAGGGCTGATGATGGTATCCGCGCCGCCGCTAAGACGAAGACTTTGGCCGAAATCGACTCAGACAAGCTTGGGTTTGCTCAAGAGGTGCTGAACCTAATCGAACCAGATTTGAAGAAAGTCGGTCTGACGCTGAATAACTTGGCAATTTCAGAAATTGAAGAAAGCGATACCTACGACACCAACAACTTCTTCGATGCCCAAGGGGTGCGCCTCCGCACAGAAACCATCCAGCGCTCTATCCAGCAAAAGCGTGAGGTTGAACTGGTAACCCGAGTTGCCATTGAGCAGCGAGAACTGGATGCTGAAAAGCGATCGCTCGAAATTGCCAAAGACCAAGAAGACGCTAAGTTAGCGCAGTCATTACAAATCGAATCGCTTAAGGCGGAGCGCGATCGCGCCATTCAGGAAAAGCGCGATCGTGAAGCAGCAACAGCCCAGCGAACCAAAATTTTGCAGGAACAGTCCGTCGAGGAAGAAGAGATTCAGCGGAAGCTTAGCGTACGACAGAAGCAGATTGAAGCAGATATTGAACTAGAAGAACGCCAAAAAGCATTGAAGATTGCCCAGGCCCGTCAGCGAGAGGAATCCGACGTGGCTGAAGTTAATCGTCAGAAAGCGGTCGATTCTGCTCAATACCGGGCCATGGTAGATGTGGCGGAAGCTGAGAAGGAATCCAAAGTGGCGCAAGAGGAAGCGGCGATCGCGATCGCGGAACGAGAACGCAGCCGTTTCGAAGCTGAGGCCGAACGGGCACAAGCCGAAGCGGGTGTCCAAACGGCCACCGCTGTTGAGCAGGCCGAACGAGAGCAGCGCCTTACCGTAATTGCGGCTCAGCGAGCAGCTGAAGAACGCCGCATCGCCGATCAAAACGTCGTGGAAATCGATGTCTTCCGTAAGCGTCGGCAAGCTGAAATCGCTCGTCAAACGGCTGAATTAGAGGCGGAAGCCATCCGTACCCTGGCTCAAGCAGAACTCGATAAAGCCTTGGCTCAAGCTCAAGGAACTGAAGCTCAAATTGAGGCTCGGAACGCCATCAGCACCGCCAACCTCACCGCTGATGTTATTGCTCAAATCTGGCCCCAACTATCAGAACGTCTGCCTGAAGTTTTGCAAGCCCTAGCCCCTCAGCCCGGCGTGATTGGCGACGCCCGCATCTATGCTTTTCCGGGTGCTAACGGCAAGGGCAGCGGCAATGACAATGACAACGGCGCCGGCGATATCAATAAGTTGCTCTTGTCTACAAGCGGCCTCGCCTTAATCAACAGCCTGTTGGAAGACGGCAAACTCGGTGTGGTTCTAGAGCAAGTTAAGGGACTTATTCAGGGCAGTTCTACATCCGCTGACGCATCAAATCCTGAATCATTGACAAGAACGCCTGCATCGAGTGTCGGAACTGATCCAGAAAATCCAACAATTCAAATCACGTCTGAGGAAGAAACGACGAACTAGTACCGAGGCGGAATTTCAAAATACTCTACTCTTTGAGCACGCCAAAGGCGAACGGGAAGAGCAAAGCTCTCCAGAATTCAAAACTAAGGCAGATAAGCTTTCCCCGGCCCGTCGTCTTGTCCTAACGGAACTGACGACGGCTATATACCAATGCAAGATATTCTGACGATACGTTGATCAGATTCGCGGTGAATCTTCAACTATTGATCTTTGTCATCCACTATGTCACGTCTCATCCTGAAAGTTCCTCTCTATGGTGTTTTGATCCTGTGTCTTTTCCTGGGCAGCTATTTGCGTCTGAGTCATGTTGAAAAGAAGACCTTTTGGTATGACGAAACCTATACGGCAATCCCAGTGTCTGGACAAACCAAACGAGACGTGAAGGAAGACTGGCTACTGCATTTTGCTCAGACCGGAAGTGTTTTGCGAGCAGCTGATTTATCTCGATATCAAACACCGCAGCCAGGGACACATTTAATTGACGCGATCGCCTCTCTTGGCGCAGAAGAAGCTCATAACTCTCCCCTTTATTTTATACTGGCAAGACCCTTACTTAGCCTCACAACGATCTCACCGATCATCGGTATGAGAGGTCTTTCAATCTTCTTTGGTTTGTTATCGCTTGGAGGTCTGTTCTGGCTCTGTCAAGCGCTTTTCTCAAACGGGTTAATCAGTGGACTGGCAACATCTTTAATGGCAGTTTCGCCATTTCATATTCTGTATGCTCAAGAAGCCAGACAGTACAGCTTGTTTACAGCTACGGTTGTATTTTCAAGCGTCTTTTTGCTGAGATCACTTAAATCCAATAAACCTACCGACTGGCGCAACTATCTATTCGCGACCATTGCCGGACTCTACACACAGCCTCTTTTTATTTTCACAAATTTGGCTCACGGCCTCTACGTTTTGCTAGCGAGGAAGGTCTATTCCAAAGGCATTTTTCAGCGCTATTTAAGTGCTGCTCGTTGGAGTTATGTTGCTTTTCTACCCTGGGCCATTGTCATCTTGTTGACCTTAGGATCGATCGCAGATTGGCGCCGGAAAACCGTCTTGCCTCTGACATCACTGACGGGTAGATGGATTGTCAATATGAGCCGCAGCTTTTATGATCGCCCTCTGCCAGGTCCGAATCAGTATGACTTTCCCTCTTCTCAATCAGATCCGTTGTTGCTTATTTGGATGCTGATTTTTGGTTTGGGTATGTATTCTTTTATCTACTTAGTGAGGATATCGAAAAAGCAGGAATGGCTTTTTATCCTGTCATTGGCAGCCGTTCCAGCTTTGCCCTTCATGCTTTCAGATATTGTGCTGGGCGGCGTGCGCTCAGCAATTCCTCGTTATTTCATTCCCTGCTACATCGCGTTAGGACTAGCGGTTGCCTATTGTTTGGGTCATCAAATTCAAAAGAGCCGACGATCGCTGCAAAAACTCTTATGGACAGGAAGTGCGATCGCGCTGCTTCTTGTAGGTTTGTTCACCTCAGCACAAGCTGTTCAGGCAGATACTTGGTGGCACAAATATAGCAATATTTATGACCGTGACATTGCTTCAATCATAAACTCGTCGTCGGATCCCCTCCTGTTAGGAGACGAAGCGACTCGTTTGATCTCGCTGAGTTATCGTCTGCGGCCCGATGTGCCCATTCAACTGTTAGATGCTGACAGAATAAAAGAAATTCCCCCAAGATCTCATTTGTTTTTGTATGGCTCTACTGTTCTAAGAGAAACGATTGAACAGCAGAAGGGGTTATGTTCTTCTTTGAGCTATGAACAACCGTTGTATTACACCAATAGAACGGTGCAGCTATGGCAACTTAAGCCTTGTACAAAAGCAGTCTGAATCCAAAGCAGAAGCGTGAATCAAATTCTTACTAAGGTTTAAGCTTTCACGACTGGCCTCGCTACAGTCAATAGCAATTTTGCCAATCTCAGAAGGCTGTCCACTGCTGGAAAAAGAGCCGAAGCTGGCTGCTCAACCTTGACCTGAAGAATCTTAGCTCCCTAGTTATAGTGTGAGCATGGCTGTCCCATTGCCTCGTATCGCTCTCATTTCTCACCATGTTGCAGCATCAGTTCATCAAAACGAATGGCATTCAGCTTCATTACGTCACTCAAGGCACAGGCCCTCTGTTCCTGTTTTTGCACGGCTTTCCAGAATTTTGGTACACGTGGCGACATCAAATCCCTGTTTTTGCAGAACAATTCACTGTGGTGGCTTTGGATCTGCGAGGCTACAACGACAGCGACAAGCCCCCCAACGTTAGCGACTATGCTATGTCTGAACTGGTGAAAGACATCTCTGGGGTGATTGCCGCATTAGGTTATGAGCGATGTATCTTAGCGGGACACGATTGGGGCGGCGCGATCGCCTGGAGCTTTGCTTACACCTATCCTGAACAGGTTGAGAAGCTCATTATTCTAAATTGTCCTCATCCTCAACGCTTTCTCGACGGATTTGCCAATCCAGTTCAGTGGGTGCGGAGTGCTTACATTGGCTTTTTCCAAATCCCTTGGTTACCCGAACTGCTGCTTCAGGCCAATGACTACCAATTCATTTCCCAAGCATTTGACCGCATGGCAGTTAATCGTAACGCCATTACTGAAACCGATATTCAGACCTTCAAAACAGCGATCGCCCGACCTGGAGCCTTACAAGCCGCACTCAACTACTACCGCAATCTTCTATCTCCCTCAACGTTTCAGCAAGACTGGCCCGTTTTAGAAGTGCCGACTCTGATGATTTGGGGCGAAGACGACCCGGCCTTTGAAAGTTCACTGGCCAAAAAAACCGAGGAGTACGTCCGCGATTTTCACCTCCGCTATATTTCTCAGTGTGGGCACTGGGTTCCCCAAGAGTATCCCAACCTAGTCAACCAATATATTGGCGAATTCCTACAAATTCCTAGCCGTGACGATTAGCCCTCAATCGATTCAAGATTGTCTGTTGGCACTGGTGCGCGATCGCGGTCCCGATAAGACCATCTGTCCATCGGAGGTCGCGCGTGCTCTGGCCGATACAAACTGGCGGCAATGGATGCCTCAGGTGCGCGATGTGGGCACTCAGCTGGCGAGGGCAGGCAAGATTGCAGTTACTCAGAAGGGGAAAGTAGTTGATCCTGAACACGCGAAAGGTCCCATTCGCTATCGCCTCATTCAGACACTAGAAGACCAATAAGCCCACCCAACCCAAGACCCAAAATACAGGTCGCGGCTAAGACTAAAGTTGTTTGCAAACGGTTAAAGGTCCGCAAGAGGCGATCGCCTGTCTCAGCGCCTACGATCGCGCCTAACGCGGCGATGACAATGGCGAGAAAGCTTACTCGAATGACCTGAAAAGTTGTGGCTGTTAGTTTGATTTCGTCTAGCTGGTCAGTGCCAACGAACCCCAGTGCAGTTGCCAATGCGACAACAATTGCCCCTGTTCCCAAAATTGCCAAAAATACCAGGCTATTAGCGCTCCAATAGCGAAAATGCCTGAGTGCTTGAGGGCCGGCCAACGCCAATGCTTGGGCGATCGCGCCACCTAAGGCCAAATTCCAAATCCAGTAAGG
Organism: Oscillatoria sp. CS-180; assembly: GCF_028330965.1. Taxonomy (GTDB): domain Bacteria; phylum Cyanobacteriota; class Cyanobacteriia; order Phormidesmidales; family Phormidesmidaceae; genus Halomicronema. The sequence goes on along the minus strand of NZ_JAQMUB010000024.1, from coordinate 46,729 downwards.
TGCAGGGAAAGCAGCCATGACCATGCCGGTTGCCATATACAAAATGCCTGTCAGGCACATCCATCCCCAAGGGATAGTCGTTGGTACATTCGACGGCCTACGAGAACGCCGCCAAGGGCGCAACTTTCTTTGCTGACGACGGGGAGAAGCCATAAATACAAAAACGAGTTTACTCTCAGCTTGCACTCATAAAGAAGCCTTAAGCTAACGACAAGTATACAAGCTACCCGGTTTTGCCTTCAGTGCTCTTACTCCAGATGTTCAGATGCGGCCAATAACGCTTTTCTCAAACCGCAAGGTTAAAGGACTGATCCTAGTCGTCTCCATTGCCATCACGCTGGTGGTTGGTCAGGTGAGTTGGTCTTCCTCCGAACGACTTTCTCCTCAAGAACTTTCGATACGCTTAAATTCGGCAGATGTGCCTTTGCTCTTAGACGTTCGCTCTGAACGGGAATTCGCTGAAGGGCATATTCCTGGGGCCATCAATATTCCCTATCGTGACATTCCAAGTCGACTGAACGAGCTTGAAGGGTTTGCGACTAAAGAAGTTATTGTTTACTGCGAAATCGGTGTCAGAGCAGGCATTGCAGAGATTATGCTAGAACAGGAGGGTTTTGAGTATATCTTGACCCTTGAGGGCGATATGGAAGGTTGGCGTCAAGCAAATTTGCCCATTGATACAGCCTTGCCCGTCTCAACACCATAACGTCAGAATACTGTTGCATTCATGGGGGCCTTCGAGTTTATCTTAGGCTTGTGAACGATATCGGCTTATGCCCTTGGACGCACTACTTCAGGGATTTTTAGGAGCCTCAAGCTTAGTTATTGGGGCAGTATTAGGCATCTGCTGGAAGCCCGACCGCGTTGTAACAGCGGCCATTATGGCTTTTGGTAGCGGTACGTTGCTGGCCGCGATCGCCTTCGACATCACCCAGCCTGTTTTTGCTATGACGGGATTCTGGCCAATCTTGATTGGGTTCGTTTTAGGCGGAGCTTTGTTTACGATCATCATCAACTACATCGATGATCAAGGCGGCTTCATTCGTCATCCCTCCTCCTCAAGGCGATTCTTTTATCATCACCGTCAGGAAGAAACGTCAGAGGTACTGGATGAGATTGCTCACGTCGAGATGCTTCACAGTCTCTCCCCCTCCGAGGTTCAGGCCATTATTCCCTTGCTAAAGCCGCTCTCTGCTGAGCCAGGGACGATGATTTGCCAAGAAGGGATGCCTGGCGATGCCATGTTCATCATCGTGGATGGCGAAGCCGACATTTACAAAGGCCCTCAGCTCATGGCGAAGCTGGGAGCTGGAGAAATGTTTGGCGAGATGTCCCTTTTGACGGGTGAAGAACGCTCTGCCAGCGTCGTCGCTCGGACACCCATGCGGCTGTATGAGCTAGATAAGGTGAATTTTGATGGAATGCTGACGCGATCGCCCCACCTCGCGAGTGGTCTCAGCCGCATTTTGGCCCGTCGCCTGCGAGAGACGACTCAATCAACCGCAAACGCACGGGAAAAAGAAAAATCTGATGGACAGTGGCGCAAAGAAGTCCTTGATAGCGTAGAGGTCGATTTTCCACTCTCGGAACTCCAAATCAAGCAGCTCGCCAAAAGCTCAGCGCCGTTAGCCATTCTCGTCGGCACCCTAATGGATAACATCCCCGAAGCATTAGTCATTGGCTTCAATGCCGGCGGTGGACATCTCAGCGGCTCATTTCTGATGGCAGTCTTCATTTCCAACATTCCCGAAGCACTCTCCAGTTCCGTGGGTATGCAGCAGGCAGGCACCTCAGCTAAACGCATCCTGGCTCTCTGGGGCGGCGCTGTTTTACTGAGTGGACTGACAGCCATGCTGGGCAGCTTCCTGAGCAACTTCGCTAACGACTGGGTGCTGGGTACCGCTCAATCTCTTGCTGGAGGAGCCATTCTTGCCATGCTCTCCAGCACCATGATGCCAGAAGCCTATGAGCTAGGTGGCGGTACCGTTACTTACTCCACCATTGCAGGCTTTCTCGTCGGCTTCTGGGTAGTCACCCTATCCCTCGTTGGCTAACTGCTAGTTCCTCCTACAGCGGGCTTCTTTCCTGGGAAAGCAGCGATCGCCCACATTCAGAGCCAGAGTACTCAGTAGTGCGACTTATGTTGAAGTCTCATCGCGTTCTGCATATTCATTCCTTCATACAATCTCTATGGCATTGAAGCAGCCTCAATAAAGATGCGCTTGACCTCTGGATGAGCTTTGCGAATGCACCCCTCAATACGGCTGACAGCCACTTCTATCTCATCGGCAGACAGGGTGTCGTCAAATTCGATATTCAAAGCCAGCATGATGTCTTTGGGACCTAAGTGGAGTGTAATCAGGGGGCCAATTTCGGACACTGCTTGGTCCGCTTCAATAATGGCTTTGAGGCTGTCTTGAGTCTCTGGAAGTGCGCTTTCACCAATCAAGAGACCTTTAGTTTCCAAAACCAAAACCACTGCAACCAACGTCAAAATCAGGCCAATAACAATAGAGGCAATGCCGTCATAGACCGCATTTTGCTGCCACTCGCTCAGATATACGCCTGTGAAAGCGACGGCCAATCCTAGTAGAGCTGCCGCATCTTCGAAAATGACGATGAAACGGCTGGGGTCTTTACTTCGCCTTACAGCTGCCCAAAAGCTGACGTCATCTGTGCGTTCGTGGCTGAACTCCCGAACAGAAACGACCAAAGCCGCTCCTTCAAAGACAGCTGCCGCACCTAAAACGGTATAGCTAATCAACGGATTTTGAGACAGTTCTGGATGCTGAAAACTTTGAACGCCCTCATAAATGGAAAATCCACCCCCTAGCGAAAAGATCAGCACGGCGACGACTAATGACCAAAAGTACAGCTCCTGTCCGTGCCCTAGAGGATGAAGTTCATCAGGCCCCTTTTGACTTTGGTTCAGCCCGTACAGCAGCAAAATCTCGTTAACTGAATCGACAACGGAATGGATTCCCTCCGAGAGCATGGCCGAGCTGCCACTGATAGCAGCACCAATAAATTTAGCGATCGCAATAGCAATATTGGCAGCCATAGCTGCATAAATCGAAACCCGAGAAGAATCGGCCATATCTTCGTGTAAATTCTCAACGTCAAGATTGCAGGTAGAGCAAGGGGCAGATAGATCCAAGTGCCATAGCGATGTCTACTCCAAAGGAAGCAGAATCAAACCTTTGCGTAGGATGGATTCTAGCGTTCTTAATTGTCCTGGGCTATGGGGCTATGGCAATATCCCTACTTGTATCACTTTGAGCAGAGATAAAACGAATCTTGAGAGGTGACGCGCCCTGAGCTGCTTTATTGCACAAATCGAGGCATTACTTCAGCCGCAGTGTAGAGACCATGCTGACCTCTCCGATGAAGAGCAAGTCCTGCTTTGAGATAGCCAAACGCGGGACCACACACATTGGCTGCCATGCTGGTTTCATCCCCCAAGGTAAAGGTATGAGTGGACGTTTTTCCTTCAAACGTTCGTCCCGTCACCTGCACGTTGGTACTGAGGGGTTTCTTGGGGTTACGGGTATCGACAATACCGCCGACAGTAACCTGGTCGCGATCGCAAATTCCCGCCAGTTCCAGCATCAAATCATCGGCGTGCTCCATATTCTCAAGAGCAAGGATACCGTTGGTCCGATCCAGCAGCGCTTCCACCTCAGCATCCGTCATTGCACGCGCAGTCTCCACGTCGTAGTCGGGCATGTGAGCAATGTCCTCACGAATGGTGGCGCGATAGGCCTCCCAGTTCGCAATGCCGACGCCAAAGGTGATTTTGACGCTGTGAATCTCGGTGTAACTCTGAGCTGCAACTACTGCTGCTGCTGTCAGCAGTCCAGGGGTTGCTCCACATCCGGTCATATAGGTAATTCCAGCCGTTTTCAAGTCATCCCCCATAGCCCAAATCTGCTCCATTGCACTCGTTCGCTTCAGAGCATCCACCAGTACTCCCTGCCAACCAGCGTCAATAAACTGTCGCACGACTGAAGCCATAAACGTATTAGGCAAATTAGGCAGCGCTAAAAAATACCCTTGCACAGACTTGGCTGAAGCAATTAAATCCTGAATGCTGCGTTGACTAAGCACGCCACCCGGTTCTACGTGCCCTACAGAACCGCGATCGCGATACGCCGCTACACAAGCCTGAGCATCCAGTCCTCCAGGAACATAAACATAGCCCTGCTTATCAGCCGCAGCCGCTAAAACCATCTCGGACTTAGGGGCTAAAACGCGCATTGCCGCCTGCCCCAAACCGCCAAAGCCCAAGACACCCACAGATATAGGGTTGACCTGATAAGTGAGTTGAGAGTTCATGCCACTATCCTTTACATCACAGTCCCCTATTATCGGAGGCGATCGCGCTCCGTAAGCACGTCAGTTCATAGAGGAGATGATTTGTAACTAACCAGTCCGTCCGCTCATCTGTCTAATGACTTCAACCTAATGACTTCAACAATAAAGATATGCGAAGAAAAGTTAACTCTTTAGGATGAAAATCCTGGTTTTACAAGCCTGCTGTTGAGTTACAGGTTGACGGCTTCGGGGGATTTGCGTAACACTGATTCCTAGCTTGAAGCAGCTGCTCACGCTATCAATAAAGTCTATAAACTTTTGTTATGTCGTGATTAGCTGTCTTGCAAGAATGCTTAGTAGGATTAAGTTACGTAGTTGGCTTGATTCAGTTTCAGCTCAATGCTGAACGTTGTACTTACCTTTATCCCTAACGTTGTATGGAAACACTTGAGTTCATCATCTACCCCGACGGCCGTGTCAAAGAGATGGTGACTGGTGTGATCGGTCGGTCTTGCGAGGAAGTAACGAGGAAGATTGAAGCTCAATTAGGCAACGTAGTCAGTCGTGAAAGCACATCTGAGTACTATGCTCAACAGACTCAACAATCCTCGCTAGCGGAAACGCAAAACCAGGTCTCCTACAGCGATTGGGGCTAGTTCATTGGTTGTTTAAGCGCAATTAATATGTCACACTTTAGCCAAATCAGAACCAAAATTCGTAGCCTTTCCTCTCTGCAAGCTGCCTTAACTGACTTAGGCATTGATTGGAAATCAGGTCCTTCTCCTGTACGCGGATATCAAGGTTCCACGCAAACTGCTGAAATCATCATTGAACAGCCCAATGGCTTTGATATTGGGTTTCGTCTTAATCCTCAAACTGAGGATTATGAGCTAGTTGCAGATTTGCAATATTGGCAACAGCCTTTGTCCGTAGATGGATTCATCAATCAAATCAGTCAGCGTTATGCCTTTCACACAGTGCTGGAAGCGACTTCCAAAGAAGGCTTCCAGGTTGCTGAGCAAACAACGACTGAAGAAGGCGCGATTCGCCTTGTTGTCCAACGTTGGGCCTAGTTAGCAAACAAGGGGAGACGTAATGCCCCAGTATTTCGACGATATATCTGCTAAAGCAGATGATTCAAAAGAGACCTCTCCAACTGGGCTAGAGCCTGAGCTTGGTGGCGACCTAAGAGGCGCTGAAGATCGCTCTGGACTTGAACCTGAGCTTGGAGGGGTTTTACGACAAAACGGCGTTTATGTCGACGAATTAACTTGTATTGGTTGCAAGCACTGTGCCCATGTTGCTCGCAACACGTTCTACATCGAACCTGACTATGGTCGTGCTCGGGCAATTCGTCAAGATGGCGATACCGAGGAAGTTATTCAGGAAGCGATGGACACCTGCCCGGTGAACTGTATTCACTGGGTGGATTACACAGAACTGAAGCAACTTGAACGGGAACGCAAGGATCAGGTCATTCCAATCGCCGGATTTCCCGTTGATAAGGCAATGGCTCGAAGCGAACAGCGAAAGCGTCAGAAGCGCCGCAATCGCCCTGGAAGGCGCTCAAGTAGCTTAGAGTAACCGTGTCTTCAGCCTGACGTTGATCGGTTTGAATGCACGTTCATTCACAAGGCACTTCCGTTGCCGTTCTTGAACTTGCCTTTCAATTTTGCCTGACGCTCTTCAGCTTTTTTGGAAAACGTTCAAACTGCTCCTAACCAAGGGCTGGGAAGAGTGCTCTACGCAAGAGATAGTCTATGAATCCTGCTTACTCTTCAACGAGCTGGCGTTTTTTGGGCTATTTGTAAGTTTTCCCTGTCTAAAACCTCTACAGAATGTCATGAACTAGAGGGGAAGCTATAGCTTTAGCCTTCTAGGCTCGTATATCCAATAGCATCCAGTGCTAGCCAACGCTGAGTGGCTCACCGTCTTGTCCTAAGGGAACTGGCGATCGCTGTGAATCTTACTTTGACCTAAGTATTAAGTTATGTCGCTAAAAGCTCAAGGAATGCAGAGCTTTTGCTAAGAAGCGTATGATATGGTATACGAAACTTCGCAATTTAATACCCCCTATCAGCTCCTTAGAGCTGCGACAGGATGCTCTTGGATTAAATAGAGAGTCTAAAAATGCCTCGTATACTTGTTATTGACGACGATCCTTCGATCTCTGAGTTGGTCTCAGTGAACTTGGAAATGGCTGGCTATGACGTGAGTCAAGCGGGCGACGGAATCAAAGGCCAAGCTCTGGCAGTACAATTACTGCCAGATTTGATCATGCTTGACCTGATGCTGCCCAAGGTTGACGGCTTAACAGTCTGTCAACGGCTGCGCCGCGATAGCCGGACGGCTGAGATCCCTGTTCTGATGCTAACAGCTCTAGGCCAGACTCAGGATAAGGTCGATGGCTTCAATGCGGGTGCGGATGATTACCTCACTAAACCGTTCGAGCTAGAAGAAATGTTAGCTCGGGTAAGAGCGCTGCTTCGCAGGACCGACAGAATTCCTCAGGCTGCTAAGCATAGTGAAATTCTCAACTATGGCCCCCTGACGTTGATTCCTGAGCGCTTTGAGGCTGTCTGGTTCGACAACACTGTTAAGCTCACTCATCTAGAGTTTGAGCTACTGCATTGTCTACTTCAGCGCCACGGGCAAACTGTTTCACCCAGTGAAATTCTGAAAGAGGTTTGGGGGTATGATCCGAACGACGATATCGAAACGATTCGTGTTCATGTCCGTCACCTAAGAACCAAGATCGAGCCCGATCCTCGCCATCCTAAGTACATTAAAACGGTCTATGGTGCAGGGTATTGTTTGGAGTTGCCGGGAGATTGATGAGGCAAGACAGTATTAGAATAGGAGAGGACACTACGGTAGAGACAGGCTCACCATTCAAAACTCTGGGAAAGCTTGTCTGCCTTAGTTTTGCAGAGCTTTGCTTTTCTCGCAGAGTATTCTGAGTTTTGCATTTTGAATTCTGCGTAGCGATACCAGTAGAATGCCTTGTTGAATCCAACCCTACAATTCTTGTTCAATGATTTCTGGGTATTGTTGCAAGAAGCCCTTTATTTGCTGAGACCATGAAATATTTTGAGAAACCGGGAGCTGATGTCGCTGATCGCGTTCCCCCCGGGCAGCACTTGGCAAAAGGTTTCCCAGTCTTAACGTATGGTGACACTCCACAAGTTTCGCAGGCCGACTGGAAGCTCAAGACATGGGGCCATGCCGAGAGAAAAACCTATACCTGGGAAGACATGATGGCGCTGCCGCAGCAGGATTTCACTGCTGATTTCCATTGCGTGACAACGTGGTCAAAATTAGATGTGAAATGGACTGGAATTGCGGTTCCTGATTTTCTCCAAACTCTTGCTGTCGAGAAAACTGCAAGTCACGTACTCCTTCACTGTTTTGGTGATTACACGACAAATCTGACTCTGGAGGATTTTAACCGCCCAGAAAACTTTTTTGCCCATACGCTTTATGGGGAACCGCTACCGGTAGACCATGGTGGACCGATGCGTTTGGTAGTGCCTCACCTTTACGCCTGGAAAAGCGCCAAGTGGCTTAATGGGATTGAGTTTTTGCCTCAGGAAAATCTAGGATTTTGGGAAAGAAATGGTTATCACCGCAGAGGCGAACCTTTTGCAGAAGAGCGCTACAGTGGCCGCTAATGATATAGCTTTAGCCATCTAGGCTTGTGCACCCAATAGCGTCCGGATGTTAATGGATGCCAGATGGCTCGTCGTCTTGTCCTAGCGGAACTAGCGACGGCTATAAAATGCCATCCCTATTAATGAGGGCTGGCAAACAAGGAAAATCAGGTTGCGATCGCACGACTTTTTCTCCAGGGATCAGCCTGATGTTGCTTGAGAGGCTTTCAACATATCAGGGCTGGAGAAAAACCGTGTAGGCAATTCCGTAAATCACTGAGCAGACACTTTGAACCATAAGACTGTTGCAATACCTGCGGTTAAGTGTTTTGGATGGGAAAAAAGGAGCATGCTAAAGCGATGCTCCTTTGGCACACTTTATACGCAAGGTTGAGGCTTTTCGAAGCAAGTTCAATGCTTCGAAAGGCGAGCCTAAGGCTCAGTTTGTAGAGTTTGAGGATGTAGGAACGCAATCATCTGATCGATGCCGCGCTGAATCCGGCGAGTAACGGTCATCGGGCTGACACCAATGCGCTCTGCCACCTCTTTACGAGACAGGCCATTGAAAAAGACATACTCAATAGCAGAGCGTGTCTTATCCTCTAGCTGAGCCATTGCTCGCTGAAGCTGCTGACGGTCTTCTTCAAGCAACTGCATCCGCTGGTAATAAGTATCTGGCAGCGTATCCCCCAATGTAATGTTGGAATCAGTCTGCTGGCATACAGTGGCATCCAAGCTAAGCGGCATCCGATTCTTGTTTGCCATCTTCACTTCGCGCCATTCTTCAACAGAAACGTTGAGGGTTTTTGCCATTTCGGAATCACTGGGTTGACGCCCTAGTTCTCGAATCAAGTCGCCCTGGCATTTCTGGGCTTCTTTTTGCAAGTCTTGCCAGCGACGAGGAATTTTGACAGTCGTGCCGCGATCGCGCAGAAAATGGAGCATTTCACCGCGAATGTAGGGCACTGCGAAAGAACTGAATGCACAGCCCTGAACTGGGTTAAAACGCTCAATGGCGCGGATAAGACCTAAGTAACCAATCTGTTCTAGATCCTCATACGGCTCTGAACACTGATGACTAACGCGGTGAGCAATCTTTCTAACTAAGCCTGCATTGAGGCGAACTAAACGGTTACGAAGCTCGACGGACGGCTGGCTTTTATATGCAATAAGCATTTCCATGCCGCGAGAGCGAAGAGAAGAAGTCTGAGTAGCCATTGATGGGATTTCCTTGCGTTTTAAAGTGACAGGTTTAGGAAACTGGCTTTATTTTCGATGTCAATTCTTCTCACAACCATCGTTGTTATACGGGACTCTCAGTAGGACCTGAAAAAAGTCTCCGTATATATTCGGAATACATTTCAAATTTGATTTGTTCAAGCCTGATATGAAAGGCTTTCAGCCATTGTCAGTAGTACCGAAAATTCCCTGTAAATATGCCCAAACCTGGACACAGAAGCAAAGTTTTCCGGAAAAAATCAGTCTTAAATTACAAATTCTTCAACTAAATGGGCATAGAAATAAAATGTACATAAGATCCCATCCCTAGCGTTGACATTTTATCTGCAACTATCAGTTTGACAATATGAAAACAATTTTTGAAAAACAACGCTCTTTATAAAGTTTTCCCACAAAACTTGATTGTCTTTACATATCTATCAACAAAATAAGACGTACAAAGTTCCTATGAAGCGAACTTATAGCTTTAGTGATCTAATGCTTTGTCAACGTTTAAACTGGGTGTCTTTGTAGGTTGGCGTGGAGCACAGTGTAGGTTTCACAGTGTAGGCTTCACAGTGTAGGCTTCGCCGTCTTGCAGAGTAAACCGACACTGACAAAGGATAGGTTAGGTTTTCTAACGGCACCCAACCAACAATTCAAGCTTGATTAGTGCACTCAATAGCATCCGAGTGCTTAGCGCATCGCCAGATGGCTTGCTGTCTGGTTTCAGCGGAACTGACGACGGCTATGTCGTGAAGCCAAAAGGCCAAGATTTGCTTCTGCGTAGGATTAGCAAACCTTGGCCTTTTGTGGGAGAAACGAATAGATCTAGATTTTGCAGTTGAGCTTAGGGTAATTGCGTTGATGCCCCTTGCCCTAGAAATTTGGAGGTTCTGAAGCTGAAATTCCCTGACCAGAAGGCTTTAGGGGGACAGTTGCAGGACATTGTGCTAAATGCAAGATGTCAGGGGATGGGATGTGTTTGTTTAGCGACAGCAACTAGGGCTGTGGACATAGAGCTAATACATCTCCGTAATAAGCCAAAAAGCTATAATTCGCGAGATTGCAGAGATCTTGCTGAATGATGTCTTCCTGCTGTTCATAGGTCAGATTGATAGGCGTCCGTCCCAATAGAACTTCCAGCAATCCAGGCGCATCAAAACCGACAGCAACAAGTTGATAGTCTTCCAGTTCTAAGGACTCTGCGAGAGCTGCGATCGCTTCAGGACGCCCCATCGTGTCGTCAATCAGTTGATACTGCTTTGCTTGCTCAGTTCCAAAGATGTAGGCTCCCATGTCTTCACGGATTGTTTGCTCAGGGATACCTCGGGTTTCAGACACATGACTCACGAAGTTGTCATATTCGTTGTTGATATTCTCTCGTAGCACTTGAAGTTCTTCTTCAGTAGGTTGGCGAAAAGGATTGCCAAGATCTTTGCCCTTGCCAGCAGAGACAACAAACTGCTGAATACCGCCCTGAGTCGTAACGCCACCCCCCAAGATACCTCCGTCAATCGCGATGGGATTGTTGAAGTAAATGAGGCTTGGCCCAATGACACCAATACTGCCGACGATGCTGCCTGGGGCCGCCAGAATTTGATCGGCAGCCACCATTGCCCATACCCCACCAGACGCTGAAAGGCCCTCAACATAGGCATATATTGGGTTCTCGGTGGCTTCCTTATAATCCACTAAAGCTTCGTAGACGACGTTGGAACCCACGACAGTACCACCCGGGGTAGAGAGGCGCAGGAAAAGACCGTTGATGCGCTCGTCCTCAGCAACTTCCTCTAAAAGCTCTTGCAATTGATAGGCATAGGTCACGCTGGTATCAAGCCCAAAAAAACCAGCGTTAGAAGGGGTATTTAGAATGGGACCGTTGATGCGAATTTCTAACAGGTAGTTATCGCTGTTTTCATCGCCATCAATATATTCAAATTCGAGCGCGTCATCATCAACTCTGTTAGAGCTTTTAGGAATACCGGGTACGCAGGCGATCGCCCCGAAACCAATAGCGCTTAATCCAGATAGAACAGCTAACCACCGCACAAATCGCTTCATGAATCCTCATTGCTAACTTAAAACGTGACGAGTAGCTCCATGATCGCTATGGTAAGAGGTATTCATCAATTTGCGTTTCAAGTTCACAATTTCGATGGGCGATCGCAGCTTGCTTTTGATTACTTTCCTAACCTAATCGCCGAAGTGAGTAATGATTGCTTGAGCAAACTCAGAACATTTCAAGGGCGGTTCGACAGGAGGGTCCATCATTCGTGCCAAATCGTAAGTGACTTCACGATTGGAGATGGCCGCACCGATTCCTTTTTTAATTAAATCAGCAGCTTCCTGCCAGCCCATGTATTCCAGCATCATGACGCCAGACAGAATAACAGAACCAGGATTAATCCGATCTAATCCTGCGTGTTTAGGGGCTGTACCGTGAGTGGCCTCAAAAATAGCGCAGGTGTCGCCAATGTTAGCGCCTGGTCCCATGCCAAGGCCACCCACAACTGCCGCCGCTGCATCAGACAGGTAATCTCCATTCAAGTTCATGGTCGCCAAAATGGAATATTCATTGGGACGAGTCTGAATTTGCTGAAAGATGCTGTCAGCGATGCGATCGTTCACCATCACTTTGTCTTTCCACTGACCGTTGCCGTGGGTTTCCCAAATTCCATTGAGGATGGCTTCAACCTCATCACGGGCTTCCGCCTGCTTTTCAGGCGTTAGGGCATCGTACCCTGGTTCAACTTTACGGGCATTGTCTTCAATGGAAATATCAGGATTAGCCTCTTTGTTGCTAAGCACCCAAGATTCTCGCTCAGTGACGCATTCTGAACGGAATTCAGAGGAAGTCGCTAGCTCGTAGCCCCAGTCTCGAAAAGCGCCTTCGGTGTACTTCATGATGTTGCCCTTGTGCACCAACGTCACCTGCTGCTTCTCTTTGGGCAACCGTAAGGCATGTTTGATGGCACGACGGACAAGTCTTTGGGTCCCAAACTTGCTGATGGGCTTGATGCCAATGCCTGAATCGAGGCGAATTTGTTTAGCCCCATGCTCCGGCGTTGCGGGAATAAACTCTTCGTTTAGAAGCTTGATCAGGCGATCGCCTCGTTCATCCCCTTGCTTCCATTCAATTCCCAAATAGATGTCCTCAGTGTTTTCCCGATAGACAATGACATCTAGCTTTTCAGGGCTTTTGTGGGGCGAGGGTGTGCCCTGATAATACTTACAAGGACGAACACAAGCATAAAGATCGTTAATTTGTCTCAGGGCAACATTCAGAGAACGAATGCCGCCGCCGATGGGTGTCGTCAGAGGTCCTTTAATGGCAATCCCAAAATCGCGAATGGCCTGTAGGGTATCTTCCGGTAGATACTGATACTGCCCGTAGAGGTCGCAGGCTTCATCACCCGCATATATTTTGAGCCAAACAATCCGCCGCTGACTCCCATAAGCTGCCGCCACAGCAGCGTCAAAAACGTTTTGAGCCGCAGGCCAGATATCGACTCCAGTTCCGTCTCCTCGAATAAAGGGGATAATCGGCATATCAGGAACGATAGGCTCGCCCGCTTCAAAGGTAATCTTTTCTCCGGTCGTTGGAAGGGTGATGCGTTCGTACATAGCGCTGCGCTGGAGACTATCAGACATACTACGGTTCCTCGTTGGATTGAGCAACTAAGCAGCCTACTATTTTTTCGAATGGTGGAGAATAAACGCTTTTTGTCAATGAAGCTTACCAATGGCAAAAGCGGTTAACTGCTGTCATCCTGATAAGTCCAGCTTGGATAGCAGACAATTTGAGTTGTAGGATCAGACACAGGGATTGATAATCTTAGATTTTAGTTTCCTGTGTTACTGGGAGTCCCTTATTTCAGTCAATAGTCGGTCTGAGGATTTTCATTAATCAACATGAGCAGTTCTGTCGCGCATAATTCACAGTCATCCTTAGAACTGCTGGAGTCTCTCAAACGCCAGCTCTCGGAGGCTTTGCCCCAAAAACAGCTTTTATTGCTGCCGCAAATCATGGAAGCGGGTGTTCCGGGATATCAGGTATTGATGGACTTTTTGCTAGAGGCAAAGACACAGCTTGTGCCGTCCGTTAGCGCGGGGCGATCGCTACAGCTGCTGCATCAAGTAGACGACCCTAACATTCAGAATTTTCTAGAAACTCACTTTAAGTCAGGCTTAGTATCTCTACCCAACACCTGTGGGGTTGATTACACCGACCTTCAAACCGCTCTGATTCAACAGGACTTCGAGTTGGCGGATCGGCTAACGCTGCAAAAAATGTGTGAACTGGCAGGAACGAATGCCATTCAGCGCAAATGGCTCTACTTCACTGAGGTCAAGACGTTTCCAAACGTCGATTTGCAGACTTTGGATCAGCTGTGGTTAATCTACTCAGAAGGTAAGTTTGGCTTCTCTAAGCAGCGAGAAATCTGGTTAGGCGTTGGGCAAGACTGGGAAAAGCTATGGCCGAAAATTGCTTGGAAAGACGGCAATGTCTGGACTCGGTATCCCGGTGGATTCATCTGGGATCTGCAAGCACCTGCAGGGCATCTGCCGCTGACAAATCAGTTGCGCGGCGTTCGGGTGATGGATGCCTTGATGAATCATCCAGCCTGGCAGACATCTTAGAAGATCTCCAGAAAACCATTTACCGCTGGTAGGGTATTATCGTCGCACCGTAATGTACCGCAGCCGGGTGTCTTTATTTTCAGAAATCTTCTTAGAAGTCTCAAGGAGCCGAGGAGCAATAAAGGCAAATTCTGGCTGCTGGTTTCACATAATGCATAATTTTGGGTTTACGATGAGCCATTGAAGGTATAGCCGTCGCTAGCTCGTTAGGGCAAGACGGTGAACCATTTGGCTATGAACTTGGCACCTGGATACTATTCGGTGCACAAGCCTGATGGCTAGAGCTATTCTCTCAGCGCTGAAATTACCTGCTGGCTGACGCTGTAGCCTGATTGCCTCACGATGGCGATCGCACCACTATTCACCCAATATTCCGGGTCATGCTAAAACCGAAATTTTTGTTCCTAGCTCTGGCCTTTGCCCTGATGTTTGCGGCTATGCCCACTTTCCAGTCCAATGTGCTAGCTAATTCACCAATGCTGACACCCGGCGACAATCTCGTCACTCAGAATATTCCGCCTATCCCAATGTCGTTGGTGGAGCAGGTTGATCGCTATACCCAGTTCCGCACGGCTTCTCTCCAAAGCTGGCATCCTACTCGTCAGGAAATGCTGATCTCCACTCGCTTTGGCGATACATCTCAAGTTCATCGGGTTAGTCAGCCATTAGGCGTTCGCTATCAGCTGACGTTCTTTCCAGAACGGGTTTCAAACGTTAGCTATCAGCCTACTGAGGGAGACTATTTCATTTTTAGCAAAGATATTGGGGGAACGGAGGCCAACCAAACATATCGCTACGACTTTGCAACCGGAGACGTAACTTTGCTGACCGATGGTTCTTCACGCAATAGCGGTGGAGTTTGGTCTACGGCAGGTGATCGCTTGATTTACACCTCTAATCGCCGTAACGGCAAAGATTCTGATTTGTACATCATGAATCCTCGTGAGCCGGAGAGCGATCGCTTGCTGGCAGAGGTCGAGGGGGGCGGCTGGTTTCCCACGGATTGGTCACCTGACGATAGCCAGATTGCCGTCATTCAGTACATTTCCATTACTGAAACCTACGTGTGGTTGTTTGACGCTGAAACCGGCGATCGCACTCGCATCACTGAACTCAATGGCGATGAGGCCGTTTCCTATCTAGAGGCTCTTTTTAGTCCCGATGGACAGGGCTTATATGTAGTGAGTGATCTTGATTCGGAGTTTTTACAGCTTTGTTATCTGGAGTTGACCACGGGGGAACTCACTGTTTTGTCAGGTGACATTCCTTGGAATATCGAGGCCGTTGTCCTGTCTCCTGAGGGCACTCAAATTGCTTTCGTCGCGAATGAGAATGGTGCTAGTGTCCTTCACTTAGTGGACGCGGCAACGGGGCAAAGCCTGCCCCTGCCGGAACTGCCCCTCGGTATGATTCGCGGTCTAGAGTGGCATCCTCAGGGACATTCACTCGGCTTCACCTTGATGTCTGCCCGTTCTACCGCAGACGTTTTCTCCTTGAATGTCGATAGTGGCGAACTTCAACGCTGGACCCAAAGCGAAACGGCAGGCTTGAATACGGAAACATTTTCAGAACCCGAATTAGTCTCATGGCAAAGCTTTGACGGTCGCACCATCACAGGGTTTCTCTATCGCCCCCCAGCCAAATTTACCGGAAAACGTCCAGTTGCCATGTACATTCACGGCGGACCAGAGAGCCAGTTTCGTCCGGCTTATCTGGGTCGCCTCAACTATTATCTGAACGAGTTAGGAATCGCGCTCCTTTTTCCCAACGTTCGGGGATCCACAGGCTACGGCAAGACTTTTGTTAAGTTGGACAACGGTTATCAGCGAGAAGATGCCGTCAAAGATATTGGTGCTCTGTTTGATTGGATTGCGGCTCAGCCCGATTTGGATAGCGATCGCGTCCTAGTCACCGGGGCGAGCTATGGCGGCTACATGTCTCTGGCAGTGGCGACTCAGTATAGCGATCGCATTCGCGCCTCAATCAACGTTGTCGGTATTTCTAATTTCGTGACCTTTCTGGAGAATACAGAAGACTATCGGCGGGACTTGCGGCGAGTTGAGTATGGCGATGAGCGAGACCCAGAGATGCGTCAGTTCTTGATCGATATTTCGCCTCTGACCCATGCCGACAAAATACAGAAACCTATGCTAGTCGTTCACGGTGCCAACGATCCTCGTGTGCCTTTGAGCGAAGCAGAACAGCTCGTCGAGATTCTTGAAGATGAAGACGTTCCTGTTTGGTATCTCGTTGCCAGTGACGAGGGGCACGGCTTCTCGAAGAAGCAGAATATTGATTTCCAGTTCTACACTAATATCCTTTTCATGAAGGAGTTTTTGCTGCAATCGGCTTTCCCCTAATCGTGCAGCAACATCCCGACAGCTTTAGCTTGAAGCGTAGGCGTCATGAGTAAAGTTGCCTCTATCTCTTCTCAGATAAGAAGCAAGACTTTCGAGTATAGGCAATGGGGCATAGTCAATGCAGAATAGCGCTTACTCACCGCACATTATCATCAACTGATAGCTGTTTGTAAGTTCAAGAATTCAACATCAAAGCTTCATCAGAACTTCACGATATCTACAACTTCATACCACCTATAGCCATCTCAGATAATTCTGGGGATAAGAAGGCTTTTTGGAGTCAGGTTGTCTTGGAAAAACCTGACTCCAAATCCAAATAGATCGCTATAAATCGCTACATACGGTAGAGATTACCGTTTTTTGCTGACATCTATACATCAACACTCGCGCTTTCAACAGAAGATACTTTTTCTGTATTCATTCCTGAAATATCTTTGAATTACTTCAAAATATGACAGATCTGACTTTTAAACTTTTCCTTATTCCACTTTTAACCTTTTTGATATTGTCGACATGATATCTTCTGTATTGAAAACTTCAGCTAATTCATGAAATAGATTCAGCAGACCTATGCTTTTGGTCTTCTGTGATTAGGTCTATTCTGGCTCCCACAAAGTGATTCTCTAAAGGCTATATTCCAAGAGAATTAACAGTTCAATTATTGGGTTGGGATTGATTCTTTACGGGTAAGAATCATTGTCCAAAGAATACTTCTTATATAAAGGCTGTTAATTCTGTCTCTAAGAATTAGCTGATCGCTATCTTGCTCTGACTTTTTCCACCTTAATAAAAGAGTTAAAGTCCTTGCTATCTAATAGCCGGGGTGGTTGGACAATTATTCCCCTCTCTAAGCATTTTGACGTGATTTTTGGTCTTTAAAAATTTCACACAAGCTCTGTAAGTAAGCTCAATTCCGATAAAGGACACTACCAAATTATGTCATTTCGAGTTAATCCGTATTTGCAGCAACCGTCTAGCGATGGCATCTACATCACTTGGTTTGGCGAAACGAATGCTGCTGGTGAGGTATCTATTACAGGACCAGGATTAGATGCTCCCGTTACTTTCACAACAACCCCAACCTTCGAGCCGCTTCTCAGCTATACCAATGCGGAACTGAATCAAGACATTGATGGACTAGAGCAGGGTTCTTGGTTGCTAGGTAATGAAAACTATAAGCACACGGTTGATGTGGATGGTTTATCACCTGATAGCACCTATACCTACACCGTTACTGTAGAAGATGACGTTTTTGAAGCGAGTTTCACAACCGCCCCCAGTGCTGAAGACTGGGATGAGATTCGCTTTGTTGCATTTTCAGATAGTGAAACTGAGCCCCGTGGTCGAGTCAATCGTCGCGATTGGCAACAAGGCGCTCTAGCCCCTGATTCATTGCCCCGCCCTTCTACGGAAGAGAGTCTTTGGGCTGAGACTATTGGTGTTAGAGGCGATCGCCTTAACTATCCCTTGACTGAAAATGTGGGTTATCGCGAAAATCTTGAAATTATCAACAGCCGCGAACCTGATTTCTTGGTGATGCCTGGAGATTTGATGCAAGGGGGAGGATATCAACCTGGTTGGGATGAGTTCTTCCGTCACAACGCGGGCGAATTTGATAGTGGCCTATCGGAATACGCCATCCTACCTGCTCTAGGCAACTGGGAAAACTTTGGTGCCCTTAATGGTGGCTACGGGACGGATGACGATGGGCGTTTTGGACCTTTGTTTGGTCGTGAGAAGTTCCATGTCTACTTCGATGCTCCTGAGAATGGTATACCGGAACATCAAGATAATTATTACCGGATTGATTATGGCCCCATCACCGTCCTGACCCTAGATAGTTCTAATGGCGAACCTGATGATAGCCGCGATAATTATGGTAGCGAAGGACAGCCTCCAAAAATCAGCGGCCAAGAATTTACAGGTCCAGGAACGGATACACAAGAAAACATCAGTCGTGAACAGTACGAAGCAGCAGGCGGTACGGATTTAGCCGACTTTAACCCTGGTAGTCCTCAATGGAATTGGGTAATTGAACAGCTTGAAGATGCCCGAGAAGATGGACAAATCATCTTTGCTCAGTGGCACCATGCGGCCTACTCTAGTGGCACTCATGGTCTTCCCATGAACCATGAGGATTCTTCGGGACAGGGAGGAACGCCGATGCGTCAATACCATCCTCTGTTTGAGGAGTATGGGGTTGCAGCAGTCTTCTCTGGTCACAGTGAGATGTTCGAGCGCAGCTTTGTCGATGAGAATAATGATGGGATTGGCGTTCACTATTACGATGTGGGCGTTGCCGGCGATGGCATGCGCGGACAACGTACCGATGAAGAGGGGGAACTGCTAAACTACAACGAATTTAGCGAGTGGACTGCGGATCAAAGTGAACCTGAGTTGTGGGCAGAAGTAGAGGGTGTGCTCCAAATCGTAGAAGGGGGTAAGCACTACGGTCACTTAGAAGTCAATTTGGAGCGTCTTGATGGGCCCGATGAAGGGGCACAAATCACGCTGACGCCAGTCTACAGCTTCCCCATTCTCGACTCAAACTACGAGTTAGTCGATACGGAACGTCGGGTTTATGGCGATGAAATTGTTTTGACGACTAACGCCGAAGGTGAGGTCGTCGCGGATACTGAGCCTGCATTTGCCGAAATTATTGACTTGACGGGCTTTGACGGTGACGTTGTAGCCGAACTCACTTTGTCTCGTGAGGCTGCGTTTGACAACATCCTCAAATTCTATGAAACGGATGCTGAAGGAGCGATCGCAGGTCTAAAACCCGGAGATGAAGGCTACGAAGACGCTGTTCGTTCTGCTTTGGTCGACGGACCAGAGCTCTTTGTAAATAATCTGACAACAATTGACGAGTCTATCGTGTTAGCAGGGGGAACTTACTATGCGCCTGCCTTGCTCATCGACGGCAATATCGACAGCCTAGCCACGATTGATGACGGTGTGGTTGGGATGAGCCGTGTCGAACGTGAAGGAAATGAGTGGCAGTTTGAGGACTTAACCGATTTTGACTTTAACGACTTTGTGCTCAACGTTAATAGTTTGACCGGAACTGCTCAATCCGCTTCATAAGCAAATAATGGTTTGCTGATAGCCGTCGCCAATTCCATTAGCGAGCCATCAAGCTATGCACTCAGCATCGTGCTGCTACTAGGTGCAAAAGCTTAGACGGCTGCAGCCATCCTTTGGAAAATCATCGACCTCAGATGCATTTTCTGAAACTGCCTTCTGTGTTCCAGAAGGCAGTTTTTAAAGCATAACTAATCATTTGCCCTGCATTCTGCTGGTTATTGGCTAGAGCCAATAGTCTTTTGAAAGGCAATTGCTGTGGACATCTACAGTCTTCCCCATGCGCCTAAAAATGTTGGTTCGACCCCTAGCAAACTGTTAACTATTACGGGTTCTGACTGGTTTCAAAATTTTCTGCTGGAGGCTTCAACTGACACTGAAAGTGAAGCTTCAGAGTTAGGGGTTCCCTCTTTGGAGAAGCTGGCGCCTGTCGCAGCCAAGTATGGCATTGAGTTTGTCGATCCTAATGATTTCTAGAGGTAAGGCTGAAGACACCTCTATTTTGTGGGTGCCAACCACTCACCAAATTCTTCAACAAAGCGATCGCCCAAAATGGCAGCTCGAATACGCTGAGTGAAGCTCACCAGTTCGGTGATGTTGTGAATTGAGAGGAGGGTGTGGGCGAGGGCTTCACGGGCGTGAATGAGGTGACACAAATAGGCTCGGCTGAAGTTGCGACAGGTGTAGCACGAACAGGTCTCATCCAACGGGGACAAGTCTTTGCGGAAACGAGCATTTTTCAAATTCCAACGATCGCCCCGAACTATAGCTGTACCGTGACGAGCTAAACGAGTAGGAATCACGCAGTCAAACAAATCCATGCCAGCAGCGATCGCCTGCACCATTTCGCGGTGAGTACCTACACCCATCAGGTAGCGGGGTTTGTGAAGGGGCAACATGGGCGTAGTAGACCGGACAATCTTTTCAATCAGTTCCGAGGGTTCTCCGACACTGACGCCGCCGATGGCATATCCCGGCAGGTCTAGCTGGGTCAACATTTCGGCAGCTTGCGATCGCAAATCTGTGAAAACCCCTCCCTGAACAATGCCAAAGAGGGCCTGATCAGAGCGATCGTGGGCAAGGACACAACGCTTCAGCCAGCGGTAGGTGCGATCAGTGGCGAGTTCAACGGCTTCGCGACTGGCTGGATAAGGCGGGCATTCGTCAAATGCCATGATCACATCTGCGCCTAGTTCATTCTGAATCCGAATTGATTCCTCCGGCGTCATGTTAATCAGGCGGCCATCACGGGGTGACTTGAACATAACCCCTGCTTCCGAAATAGTCCGAATTTTACTCAAGCTAAACACCTGAAAACCACCTGAATCCGTCAGCATGGGACCATCCCAACCCATGAACCGATGGACTCCTCCTGCAGCCGCAATCAGTTCTTCTCCCGGCTGTAGATGCAGGTGATAGGTATTCGCTAGCACCATCTGCGCTCCGGTTTCTTGAAGCTGAGCCGGGGTTACCGTTTTGACGTTGGCTAAGGTGCCGACCGGCATGAACCGTGGCGTATCCACCTTGCCATGAGGGGTCTGAAAGCAACCGGCTCGTGCTGAGGTATGACTACAGCAAGCCTCGACCTTATACTCAAAATTGTTCAATGCCATTTCTCCGAGACGAGCTACCTAAGCAAAAGGCCCGTCATCGTCTAAACAAGCGTCCCAGCTGGCAGAGAGCGCTTCGGCAACAATCGCCTCAAGGGCAACCGCGTTCATGTTGCGAGTCGATTGCTCTTGAATAGGGGTCGTGAGAGGCAAAAGCTGTAAGCAGCGATTTTCCTGTACTAACTTAAAGCAGGCCTGCCCATCCGGCAACTTTTTGAGTTCTAAATAGTCAAAGCTACAGACGTTGAGATATAAGCTTTGATTGGCGACCAGTGTTGATACGCCCTGCTCGGCAAAAACATCCATAATGTAGCCTGTACCTTCGCTCAACACATCGCCTTCTTGGATGTCAGCGTAGGTGACTTTGCCCAGATCGTTGAGCAGCCTCAGCATGTCTGCCTTGTTAATTACAATGCCATTATCGACAAGGCAAGGCGCAGGCAGATTAGACGAGTTAGCAGGATCGTGGGCCATAGGACTGTCACAAATGCAAACTTCGCTCTGGCAGAACCGAAAATGAAGACGGCCTGTTAAGAGGCTATCTCCACGATAGTCGATCATTAGGGATCGGATCTCAGGGATAGGACGGTTTTCTAAAATCAGCCCTATTCACAAGCACAGCGAAAATCTACGATGTCGCTGAAACGACTTTCTATCAACGTTTTTTGTATAAGTAGTGGGAAATAACAGACTGTGGCAGCTGTACTTTCTTGCTTCAAAACACCGCAATTCAAAGGTTTTCAGCGACGCTAAAACTCGATGTTTGTCTATTGATGACTTGTAGCGAGACCATTATCTATCCTACCTAGGGGGATCAGCTAATGTCTCAACGCCATGGATAGCGTTACGGTCTTTGCATGCAGTGTTCTATACCAAGGTCTCCTTAGTTTTGTAATGTCATGAGCTTCTCACAAAATGAATCCGAAGCACCTCAACGGTTTCCTCTTCACCAATGGGCGATCACATTAATGGGAGCAATTGTCTTTTATACCCGTATTCCGCTTCCCCATTCATGGCCTATGAGCTTTGAGGGTATTGCCCGCTACGCTCCTTTAATTGGGTTAGGCATTGGCGCTGCCCTATTGGGCATTGACAGTCTACTAATCGGGATAGCAGTTCCCTCGTCAACTCGCAGCGGACTAATTGTGGCGCTATGGCTGTTGATTACCGGAGGGCTTCATTTAGACGGTGCAATGGACACAGCAGATGGTCTTGCTGTTCCCGATGAGAAGCGCAGGCTTGAGGTTATGGCAGATAGTCAGTCAGGGGCGTTTGGCGTTATGGTTGCCGTCGTCATTCTGGGATTGAAAGGACTTTTCCTGAACGATTTAGAGTCGCTGCGATGGTTCAGCGTATTATCGGCTACAGGATGGAGTCGATGGGGCCAAGTTGTTGCGATCGCCCGCTATTCCTATCTCAAAACGGAAGGCAAAGGCGCTTTCCACAAAGCTTATGCCCGTCCTGCAACTGACTGGCTGCTTGGCTTTATGACACTTCTCATTCTCAGCGGTATTATCCTGTACTTTAATCCTGCCTGCTGGCAATTCATTATAGGGATCACCCTTAGCGGCGCCGCGATCGCCCTTCTAACCGGAGCGTGGCTCAATCATCAGCTTGGGGGACACACTGGAGATACCTATGGTGCGATCGTGGAGTGGACAGAAGCTTTGGTCTTGTGTGTCGCAGTAGTGCTGTCGTCTAGCTTTCTAAAGTAAGGGATTGCTGAGTTCTAGCTGAAGCCATTGCCAGTTCCGTTAAAACGGAGACGAGTCATTTGGTTATAAACTAGGCACCCAAATGCTATCGGGTGCACAAGCCTTAGAGCTACACCTGTAACTCTATAGCTGTAGTTGGTCTGAGTCAGGAAATTTGCTTTCTACTCTTATAGGCAAGGATATGAAACCCTGTTGTATTCCATCAGTGAACTGGAGAATATTTTGGGGCAACTGCACTATATCTTTCAACACTGTGAGCAAAATTTAGCTGGAAATGGACAATCAATCAACGAGTCCAGCAGCAAAGGTTGAATCCTTCCCATTTTTTTGCTCCTAAAGGGAGGCGACCCATCCATCCTCCATGTTTACTCACCCACTCGGTCATTTATTCGTTCGTGCGCTCGTCCCGTCGCTATAGTGGAAAAGTACTTAACCCTCGCTTCATTCTGTTCATGCAGATTCCGCTTTTTGGCAAGGTTCGCCGTCCATTTATCTGGCTACTGGGTTTCATGGCTGTCGGCATCGTTGGCCTGGGTGCGATCTCGTTTGTGGTTAGTCGTACTCGGGGAACTCCTTATGATGTCGAAGCGCTGACGGTGCCTGTGGAGGCAACTGCCCTGACAGTGCGGATTACAGCAAGTGGAACCGTAGAGCCAATTCAGACAGTGAATTTGAGTCCTGAGACATCAGGCATTTTAGAGGAATTGTACGTAGAGCAGGGCGATCGCGTGACGGAGGGACAGCTCATTGCGCAAATGGAGAGCGATGACATCGAGACCCAGATTCGGTTACGGGAGGCAGCGGTCGCTGAGACTGAGGCCCAGCTAGCTGATGTTATTAGAGGCGCTGACAGGGAGGAAATTGCTCAGGCAGAAGCCGCCGTGCAAGCCGCCAACGCACAGGTCGAGGATTTAGAAGCCCGACTCGACCTTGCCATAGCAGAACTCGACCGTAATCGGCAGCTAGAAGCTGCTGGAGCAATTTCAGACAACGAGTTAGATAACTTTGTCCAAGCCGTTCGAAGTGCAGAGGCCAGTCTGGAAAGTGCTCGGTTTCAAGCAGAGGAAACTGAACAGCGACTAGCCGATTTGCAAGACGGTGCTCGTCCTGAAGAAATTGCTCAAGCGGAAGCACGATTAGCTCAGGCTCAAGCTCAGTTAGAGTCCACTCGGGTGCAGTTGGGTGACACTCGTATCCGCGCTCCTTTTTCCGGTATCGTGACTCAAAAGTTTGCCAATGAGGGAGCTGTGGTAACGCCAACGACATCAGCTTCTGACGCGACTTCCGCAACCTCAACGGCCATTGTAGCGATCGCCAGCGAACTGGAGATTGTCGCTGATGTGCCGGAAGCCGATATTGCTCGAATCCGTCCAGGCCAAGCGGTTGAGATTGTCGCCGATGCTTTCCCCGATGAAGTCTTTGAAGGCACTGTGCGACTGATAGCTCCTGAAGCAATCGAGCGTCAAAATGTGACGTTATTCCAAGTCAGAGTTGAGTTACTCTCGGGTCAAGATGTTCTTCGCTCCAACATGAATGTCACCGTGGCCTTTATTGGCGACCAACTCAGTGATGCATTGGTTGTTCCCACTGTGGCGATTGTGACGCAAGAAGGGCAGTCCGGTGTTTTGGTGCCGGGTGAACGCGATCGCATTCGCTTTAAACCGGTGACATTGGGGTCTCAAGCTGGCAATCAGATCCAGATCTTAGAGGGCGTTGAAGAAGGTGATCTGGTCTTTGTAGATCTGCCGCCGGGACAAACATTGGACAATTTGACCTTTGGTCGAGACTCGGCAACCGATACAGAATAGCTGTAGACCAACCAAATTATCCCAGTAGTCGCCCTTCAGCACGTCCGGCGCGGAAGAAATGCTCCATGCCGCTAGAGAAATCTCCGTTTGACACAGCCGCTGCAACATCTGGATAGGCCTCAAGGTAAGCCCTTTCATTGAACGCCGCACTGGAGTTTCGCACTTCTCGCTGCCCTACACTGACGTAGTGATCAAAACCGGAATCAAAGTCACCCTTGACGACAGCCTCAGCAACATCAGGGTTCTGCGATAGATAGAATGCCTCTTCAAACAGCAAGATCGGGAGCCTACCCTCCTCAGCACCAAATTCGATGAGATGATCGAAAGCGCTATCAAAGGTGCCGTTAGCGATCGCGGCCTGAATGCCGTCGTTGTTGAGCAGATAGTCTTGAGGATCGAACAATTCACTGGCCGTTCGATTTTCGATGTGACCAATTGTTAGGTAGTGGACTAACCCACTACTAAATAGGCCGTCGTCAATAGCAGTTTCAACATCGGAGTTATGGTCTAGATAAAACGCCTCATCATAGTAGTCGCTAGGATTACGTCCTTCTGTTAAGCCTGCTTGAACGAAGTGATCAAAACCGCTGTTGAAGAAACCTTGGACAACAGCATCGGCAACGTCAGAATATTGGCTGAGGTAGTTGGTTTCGTCAAACAGAGCTGCTAGTTTGAGTCCACCGACTTCTAGATCAAGCGGCAGCGTGGGGCGTCCCTCTACAGCACCAAACTGACTGAAATGTTGGAATCCATTCGCAATCAATCCTTGATTCACAGCAGCCTGGACATCAGGATTGGCCAACAAATATAGAGTCTCGCTGAAAGGCAAACTGCCGCCTTTGTTGATCACCTGATATCGAACGAACTGCTCAAAGGTAAAGATGAGAGATGCAGGCCGTTCACGGCTAGCATCGTTATCAGAGATATCAACGGTGATGGGAGCGATCGCAATGCCGTTATAGTTTGGATCGTTGCTACTCGCGCTGTGGCTGATCGTGCCTGTGTGGTCACCCTCTACGTCAGAATCGTCAATGGCGGCGACTGTAATAGTTTGCTGCTGCCCCCACTCGTTGGGAACGAACGTGATAGTTTCAGGGGTGACTAACTCGTCCCCACCGTCAAACGTGAGGACAACATCAGCGGTAGGTTGGGACGTCAGCGCTACCCGGTAAGTGTCGGTATCGCCGGCTTCGCTGACAGTCGCAGTCGTTTTGGTAAAAGTAAAGCCTGGAACCTCTTCTTCACTGACAGTAATGGTGAAGGTCTGAGACTCGGACAAGTTAGCTCCACTGCCGCTGTCCTGCACGGCAACTTCAAAAGTAGACGTGCCAGAAATATCCTCTGCCAGCGTATAGGTCAGATTGCCGTCAGTATCAACACTTGGAGCAACCACAAACAGGTTACTGTCTGAAATATTGCTGATCACATAGGTTGCTGTCTGAGTCGCTTCATCTACGCCACCGCCCGCAGCAAAGCTTGCCCAGTTCTCCACCGTCACCAGACCGCTGTTTTCTTCAACGGTGGGAGGATTGCTAGCAGTGAAGGACGGCGAGTCGTTGATAGGATTAACAGTGAGGGTGCCTGCGATCGCATCAGCACTCAGCGCGGTCGCGCCTCCGTTGACAGACGCATCGACCGTTTGCCCGTTAGCAACTCTATCCGAAGTATCCCAGGCCCGAAACGTTAGCGTTGAATCACCGCTATAGTCAGCATTGGGGACAAAGCGGATCCGAGTATCGGTCGTCACAGCGACTTGGCTTAGCAGAAAGCTGCTTTGAGCCGACGTTGTGTTGTCTCCTAAAAAGACAAGATTAGGCAACTCATAGGGATCCGGTACCCCTTGCGGTGGAGAAAACGCGGTGTAATCTCGAAGGACACCGGAAAGAATAGGAAGCCCATTTGCAAAGAGCTGATAGCTATCATTTTTTACGGACAAAGTATAGCGAGTCGCTGGATTCGTGTCGAAAGCAACCGCCTCTGCGGCTGTAAAAAGTGGATTGTCGCTTTGAGCAAAGATATTCCCTGTCGTTTCAGAGGTCTTTTGAAAACCGAGTTCGATCGCCTTGGTTGTATCTTCACTGACGGCAAGAATGCTAAAGCCAGCCCGATTGGGGTTGGTGCCAGATTCCTCCAAGAGCTGCATGTCGAAGGCAATCTGATAGCCCAGGGTGTTGTCTAGCGTAGGAAAGTCAGCGTTGACAAAGGTGGGATTAGAAGGATTCGCGGCGTAGTTGCCATAGCCGGCATAGATGTTTTGATCGTTGGTCGTGTCCAGAGTCGTGCCGCTAGCATTGACGGTCTCAGTTGCTGCTGTGCCGAAGGGATTCGCAAGATTGACTGCTGTGTAAGACAGCCAGTTTTGAGTATCGGGCGCACTATTGGACAGAGCGGTGTAGAGGCCCGTTGGTCCCAAAAGAACGGCATTGCTGTCTGAAACTGGACCCAAATCCTGCCAGATATCCCCTTCCGTAGAGTACTGCCACGTTCCGTTGGCAGTGTCAGCGCCAGTGACCGCAATGCCTGTCGGTTGAGCATTGGAAATGTCGGGATCAGAAACTGAAACTCCGACAAGGTCAAGCACCGGAGTACCTGTGTTGAGGGCATCAACAGTATCTTCGTCAATAGGATCGAAGACAGCACTACCAGAGATTGCTGGAGCATCATTAACGGGAGTGACATCAATGGTCAGCGTTGCAACGGCGCTAACGTCAGTCCCATCACTGACTTGGAATTGCAGGCTGGTGTAGTCTGCGCCACTAGCGTCGGCTGCGGGTACAAACTTAAGTTGGGCAATCTCAGCGATCGCAATCTCCTGATTCTGAACAACCGCCTCGCTGCCACTGGGTGTACCGCTGCCATCAGCATCAATAAAAAGCTGTCCTACAGAGGGGAGTGCAGTAATGCGGACGACTTGTAGAGTGTCGCCGCTATCCGTATCTGCAAAGGGAAAATTGCTACTACTGAAGGTGTAGACGGTATCTTCGGTGAGAACGATTTGGCTATCGGCAGTGACTGGAACCTCATTAGCCGTATTGGTAACGCTGTTGGCTGTGCCAGGGGTTGGCGCTTGAGTCTGAAAAGGTCCCGTACCGTCTGGAACCCGACTATTTGACTCATCGCTTTGATTGCCATTGGCGTTTTCATCAAACTGTGTAGACTGCCCCAGACCTGCCAACAATCCAGCATCATCTACATCTCCGGTACCGTAAATGATCGCGTCAAGCAGTCCGGTTGTGGTGACCGGGGTGTCGTTGGGAAAGTCGATAGCGTCTGCCCGATAGAGGGCGATCGCATCAGCCCCATTTTGCAGACTACCCGTTCCACCCGGATCAAAGGTCAGATCTACGTTGGCGACACCCGGATTCCCTAAAACGAAAAAGCCATCGGCGTCTGTGCTGAAGCCATCCAAGTCAAACGCTTCGTAGGAGGCATCATCCGTACCGTTAAAGAAAACAATCGCGAGGCCATCTAGAGGAGTATTACCGACACCACCATCATAAAGTTCCGTAAACTCTGCCGCGTCACTACCGGGAGTATCCGCGTCTGCCTCGTTAATAAAGATGCTGGCAGTTGCCTCATTCAGGGCGCTGACCGTCTGGATGGTTTCTAAACGCAGCGTAGACGCTAGCGGAATGGTGTAATCAGCGAGCGAGCGTTCGTCTTCCAGGATTTCATCAGCAAAAAGTAGCGTCTGTTCCTCAAGGGGAATCCCCTCTTGGTCGCGAATTTTGACCTTAATGCTGTTGATCGTGTCATTAGAATTAGCTGCTAACGCTATCGTTTTGCCAGTAGAAATTTTCACGAAAATCTGCATGGCTCGCGATCGCTCCTTATAGAAGTAGATGTCTGATTGAGAGTAATTTCAGAGATCGACTTTGCCCTTTGTCTATTTTTTAGGACTTGGTTGGGGTGCCCATCCATAAGAACAGAGAATATAGCCGTCGCTAGTTCCGTTGGAGCAAGATGGTAGGCCATCAGCTATTCGCTGAGCACCTGTGCGCTACCTACTGCATTACGCTAGATGGCTAAAGCTATTACGTCGATTCTGAAAATTACAACGCTTCAAGAGTTCCCTACACGCTGCAAAAAACACAGAAGCACCACACCAATAACTCGTGTTAAAGGAATGCTTAGATAGCGCAAAGGGGCACTCGTTAACGTTAAAGGACACTTGTACAGGTGTTTTGATTTTTGATACTGCTGACGACATTATTTCGCAAATTTTCGAATGGATTAAAAGCCCCCTAAATCCGTCAGGATTAGGGGGCGAATGCGAAATATTGTGCCAGTACGAGCTGTCAGCTATCAGGATTGTAAATCGGACCCGAAATTCCTGGCGGTCTCTTCAACGAACGTCAAGCTTAAAGATTATCAAGTTGTGTTTTCAATTCTTCTAATTCAGCATCAACGGCAGCATCTTTGGGTGTCGCCACTGGTTCATCAGCCGAGGGGAGCTGGCCTTGCCCAGTGGAACCGCCAGCGAGCTGAGCTTTCATGGCAGCCAGTTCATCATCAACATCACCACCGGCTTCTAACGCTGCAAACTGACTTTCTAAGTCAGCACCCGCAAGTTCCTGAGCCGCTTGAGACTTGGCTTCCATCATCAAGACTTTTTCTTCCATACGCTCAAAAGCTCCCATTGCACTGCTCGTACTCATGGAAGACATCG
The DNA here is from genome assembly GCF_028330965.1 of Oscillatoria sp. CS-180. Taxonomy (GTDB): domain Bacteria; phylum Cyanobacteriota; class Cyanobacteriia; order Phormidesmidales; family Phormidesmidaceae; genus Halomicronema. The sequence goes on along the minus strand of NZ_JAQMUB010000024.1, from coordinate 17,657 downwards.
TGCTCTGGAGCTGCTCATTGGCTTTAGCGGCACTAACCCGCGCCTTGAGCATATCTTTCTTAGTCTTGGCCTCAGAGATTTTACTCTCAAGACCGATTAGGTTCTTCTTCAGCTGATCAACTTGTCCATTCTGAGCATCCAGCTGACCCTTAAGTGCAGTAGCGGTCTCAGTTTGAGCTTTTTTGCGAGTCAGTGCTTCCCGAGCCAGATTCTCGTCGCCTTTTTGCAAAGCTAGCTGTGCTCGCTGATGCCAAGTATTCGATTCAGACTGAGCACGCTCGTACTGTTGCTGGACTCGTTTTTGAGACGCGATCGCCTTAGCCACGGCCTGTCGCATCTGTACCAAATCTTCCTGCATGTCGATAATGGCTTGGTCCAAGATCTTTTCAGGATCTTCAGCATTGCTGACAGCGGCGTTTAGATTAGAGCGAACGACTCGGCTGACTCGATCAAACAACCCCATGACTCTATAATTCCTTCCAATGTGGTTTTTCGCAGGGAGGCAGACCTCCCGATAAGTCCCTCAGCCCTTAGGATAGCGTTCACCGAGGGATTAGATGCCTTCTTAAGCAATTTTGAGCAACTAGCAAGGTGCTCATCAGACAATCGCAATTGTCTGCTCTAGTCTTAGCACATAGCCTCTCTTTCTGAAGTATGGCCTCTGCCCGTAATATAGCTTTATTCCCAAAGATCTTTCGAGCTTCATCAAAACGCCAGTGCTGATAGGTGTCAAGACCGATCTCACCGTTGCTGTTTCTAACTCTCAGTCATGTCACTGAGATTAGTGGCTTCCCATTTCAGCACAGAGGCATTGACCCCTTCCTCTTGCTTCCGCTTAGAGTCAGCCTCAAACCATTGAATAATCTGCTGTGGTGATAGCTCTTCTACCGAAAGGTTTAAATCCTTGGCAATCACCTTCAGAAGTTTGCTGGTTGAGATGGTTAGTCGAGTTAAGAATTTTTCAGGAGAAGTCAACAGTGCCTTGTCAACGTCTGCCGATTCTTCGGGCGTTAGGAATTGTACGGATTGGTCAAGCATTTTGGATGATGAAGACAGAATAAGCAAGAAGATGACTGCTGCCTAGTGGTTAGCCATACGGCATTCCATAAGGAAAAACGCTGCAATTCAAGACAGCAATAAAAGCCAGCTAGGACTTATGCAGCTGAATCTAGCCTTGTCCCTTACTCCTCAAACATAGAAGCCGGATTCGACGTTCCTAGAGTTGAGAAATTCAAGGGACTACACATAAGCCCTAATCACCTTTCTTTATTAGGGTACTTAAGAAACGGGTCGACCTTCAGCGCTGTTCTGAGTACGAGACCCCCACCAGGCTCCAATCAAGTAGCCCGCAGTACAAAGAATCAAGCCGTAAACATTCACCCCCAGATCGATCGCGTACCTGCCACCGCCTAAACTCATCCAGGCTGGGAAAATTGTCGTGCTGAGAGCATTTTCTAAAACACGAAGAACACCCGCAATCAGACCCGGCCAAAAAGCAAGATGAAAACTTAGTGCCCCAGCTCCAGGGAGGAAAGCCAGAAGAAAAATAGGGGCCAGTCCCATTACCATCGTCCCGCTGATGGTGGTTGCCATGATGATGGCAGGCCCAACTTGGTCACCCATATAGATACTTAGTAGAGGGACATTGCCAAGCAGGGCGATCGCGATGATCCACCAGCGTCCGATGAAGGCTTGAGTCTCCGTAGGCTGCCCTTTGCGGTTGTCCCAATCTCTCGCCCCTAATTTGGCGACGCTGGAAAATGTCGAGTCCAAGGTTGAGCCGGCGCTGGTCAGCATGATTGCGTTGAAGACCAACAGCATGGGCAAGCCAAACAAGGCAGGCACCGTATAACTAGGTGCTCCCTCAACGCCAAATGCCCTGGCATATAGTCCCACAGAGCTAAACAATAAGATAAATCCTCCGCTGATTACCCCGGCCCAGATAAACGCTCTCACCATTGTGCGAGGGCCCGTGATGAAGGCACGGTCGGTCATAACCGGATCGTGAAAGGGATAGCTGAAGATTTGCACAAACGCTAGGCCGCAGAATGTCAGCCCCGCCAAGCGCGTATCAGCATCAACAACGGGCAGTCCTTGATTGACAAGTCCAGGCCCGAGGGTAATCAAAATGACCACTAGCAAAACGGCTGCCAACAACATTTGTGCGCCATCCGTCAGCAGGCTGCTACGGAGTCCACCTAACAGGCTGTAGTAAACCGTAAAAAGGGTAACAATTAGCGCAGCGAGCCAATACCCCAAACTACCCTCTGCCCCGAAATATAGAGAAAAGACTTTGGTATTTGACCAAACTTCGTTAATTAATCGAATGGCGATCGCAATCAGAAAAAGCCGGGAGCATAGCTTTCCATACTTACCCACCAAAAATTCTGGGATAGACCGATAGCCGCCACGAGTGCGGATGAAATAGAGGGCGATCGCGGCAGTCACAAAACTTAGGTAGTAAATGGAGTACCCAATGCCACCCAAAATGCCAAAGGCATTGCCTAAACTTGCAGCGTTATCAATCGATTTGGCAAAAATCCAAGAAATAGCGGCACTCGCTATGAGTAACCACTGTCCTGGAACTTCACCGTTTTTAGACTGGCCTTCAAAAAATTCCGGCGCAGTGACCCGTTGGGGTGTGGTTTGATGCACTAGGTAAAAGATCAGGCTGCCATATCCGGCTAGCAAGGCCCAAGTTAGGGTAGTTACAAACATGGTTAATCAGTAGATACAGACATGAAGTGAATGAAAGGGGACTTAACCCTGAAGTGCAAAGTTAGAATCGAGCAGTGATGAGCCAAAAACCAAATCTTTGAGTCGTCTAAACAAAGCCCATTAAGCATACTGCCAAGTCGTTCACAAAGGTGCGGATTTTTGTTGAGTAACACGATTCCAATTCACGCTTGCAGTAACTGAAATGGGTGGTACTTATTGTGACAAAATCAAGCACAACAGGCATCATCAAAACATTCAAGGAAAACGGCATTGAGCAAATCCAGGCAGAGTACAGAGAATTTCAGATAGAAATACCTTCTCAGAAACACCTGAATATTGTCTGAGAAGACCTTGACAAAAGCCTGTTGAACCAAGATTTTTTTAATTAGTAACATAGAGATATTCTTCAACTTCGAGCAGATTTTATGACTCCTCAATCCACTGAGATTTGGCTCGGCTATGCGGTGAAGAAATTGCAACAGGCTTTAGACCCAGAGCAAATCCTTCTGTTTGGTTCCTGGGCGCGGGGAACAGCAACTCGTCATTCTGATATTGATTTATTTGTAGTTTGGGCCTGTAATCTGTCGCCGCTAGACCGCATCAGTCAAGTACTGGCTCTGCTTGCTGATGCCCCTTATCCAGTCGAGGTGATAGTGTACACTCCAGACGAGTTGACTCAAAGACGCGATCGCCCCTTCATCCAACAGATTTTGTCAGAAGGAAAAGTTCTCTATGAGCGTGGAAAAGCTTCGGCGGGAAGCTCAACGATGGCATCAACAGGGGATTGACGACCTAGAGGCTGCTACTGCGTTATTGACAGCCAGCAAATATCCTCAAGCCTGTTTCTATGCTCAACAGGCCGCTGAAAAAGCACTCAAGGCAGTCTGGTTTCGGCTAGATCTCGACCCCTGGGGTCATTCCTGCGGTCGGCTAATTCGTGACCTACCTGATCCTGTAAAGAAAGATTTTTTAGTCCTGATGGACACTGCTCTGGCACTGGATAAGCTTTATATTCCGACACGCTATCCCGACGCACTGGCTGAGCTGACGCCATCGGAAGCCTTTACCCGCTCTGAAGCGGAGTCCGCTATTCAATCGGGAGAGCGCTTGATACAGCAAGTGACTAATTGGTTAAGCTCAACTGACTAGACAGGCATTTCAGTCTGCCTTCATCATCTACCTTTTACTTTTGCTATATCTTTAGAAAAGCTGTCGAAAATTCCCAAGGCAGCTAGGGTGCACGAACCAGCGAACGTATACGGAAAGCTTCTGTGATTACCTTGAAGCAGCCTGAGGTTTCGTCACCCGTCCCCTCTTCTTTTAGTTTGCGAAAGTGGCTTCGTGAGCACTGGAAAAAGGCCACTGTCATTATTGGCACCAGCGTTGCTGTTTCCGCCAGCACAGTTGTGCTAGCTCAATCCGGTGCGATTGAAAGCCTTGAACAGAAAGTCTACGACCAAATGGTGCGTTTGCGACACGAGACACAGCCACTACCCAAAGACGATCGCCTTCTCGTCGTGACGGTTACCGAGCGTGACTTAGAAACCCTCAAAGAATTTCCCCTGTCCGATCGCACAGTTGCCCAAGCCATTGACCAACTTCAGCAGCATGCCCCTGCCACCGTTGGGCTGGATATTTTTCGAGCGATCCCCAAACCCCCTGGACGAACGGAGCTGATGCGATCGCTTCAGGCGAAGAATGTCATTGTCATTACTCAAATATCGAATCCTAGGGGTGGCCCTGGAATTCCACCACCAGCAGGGATTGATTCCACACAAGTTGGCTTCAATGATGTAGTGGTTGACTCTGACGGAAAAATTCGTCGAGCGCTCCTGCTAGGTGAACAAGTAACACCAGAAGGAAGCACAACGCTGTATTCCTTCTCACTACAGCTGGCTCTACAATACTTGGCGATGCAAAACATCACTCCCGAAGCCAGTCCCGTTAATCCCAATTACATGAAGCTAGGCCCAGCAACATTATTGCCCCTACAGTCAGGAGCCGGAGGGTATGCGATCGCGGATACACGAGGGCATCAAATCATGCTGGACTATCGGGACCGCACCTCTCCTAGCCGAGAAGTCACACTGACACAGGTCCTCAACAACGAAGTGGACCCCGCATGGATCAAAAACAAAATTGTTTTAATTGGTAACACTACCGCATCCAGCTTTAAGGATTTGTTTTACACACCTTTCACGGCTGGAACCAGCGATGATGCTCACCAAATGCCGGGCGTCATCGTACATGCTCAGATGGTCAGCCAACTGTTGGATCTAGCAACGGGCGATCGCGCCTTGATATGGACTAGTCAACCTTGGCAAGAATGGCTATGGTGCTGCTTTTGGGCTCTCTTAGGAAGCGCATTAGCTTGGATTCTGCGGCATCCACTGCTGTTAACCATCAGCCAAACCACCGTTCTTATGGGCATTCTGGTGGTAGGATATGGCTTCTTTACTACTGGCGGCTGGATTCCCCTAGTTGCCCCAATCCTATCTGTCATCGGCAGCAGTAGCGTGGTGCTGGCTTACCAAGCTCAGCAATCCTTTCGACAGCGACAAATGATGCAGGAACTGCTGGGTCAAACAGCTTCTCCTGAAATCGCCAAAGCCCTTTGGGAGAACCGCGATCGCCTCCTAAAATCGGGGAAGCTCCCAGGGCAAAAAATGATCGCCACCATGATGTTTATCGACATCAAAGGCTTTAGCACACTAGCTGAGACGACGCCCCCTGAGCAGTTGCTGGAATGGCTCAACGATTACTTAGAGGCGATGACCGAGGAAATCCAAGCTCACCATGGCATCGTCAATAAATTTACTGGAGATGGCCTGCTGGCGGTCTTTGGAGTGCCCATTGCTAGTCAGACAACCGAAGAAATCAATACAGATGCTCAAGCAGCTGTAGCCTGCGCTCTCTGCATGGAAAAGCGGCTAGTTGAAATCAATCGTTACCGTCAGTCTCAAAGGCTGCCAATACTACAGATGCGAGTGGGCATCTTTACAGGTCCAGTCGTGGTAGGAAGCCTAGGAGGGTCCAACCGCATGGAGTACGGAATTATCGGCGACAGTGTTAACATTGCATCCCGCTTAGAAAGCCTTAACAAGGAAGAGCAACCTTCTAATTGCCGGATGCTCATCGGAGAAGACACCCTTCAACATCTTGAGAGCAAATTCAAAGTCGAGTCTTGGGGAGCGCTTCACCTTAAGGGGAGACAAGCATCTGTCGAGGTCTATCGCATCCTAGCTGCCAAGGCGTAAAGGCGATCGCGCATAAATGCCCTAACCCAGGGCACGGAGAACATGACTTACACAAACTAAATTTTTAGGCTAAGGCCATAACGCTCAGCCTACAGCCAAACAGCTCGCTACCTTGTCCTAACTAACCTAACAACGGCTATAAGGCCTCAACTTGTTGGTGCTCCAGTAGTAGCTTCCGAGTCAGTAGGAGTTCCGTCTGGTGTTACAGGTTGAACCGTGGGATCAGCAGGCTGTACGCCTGGATCAACAGGCTGCACACCTGGATCAACAGGCTGCACGGGGTTTTCAGGGGTAGTAGGTAGTTGTCCCTCTGGTGCAACAGAAGGACCTTCAGCAGGTTGCCCGTCTTCAGGTGAAGGTGTAATGACGCCAGCAGGCACCACCGATTCGCTATTGATCGTAGGTTCATTCGGAATGGGCGAAATGTCTACGGGGGAATTATCAACAGGTAAAGGAGTTGGATTCGAAACCGATTGAACCGCATCCGTCGTAGGAGCAGGAGCTACATTCCCAGGAGGATTGAAAGTTTCAGGAACCACAGCGGGTTGAGTCACAGGTTCCACAGGGGCGATGGGCTGCTCCATGGATGGCGCTGTGGGCTCAATTGGGGCAACGCTACCGGGTGGGTTAAATGGCTCCGTAGGCGTCACACTGGGGGGAGTAATCGGCTCTACGGGAGTGACAGGCTCCTGCACAGGATTAGTGGGTTCGATAGGCGCTTGATTCCCGGGTGGGTTAAATGGCTCCGTAGGCGTCACACTAGGAGGTGTAATCGGCTCTACGGGAGTGACAGGCTCCTGCACAGGATTAGTGGGTTCGATAGGTGCCTGATTCCCAGGTGGATTAAACGGCTCCGTGGGGGTAACTGGTTCTGTAGGAGTAACCGGTTCTACAGGAGCAACCGGCTCTGTAGGAGCAACCGGTTCTACGGGAGTAACCGGTTCTACAGGAGCAACCGGTTCTACAGGAGTAACTGGTTCTACAGGAGTAACCGGTTCTACAGGTGCTTGGTTCCCAGGTGGGTTGAACGGTTCCGTAGGCGTGCTAGGCTGCTCACCGGATGGCGGCCTGCTTGGACCCGCGTTTGAGGGAGGAGTCTGAGGTTCTCCAGCAGGGGGAGTTGGAGTCACTGGATCGGGTTCTTGACCACCAGGCTCAGGTCCAGGCTGTTGAGGTGTTCCAGGCTGCTCGGTAGGGTTGGTAGGTTGACGTGGAGTTGTTCCCGGATTGTCCGCTCCGGTGTCTGTACCACCGCCACCCCCTATAGGAGCCTCCGGAGTGGTTGGTCCTGTTCCAGCTGCAGGAGGCTGCTGACCCACTACATTGGGATCTTCAACGGCTGGTTTCTGACCGGGCTGTCGAGTACTCCCCCCCATCGTGCCTCCACCAGAAGCTGGAGCAGAAGGGAGACGTGAGGAATGAGGATTGATGATACCCGGAGCAAGGTTAGCTCTCGTAGTATCTAAATTAGCCATGCTGTTGTTGAGCCTAGCGCCCATTAAGTTCTGAGTCTTGCTATTCTGGCTCGTCTGATTTGCCACATTTTGAACCCCAGTCGCATTGCTATCAGCCACTGAGTCTAATGGGAAGATACTTTCAGAAGCATCGGCTGGCAGCAACCAGCTTGTCGTGACCGTCGGTTGCTCAGACATACCGATTACTTCAGGATTAAGCAAGTAGCTCCCTTCAAAGCCTTGCTGTAACTGAATACCATCCCAGGTTTCTTGTCGAACCGGATCGGTTGGTGAGCCACTTCCTTCAAAATTTGGATTATTCAGGTCTAGCCCTTGAACCAAAGGACTTGTCTCGTAAAAAAGCTCTAGGTTGAACTCTAGGATTTGAATAGAGTCGCCTTCAATAACCGCCATGTTTCCGGCTGAGAGGGCTTCTGAATTCCCATCAGAAGTCGTCACTTCAACGGGGCCTTTCGGACTCTCCGTTAACACCATCACAACAGTTCGGCCGGGGCACTCCTGAAGCGGTTGTTGATTGCCCAATTTATGAGTATTGGTCTCACACTCGTAAGGGATGTGTCGGACTACTAAAGCCGTTCCCTGAATACCGGTGATGGCACTCGGTGTTTGAATATTGCTGGGACCTCTGTCAGGTGGAATGAGAAACAGCGCTGTCCCATTGGATAGGCGAAAGTCCCGAGTGTTAGGGATGAACCAAAAAGTTGCCTGCTCTCCTACCCGAGCCAGAGAACCATCGTTAAACCGCAACTCTGCCCTCGCATTTTCGGACGTTCTAACAGCATCCCCAATGGCTAGCCAGTCGTTCAGCGTTGCCGGGCGAGCAGCTTGTCCATTAGGAATAAATTCGACCTGGTTGTAAACAGATTCGACATCCGCTCGGGTGAGGGGAACTTCTGCTCGAAGGAGGTTGGGCGCGATCGCACCACCGATCCCCCAAATCAGACTCGCTAAACCTAGTAAACGAAACTGTTGGAAACATAAGTGACGATTCATAGTTAGCAATCCGAGTTTCGAAGGAACAGTGCTAGGAATTCCTACCCAATGAAGGCATTTGACTTCATCAAGCTATCAGGCTTGTCAAGCATCCTCACTGTGCTTGTCAGTAGCCCCACCTGCCTGATAATCCAGTACAAACACTACATGCTTATTCCAGGGGGCTATGTGCTTGCAGTCACACAGAGCACGGCTCAAGTGTGCGTTTACCCGATATGCCACCTACATCCTATAGAGAAATCCGCTAGACTTCATCGAATCCCTACGCCTCAACGTAAAGACTTCATGAATTTTTCCGTAGATTTTGTGCGAAGTCTGTATGTCTGGGCAAGACGGCTAAGTCTAATCTGAGGTGGCAGGATTTGGGATCTGTTCTTCTCCTGACTGTTGAGGAACGGGAGAAGTTTCATTCGGTATCGGAGTAATTACGCCGGGGGGTAATACATCGCCATCGGTTCCATCGGTAGGTGCAGGCGGATTATCAATAGATGGCATGTCTATTGTTTCAGGCGGACTTAACTCGCCTTCCAAGTCGGCTGTGCCTTCATGAGGAGCCGAAATTCCAGCATCATCGTCAAGATTTTCGGTTGACTCGGTGGCTGACTCATCTACTGGTGAGGCAGGGTTGATAGGAAACAACCATCCACTTCCGGTTGAAATATCGGTATCAGGACTCAAAAAGGATGGATTCAAGAAGTAGTCACCGGCAAAATCCTGCTGATTCTCTAATCCTTCCACCATCTCTTGTCGTACAGGAGCTGTTGGAGAACTGTCGAGATAATTAGCGTCCTCCAGAAACAGCCCTTCTAGTAGCGGACTGGTTTCATAGAAAAGCCCTAAGTCAAACTCGAAAAGATAAAGATTGCCGTTATCAACAATGGCAACTTCTCCAGAAGACACATTAACGCTGCGACCATCCTGTAGTTTGATTTCAGCAGGCCCACCAGGACTATCAGTCAACACCATGACCGCCGTTCGTCCCGTATCTCCTGTCAAATTAGCTAGCGGATCAGTTTGCTCGGACAGGTTCTCATCAGGAGACGGAAAGTGGCGCACAACGATCGCGGTCCCCTGTATGCCCACCACTACATTTGGCGTCTCTATCGTGCTGCTACCGTTACCAGGGGGAACCAAAAACAGCACCGTTCCGTTCGACAGCCGAAAGTCACGTGTATTGGGAATGAACCAAAAGGTAGCAAGCTCACCGACACGGGCAAATGAACCATCGTTAAATCTCAGATCAACTTGAGATGCAGTGTCTGTTCGAACGGCATCGCCTGTACCGAGGCGATCGCTCAAGCGCACAGGACGAGTAGGCCCGCCACGCAACAATATTTCAACTCTATTTTGAAAAGACTCTACATCTGCTCTTGTCAGCACAGTCTCAGCCCGAGACGCAGGAGCCGCGATCGCGCTCAAAACCCAATAAACAAGACCAACTAACCCGCTGCAGCGGAGAAAGTATTGACGAATGACCATCTGCTTAATAGCCTTTCTAGAGGAACTACCATCTGCATCCAAGAGTCAAAACAGTATTCGTCCTGCCAACCCATAAGACTTAATCAGCTTCTATCATTAATATCCCGACGATAAAGAAACATTGAACGTTTCTCAAACGAGTGTGTTCTCCGACATCAGAATTTCATGATAGATGTGTCAAAAATGGCACATGCTTGGCTATAGGAAGAAGTCTCAACCTCTTTTGCGGAACCGTTTGTGCTAAGCCATATCTTTTTATCCAAGTACACGTATTGGATTATATGCTGGGTGCCTATCTTCTGGAGCTTGCATCAAACCAATGCTACTGCTAGTTCAGCCATAGCACCTGCATCGGAAGACCGTGTTGCTAGCGGCTTCTCATCCAATACCTCCAATACCCCTTCCCACGTCAACGCTCTTGACTCAGGAGAGCGAACAGAAGAACATTTAGTTCAGGTCACAACCATTGCAGTTGAACCGACTGTAATTGAGTCGTCTGCGAAAGGTATCGAGCCTATATCCGATGTCAGCGAAAGACCCAACGACGCTGTTTGGGTTGAAGAATCCGCGATCGCGGCGACCTCTCAGTTCCCAGAAAACCTCACAGATAGGGCAGCAAAACCCAATACGGATAAGAAGGAGCCTAAAAGTGCTACCCCCCTTCTAGAAACATTTCTAGAATCTTTTCCGGAGGACAATCCTCCCCGTGCGACTTCTCCATCTCCTGATGACGCCGTTACATCAGCACCCGATGAAAGCGCTTTACCTGCTGACATCGCCTCAGTCCCAGCTGATCCAGAACTGGGCGTAATTGAGGTTGAAGACCCTCGCAGAGATCCAGAGTTGGGCATTATTCAACTGCGCAGTCCACTTCAGGATCCTGAATTAGGAATTTTGCAACTCCGTCAGATTGCACCACCCCCACCCCCTCGTCCCTCAATCTTTCTATCAACCTATGTGTCAGCGTCTAGTAGCGACAATGTTTTTCTTGTGGAGGATGCCATTCAGGGGCGATTTGGTGACAACTTCATCCGCCCAGGCATCCGGTTAACGGCCTTTCCCCAAATTGGGCCTAGCACTAATATCGTGGCATCCGTCGAAACCAATTTTTTACGCTATCAAGAACAAAGCAACTCTAGCTACGACGAGATCAGATTTCGAGCAGGCATTCGCCATCGTTTCAGCGATCGCGTCTATGGGCAATTAACCTTTAGCCATCAAATGCTTTTTGATGAAGGTTATCAAGATCAATTTTTCAGCAATGACGGTATTGAACTGACTATTGGCCGCCGAGATTTCCTAACCCCTCAGCTCACTCTGGATACTTACTACCAAGGCCAAGTCTTTTTCAGCGATCCAGAGCGATTTAGTAATGTCCTAAACTCCGTAGGCGCTTACTTGGGCTATCGCATCGACCCCCGCTGGGATACAGGTCTCAGCTATCGGCTCACCGTCTCTGACTTTACCCAACAAAACCGCCATGAGACCTATCAGCGCATCACAGGACAGATCCGTTATGCCATTAGTCCATCAGTAAGAGTCTCACTGTTCGGGGGATTGAGCTACGGACGCTCATCGGAAGAGCGCATCACTTTCGACGATTCCTTCTTTGGTATTAGCTTTGACGCTACCATTCCTCTCTTTTAAGGGGGAGACAGCAGCCACACATGAACAAGACCAAAGCATTAGAAATCAAGCGTCTAAAGGGTCAAAGCACAGCTTCATGGCTCTAAAACATTACCCCTTGTGATCAAGATCGATTTGCCTATAGATAAGAAACACAGTTTTAGCCCTGTAACTTCTGATGGAGCAGTGGTTGATACCTACAGCCGCACCTTAAGCCCCAACTATGAAGAAGTACCTGTATCTATGTTTGCTAATCCTAGCGAGTGTTGAACCCTTAGCAAAGCCCATCGATCGCTATCAGCTCTCTACAGCTTCCGCTCAATCAACCTACATCACATCGTAAATAGCCTGAAGCTATAGCGGCATGCATTTGAGTCAACATGCCCCATTCCCTGTTCCTTGCTCCCTTAAGACATCGATATGGACTTGACCAAGCTGACAGGGCTATGGGTCTTTGCCTCAGATGTTTGGCGAGATAGGGTGTCTAAAGGGTTTCTCAGCCAGATTAGGAGACCGTGCGCTATTACGATTTCCCAAAGCTTCTCTCGTAATTTAAGGGGAATGCTACAATACAGCCTGACCCAGGGCACGTAGCTCAGTTGGATAGAGCATCAGATTCCGGTTCTGAGGGTCGGGGGTTCGAATCCCTCCGTGCTCGTTCTCTTGCATAAGTCTTGTATAAGGTCCAGTCACTTGTCACAGCCGGCAGCGACCTTCAGTTTCACAGCTTAAACGCTCTTGTCGTTGAGCCACTAAGGTTTGCAAGTCAGGGCGTCCAGTTACCTTCAACCGCAAATCAGCCCAGATGTCGTAGAGCTTATCGATAATTGGGCCTACAATCGGCCAGCGGGTGGGTGCATACATCCAGCCAATTCCAAGTACGCTATAGATCTGGCGAAAGACTTCAACGTTTTTAATGACCGTGCCGTCTGGATAAACGGCATGAATACGTCCCATCGCAGTTTCAAAATCCACACCGCCACTTTCTGCTGGATTATAGTCATCGTCTGCAATGTCCACAAATCTCACTAATCCTCGACCAGCATCTTTTTTCCGCAAAAAATTAACTTCACGCAAACACAAAGGACAATCGCCATCGTAGAGCAAGGCAATTTTCCAGGATTGAGGATTCGCTTCAGGAGGATTAACGCGATCGCGGGTAGAAGTAGAAGTCATACGTGAACGATGAATGAGTTAAATCAGCTCTTATCTATTCTATTTTAAGAAATGTTTCGGATACTTGGGGCTACAATCTGCGTTTGCATCAAAATCTAACCACTCATCGAATGACCCAGCTAAAACAATAGCTTACCTAGTTTAGGCAAGCTGAGTTTAGCTATAGGCTAGCCAGTCAGACATTCACTACTTTGACGCTGATTTAACCTGCATTTTTAATGTGGTCAGTTTAGTGAACGGACTATTTCTAGGGGTAGAGCCTACAGAGAGTCTGCGCCATGGGACACTGTCACTGTTCTACGAAAACAGTATTGAATCAATTCTCCTAATGCCACCTTTGTCTGTAGACGAAAACACTCAAATTCTTCAGACTCTGCTGCACAGCGGTCATCAGGCTCGTCAAGCAGCACTAGAGACTTTCGATGTGTTTGAGAAAGGCCATGAAGACTACGTTACAACCGTGGATCGAGCTTTAGATCGATATCTCTCCCAGGCATTTGCAACGCAATTTCCCGCAGACGGCATTATCACTGAGGAAAATCAATCTTCTGCAGCACAGTTTTTGACCGCGTATCGTCGTCTGTGGGTTATCGATCCAATCGATGGGACCGAAGACTTTATTAATCGCGGTCAACATTATTCGGTCATGGTGGGATTGTTAGAAAATGACCAACCTCAAGCAGGTTGGGTCTATGCTCCCGCTCAAGACCGCTTGTATTGGGGAGGACCTGAATGGGGATTGTTTCAACGCGGTAGCGATGGCAAGACGGTTTCGTTGCATCCCTGCCCCCAGAAATTGGGCGATCGTTCAATACTGCTGTTAGGCGATCGCGATCAGCGTCGGTTTGGCAATGCCATCAGCGATCGTATTCCTAAGCTTACGTTTAACTCCATTGGCAGCTTTGGGCTCAAGGTTTTAGAGGTCATCAAGGGGCAGGCAGGGTTATACGTTTATCTCAACGGTCGAGTTAAATTGTGGGATACCACAGGGCCTTTAGCTCTAGCTGCCGCCGCTGGCCTTACCTGCTGTGATTTGGACGGTTTTCCCATTCGTTTCAGCATCAACAACGTTTATCCCCATACACTAATTCATCGTCAACCTATGTTGATTGGCTGGCCTGAATATGTGAAGGCCCTCCGTCCCCAAATTCGCCAAGCTGTCATAGATATCCGATGTCAAGAGCTAGCTCTGCCCAAGCGAAGTTGATGTCTTTTTGCCAGAACGCTGACAAAAATTCCTGTGCTCTTCATCAAAGAGGGATGGATATTGCCTAAGGTTTGTGGGTAGTATGAGTGCAGATTTTTAACAGCCGCTTGCGATCGCACTGTTTCTAGATAAAATCAGTACCCTGAAACTCGTAATCTCTAGCTCAAACACTCTAAACTCCCATGCAGCCAGAAGCCTTTAGTGAGCTTTTCCCGCTTTTCGATGTTGCCAATCCTGAAACCGTCGAATGGCTCTTGTCCGTTGCGACTGAGCATGAATATCCTGCTGACCGAGCGGTTCTGATGGAGGACGCTTGGGGCAACGCTGTTTATTTCATCGAGTCAGGCTGGGTGAAAGTTCGTCGTCACGCGGGTGATGGTGCTGTTACTTTAGCCGTGCTTGGACCGGGAGACTTTTTTGGAGAAATGGCGATCCTAGACGAATCCCCCCGATCAACGGACGTGGTCGCCCTAGCACCCGTGAAGCTTTTAAGCGTCTCTGCACAGCGGTTCATTCAAACTTTGTTTAAGGACTCCCAATTGCACCACCGGATGCTTCAGCTGATGGTGCAGCGACTCCGACTCACTAATTTTCGCTTTCAGCTTCGTAATCAACCACCTGCTATCAAGCTGGCGAATACATTGGCAACTCTCTGTGAAGCTTATGGTCAGTCCAGTGAAGAAGGCATTGCCATCTTCAACATTCCCCAAGACGACCTAGCTGATGTGGCAGACATCTCTGAGGAAGAAACCAGCAAAATTATGGAGAAGTTAATTGAAAAAGGGTGGGTCAAAGTTGACGAAGCTCAAAATGCCATTTTGTTAACTAACACAAAGCAATTAAGTCAGCTTGCGGGTAAGAGCTAGAACCTGTTTCACAATCCAAAGCAATAAAAATCAGATATTGCAGAGACTTTACAGACGTTTGTACAGCTTTAACCGTCATGGCTATGTTGCTTGAAACCTCTGAAGCTTGCTCCGGGCGGGGGATAGAGTTATTTTTTTGCCGTCAGCCATGACAAGCTGTGTAGCGATCAGTTAAGAGTCTGTCAGCCAACCAGATAGGTCATGTTAGCTTGAGCCATAATTCAGCCAGTCAATTGTTGCTGCACTCTTTAGGAGTTTGTAATGGCTCTCCAAGTTCCACCACCACCCTCAATTTCTCCTCGTCAAATGACATTGATGCGAATTGTTGCTTCAATGGCTTGGAGTGACGGTGAGCTTGCGACTGAGGAAGTCGATTTGATGCTCGAACGGTTTAGTAGTCTGTTTGCCCAAAACGCTGAACAGCAGTCAGGATTACAGAAAGAGTTACGCGATTATTTGATGCAAAACATCCCTCTTGAAGAATCAGTACCCAAGCTACAGTCACAAGAGGAACGGGAATTTGTACTGCGCTTAGGATACGAAGTCATCAGTAGCAGTTCTCGTACGCCGGAGGAGGATTTGATTAACTCGGAAGAGGAAGACGCCTATGTTCGTCTTGTAAAATTGCTTGACCTCCCTTCAGAAACCGTTCAACGTTTGGAAGCTGATATCGAGACGGCAGGCTCTGACCATTCAGTTGTTGATAGCATGACTGAACAGCTTAGGCAGTTTTTTAACCTTGCCTGATTTAGTCCTTCAGAACTTACGCAGACTATCTACGACTAATAGTGCATCCGAGGTTCAGCAAGTGCCTTGTTTAGATTGGTATTGAACACAATAAGACTCAGTGTTGGTAGTACCTTTATTGAGTTTTCCACAGCAATTCAATCTACAGTTTTAGTCAGGTGAGTCTAGCGGGAGAAGTAGTGGTTGCCTAATCGTAGCCGTTACCGGTTCCATTAGGACCAGACGGCAAGCAACCTGGCTATTCATCACAACCTTCTAAATACTTGGTGCATTAGCCTAAATGGCCAGTGTTATGGCCATAGCGCACTTTAGGCACAAACGCCAAGTTCTTTCCATTTGGGAAGTGTCTGGTGAAGAAATTTCTGGGCTAGTTCTTCCGCATACGGCAACAGAGTTTCTTGTGTTGTTAAGGGTTTGCCGTTTTGAGTAAGTCCTCTACCCAGTGTCAATAGACGTGTTGTCAATGCTGAGCCAAGATCCACTGCTGCAACATTAGGATTGTTGAAAGTTTCTGCGAGAAACATGAGATCAACATCGCTTACCGTCAGTACATGACCTATACGACTTGCAATTACAAACCGATAGGGTGCGCCTTCTGCTACTGCTATTGCGATCGCTTTGTTCAGAGCCAAAGCTGGACCGCGATCATGAGGAGGCCGAAAGAAGGTAATATGCCCAGCACTTAACATAAACGAAATGGCCTGTGAAATATCCCCTAAATTCAACGCCTTAGATGTTTTGACGCTCATCAATTCAGCAGCTGTCTTAGGCCCACTACCGAGTTCTTCGTAAAACAACGTGTAAATTTCAGACTTACCTTTCAGTTCTCCTATTGAGGTCTTAAACTTCACTTCCTCAACGTTTCCAGGTCGGTTCACTAACGCAAATCGCTGCTGTAAAAGAGCGTCTCTTCGTTGAATGGGCCACAACGGTGTCGCACCGCGACTAAAAACATCACGACGGAAGCTCTGATTAGTCAAGACATCGATGATCACCTCACGCACAATAGGATCAGAATAGGTGTTCAAAATAGATTTGAATTTATCTGGCATAAAGCTCGCGATGTACAAATCGCTTAAGCTAGCAGTACCTACATAGTTGAGCTTTGCCGGTTTGAGTTCGTCTACGACCTGGTCAAACCACCTAGGATGCCAATTATCGTGAAGATACTCTTGGACAAGATAGGCGCGATCTCGACTACCGACCTTCTCAAGCATTGCCTTCATGCCAGGCAGCAGCTTTGCCATCCCTGCTTGAGCTTCCGTAATATCCTGCAGGCGGCTAATTCCTGTCTCAATAGCTTTGACTGATTCCAGGCTTTCCGCTGTTTGCCAAAGGCGCATCAAATGCTGAATTGGATACGAGGATACCCAAGCAGGTAATGCATTATAGCTAACGTAAAATAAAGCTCCTGGAGCAGCTGCATGATCGACTGTTTGAACAATAGCCCTACAAACATCAGAGCTCATCCAAGAATAGATACCATGAGCACTTAAGTAATCAAATTGGCCCCAAGCAGCGGGCCACTCCTTGGCAGTTTCGAGAAAGTCCGCTTCTTCAAAGTGAATATTGCTTAATCCCGAAGCTCGTACTAAGCCACGAGCATGAGTCACATGAACAGGGTTAAAGTCAATGCCTAAGAAATCGTGGTCAGGATTCAGGGCTGCGAGAAGCGTCAATCCATAACCTTGTCCGCATCCTAATTCTAAATAACGCCACTGTTCAGAGGGAGGCGTAACTGACCTAGTCAAAGCGACATAATCGAGCCACTCTGGACTAATTTCGCGATAAAAACCAAAAGTATAGCCGAGATCAGTATTATAGCCAGATGACCAGGTAGACATAAAAAGACTCGTTCAAAACGCTTCTATAGTTATAGACCTGGAACTGAAAGGCAACTTAGATTTCTCGGGAAGCTCCCTATAAAAAACCACCCCTGTCACCAAATATAGTGAAACAGAGGTGGTTCTTTAGTATAAACCTGGCACCGAGCTATTTTGCCGTGGGGTGGCCCCCAAAGTATCTTCGCCGCAGGCCCGTTTCACGTTCGAGTTCGGGAAGGGTCGAGGTGGTTCCAGACCGCCATAGGCACCAGGAAAGAGCGTAGAGAGCT
>NZ_JAQMUB010000023.1 GCF_028330965.1 Oscillatoria sp. CS-180 | reverse complement strand
GCTCAAACGGTTGCCTCAAGCCCATCCGCCTCCCGCCTGTGCCTCGAAGCGCAAACGAGAGACTTTAGACACGCGGATTGAGTTCTCCAAAGTGCTCAGATTCTCAGCGTGAGACACCTAAAAGTTTTCTGCACCACTAAGGGTTGGAAGGTTCGATGAGATAACGTTACGTTCCTCTGTCGAAGCAATAATATTATCTGTAGGTAAGCCGAATTGTTCTAAATAAGAAATAAATATGGGCGTTTCGACTGCAAGCTCATCGGGAACTACATGCTGAATTGGATTTTCGCTCATTGCCTTAACCTCAATATTAATATTTTTGGTGATACACTATGATGTCCATAGAACTTACAAATATGTTCGATCTTGGGCGATTTGCCATCTTGCTCGGTGCCAACGTAACCCCTCTATGTTTGGCATAAACTTTTTATCTGTTGGTAACCCAATCGTCTCACCGTGAAATGCTGTCATATCTCTGCTCCCTACTGCTGGTTGTTCTGTAAATCGCTCTTCTGGGATCAAAATTCGATAACTATCATCAACCCCAAACCACCCATGATCAAATGCCCAATGATGGTTTTTACAGAGTGCCAAACCATTTACAAAGCGATCATCTCGAAACTCCGAAAACGGTTTGATATGCGCTCCATCGACAATGTTCTGTCCATCGGCGCTAATAATCCTTAAGCCACAAAACGCACAACGTTGGTCATACAGGGACACCACAATCTTTCGAAAGGCCCCATTCCTGACAACGATATTTTCCTCGTCCTTCAAGTCATCAACGTTGTACGTTGCCCCGCCTTCTCTCAGTAGTTGGCTCTTCACAGACTCAAATTCATCAATTAGTGAAAGTTGCTCCACTTTGGAGGACTGACCCGAAAACCAACTATCGATCAACACCCGTAGCAAAATTACTCGCTGTCCTGGGTCTTGCAAGATCTCAAACAATTCCGGATCAAGCGATGCATACTCCACAATGCGCCTAACTGCGGTGACTCCTTTGCTCCCTAATCCTTTTGAGGTTGCAGTTTCACTGTCTGGGTAAAACGACAGGTGCCAAAACTTATCCCCAGTCAGATGCACAAATGGGAGCGAAATATCGGAGCGGTGGTCAGTGGTTACCAAGCTTCGCCAGTATTTCAGGAACGTTGAGATCAACTCTGGCGACAGCGGCACTTGATTGCGGCGAATCTTGCCCTGCTCAATCAGCTCAATGACCGAAATCAAAAGCACAGGCTTATGAGGCGCAGGGCCGCGATCGCGATGTCGATTTACGTTCAGCTTTGCGAACTTCTTGGCGTAGTATTGCAGGTCTTTGCGCATCATCCAGCCAGAGGCATCTGGGGCTAAGCTTCTTTGAGCCTGTCCATATACATAGCGTAGGCTTCCAAAAAGTACCCAGGAGGCTCCTGAAATTCATCTGTCTGTAAAATTTTCTTCACCTCGGCCAACCGTCCCGGAAACCAGCGACTCACTAAAACAGCCAACAGGCTTTCCCGAATAGAGGGATCCAGCAAGAAATCAAACAGGTCTTCATCCAGGTACGCATGACTGATCGCCCGCTTCACCTCTGCTAAAGTCTTCAGCTTAATCTCGGCAGCAAGCACCTGTTCAAAACCAGGATTTGTATACAGATGCCAAAACTTCCCGCTCTTCATATGAAAGAACGGACGAGCAATATCCGGGTGATGTTGAGGAGAGCCTAAGTAGCTCCAGTTCTTCAGAAACGTTCGATTAAACGACTCTGTAAGTTCAATCCGGTTTTCGGTGATCCGGCTTTTCGCAAACGATTCAATCACCGACAGCAGCAAAATCGGCTTGTGGGGTGCCACCCCATGCGCTCGATCTACCCGCAATCGCTGAAACTTCTTGGCGTAGTAGTTAAGCGTTTCAATGTCCGCGATCGCGTTCTGCATTCCAGAAGTAGATGTCGTTGCGGCATCATTCTACGCCAGCCACGCTAGCCGGTCCTTCACGACCTGTTCCAATTCCCGCTCAAACTCACGAATCAGCACTCGCTCAATGACCTGATTCCGCTCCTGAAGTCCGCGCATGATCGCCTCAATATCCTCATCCGACAACTTCGGAGAGGTCACCAACCGCATCTGCCCCCCAGACCGGATAAACGCGGTCAGCCCCTGGGCCACTGCCGCCATCGATGAGCTGGAGAAAAAGCCCACTGCCCGGTTATAGACCGTAGAGCGTTCCAAGCAGGGAATGTAAAAATCTTGAAGGAGGTTGTCGCGGTCGCTGCGATATTCATCCTGAATCTGTAGCTCTTTCAGGCTCAAAGTCGCAAACCATAACACCTCTGCCCACGAGTATAGGCAACCTAAAAGCTAGCCTCCCAATGTTTGTGAAGCGATCGTCACATTTGGAATGGCTTTCCAGCAATTCAAACGGGAGCACGTCATCCGCTCATGGTAGAAAAAATATCCTAGAAGATATCGTTTCTATTCGGTGATAGTCATGACCCCCGAGGACCGTCAGCAACTGGATTCCCATGTCCGCGCAATCGCAGCGATTCTGCATAGCGACGCGC
>NZ_JAQMUB010000022.1 GCF_028330965.1 Oscillatoria sp. CS-180 | reverse complement strand
GCGCGTCGCTATGCAGAATCGCTGCGATTGCGCGGACATGGGAATCCAGTTGCTGACGGTCCTCGGGGGTCATGACTATCACCGAATAGAAACGATATCTTCTAGGATATTTTTTCTACCATGAGCGGATGACGTGCTCCCTGAGTAAGGGCGATCGTCACAAACTCTTGCACCAACGTTCCTGCGTTTTGAGTGGTTGGTTCAGCAGAAATGGCTTGCTGGCCATAGATTGGGCCGTCGCCCAGATCTTCAAATACAGGAATATTAGCAGGACCGGAAAATTCAGTGTCTAGCGCTTCCTGAGTGGAGTTGACGCCAAAAAGGGTGATCTCCTCGGTAGAGCTGCTTGAGTAGTAAACATCCTGAAATAGCGACAAGCTGCCACTCTCAATCGGTGATGACAAACCACTTACATCAAAGACAAAGAAAGATCGATATTCACCATTACCAGGAGATGGGGTGTTCCCAAAGAAATTTCCTGTAAAGGTGTTGCCCGTGTCAATTCCATCTACTCGTTCATTCGTTAGGCCGTTCTGA
Source organism: Oscillatoria sp. CS-180 (assembly GCF_028330965.1). Lineage (GTDB taxonomy): Bacteria > Cyanobacteriota > Cyanobacteriia > Phormidesmidales > Phormidesmidaceae > Halomicronema. The sequence continues at coordinate 93,946 of NZ_JAQMUB010000022.1, read as the reverse complement.
TTAAACCAACCTTGATTTCCAGCACCCAGGATAAATGTTGCGGCTTCTGCGGAGCTGCAAAGTAAAGTTGCCGTAATTACACTCAGAGAACTTGTAACGCCTCTGACAAGGAAAGTTCTCATACAAAATCCTCGATTCTTGATTGCATAGACGACAAAATGTCTCAACCGTTCCTGTAATCCTGCTGTCGTAAGACAATCGCGCAGGCTCGTCTGCAAATCAAACTGATCGGCTGATTAATATCTAATGCATCCCTGGACAAGGGGGAAACTACGCATCCTCGCCAAAAAAATCAGCACATCTGATCTTTTCCGAGAGCCTATTCCTAAATTCACAACATTCATAGTTGTTTCAGGAAATCTGGAAGTAATTCACCCTTTCATTTCATCCATGTTGATTACTGGAATCACCTGCATACTTAATGTGGCTTCTGTGGTAATGAACCTGCATCTATGTGAGCCATATCTTTATGAAGCCTAAAGACACTGGCCCTAAGTGTAAGGGAAGCATGAAATCTAGATCAGAGTTACTACGGTTATTAAATGAAGCAAAATAAAAGAATTACGTACGTCCTAGATATATCGTTTGATTTTCTGAGCTGGGATTACCAGATTATTGACCCTGTTTACATTAAGTGCATCCTGCAAATTGTATAGCTTTCGGACAGCTGCCAACTAGAATTAGCTAGGTTTGGAAACTGTTATTTTGCCTGGAAACGATGGTAGCCTTCACCAAATTATTTAATAGGATAAACGTGCTTTAAACGTGTAAATCAATTTAATCCAACGAAGTAAAAGATTCTGGAATATTCACTAATACTACGATAAAGCCTTTGGTGTCTAAGCTATTAAGCTGAAAAACAAATTATTTTTATGCTTAGTCTTTTCGTTCGATCGCTATTTTTGATTTTTGCTCCAGGCAATTTATGTCAGGTTAGAAGCTTCAGTGGAGGAGTTTTGGGTTTCGAGCTGTCGATGTGTTGTCCTGTTGGCTTTATCCTTGTCATAGGTTTTCTAGTGGTTGGTGGATGGCGTTATGGCCCTGTGCAGCTTGGGTTGAGTTTTAGGGGGTGGGGAGTGGGGAGTAGAGAATGAGGGGTGATTGATTCAAATGGATGTCGCTATAGTCATCTAGGCCGGTAGCCGCTTTGAGCATGACAACATTTACGCTGAATGACCCACCAATGTATTCAGCCGCGCCGGGTGCTTAGCGCCTAGCCAGATGGCTTGTTGTCTTGTTCTAACGGAACTAGCGACGGCTATACTGTTGACAGTTTATGAATAGCCGCTGAATCGTCTCAGTTTGGTTCGCTGTTGACCCTTCATTATTGAATAGGCCATGTCCAGTAAACTGTCCGAAACTTGGCCCGCTTTAGATTTGGATGCCTGGGAAGACACTTATGCGACCTTGCACATGTGGACCCAGATTGTGGGCAAAATTCGTTTGGTGCAAACTCCGTGGATCAACCACTCTTGGCACGTACCACTGTATTTAACCGTTCGAGGACTGACCACCGGACCAATTCCCTACAGCGATCGCATTTTTCAGTTCGATTTTGATTTCTTCGACCATCATCTCAACGTTACGACTAGTGATGGTGAGGTGAGAACCATCAAGCTTTACCCCAGGTCGGTCGCCGACTTTTACCAGGCGGTGATGACTACACTGAAAGATTTGAGTCTTTCAGTGTCCATTATGACGCTGCCTAATGAAGTGTCTGATCCCATTCCTTTTGAACTGGATAAGACTCACACAGCCTATGATGCGGAGGCTGCCCATCAGTTTTGGCGAGTGCTTCTTCAGTGCGATCGCGTCTTTCGCGAGTTTCGGTCTCACTTCTGTGGCAAAGTCAGTCCGGTGCATTTCTTTTGGGGCAGCTTTGATCTAGCGGTGACGCGGTTCTCTGGTCGATCCGCACCGGAGCATCCCGGCGGCGTCCCCAACCTACCTGATGATGTTGCCAAGGAAGCCTACAACCAGGAAGTCAGTAGTGCTGGTTTCTGGCCTGGGGCAGGTTTAGGCTATCCTGCTTTTTACTCTTATGCTTACCCTACACCTGACGGCTTTAAAGACGTTCCAGTACAACCCGAACAAGCATTTTTCAGCGAAGCCCTTGGTGAGTTCCTCCTACCATACAACGCGGTTCGGGAAGCAAAAGACCCCGACCAAACTCTCTTAAGTTTTTTGGAGAGTACCTATGAAGCGGCGGCTAACACTGCAAATTGGGACAAGGCGGCACTCAAGCAATCCTTGTTCAAATAGATAATACTCTCACACCTCTATTGGCAGCCTTACTCGTGTTGCTTAGGAACGAATGAATTTTAAGTTCTCAGTTTTGAGTTTTGAATGATTGAGTCATCGGCGAATCCAAAGCTCAAAGTTGATACTCAAATAAGTTCCCGCTCCTTACGTTGGTTTTAGGGAGTGGGTATAGGGAATGGGGAGCGGGGAACAGAGTGTGTTTGTGCTGCTATACGTGCTTTGGTCAGAATGCTTTGAGGGGAACACCGTCAAAGATATTGATAGCAATCAGCGCTAGAGTAAGCAGTGGCACGATGACGAGGGGCGGCAATGCCAGAAACAGACAGCCCAAAGTCAGTAAAACCAACAGCGATCGCATCGCGATCGCCCGTTGAGGCAGCGAGTTGGGGGATGCCCACTGCAGGATGGTTGTGCCTGCAAGAAAGAGAGCGATGCCGCCGCAGAGCACGGTTCGCTGTTCAGCCGCAAAGGTGTTGTGGTCCGATGTGGCTTCAATCGCAAACTGGACTCCCACTCCAGTTGCGACGATACCCATGAATGTCAATACGTGGCTGTAGCCATAAACATAGGAGCGAAACAGCGCTAGCTTTCCGCCTCGCAGTGCTTGATTAATGGTCGTTTCATCAGCCCGCTCAAAATACATCCACCATAAACTGACTGCCATCAAGAAACCGCTGACGCCCGCTAGGATGGTTTGCCACTGCCAGTCGGTTTGCGCAACTCCAGTCGCCACCGAAACAATGGCTTCCCCCAGGACGATGATGACGAACAGGCCGAATCGCTCATCCATGTGTGAATTCTGCGCAGGGACAGGGCGAATCGTGGCATAGGTGATAGGACCATTGCTGATTTCTATAGCAAGGGCGATCGCCCACAACCAAAATCGGATCGGTTCAGGTGTTGCGATTGACAGTACCCACAGCAAGAACGCGACTGAAAAACTGATGGTGTAGCGGGCTGTTAGTTCTCGCGATTCGGGCACAGACCGCCACGCTTGGGCATATAGACAGATGATTACCAGTCTAAGTGTGCTGTAGATGATGGCGAACTGTTCTGATCTGCCGTGTAGGACATCCGCAATAGTCAGCGCCATCACCACTAACCCCAACATGACGCCCAACATCACCAAACGATAGGGGCCGCGCTCGACATCAAACTGGTCGGCATAATAGCTGAAGTCAATCCACAGCCACCATACCGGAATGAACAGTCCCGTGAAACTGGCGATAATCCACCCGTTCAAATCGCCATGAAGCAAGTGAGCGAGTTCGGCGATCGCAAACACAAACACCAAATCAAAAAATAGCTCTAGCCAAGTCGCATGGCGTGACTGTTCGCGATCGGCAACGCGGCGTACCCGTAAAAGTCTGGAGGAACGGTAGGACATCGACATTTTGGGGCGATAGAACCACCGCTCACCATACACTAATTTTCTTCTGTCAATTCCCGAATTGCGTCCCTAAACACTGATATGGAATGCCTTAGGGATGGATTGCCATGCCCACCCGGCATATCCTGTGTCAGGAAGCAGCCATGATTTTGAGGCTGTGGCAGGGAATAACGGTAGCTTCTCAGTGCGGTTGAAAATTGAGTTGAGCTATTCCTAAACTTGCTCAAAGGGATCTCCAGGAAAGAATTGACCGCTGGTAGGGTGTCGTTAGCGCAGCGTAATGCACCGCAGCCGTTTTTTGGTCAGAAACCTCCTAAATAGGCCGATCGCCATTCTCATACTCGCAATATTCCACTTCCACTGTGGCATCTTGCAAGCCAACAATAGGCGTGTGCTTTACTTTGACGACTTTATAGGAGACGCCGTTGAAATCTATCCATTCATCAACATAGGGCACACGAGACAAATTCAGCATCTTGTCAGCTAGTTTTTCAGCATTGCTGAGGAGACGGTCTCCACAAGCCGATGGAAGCTGAGTTACTTTGAAGGAGACTTTGGCCATGAGAAAGGAAATGTATCTTTGACTGCTTTAGGACATGAATTTAGGTCATTCTATTCTCCCATTCTCTTGAAAGGGGATAGCCGTAGTCATTGAGTTTGAAACCGTTGAGAAAGATAAACGGCCTGCTGCGAAAGGATTGAATCATCCTGCCATTTTTACTTTTGGAAATATTGTTTCTACCCGCTATCAGAATCAATCTGACCATAATCAAGCTTGATGATGCGGTCTGCGACGTGAAAAAAATGATCGTCGTGGCTGATGACCAACACCGTTTTACCGCGCTGCTTAAGGTCGGCGAGTAGCTGCGTATAGAAGACCTCACGAAAAATCGGATCCTGGTCAGCAGCCCATTCATCAAATAAATAGATCGGACGATCTTCAAGATAGGCCGCCAACAACGCCAGTCGTTTGCGTTGTCCTTGGGACAGCTCAACCGTCGAAAGCTGTCCCTTCTGAACCGATACCTTTTTCTCTAATTGCAGTCGTTCGAGATAAGTCTGAGCCAATTTATCGAGCGTTAATTCCTCACCGCTAACTAGACGCTCAAACAGATAGAAGTCAGAGTAAATGACTGAAAAGTGTTGCCGATACCATTCTCGATTAGCGTCTACGATTGGGACATGATCTAGCCGTACCTCTCCTGAATCTGGGACATATAGTCCTGTCATCAGCTTTGCCAAGGTTGACTTTCCGCTACCATTTCCACCGACAAAAAAGACGAGTTCACCTGCTTTCAGGGTCAGATTGATGGGGCCTACGGTGAAGCGATGGTCGGCATCCGTACTCTGATAAGCATACACAACCTCCTCTAATTCAAGGGTGTGCCAAGATGATGGGGATGGCTGCTGTATAACGGTGTCAATTTCGGCGTTTTCAGTCAGGGCCAATCCCATCTCATTGACCTTTCGAATGGAAACGCTAGCGTTCGCCAGCGTTGGCAACTGCTGAACTAAGTTTTCAATTGGGCCAAGCAGGTAGGTCAACGTCAGAATGTAGGCAGGCAACACGGATTGTGCGGTCGGCAACAGCTGGGGAACGCTGAAAAGCAGCAGTCCAATTAAAAGAAAAAATAGAAGCTGTCCTCCTCCCGTTGCCACAGCCGCTATCTTGAAAGCGTTCTTTTGGTAACGTCGGGAGGCCGCAGCACTGACTCCTAAGTCCTCTTCAACAAAGCGGTGGCGACGTATTGAATTCAGCTTAAGTTCTTTGATGCCGTCCGTAAGGCTACGAAAATGCTGGAATAGACGGTCAACTTCTTGACGAGCCTGTTGCAGGTAGTGATGGGCGGAATTGATCAGAGTTTGAACTAAGGTAATTGCTGCGCCAATGAAGATTACCGTCACGGCAAACACCCAGCCTGATAGCCAGCTGAGATAAACAGCACAGCCCGCAATGACTGCAATATCAACGCAAATGTAGGGAATGACAAAAACAGTGTCCGAAATAGCCTGTACGTCTTTTGTCAAAACTGCTAAGAGTTGACTGGGACCCAACTCTTCCAGCTGACGGAGCGGGGCTGAGAGAATGCGTTGACTAAGACGCAAGCGTAGCTGATAAACCGAGTCCTGCGCTAAATCAATGAGTAGAAACTGTGCCAGCATGCCGCTGATCAGGGCTAGCAGAACGAGTCCGGCAAAGAAAGCGATCGCAGGGGATGGTGTCCTTTCGTTGAGGTTCGCATTAACGAGACCAATAAGCCATGCACTGCATCCACCGCTAACGATGCCCATCACAATCGCAACGACCACACGAACCCATGAGGCCCTAATCAACAACCAAAGAATATCCATAGGGCAATTGACGAAGAACAATCTGAAAACGCGAAGCTTCAGGCAGAAGTCCTACAATTCTGAAGACGAATCGGAGCGATCGTGCTTTGTGATTGTGCCAGTTTGAGGGTTACAGCCGTCGTCCGTTCCGACACAATAAAACTACCCGGCTATGGTGCATTACGTTGCGCTAATAACACCCTACTAGGGGTAAATTCTTTTCTGGAGATCCCCTAAATCACCGGAGAGTCTTCAATGCCAGCCCCACAATCCCACACTACCTCGGAACGCAGTGATAATTTCAGCACCAAGAGTTCTGTCTAACCTACGGGAAGCCACTAGGCCTACAGCGTTTACCATAACCCTGTATAAAGAAAAAGAGCCGAGCCATTTTTTCCAAGATGCCCTCTTTTCTACCCCCTTGGTATCTCAAATCAGGGTTTGCGATGACCCTGTATGTCGCCAAGATTGCCAGTCAATCTTGGCAAGGCAGCACACCTGCTCCAGAACCTAATTATCAAGGACATGTTTTCTCCGGTGCAGATCATGTTCCCATCTATGGCATTGTTGCGGTTCCGCCTCGCCCCAAAGGAAGCATTGTAGGCACATATGGCATCACGGGTGAACTTGACAACCAATGGTTTCTCAAAATCTTGGGCCGTAAAGCTTTTGCTCAAGGCTATGCAGTAGTGCTATTTGACTGGCGCGCTCATGGCAGAACTGCTGTTTTGTCCCCCACATTAACGTCTGACGGTTTGTATGAGGGTGAGGACTTTGTGCAGATAGCAGCTCAGGCTAAAGAATTGGGATGTCCAGCACCATTTTGGTTCACGGGCTATTCTCTAGGCGGACAATTGGCGTTGTGGGGGATTAAAACTTCTCAAGCTATCGAATCCGCGCAGATTTCCAGTGAGGAGATTAGAGGAGGGGCTGTTATCTGTCCTAGTCTAGATTCAGAGCGATCGCTTCGCTATTTAGTTTCTCATCCCCTAGGCAAGTACATTGAAAAGGCGATCGCGCAACAGCTCAATCAATTGGCGTGGAAACTGCATCAAGATCACCCTGGAGCATTTGATCCTGCCGCTATTGAACGCGCTGATAGCATTTGGGGTTTCGATCACGAACTCGTCATCAGTCGTCTTGGCTTTGAATCAGTTGAAGACTACTATACTGCTAGCAGTCCCTTGCCCCTGCTACCTCACCTGACAAAATCGACCCAGATTCTGTACGCAGCCGACGATCCGCTGTTTGATCCCACTCTGGTTCCTGATCTGCAAAAAGCATGTGCTCAAAATTCAGCTATCGATCTGGTTTTGACTGAACACGGCGGGCACGTAGGTTATATCAGCAGTCAAGAAGGACAGGAAATCGCAGGCGATCCTGATCCCTGGTGGGCCTGGAACCGTGTTCTTGACTGGATTAACGAGCGCTCGTAAAAGTCTGCAAAAATAACTCCAAGCCCTACAATCTGGGCAATCATCCTACTCCAATTCCTGCAGCTACTTCAGCATGCATGTGAGTCAAGCAAACCCCATTCCATGTTTCCGGCTCCCTTAAAACACTGAGATGTACTTGACCAAGCTGCACAGGGCCATATATGAACCTATCGCCCAGAAGCATGTTGTTCATCTGCTGGATGCTGTTCCAACACCTTAGCTAAATACCGTCCTGTGTAGGAGTTGGGATTCTGAGCAACTTGCTCGGGTGTTCCAGTAGCTACAATTTCGCCGCCGCGATCGCCTCCCTCAGGTCCCAGATCAATGATCCAGTCGGCACAGCGAATCACATCTAGATTGTGCTCAATAGTCAAGACAGAATTGCCCTTGTCGACCAAGCGCTGCACCACATCCAGGAGTTTGTGAACGTCATAGAACGAAAGGCCCGTCGTGGGTTCGTCAATTAGATACAGAGTTTTACCCGTGGCTCGACGGGCAAGTTCGGATGCCAGCTTCATGCGCTGCGCCTCGCCGCCAGAGAGCGTCGGTGCCGTCTGCCCCAATCTCACATAGCCCAAACCCACGTCCACCATCGTTTGCAAACGAGAGGCTGCCTTAGGAATATTTTGAAAAAAGTCGAGGGCTTCCTCCGCCGTCATTTCCAGAACATCGGCAATAGTCTTTTTCTTATACTTCACCTGTAACGTTTCCCGGTTGTAGCGTGCCCCCTTACAAACTTCGCACTGCACGTATACGTCTGGCAGAAAGTTCATTTCAATGACGTTGACGCCTTGACCGCTACATGCCTCGCAGCGTCCTCCTTTCACATTGAAGGAGAACTGCCCGGCTTTATAGCCTCTTGCCTTGGCTTCAACCGTATTGGCAAACAATTCTCGGATAACGTCGAATACCCCTGTATAGGTAGCAGGATTGGAGCGAGGGGTTCGCCCAATCGGAGACTGATCGATCACGATCGCTTTATCGACAGCTTTCAGACCCGCTATTTTCTCCAACTGGTTAGGAAAAGGAATTTTGCTGCCAAAGTTATGCATCAGCGCTTTATGCAGCAGATCGTTAACCAGGGTTGATTTGCCAGATCCCGATACTCCAGTCACACAGACCAGTTTGCCGAGGGGAATCTCAACATCGATGTTTTTGAGATTGTTGCGGTGAGCGTTGATGAGCTTGAGCGATCGCTTATTGCCCTGGCGTCGTTCCTTAGGAGTGGGAATGGAGCGCCGTCCCGATAGATAGGCACCCGTCAAAGAATCAGCTGCACTGGTCAGCGCCTTTAGGTTGCCCTCAGCCACAATACCGCCACCGTGAACCCCTGCCCCCGGACCAATATCGACCACATGGTCCGCTGCACGAATCGTATCTTCATCGTGCTCTACCACGATTAGGGTATTGCCAATATCTCGCAGATGATGGAGTGTGCTTAGCAGGCGATCGTTGTCACGCTGATGTAGGCCAATGCTCGGCTCGTCCAGCACATAGAGGACCCCCGTCAGACCAGAGCCAATCTGAGTTGCTAGGCGAATCCGCTGGGCCTCCCCACCTGATAACGTCATCGCTGTGCGGTGCAGGGTGAGGTAGTCCAAACCCACATCCAGCATGAACTGCAAGCGGGCGCGAATTTCTTTCAACACCAAATCACCAATCTGTTGCTGTCGAGAGGTCAGCAAAGGGGCTTCACCAGCCTCACCCACGAGTTTCTTAACACGTTCTAGGCACTCTCGAACGGACACGTTAGTGAGATCGTTGATGTTGTAAGGGCCAATACGAACCGAAAGGGATTCTGGCTTCAGCCGAGCGCCGTGGCAAACTTCGCAGGGTTGATCAATCAGATACTTTTCAAGCTTTTGCTTGTAGCTGTCCGAGGAAGTTTCTCGGTACTGGCGCTCCAGCATTGGCAGAACACCTTCATAGGTCCGAAAATATCCTTTCTTATCGCGATATCGAGAATCCGTTTCAATATAAATTTTCTCGCTGGAGCCATGCAGGATAATTTCTTGCTGCTCTGGGGTGAGGGTTTCCCATCGAGACTGGATTTCAAACCCGAAGGCTTGCCCCACGCTATAAAGCAAAGAGAAATAGTAGGTATTATCTTTTTCAGACCAAGGGGCGATCGCGGCATATACCGGCAACGTTGGGTCGGGTATCACCAACTCAGCCGAGAACGTCCGTAGGCTACCTAGACCATGACAATGAGGACAAGCTCCATAGGGTGAGTTGAAAGAGAATAATCGAGGCGATAACTCCTCCATCACCGCACCATGTTCAGGGCAGGCAAAGTTCTCTGAGAAGACCATCTCCCTAGGCAAAGCTTCAGGGGTCTCAGTTACCGCATAGCTCCCCCCTTTTTCTGCCGCCGCAGGCAGTTGATTTGACGAGCCATTGGGATTCAAAGGTACGATTTTGTTGTCAGTATCAGATTGCCGTTCTGGCAAAATGTCAATTACTGCAATTCCCCCTGATCGCTTTAGACATGTCGTCAGCGAATCGGCCAGGCGTTCCTGCAAACCGTCCTTCTTCACCAAGCGATCTACTACAACCTCAATAGTGTGGGCATAATTCTTATTCAGTTCAATATTGTCATTGAGGTCTCGAATTTCTCCATCCACACGAACCCGCACAAAGCCTTCCGCCGCCAACGCCGAGAGTAGCTTCTGATGAGTTCCCTTCTTACCACGCACCACAGGAGCCAGAATCTGAAAACGAGTTTTGTCCGGTAGATCCAGTACCTGATCCAGCATTTGGTCCAGGGTTTGAGGAGAAATGGAGCGACCGCAATGGGGACAGTGGGGTTCCCCTGCCCGTCCAAAGAGAAGTCGCAAGTAGTCGTAGATTTCAGTTACCGTTCCTACAGTAGAGCGAGGGTTATGCGACGTCGATTTCTGGTCAATAGAGATGGCTGGGCTAAGTCCCTCAATAGCATCCACATCGGGTTTATCGACTTGACCCAAAAACTGTCTGGCATACGCACTTAGGGACTCTACGTAGCGACGTTGACCTTCAGCAAAGATAGTGTCGAAGGCGAGAGAAGACTTACCAGAACCAGAAACACCTGTAAAAACAATAAGCTTGTTTCGAGGCAACTCTAAATCGATATTTTTTAGATTGTGTTGTCGTGCACCCCTGACGCGAATGATGTCGTCTTCAGGCAACGATACCGAGCGATGACCATTACCGTTCAAGCCTTCATGAGTAGAGGGCTTAGCAGAGGAGGAAGACCGGGGCATAGTGCGGAACCTAGCACGTCAAAACCTGTCGCCGTTAACCCAAGGCAAAAAAGCACGGCAACACTTCTTCACACTATAACCTGTGATCTCCCGTCCTGTAGGCGGTTTGAGAGAATATCTGCTGTAGGGGACGAAAGGAGGAATAAAGATACAGCTTCACCCATGTTGCTTAAGCTGAGATCTTGCACTAGTACATCAGCATCCTGCATTTGCCCCCTTAAATCCCCCAATTCTGGGGGACTTCGATCTCAGAACCCCCCAAATTTGGGGGCAGGGGGCCCAGACCAAGCAATGTCGGGACAACTGCAAGATCTGAGTTAAGTACATTCCCAAGGGAACAGAGAGTAGGGAACAGGGAACAGAATGGACTTGTTTCACTTGCACACCGCCATAAACAGATAAAGGCAACAGGCAGAATCAAGCCTGAACGGACCTTGTGCAGCATTGAACCATCAACCGTTATAAGTCTCAGAATCCTACTTTAGTCAGGAAACTCATCCTCCATCATTTTTTTGTTATTCTGCCGCTTTTAGGGGAGAGCTGTCGGCAGAGATTGATTGATGAGCCGCTCGTAGGCTTCCTGCGCGAGCTGAAAGTTGGCTTGAAGTTTGACGGCTTGTTGATAAGAAGAGATCGCCTCTCGATAATCCTCTAGCAGTTCTGCGACTCGTCCTAACTGATACCAAGCCCAGTGATTTTGAGGTTGCAGACGAGTAACATTACCGTAAGCTTTTGCGGCTCGTTTAGAGTGACCCAAATCTTCCAATACGGTCCCTAATCGGAACCAGGCAACATGATCGTCGGATTGTAGGCTAACGACTGTGTTGTAGGCGATCGCGGCCTCAGCGAGCTGTTTCTGATTTTCTAGCGCCATCCCCCGCATCAACCATAAGGTGGCATCTTGTGGAGCCTCCTTCAAAGCTTGATCACACGCTTCAATAGCATCATCGTAATGCTGTAGCGTGTACAACTGATCGACCCGGCGTAACAAGATGAGAAGCTGTTTGCGGTTTTCTTGGGCTAAGGCGAAATCGGGCTTTAGTTCAATAGCGCGATCATAGGACGATAATGCTTCGTCAATGCGCTCCAATCGTTCCAGGAGTTCACCTCGGTCAGCCCAAGCCCAATAGTTTTTAGGCTGAAGCTTGAGAACTTCATCATAGGCCGTCAAAGCGTCGTCCAATTTTTCCAACTGCTCTAGCGCTTTGCCAAGCTTGAGCCAAGCTAGATAATCTTCAGGCTGGCGCTGAGTCACGATTTTGTAAGCAGTAACGGCTAGCGCATACTCCTCAATATTTTCCAACGCCATGCCTAATTTGAACCAAGCTGTCATCGCATGGGGCTGAACTTTGACAACCTTCTCATAGCAGCGAGCTGCTTCGCGAAAACGGCTTTGCTCAAATAGCTCATCTGCTCGTTCCAACCAAGCAACGTGCGCTTCAAGTGCCTGAGAACTGAGGTCAATTTGCGGAATGAAAATAGGAATGGAAGGACCGACTGCCTGCTTGAGGGCAGTCAGCGCTTCATGGGCTGACGGATATCTTTGACGATGGTCATAGCGCACCATCGTATCTAAAACTTTTGATAGCTCAGGTTTGACAGATGCGAGTTCGTGCCACATCAGCTCGCTGGTTCGAGGTTCTTTGGGAATGCGCTTGGGATCAAGTCCGGTAAGGGCCTGTAATGCCAAAATTCCCACTGCATAAATGTCACTACTTAGACAGGGATGTCCAGCGAGCTGCTCATTGGGCATATAACCGAGCGAACCAATAGCCACTGTCATACTCATCTGTCCTTGTTGCTGAACGGGTTGGGTGCTTACCTGCTTCACCGCACCGAAGTCAATAAGAACAATTTTGCGATCGCTTTGCCGACGAATGAGATTGGATGGCTTGATATCACGATGAATAACATGGTTATCGTGAACGGTACATAGGGTCGTCAAGATATCCTGAATGATTTCGACGGTCTGGGTCTCAGCTAAATGGTGGCTAGCACGAATTTCCTCACTCAGCAGCGAGCCTTCAATAAACTCCTGCGCCAAGTAAAACTGTTGGTCTTCTTCAAAGTGAGCTAACAGCCGGGGAATCTGATCATGATTACCCAACACGTACAGTGCCTCGGCCTCAGCGTGAAAAAGGCGTCGAGCTGATTCCAGCTGTTCACTATCGGAAGTCCGTGGCTGTAGACGCTTGACCACGCAGCGAGGATGGCCCGGCAAGTGCAAATCCTGAGCCAGGAACGTTTGCCCAAAACCGCCACCTCCCAGATGCTGAAGGATATGGTATCGGCTACCCAAAATATAAGAGGACGCTTGGTTGCCCCCTTGGATGCCATCTGCAACCATGTCTCAAGTCACTTAGAAAAGTTTCACGTAGCTGCTTAGTAGCTGCTCACCCAATGGGACAAGACCCAGTCATTCTGTAACAGTTTCAAAGCCATAACAGCCAGAGTGATTTCGCTGAACGCTACTCTACTAGACCTTTGCAGACCGTTTACGTAGATAGACTGAAAAGCGGATTCTACTCGACAGCGTGACTGATAATCGGTCCTAGTGATGGAACTGCTAGCCTCTGCACAATGCAAACTGTAGATACATGCAACTCTGTTCATTGCCTGAACAATCATGGGTTTGAAGGACTAACAGCGTTGAGAATCGCGTGCTCTCTATACAATTTTGCTGCTGAGTTCTCAAAATGCCTTATCGACAAAGAGCCTTTATGGAAGATTCATTTTCTGATGAGGATACCTAAACTTATCCTGACGGAAGGATATTGATAGGTCATAACTTTATTCGGTGCTTTTGCTGTAACGTTTAACACTTCAATTAGCTGGGCGTTTGGCACCCCGTTTAACTAATAGAGCTTCAACAGCCGTAGCGGTCATCGGCTTGGAAAAGTAATAACCTTGCCCAAATTCACAGTTGAGCTCTTTTAATAGATAAAGCTGAATATCTAGCTCAATTCCTTCAGCGGTAACGTCCATATCAAGGGTCTGAGCTAGCGTCGTAATCGTTCGAACAATCTCTAAACTATCGACCTCAAGGTGCATACGGCTTACAAAAGACTTGTCGATTTTTAGATTATTGATGGGCAGTCGGCTGAGATAGCTGAGAGAAGAATATCCTGTTCCAAAATCGTCGATGCTGATGTGAACGCCTCGTTGACGAATTTGATTCAAAATCTCGATGGTGCTTTCTGTTTTTTCGACGAGGACGCTTTCGGTAATCTCCATACGAATGCAATGTCCAGACAACCCAATGTCGTTGAGAACATAATCTAGCGTCTTGATGAGGTGTGGATCGCGTAGCTGCTGGCTGGCAATATTGACATTAATTTTGAGGTTGCCGTACTTGGGATCGATGAGTTGCCACTGTTTGAGCTGACGACAAGCCGATTCAAAGATCCAATTACCCAAAGGGACAATTAGACCAATTTCTTCTGCAATATGAATGAATTCATCAGGACGCACGATTCCTTCATCCGGATTTTGCCATCTAACTAATGCTTCAAAACCTACGACCTGCTCATCCTTTAAGGCGATGATGGGCTGATATCGCAGCTCAAATTCGTGACGCTTTAAACTAATGTGCAAATCGTTCTCTAGCTTCATGCGTCGCATCGTTTGAGCATGCATTGCCTGATCAAACAATTCATAACCGGCGCGATGGTTTTCTTTCGCTCGATACATCGCAATGTCAGCATCGCGAAGCAAGTCAGGGCCTGTTTTATACGCTTGAGTAGCCATTACAATCCCAATACTGGAACCTGTGTGAACAGTGTTTCCGTTAATTTCAACGGGACTGTTGAGTTCTGCCTGAATCTTTTTGACACAGTTGATGACGGCTGACGTTTCAGTCACCTCATCTAACAGGATTGTGAACTCATCGCCTCCTAAACGAGCAACAGTGTCGCCTGCTCGGACACAATTAAGTAATCGATCAGCTACCTCAATTAAGAGCTGATCGCCCGCAGCGTGACCCAAGCTATCGTTAACAACTTTGAATCGGTCTAAATCCAAGAACAGCACTGCAAACCCATAGCTAGGCGAGCGACGTTGTCGGGCTAGTGACGTTTCGAGCCGATCTACAAAGAGCGTACGATTAGGGAGCTGAGTTAAACCATCGTGCAGAGCATCGTGAATCAGCTGCTTTTCGGCACGCTTGCGATCGCTAATGTCTGTAATGATGCCCTCAACACGCACTGATACGCTATTGCTTTCTCCCACCACAATATGGCTACGATTCCGTACCCAACACGTCCCACCCTCAGGAAGCAAAACACGATATTCGATGTCGATATTCCCGCGAATGGTAATCGTATTCATGCTTTCGACGACCTCAAGGCGATCATCTGGATGAATGATGTCAAACCAGAGCATACTATTGCGAGAGAAGTCTTCTAGCGGACGCTGATAGATTCGGGCAGCAGCTGGATTCAGGTAAAGAATTTGAAATGGTTGCACGGATGCGGACCAAACAATGTCCTGAAGTGTATCTAAAATGCTTTCAAGTCTTGCCTCACTCGCTCTTAGGCGATTATGCATAGCCTGCAGTTGCAATGTCCGCTGAACGACACGCTGTTCCAACTCATTGTTCAATTCATCAAGCCGCTTGCGAGCTAATTGCAGCTCGATTTGGTTGCGAATTCTGACTAAGATTTCTTCAATTTGAAAAGGTTTAGTAATGTAGTCTACGCCACCTATCTTAAAAGCTCTGATTCTATCGAAAGCTTTATCAGAATCACTAATAAACAAAATAGGAATATGCTGAGTTTTCGAGTCCGCCTTTATTTGCTGACAGACTTCATATCCATTCAGAACAGGTGCATGAATATCCAACAAAATAATATGAGGCAAGGCAGAGTCGAGTGCTTTCAAGGCTGCTTCTCCGCTATTAGCAAATCTCACTTTGTAACGATGACTCTTCAGAGTCTGGCAGAGAAAACTACAGTTTTCAGCACAGGTATCGACGATTAAAATCTCACCTTGAGAAGCAATTTCCACTCCTGAGCAAACAACGTCTATATCCAAACGACTAGCGGCATCTGAAGGTTTATGCATTGAAGTCCACAGAAACAAGCCATCAACAACATCCGAGGTCTTCTGAAAAATCTGCTCTGGGATTCCTAAAAGCCCTTGATCCAAACCTATAATCTTTTAAGCATTGAGCGTACGTCATCGGAATATATACGCTGAAGCTTGCTATTTTTGACCCACGTAAATACAGCAATCATTATCAAAAATATAAAATTTTGAACAAGAAAAACTCTTCCTGAAATACGCATTTCATAAATTTCAGAAAAAAGTTATTAGACTACCTTTAAAGTCGTATTCATTTCTCTTTTTAACTAACAAAAAGTCTATTCGTCTGACCGATTTCCTCAGAGAGTACGATCATATTACCCCTTATTTGTGTTCAATGTCGTCTAATCAACAACATTGAAGCAGTCTTAACGTTGGGGTACAATTCTTGAAACTACGAAAAAATAAAAAATGATTAAAAAGTGGCATTACCTTATTCATACGGATATTTGCCAAGTGGTCATAGCAGGAGTTGTAGAAACTAGATGATTTCCCTGAGAAATAACATGACAGACGACGGCTCGATCCCGAATTGCCGCGATCGCATCCTCCGCATTTATAACGATCAGGTTGGCAGGTTTACCGATTTCGAGCCCATATCTATCGGAAATTTGAAGTGTTTTGGCACCATTTGTCGTAATCATTTCGTAGCAGGCAATTAACTCATCTTTTCCAGTCATTTGGCAAGCATGAACCGCCATTGAAGCAACTTCTAATAAATTACCGCTCCCCAAGTTGTACCAAGGATCCTGAATGCAGTCGTGCCCCAGACTGACGTTCAATTTGTTTTGCCAAAGCTCTTTAACACGAGTTAATCCGCGTCGTTTGGGATAGGTATCTGTTCTGCCTTGAAGCGTTAAGTTGATTAGAGGATTAGAAATGAAGTTAATGCCAGCTTGCTCTATAAAACCCATGAGTTTAAAGGCATAGGCATCGTTGTAGGAACCGAATGCCGTTGTATGACTAGCGGTTACTCGCTCTCCCATATTTCGGCGGATGGCTTCTGCTGCCACTACTTCCAAAAACCGAGATTGCTCATCGTCGATTTCGTCACAGTGAATATCGATGAGTCGGTCATATTGCTGGGCTAAATCGAAAACGTATTGAATAGACCTGACGCCATCCTCCCGTGTCAGCTCGTAGTGAGGGATGCCGCCCACAACATCAGCTCCAAGTTCAAGCGCTTCTCGCAGCCGTTCAGCATTGCCAGTTCCGCTGTAGATGCCGTCTTGGGGAAAGGCAACCACTTGTAATGTAAGCCAATCTTTAACCGCTTCGCGGACCTCTAGTAGAGCCTTAAGAGGAGTTTGAGTCGGTTCACTGACATCAGCATGGCTGCGAACAAACAATACGCCTTGGCTAGCTTGAAGCTTCAACGCAGCGATCGCCCGCTCCTTCACATCCTCAATCGACAACGATTGCTTCCGTTCTCGCCAAATTTCAATGCCCTCAAATAGCGTGCCGCTCTGATTCCATCGCGGTTGACCTGCCGTCAATGCCGAATCCAGGTGAATGTGAGATTCTACGAACGGCGGACTGATGAGCCTTCCCTCTAGGTCGATGACCTGATCAGAAGAAACATCCAGATGAGGGCCAATATCAGCGATCGCACCGTCTTGAATTGCCACATCAACCGTGGCTTCGGGATCTGTCACTAAACGACCTTGACGCAGCAATAAAGAAGTCATGGGAACAGAAAGAAGCAATGGAGCAAACTATAGCCTCTATCACTTGTTCTGTCATGGCTAGGAGCGGTGTAGGTTAAAGCCCCTCTTAATAAAGTTGTAGCCATGCCGTTCCAGATCACTTATCCACGCCAAAGCCTACTTTGTATGAAGCGTGAATTCATGCTTCACCTGTCCTTTCCCTCCGTCTCAAACAGGGTTCTTGCAATCACCGCAACACCACAAACAGATATACGGTGTCGTCGTAACTCTGCTGCCGCAATCTTGACCGTCGTTCCCGTAGTGTAGATGTCATCTAGCAGCAGCACTGGTCGTTGGGGAGGTCTCCGCAAAAAAGCTGGACCCAGAGCAAAAGCCCCTGCCAAATTTTGCTGTCGCTCTTGCAGACCTAGACTGAACTGGGGCACGGTGGCAACCCGGCGAATCAGACCTGTGGTGTGCAAAGGTAATCCTGTTTGCTCACAAAAAGCCCTTGCCAGCAGCTCTGCCTGATTAAATCCTCGTTTTCGCTGTTTCGCACGATGCATCGGAATTGGAACCACCAGAGGCGATCGCTGCAACTGGATAGGAAACTGCTGCCAATGATGGCCCAAAGCCTTCCCCAACGGCATCGCCAACTGCGGATTATTGTCGTACTTCAGTGCTGCGATCGCTTGCTTTAGGCCGTCTCGATAATCGCCCCAAGCAAACAACACCAATGCGTCCGGCGTGGTAGATGCGGGTTGAGCCTGAGCGCATTGTTGGATCTGCCGCCAACAGCTGGTACAAAGTTCTGTGGGGGCGGAGCGATCGCACAAAGGACAATTTTGATGCAAGAATAAATCTGATAGGCCCTTAAGAGATCGAATCAACATTTTGGTAATCCTGCTTTGGTGAAGATGCATGATTCTCTGTGAACTGATTCAACAGAGAACGGCGTTACAGCTCTAAGTTCTGTGGGATGAATCAGCATGGGACTGAACACAGTCAGATTCAAATTCGCACCATCTCTGACTAACCTTTTGAGATAGAAAATCACGTGTTAGTGTCATGAACCTCGTCCAGCTAACAGGCAGCAATGGCTGTGGGTTGTTTTACAAAAATTTCAAAGGCCCACTTCGGTGTATCTATTGTTTCCATATATTTTCTTGATGTGACAGGGTGAAAACAATGAGAAATCTTTCCAGGTTTTCTCTAGTTCGCTTTTAGACTTAAGCAACTTCGCTGGTCCAGCCACACATTTGCGAACAGTGAACAACATCGCCATGCTTCAGGCCTATCGCTGCTAATCCATATCGGTCCTTCTTCTGGATTTTCATGATCTCGTTCCATCCGCTCAAAGCGATCGCAGATGATACCCCTCAGCAAATAGGGGAAATGGCCCACTTGCTACATCAGCTTCAGCGGGAAGGACAGTCGATACCAGACAGTTGGATTGTCCCCGCCGCAGAGTTTCGGAAGACATTACAAAAGCTGACTGCCCGCGAACCCCTTTATGCAGACTGGCCCCATCTACTTTGGCAGTCTAAGGAATATTCTGTGTCGCACTTGGCTAGGCGACTTCAGCATCCCCTACTGAACTTGTCACTGAGCCTTCCCTGGCCTGAGTCACTGCTTGGAGTTGAAGGGACAGTCGTGCGGCTTTGGCCCTCGTTGTGGTTTGGCAACGATATGCCTACAATCCCCTTCACGCAAATGTTGGAAGCTCCTTTGTGTTGGGCAGAGCCTGAGGCTCTGAATACCGCTGTCAAACGGCTTTGGCTCTCGGTTTTGAATGCTAAAAGTCTGACATTTTGGAACAGATGGAGCCAAACCCATTCGGTTACGCCTCCCGATCATCCAAGCGAAATAGAGGTGGCGATTGTTGTTCAGCGGATAGATCCAACAGTATTATCCGGTACGCTGACCGTTCAAGCTAATCAGATGGTGCTTGAGGCGGTGTGTGGTTTACCGGAAGCGATCGCAGAATGCTACCCCGATACCTTTCGGGGGCGTTTACCCGACTCTCCTCGTTTCAAATGGCAAGCAGGATATCAAGAGCAAAGCTATCATCTTGCCAATCATGCTCTGTCTATCTATTCGTCTAACAACTGCTGGGTAACTCGCCCACAAACACAAACCGCTTTGGAGATCGTTAATGAGACGACAGCAGCACAGCTGTGGACGTTAGCCAAGCGGCTAAATAGCTGGTCAGATCGCACCCTGCGTGTCGGCTGGAGTTTGACGGACTCAGGCGACACGCTGCAGGTGCTCTGGGCTGGCTGGTGGCCGATGGTAGCCCCGCCCCCTTCAACATCGGTGAACCAAACTCGTCACCCAGCTTCGGGTTACGCTGCCTCTGGCGGCAAAAGTGAAGGAATTGCGCTTGTCCTCAAAACAGATAGCCCTCTTCCAACCTCGGCTCATCGGCATATTGTGGTGGCATCAGAAGTGCTGCCGGAGTGGTTGCCGCTTCTGAAGACAGCCGCTGGTATTGTCTCTGAAAGGGGTGGTTTGACTAGTCATGCTGCTGTGCTTGCCAGAGAGTTAGGTTTACCCGCCATTGTCGGTATGCCTCAAGCCACTGAACGCTTTCACACGGGCGATATCTTACGTTTAGATGGCGATCGCGGTCTCATAGAAACCCGATCTGTTTTATCAGAGGAAACATGGGCTGCAACGGCGACCTTTGCGCCACCATCGTCGGCTTTGAATAGGGCTGATCAAACTAAAATCTGGCTGAATCTAAGTCAACCTGACACTGTAGCCGCAATTGCATCACTGCCTGTTGCAGGTGTTGGGCTATTGCGATCAGAATGGCTGATGATGTCGGTGCTAGACCGCCAGCATCCTTATCAGTGGATCAAAGCCGAGCAACAGGAGATCTTGATACAGCGCCTCCTGGAACAGCTTCGTCCTATTCTACAAGCCTTTTTTCCTCGCCCTGTAAGATACCGAACTTTAGATATTCGCTCAAACGAGTTTGCTCAACTTACGGGTGCTCCCGCAGTTGAATCGAATCCCATGATTGGACTACGGGGAGCCTTCAGCTACCGTCAGCATCCGGCTTTCTTTCAACTGGAACTCGAACTTCTGAACAGATTGCAGAACGAGGGATACGATAATTTGCACGTTATTCTGCCGTTTGTCCGCACAGTGGAAGAATTTATTGACTGCAAGAACCTCATACAAGCAGCTGGTCTCGATCAGAGCGAGCATTTTAAGCTATGGATCATGGCAGAAGTGCCTTCAGTACTTTTTCTACTCCCTCGCTATGTAGCGGCGGGTGTTCAAGGCATCGCCATCGGCTCCCATGACCTCACTCAACTCCTGCTGGGAATTGATCGAGACCAAGGTCTTTTTTCGGAGTATTTCGATGTAGTTCACCCAGCTGTTGAAATGGCGATCGCTCAACTCATTCAACACGCTCGCAGTCTAGACATTCCCTGTCAGCTGTGTGGTGTTTCACCTATACTGCACCCCAGTTCCGTTGAAGCGACTATTCGGCAAGGAATGACAGACATTTCGGTTGATGTTGCAGCGCTAGAGGCCATGTCACAGATTCTTCATCGCATTACAGAAGAACAATAGAGTCAATCCTGTTTTCATCTCAACATAATCAACAAGCCGTTAGAACATCGGTTCGATTCAATACCCGTAGATCTTCTTCATCAAGCTCGTCAGGGACACCATTCCGAATCAACTCGGCAAAATCTTCATTAGGTACCATGATGCAAAGCATGTAGAGGCGATCGCTGCCCACATTGCGAACTTCATGAATGCCACTGTTAGGAATGAGAATACTATCCCCCGTCCGTAGAGGCACCACTTTACCATCACAAACCGCTTCTCCTTCTCCCTTGATTACGTAAAACATTTCAACAGCAGCACGGTGATGGTGAGAGGGAGTTTTGCCGCCAACATCGAAGATTTCTACACAATAGGTCAGCGAAACATCGGCTGTTTTGGGATCGAACACCAACGCTAATCGGTTGCGATCGTCTGGATGAATACGAAAGACCTGATAATCCCTGTGAGATTTAACAATCGGAATTCGACAGGCTTGAGAATCCGCTGAGGTAGAAGTCTGTTCTGTCATAAGAGATTGTGTCATAGCTGACTAACATGCTGTCCAGCATTGATAGAGTGGCAAAAGCGTTTCCAGAACACAGAATATCTTGATCAATTTTGTAGGTAACAAGTCAATTTGGAGACGAAAATTCAGCTTTTTTTATGAGATCCATAGAGCAGCATAAAGGGCTGAAGTTAATGAGAAACCCTACACATCGCAGGATAGTCAATCCTCGCCAAACCTAACGCAACAACTTCAGCTTTGTGAAGAAATGCTACTTATGAACGTATGCGATCGCTAAGAGAAAAATTGTGCTGAGTTTAGCAGCTGCGGAACGAAAGAAAAAGCGATTAAATCGAAACGCATACATCTCAGAAAATATCAGTACATCAAAAGATGTATAAATTTACAGCTGTTAGGTTTTCAATTAATGCAACGAAGCTGACATCAACTGTTCTTTGAAGTCGCTCTCTCAGCATCTTGGCAGAACTTCAGCTCTAGCTTTGTCTGAATCAATACTCACTAGAGTGCCGCTATTCAATTTGACAGCAAATTACAGCTTTAGCGTCATCTAGGCTTGTGCATCCAGTAGTCTCCGGGGCCTCAGCACATAGCCAGATGACTTGCCGTCTTGTCCTAACGAAATCAGCGACAGCTACAGTTCAGCATTGAAAGAATAAAGAACAAGGACGCCTCAATCTCATCAACTCGCCATAAGGCATGCCTACAAAGTTCCACCATCCGATGCCTCTAGGCGCTTCTGCCACTCAGCATCCAGCTTTTCGCGCTGTTCGTATTCTTGCTCAGTCAAATCCTTAGCCGTAGTGTAGGCCAGATCAGCCTCAGTCACTACTGTTTGAGCGGCAAACTGACGAGCGAAGTCGATCTTCTCATGAAGTTCAGGACCAGCAGCGTTGAGGGCCATTGCCCGTTCTTGCCGCTCTTCGTTGCGGTGGGCGATCGCAGCATTCCGACGCTGAACCCAGAAATAGCGGATGGCTGGGATACTCAAAAATGCAGTGCCGTATCCTAACAAGATCCAATAAATACCGTTGACGAAGGCAATGAAGCCGCCCAGTTCAGCGACAACAGACTGATCCTGTAAGAGTCCACCCAGCACTAGTGCACCGACGAAGTTGAAAATCCCTAAACCGATTGCTCCAGCAATCTGTCCGCTGCTAGCCTCACTGAACTTTTGAGGAATCTCTTTGAGATAAGCAGGAACGGCTAACCGCCCCCGATCACGAGCTGTCACCTGTAATTCAGGGAAGTGGTAGATGATGTCGCCTTTAGGACTGACTTCAGGGATGCCGTTGAATCTAGTTAAGACAGGCAAAGCATAATCTTCATCTTCCTTAGCCCAGCCCTCGCCAACATTATCTAAATAAGGAACAATCTGCTCAGCGACGATCGCACCACCATTGTTCTGAATCACGGTGCCAATTTCTTGCCAGCGACGCTCCTCCAAATCAGCATTGGGATTTCCATCACCGAATAGGAAGGAGAAGATCGCTTCCAGGAAATTCATGTTGCTATCGTCGGCGCGGCCTCTGGAACCTCCACGGCTAACCCGCTGACGACGACGTCCGTAGCGTGTGTCGTAATTGAAAAGCCAATATAGGTCACCAATCCAGAAGCGGGGGATGAAGATCATGCCACCACCGCCAAAGCCACCCCCTCGGTCATCATCTTTTTGAGAGGCTGATGACAACGCAATGAGTAGGATAGCGATCGCAACCATAATGACCACAATCGAAAGTAGCAGCAGAATGCCGAAAGAAATTCGGATGATGTAGAACAGAACGCTCCAGACGCGCTCCCACGTCTGCTGAAACCGAATGCGCCAATATTTGTTGCGGAGAATAGCGCGAAAACTTTTAGGGAACTCGTAGGCAATCTCGCCCGCATCGGAAACCTGTAAGTGAGCCTGAGTATCGGCAGCAAGGGCATTCAATCCTTGCTGGGCCATATTCAGGTCAAGTCCTGCCTGAGCCGCCACATCGCCAACCGTAACGCGATAGCCCAAAGACTCAACGGCTTTCATCACAGCGGTGTTTTGGCTCATACCGACTCCTTGCGTAGTTTTAATGCAGGCAGATAGCAAGGCATGGCGATCGCTATCATCCGCCCAATTTTCCAGCAGTAGATTGGAGGTAACAGATTTTAGACTCTCCAGTCTTTTCTACATCAACCAGTATAGAAATTCGCTTCGTTAATCGTCTGAGATGATGCCCGTATCATGAAGCGGATTCCCGAACAACTGACAATCATCTGCTGATTGGGAATTTGGTTTCTGGTGAAATGACTTACCCATTGAGGCTGCGGTGCATTATTGGCTTGAATGCACTTTACGACGATTAGAGCTTTAATTTTCTTCCCAACGGTTGGGACTCTCAATGCTGCTGCCTTCGTCCATTGAACTGACCGGGGTGCTGGTGACTTCTTCCAATCGGCTGACCTCGAACACAAGGCGAAAGGGACGCCCCATTTCATCGGCGACAAACTTTTCCAATAGATCGACTTGAACGGGGGTTACAGGAGCCGTGGCGTAGACGGTCAGGTTGACGGCGGGAGGATCGAGGAACCAGTCAGTTTCCATGGCGACAAGTCTTAGGCGCTGAAAGGTAATTGTCCTATCTAGAAGTGCTCGCCTGAGGTTGGACTCCAATCGATCCTGTCGAATGAGCTTGTATGAGGTAAATCCTAGTGGTACAAGCAACACAGCTGTCAAGGCAAGCGTGAGACTAAGGGGACGACGCGCCCGGTCTAGAGGAGAATAGCCTGCCCAAAGGAAAGCCACCATACAAGCCAATGTGATTCCCAACAGGTTAGTGATATAAAGCAGCATGGCAC
Source organism: Oscillatoria sp. CS-180 (assembly GCF_028330965.1). Lineage (GTDB taxonomy): Bacteria > Cyanobacteriota > Cyanobacteriia > Phormidesmidales > Phormidesmidaceae > Halomicronema. The sequence continues at coordinate 69,635 of NZ_JAQMUB010000022.1, read as the reverse complement.
CCAGCGCAGTTTGAAATTCAAACTTTGCCAACCATAAACCCACCACGCATAGAGGCGGCATCAAAGCGACCGCGATCGCTGTTCCTGCCAGTGAACTCGACAGCTTAGTCTCAATTTTGGCAAACCCCGCTAGCGCACCCGCCGTGATGGCAATTCCCAAATCCAACAAAGTAGGACGAGTACGTCCCCAAACTTCGCTGCCGTAGTTTGAAAGGTTGACCATCATTCCTAGCAGCATTGATACAGCGATCGCCAAAGCCGTGCCAATACAAATGGCGCGAATGCTAGTACGGATTAGGTCTCGATCAGCTTCTAAAATGCCAAAGGACAGTCCCCGAATAGGCAGCATCAGCGGCGCAATGAGCATAGCCCCAATAATCACAGCCGTACTATTAGCCAGCAAGCCGAAAGTTGCAATTACACAGGCCCCCAGGGTCAAAACCTTAAAGCTATTGCCGGGTCTAGCCTCATCGAATAGACTCTCAGACATATGCTTCAGCGCTTGAGGCGATACGCGACGCCCTTCGGTAAGGTACTTCTTACGAAACGCTTGAATCCATTCTTTAAGTACCAGCATAGGCGTACCAGGGGCTAGGAAGACACCATTCAGTCTATGTTGCCCTTAAGCCATTGAGGATGTTCAAGAATAAAAAGGACAAATCAATGACACGTTGGGCTGTTTTTGTTGGGCTGTTCGGGCAGATAGTGTTGCGCAGCTATAGCCGTCGCTAGTTCCGTTAGGGCAGGACGGCGAGCCATCTGGACTATGGGCTAAGAATCTAAATGTTTTAGATACACAAGCCTAGATGGCTAAAGCGATAGAAGGGGGGGAGAGGAAATGGCACTCATTATTTGTCCGGGTGTTCACGATGAATTGTTGAGCGATCGCTTCATCACAGTCTTGCAGAAAGCATTACTGGCCGAAGAATTCGTTCCAGGTAACCAGACTGAAGCTTGTCGTGTTCTTCCAACTCAGCGCTATGTGCCCTTTGATGGTCTTGCCGTCTGGTCTTATGTGCAGGCAATGGCACCGCCTAGAGAGCCCCTATTTCTGATTGGCTTTAGTGCTGGAGTGGTGGGGGCAACTGCGGCAGCCAATCTGTGGCGAGGGCAGGGACGCCGTGTTGCCGCAATGATTGCGATCGATGGCTGGGGCGTGCCCCAGGTTGGCGACTTCCCGTTTCATCGCGTCAGCCACGATTATTTCACTCACTGGAGTTCAGCCATGCTAGGGGCAGGTCTGGAAAGCTTTTATGCCGATCCAGCCGTGGAGCATTTAGATCTCTGGCAATTTCCTGACCAGACAATTGGACGTCAGCTATTCACAGCCGATATGTCTGCCAAGTCAACCCAAACGACCGCGATCGCCTGCATTGCTCAGTGGTTGCTCCACTATGGCTGCCACCCCAAACTACATTTCTCGCCCTAAACCCGCTCATCGAGAGGGCACTCTTGGCTTCAACGGTTCCCGTTCAACCGCTCTGATGTAGGCCGCGATCGCGTGCGCTAGGGTCGTCTTCGGCTTGCGAGCCTTGAGAGTTAGGAAAAATAACAGGGCATCCAGATGCAGCATTAAAATGACAAGAAGGTCATTCCGCATAGTGCTTTTGTTGGACATGCGTCCCTGTACAGGATCAAAATACACCACTTGGTTAATGTGTGTGTAGTTGAACAGCGGAGGGACCCGAGGCACAATATCGTCCCCGTATACACATCGATAGGATCGGGTGTCCAGAACGGCATCGATCTTTTTGCCCAATAACGCATTGACCACCCGGGGACTACCAAATGTGTAGAGGTAAACGCTGGGGTGATAGGGCAGTGCATGATAGGCGGAAAGGGTTGCGATCGCCCCGCCTAAACTATGCCCCGTTACAAAGAGAGGCGTTCGGGGATCCTCAATTTTCTCCTGAATAATGTCGCTCACACCGCGAGCACCAATCCATTCAGCCTCATTCATCTGGTCTCTGATAGCGTTTGGCAAAGCAGTTCCCCAAACGGCTTGAAACGCTCGTAAGAAACCTGCATGAGCAAAGAGAGGCCCCTCACCATATTCTTTACCTTCCACATCCGGTAGCTTGGTCCTGAGAATAAAGATGTCCGTCAGGATGTCGATATAATTTTTCTCCGTACCCCGAAATGCTAGAACGGCAAACTCGTGTCCATCACCGGGATGAATGGCCAAAAAGCCTTGGGTGCCGCGCATATCAAAGTAGAAAACACGGTCAAATCCTACTTGCTGCAAGTTATTAGCAATATTAAGTTTCGAGTCATAAGCTAATCTCGAACATTGAGCTAGCCACCAAGCCGTATGAGGTTCGTAGCGCTCACTCCCTGCAGGCAGAGCAATATTTTCTGCATTCTCAAAGTAGCGAGGATAGTTTTGGGAGGTCATGGCAGGTATATAGATGCGAGGTTGTCTGTGTGCTCCTTTACCTGACTTCCCATTTCAGCTTCATGATTCCCGATGAAACATTTTTCAATCGGCAGCCAGATAGGTGTAGTGATTCAGACTATGTTCATAATGCTGTAGCAGAAGTTGGGCTTCTTCAATGGTGATAGTGCCATCCTGAAGGGCTCGCTCTGAACGACGACGGATGTTTTCAACCAAATCCTCAGAATCATACTGCACATAGCCAAGCACCTGGGTCATGGTGTCACCCTTCACCACATGCTCAATGTGATATCCCTTGGGCGTCATGTGAATGTGAACAGTATTCGTATCGCCAAACAGATTGTGTAGATTACCCATGATTTCCTGATAGGCGCCCCCTAAAAACAGGCCCAAATAGTAAGGTTTGTCGGGAGTCACGGAATGCAATTCCAATACGGGTTTTACGTCACGGAGGTCAATAAACTGATCGATCTTGCCGTCGCTATCGCAAGTTAAGTCAGCCAGAGTGCCCCGATTCGTAGGTTCCTCATCCAATCGGTGAATGGGCATGATCGGAAAAAGCTGATCAATTGCCCACGTGTCTGGCATGGATTGAAAAACCGATAGATTGACATAGTAGATAGACGCGAGGCTCTTTTCTAAATCTTCCAGATCGTCGGGCACGTAGTCCTCGTTACGGACTAAGTCTAATATGCGACGACAGCAAGCCCAGTACAGGCGCTCAATTTTAGCCCGTTCAGTCAGACTGAGGTAACCAAAATTGAACAGGCTAATCGACTCTTCCTTAAATTGAACCGCATCGTGATATGCCTCCTGATAGTTCTTGAGGTGAACTGAATCGTAGGTGTCGTACAGTTCTCGTAGGAGAGCATGATCGTCCTCAGAGGGCGGCTCAATGGAGTCTAAACCAGGTCTATCACTCATGCCGAGGACATCAAATACGAGAACAGACTGGTGAGAGGCGATCGCCCGTCCGCTTTCACTAATCAGCGTCGGCATTGGAATTTCTCGGGCTGAGCACGCTTCCTTGACCTCCGCAACGACATCATTGGCGTAATTTTGAATGCTGTAGTTTTTGGAAGCGTAGAAGTTGGTCTTAGAGCCGTCGTAATCGATACCCAAGCCACCACCGACATCCAGGTAGCCCATTTTGGCACCCAGACCGACCAGTTCGACATAAACCTGACAGGCTTCTCGCAGAGCATCTTTAATAACACTGATGGCCGAAATCTGAGAGCCAATATGGAAATGTAGCAGCTGTAAGCAGTCCAGCATGTCGGCCTGCTGTAGGCGCTCAACGGCACTCAGAATTTCAGGAATGGCAAGACCGAATTTAGCGCGATCGCCTGCGGATCCACCCCAGCGTCCAATCCCTTTGCTGCTCAGTTTTACCCGCACCCCAAGTACTGGTCGAATATTCAGGCGGCGACTGGCCTCAATCACCAGATCCACTTCATCCACCTGCTCCAGAACAATGATGGGCGTATGGCCTAGCCGCTGGCTCAGCATAGCAGTCTCAATATACTCCGGATCTTTGTAGCCGTTACAAATGAGGAGAGAACCAGGGTTATCGAGGGTGGCTAAAGCAATGAGTAACTCAGGCTTAGATCCGGCTTCTAAGCCAAACTGGTGAGGCTTGCCAAATCGCACCAAGTCTTCGATCAAGTGACGCTGCTGATTGCATTTGACGGGAAAGACGCCACGATAGACGCCCTCATAGCTGTAGCGGGCGATCGCTTTGGCAAAGCAGGCGTTTAGCCGCTGAATCCGGTCTTCCAAAATATCCGAAAAGCGAATGAGAATTGGAAGTCCCAAATTTCGCTTTTTTAAGGACTCAACCAATTCATACAGATCGAGGGAACCACCGCGATCACCCCGAGGTGAGACGGTCACATGGCCTGCCGCATTGATCGAAAAATAGGGATCGCCCCATCCTTGAATGCGATAGAGTTCCTCGCTGTTCTCGATTTTCCAACGAGACGGCGGTGATGAAACCTCTAAATCTGACTTGACCTGCGATCGCAGTGCCTGCAAGATTGCTTCACTTGATTGCCGAGTTGTGTCCATCCTGCCTAGTCCCCCCTCACCGTAAAGAACGAGATACCACTCTCTATCCCGTTCAGAGTATAGCCCTGTGCAGCTTGGAGTACATCTCAGTTTTTTGGGGGAGTGGGATGTGGGGAGAAGGGAGTGGGGTGTGGGGAATGGGGTGTGGTTGACTTAGTTGACTTAAAGGCATCCGCTATGGCTGGGCTGTTTACTTTTGATCAACTCCGTCGCACACGCTACCGCTTCTTTTTGCCCTTTTTCTTCCCTTTTTTCTGAGTTGTGTCAAACCCCTTCTTTTTACTGTCGTTCTTTCGGGCAGTGTCAGGCAGCAACGTCTTAAATCCAGAAGGGTCGTCAAGTGAATAGGTGCTGGGATCAACGGGTAGTCCCAACTCTAAGGCACTTGGTTTCCGCGATCGCTTAAAGGCTTCGATCATCTCCCTCATTCGTTCAAATTCGGGGTTAAGTTTAGGCTTAAGTTCCTCTTCAGTAAATTCTTCTCGCTGCTTCAATCCCAATTCGACTTGAACGTTGGGCCAACTGCCAGCAAACATCTCGTCAACAGATTCTGCAGCGTAGGCAGCCTCAATAACACCTGCTGACTCAACTGCCTTCAAATCAATCAGGGACCAGGTTAGCGAACCATTGAGACTGGGATCGTTGTCCTGATGATTTTCTAGCGTGTTGGTCAAGTAGGTGACGCAGCGATCGCGCTCCTCAGGATACTCCTGACCGATATGCTTCAGACTTTCTGAGTAAGTCATACGCTCGAATCGTTCGCTGGATTGGTCTTGAAGAACAGCTGCCAGCGGCTCAATGGCCGAAGGACCAATTAGCTTAAAGACTGTGGGAAACTCCTGCATCATCCATTCAAATTGGTAAGTCTCTAGCAGCTGTATTGCAACATCAACAAAGTCAGTCGCCTGTAGCTGAGCTAGGGCACGCCAAGCATGAATCAGGGCCGCCCAAGCCAACTCCGGATCGATATCGGCAGGGACCTCAGTTTCCTCTTTATCCAAAAAAAGTTTCAGGATTATGTCATCCTGCACCAGTTTGAGTAGTTCAGGAATGTGCTCCTTAGTAAAGCCGAACGCCTCAATATAGTTGGGCCACTCACCTGATTGAACAGAGTGACTCTCCTCATAGGTCAGAAGATCAGCCACGGGTGGAGTATATGACTTAGACATCTAAATATCTGTCAATAACTTTGCCAACAGCTTAACGGTTTACTCAAATTTATTGCTAGAGCCTTCACATATGGTGTTGGGGTCATTGCAGGGCTTTTCCAGCCATTTCTGGATAAATTTAGACACCTGCAGCTACACAAATCAAGTTTCCGTGCTTACAGTATCCCTTGTAGGGTCGGGAGACGCTGATTAGAGGATGGATTTTGAGTATCTGCACCTCTTTGTAAAAAATGCTGAGTTTTGGCATAGCTGGTTCGTCGAGAAGCTAGATTTTCGACCAATACCCCATAAAGCTATGCATGGATTCGGAGAGTTTGTCGTTCAACACAACAACATCTTGGTACTGTTGTCTTCGGAAAGGGCTGAGTATCCTCAGGTTCAGAGGTTTTTACAGCGATATTCTGAAGGTGTTGGAGACATCGCATTTCGAGTAACTGATTTGGATGCGATCGCCGAACGCATCCAAGCCGCCGGCGAAAAATTGTTGCAGCCCATTCAGTTCTTAGAGACGACTTGGGGAACGCTCCGCTGGTGCCGTATTCAAGGCTGGGGAAGTGTTGTCCACACTCTGCTGGAAAACCCTAAAGACACCTTCAAAAAGGTCCTGTCGCGCAGTTGGAGCCCATCGCAGGGACCTCAGCCGTTGCCATGGTTGGGCATTGATCATGCGGTCTTGAATGTTTCACAGGGTCAGCTCAAGCAAGCCGCCGCCTGGTACGAAAAGTGCTTGGGTTTTCTCCCCCAGCAGCAATTTATGATCGAAACTCCTCGTTCAGGTCTCCGGAGTATTGTGCTCAAGCATCCTCACGGCAATGCAACGCTGCCAATCAACGAACCGACCTCTGACAATTCACAGATTCAAGAGTTTGTTGACCTGCATCGAGGTGCAGGAATTCAACATGTCGCGCTCAAAACCCGCAATCTTGTCCAGACCATTGCTTCATTAAGAACGAGAGGTCTCTCTTTTCTGTCCGTTCCTGAAATCTACTACCAGCAGTTGCGGGAACGGATTGGATTTTGGCAAGAAGCGAAAGATTGGGGTGCGATCGCTCAGCAGCAGATTCTCGTCGATTGGTCTCCTGAAACGCCCCGCACCCGTCTGTTGCAAACATTCACTCAACCGCTTTTTGATGAAGCCACCTTCTTCTGGGAATTTATCGAGCGACAGTCTCAAACGACCCATACCGGAGTTAGGTGTGCTGAAGGATTTGGCGAGGGAAATTTTCGGGCGCTGTTTGAAGCGATCGAGCGAGAACAGGAGTTGCGGGGCAGTCTCGGATAAGGGGGTTAGCGTTTGGTTGCATCAACCCCCAAGTTTCACCTAGGGCTGTCTAGGGCTGAATCTGCAATAGGATTGGTTCATTAGCCTCAATAACAACTACCCGCTGGGCCGTAACGTTGCCCACTAGAACCCCCGTAGCGGCTCCGCCTAAGATTTCCAAAAGGCCTACGCCATCGCCGATGACTGCTCCGATGACCGCTCCGCCAGCAGCACCAATTGCAGCATCGCCGGCGATCGACTCAGCCGAAGTTTCTCGGGGATCTTTGACATCTGCGAGCACCGCAGATGTTGCATTCAAAGATCTACTGACTTCGCCCGCTTCAAGAGTGGTCGCTACATATCGTAGACCACCAGAGGCAGGCTCTAAACGTCCTCGAATAATTGTTCCTGCAGGTATTGAACGGCCATCAACAACCGTTGAGGAAGCAACGGCGAGTGGAAGTTCATAGGTTGTGTCGGTATTGAAGTAGAGGGTCTCGTCACTTTGAGTGACCACCTGAATCTCATTGGCTGACTGAACCTCTACAGAAGTTTGTGCCCTGGCCGCCTGTGGCAGCGTTAATGGAACCCAAGGCGCAACCAGCAGTGGAACAAGGCTGATGCGACTGATTGTTCTGATGGACATGATGGCCTCCTGATATTCAAGAAAACAGCAATAGCTCAGTTTGGAGTCCCTGGGGGGCTTTTCCATGACTAAACAATAGATTCTGACGCTGAAAGTTCTGATAAGTTCATCTGAGAGCACGGTGAGAAAGAGTTATAGCCATCGCTAATTCCGTTGAAACAAGGCGGCGAGCTATCTGGCGATGCGCTAAGGAATGAGGATTAAATAAAGTACTCAGTTGTGCCGTGAGCAACTAAGGTACATGAGTCTCATTTCCTGAGGATTCCCCTCTAATGCAGCGCTATTCTCCCGAGCTTGAAGAGCAGATGCAAAGATACTACCAATCCTTGTCGGAAAAGGATCGTCGCTATGCCGCTATTGAAGCCCTGAAGTTAGGCCATGGCGGGATGAGCTACATCACAAACTTGTTTGGTTGTCATGCTAAACCCGTTCGTCGTGGCCTAGCTGAGCTTCAAGACGAGCAAGCGCTGAGCGCATTCACCAACCGGGGGGTGGCCGCAAAAGAGCCTTGGACACCATCGAGGGTTTGAGTGAAGCCTTCTTGCGCGTTGTCAAGCATCACACCGCTGGCTCACCGCTGGATGAGTCGATATCCGCCCTACACCTCGAAGTACAACCCCATTGAACATCGCTCCCTTTTGGAGCAAAGCGGCATTCATGAAGAAGTTGAGATTGGAGTACAGGGTGATTGTCGACTATTCGCACACCAAAATGTTGGCGTGCTGGATGGGATGAGTCCTTTGCTGTAATGGCTAAGAATCAAGATGATGTGCTGATAGATGAAATCAATACTGCTGACTGGGATCAGTCTGAATAGGAATGGTAGTCAAGCGGTTCGATGTTTTGCTTCGAAGCAAGGTCCTTCTTGTGGAACTTGGCAAGCTGCTTGAGAACAAGTGCTCCAATCAGCGTACTGAAAGAAACAACAGCCCAAAGTGTATGGGCTGTTGTTTCACCTTGAGTCAGTGCCCACCCTCCTACCAACGGGCCAATTAAGTAACCAACTGTCCAACATTGAGCATTTAGCGATAAGTAAATGCCAAGAGAGGGCTTGGGAGCTAATTCGGTTACCAGAGCCACGGCAAAGGGGTTGTAAATAACATTCGCGATCGCCAATATTGCGATCGCCAACACAATCAAAATAAGCTGCCATCCAGCACCCCAACCGACCAGCCAGATTAAGAGAAAGCCAGCGCCCCACGACATCATCGATAGGATTAAGACAGACGCACGCTGATAGCGTTGTAAGACGCGAACGGCAGGCACTTGCAGCACGGCCACTATCAACACGTAGACTGAAAAAAGAATGCCGATATTCTCTGGCGTTAGGCTTAGCCACGAGGAGGGTTGGACAAAATTCGTGAGGTATAGGGGTAGCGTACTTTCCATCAGATTGATGTAAGTCGTAAACAAGATATTCGCGATCGCAAACCCCAAAAATACAGGGTCCAGTAATGCTAATCTCCATGCTTTGAAACCGCTATGAGTTGCATTTTGAGAAGGCTGAACATAAGTGTCTTTGACCATGACAGTCAGCACCCCCAAAAACATCAAGAATGTGACGCCATCCACAACAAACAACAATCGATAACCATTGGCAGTCGCAATTAGCAGTCCACCCAGAACGATGCCTAATCCCGACCCTAAAGCATCTGCTAAACCCGAAACGGCAAAGGCTTCTTCCCGCTGATGATCGGGTGATTCATCCGTAATGGCAGCACCGGATGCCGGCCAATAGAGACTATCCCCTAACCCCATCAATACGCTGGCTAAGATCAGTAACGGCAGACTTTGGGCAAACCAAAACACCCCATCCGCAAACACAGAAATAACGCAGGAGAGCATGAGCGTGCGGCGACGCCCCCATCGCGGAGAATCGGTTATTGCGCCGGCCAGAAAAAAGCCGACTGCACCAGCCATTGCTGCACTACTTAAGCCCAAACCAACCTGGGCCGCCGATAACCTCACCTGGTTAACGAAATAAATAGGGACATAAAACAGCACTATTCCAGAGCCAATTTGCGAGAGAAACCGCCCCGCTACAAGTATCCAGACCTGTGGACTCAGTTGAGGCCACCAAGCAGTAAAACGCATCTTTCTCAACCTCCTTCGTCCTGGACCCCAATGTCTGCCGGTGCAGGCATCATGTTTTCTGGACTGAGCGAATCCCCTAGTCCTTTTCTCATTGGCAATCCCCTTGTGTACTGGTCGTTGATAGCCCAATCAACTTAGTAAAGAAAATCCTTTAGAAAGTAATCTAGCCTTCTGCCTCGACTTTGTAAAGACTTTTCTTTAGAATGTAGCCATGGCATCTAAATCACCTAAAAAGTCCAAGTCGACTAATACAAAGCGCAGCAAAAAGAATGAGCCTCGCACTAAACGGGCGATCGTCCATTTGCTAAAGCAATCCGGTGCGATGGATGCCCATGCCATTGCAGAGCAGCTTAGTATTTCGGCAATGGCGGTGAGGCAACACCTCTATGCTTTGCAAGATGAAGCCTTAGTGGCCTATCAGGAAGAAGCTCGTCCTATGGGGCGACCCGCTAAACTGTGGCATTTGACTGCTGCCGCTGATCGCTTTTTTCCAGAAGGTTATGCTGAGCTAACCCTCAGCCTGATTCAATCTGTCAGTGAAGCGTTTGGCGAAGAAGGGTTGAACCGCCTGCTTGATATCCGTACCCGAGAACAGCTTGATGCCTATCGCTCCCAGATGAAGGAGCAAAACTCTTTACAAGCGCAGTTGGAAACACTGGCTGATATCCGCACCACCGAGGGATACATGGCCGATGTGCTGCCTCAAGCAGATGGTTCGATCTTGCTTGTTGAAAATCACTGTCCTATTTGTGCCGCTGCAGAAGCATGCACTGGATTATGTTCTAGGGAACTGGAAGTCTTTCAGGCTGTACTAGGAGAACATGTCGACATTGAGCGCACAGAGCATATTCTTGAAGGTTCCCGACGTTGCGCCTATCGGGTAACGTCAGTACAGTTCAATGGGAGTGGGGATTAGAGGTGGGGAAATCGGGGAAAGAAGAGCATTTCAACTGGCAACAGCTATACTGTTGGCCTTAACCCTCTAATCAACGACATCAATTAAAGAGAACATCTCCCTAATTAGACTGGATCTACCAGCCCCCCTGTCATTACGAGGTGGTTGGGCTGCCATGGCGGCAGTGTTAACTTCCCGAGGCTGGGGCAACGACGTTTGCGCTACCCCTAACCAGTGGCTGTATCACGATGGTGGCGGCAACTGGGCTTGTCTGCGTTTTCAAGACAAAGGAAGAGCTGTTCTGTTGGGGCATGACCACGAATACTCAGACACCTACTTCGGTGAAGCCGCCGAGTATTTCGATAAGGAAGAGACCGACCTTCTAACTAATGCTCCTGACTGGTGGAGCCTAGATTTAGAACTGCCCCCTTTTGGGGCATGGATTGGCTTCATCTATGGCTGGGATGGTAATCAGTGGCAGCGTGCTGCATACGACCCACACGATGGATTTGAGCAGGTGAATTTGCTTGAAGCTTGCAGTATCAGTAGCACTCAGGTGTTGAGTCAGTTCGCTATGGATGCGCCAGGTTTAAAGGGGAAGCCTCCCAATCCCGAAGCGCTCTCTACCCTGGTTGCTGCTGATGCAGACGTTACGGATGTCATTCTGGAAGCTGTGGTTCCTGGATGGGACATTGCGGCTGGAGTTGCCGCAGCCCGAAAATTCCTGGACGCTGGCGTCGCCTAATGACTCACTGACAAAGGCGTGGGTATCACTGCATCGGGCTACGTCTCATCCATACAACCATTTCGATTTTGTTGGGGTTTTCTATGGCAACTATCTGATGCTCATCCTGCTGCCATTGTCTTTGCTTGTCCTAGCGGTACTTCTTGAGGAGTAAACCGAGCTTATCCAATGTGGCTTGAGGAGCCTTGTCGAGCGGTGTGATGATGGCGTACTTCAGGGCATCATGGGCTTCAGATTTGGGGGCTTCAGTTGCCAAGATACGCACTGCGGCCCGGATGACGTCTTGAGCATTCTTGGCGTTCTTCATCAGATTGCCGATGACCATTTCGACCGTGACGCTGTCATGGTCTGGATGCCAGCAGTCGTAATCGGTGACCAACGCAAGCGTGGCGTAGGCAATTTCGGCTTCCCGCGCCAGCTTAGCTTCTGGTAAGTTCGTCATCCCAATCACCGTGGCGTCCCAGCTGCGATAAAGATTGGACTCCGCTTTGGTCGAAAAGGCGGGTCCCTCCATGCAGACGTAGGTCCCCCCTTGATGCAGGGAAACATCTGGTAAATCGAGGCTAGACACCGCATCCGCGATCGCTTTTGCGAGGGCAGAACAGACCGGATCGCCAAAGGAGATGTGTGCCACAATGCCATCACCAAAGAAGGTGGAGACGCGATTTTTAGTGCGATCGATGAATTGATCAGGCACTACCATGTCTAACGGCTTAGCCGCTTCCTTCAGGGAACCGACTGCAGAGGCCGAAATCAGATACTCAACTCCAACCGATTTCATTGCGTAGATGTTGGCACGGAAAGGCAACTCGGAAGGCATCAGCGTATGATTGCGCCCATGACGGGCTAGAAACGCCACCCGTGTCCCTTCTAAAGTGCCCATAATCAAGGCATCCGAAGGACTGCCAAAGGGAGTCTCTATCTGAACTTCTTCAATATCAGTGAGTGCCTCCATTTTGTAGAGACCACTGCCACCGATAATGCCGATCTTCGCCTGTTCTGTCATAGATGGTGATGTTGTTCAACCCCGTCGATTGTAGCGATATTTCTCATTCATAAAAGCAAGACATGAGAAATATCGCACAGTCGTCCTTCTAATATTGACTGCCCGATTTACGATGCTGCAGGGCTGGCATGCCGTCCGCTTCTAGCAGGTTGCCTGTGAGAACTTTGGCATAGATGAGTTGATGATCTCCAGTGGATGTGACCGATTCAACCGTACATTCCAGATAGGCGAGGGCATCGGCGATAATCAGACCGCCGTTTTCAGATGTTTGAGTCGCTAATGGGCAGTCAGTGAATTGAGTCGCTTGCTGGTGCGTAAAATGACGTCGAACAGTGCGTCCTTCTTTCAGAATGTTGAGGACCAAGGATTGACCTGGCTGCAAATTGCCAAATGCGGATTCGTGAGATGGTAGCGCTAGCATCAGACCCGGTGGGCTAAAGCTGGCTTGAGAAATCCAGGTGGTTAAGATGCCGCTGTAAATATTGTCCTGCTGAACTGTTGCGACACAAAGCGATCCGATAATGCGCCCTATTGCCTGAGCAGTCCGATCAGCTTGCGCGGTGGTTATCGCTTGGCGAGAGACCTGCTGTTTTAATCGCTTACGAAGTCGTTGAGCAAATTGCGTTCCAGCAGTTTCGCAGTCTGTTAAAGCAGTTTGATTTGGGGTAAAGCGCACACGGATAGGCTCAAACCCGAATCGATAGCCCGCATCTCGCAATTTCTGTTCCAACAGGTCGATCGCTTCTCCACTCCAACCATAGGAACCGAACACACCAGCGGGTTTTGTCTTGGAAACATTCGCCAAAATAGTACCTAAAGCCGTTTGAATTTGCACCGGAGCATGTCCTCCCAATGTAGGTGAACCGATGATGAAGCCATCGCAGGCTTTAACCGTTTGGGCAATTTCGTCAGGACTGGTGAATTCGCAGTTGATCGATTCGACTGCTAGATCAGCTGCAATCAGACCTTTCGCGATCGCATCAGCAACTTTAGCGGTGTTGCCATAAGCTGAGGTGTACAACAGCGCCACTCGCAGCGTCCGATGAATTTGCTGCTGGCACCATTGGCGATAATCCTGACACAACCGACTGAGGCTGTAGCGTACCAGTGGCCCATGACCAGGGGCAATACACTGTAGAGAAAACGGCTCTAAGCGATTCAACATCGTTTCAACTTGGCGAGCCTGAAGCGCGTGCAGACAATCAAAATAGTAGCGGCGATCTGCCTCTAGCTGACGCCAACTCTCATCCCACAGGGCTTCACTACAGATATGGGCACCAAACAGTTTATCGCTGTAGAGAATTTTTGTTGCTGCATCGTAAGTGCACAATCCATCTGGCCAGCGAGGTGTCGGGACGGTGATAAACTCCAGCCGATGGCCTTGTCCCAACTCTAAACTGTCGCCAGAGCGCACTGGGTATAGAGATTCCTCTGGGACGATCGCAGTATTTTTAAGCGTATTAGCAGCTGGCCGCGAACAGACAAAGATGGCCTGGGGAGCAAGTTCTCGCAATTGCTTCAGGGTCGCCATGCGGTTGGAATTGACATGGCTGGTGATGATGTAGCTGATGTCCTTGGGGTCGATTTGCTGTTGTAGTGCTTCTAGGTAAATCGTCGTGAAGGATTCGCCAGGCGGATCGAGAAGGGCCGTTTTGTTTCCACGAATGAGATAGGAGTTAGCCGTAGTGCCGTGGCGACGAGCATATTCAACTTCAAACTTGAGGCGTTCCCAGGCTCGCGATCGCAAGACCTGAGTCTGCTGTCCGATGTCAGCAACTTGAACATCTCGCGGGCGGGGTGCGGTAGGCAGAGAGACGGGGTTTGGCGCTGTGGAGTAAGTCATAGAATTGTCACGTGATGGGCAAAGAAGACAGGACGGCTGGCTGAATCAAGGCACTAAAAGCGAGCGGAAGCTATTGGAGACAAGCGTGAGGTCACTGGTCCGACCTGCTACTCACTTCATTCAAATCTTGAGCAAATCGCATTCGATGACGGCGAGAAATTTGTTGCTCTGGGTCGATACCATCAAAAGTTGGTGGAATCCACACACGAATCACCAATAAGGCTCCCAAAACCAGCAGAAAGGAACAGGCAGCAAGGACTTGAACCCAAGGAGTTTCAAGAATGCCGTGCACAATGATTTCTCGGAGCACAGAGACGATGGAGACTTCTACAGCGACTCCGATCGATACGCGATGCTCCTTCAAATAAATAATCAGCAAGCGAAAGAGCTCCACCATGATTAGCAGAAATAAGATATCTGCGGTGACATGAGGAAAGTTCAGAGGCGGTAGCAGCGATAGAAACATTTCTCGCAGCTGCATCACCATAAAGCTAAACAGACCAATGCAGAGCGAAATGACAATTAGATCTTGTACCAGTTCCAAAATACGAACGACGTGAGCGCCATTGAGCCAGTTGGTCCAACGGGAAGAAGGTGATGAGATGGGTTGCATGATATCAGTGGCTTAAACAGCGATAGGGTTAGCAGGTGAATGCCGCCGAAGTCCTAACGGCGTAACTGGTTATTCGCAGCGCTTCGACGAATTGATGGGTTGGGACTTATGCTGACTATCTACAGGCAACGTGGAGCAATGCCTACTCCTTGACGTTGGCTATACAGTCGAATAGCTTGCATCAGTCCTGTGGGTTCTAATAATGGCTTCCGACTCTGCGATGATGGACAGCAGTCAATCCATCCACGTTGGCGACTCGTCCAGCCTTAGCTGTGCAACATACAATCCAGTGGTCACTAGCGTCCAAACGATGGTTGACAGTGCATTCTAGATAGGCTAGAGCTTCAGCCAAGATAGGAGAGCCATTAGCGGCAGCATGAGTATCAATGCCAGCGAAACGGTCAGCACCGGGGGGAAATCGCTTGAGGAAATGTTTCATCAGATGCTGATAGTTACCTTCCTCCAAAGTGTTGAGGACGAAGGTGTCACCAACTTGTAGAAGCGATTCAATGGCTCGGTCTTTGGCGGCCGCGATCGCAACGCCCAAAGGTTGAAAACTAGCCTGCATGACCCAGGACGCTAGCATCGCCCCTGTAACATCTCCCTTGCGAACGGTTAACAGATACAGTCCGCTACTAAGGCGTCCTAAAGCTTGATCCATGCCAGCCTCAAGTGACTTACCCTGCTGCTTCGCGCGGCTTCGGTTCAGCCGTTGACCTAAATCAGTGCCAGATTCCTCACAGAGTTTGTCGGTCACTTCTGAGGGAATTGATTTGATGACGATAGGCGCAAAAGCTTCCGTTAGACCTAGTTCTCGGAATCGATTTCGCAAGGGATAAATCGGCTCGTCCTGTCCGCCACCTGTTTCAAACAGACCAATGACTTGCTTCTTGTTGGCGATCGCCAGCACAGAACTGAGGATAGTCTGTGAATGAGCGCTTGATTCTGTTTGGGGTGGCATTCCCACAACCAAACCAGCCGCCTCACTCACCAGTTCCCGGACTTCATGGGAATCCGCTTCCTGAATATCCATTAATTCGACGTCCGTACCCGTTTTGCGAATACCCTGGGCAATGGCACGACCCAGGCGATCACTATAGCCATAGCCACTTGCGTATAACACAGCAACGAAGGGGGCCGCTTTTGATTGGGCCTCACTCCACGTCCGATAACGGTGCAGCCAGTCTTCGCGATGGTGCTGCAATAGAGGGCCATGACCTGTGGCGACCAAACCAATGGTGAGTGGAGCCATACGCTTGAGTGCTCCTAGCACCGAGCGAGCATTAGGCTTCATCAAACAATCGTAGTAGTACTGAAAATCAGGCTCTAGCAGCTGAGGGACTTCATCGTAGAGAGCATCATCACAGTAATGCATGCCGAAGACATCACAGGTATAGAGAACTTGCGTGCCGTGGTCGTAGGTCAGGATAGTATCAGGCCAATGCAGATTGGGCGCTGAGATAAATTCCAACTCGTGACCTTGACCGAGATCTAGGCGATCGCCACTTTTCACTCGACGGGCATTGAAATCACAATGCACCTGAGTTTCTAAAAACTGAATGGCCACTTTGGATCCCACAACAGTTAAGTGAGGCGCTTGCTCCAGCAGCGATTGAATTAATCCACTGTGGTCAGGTTCGGTGTGGTTAACGACTAGATAATCAATATCGGCAAGATCAATTAGCCCCTTGAGGCGATCAAAATAGAGATTTTCGAACTTGCGATGAGACGTGTCGATCAATGCCGTTTGGCTGCCTTGAATTAGGAATGAATTGTAAGTGGTACCGTTCTGCAGCTCAAATTCAACATCGAAGCGGTCTCGGTCCCAGTCGAGGCAGCGAATTGCGGTGGAATTTTTGGCGATCGCTCCAGTCTGAAGCGTCAATCGGCTCTGCAAAGAAGCAGCTTGGGGTGAACTAATGAGTGCAACCATAAGTTTTATCTATCCTAAGCGGATGTTCGATAAGCATGCTCCTATGATTACTTCAAGGTTGGAATTCGTAAAATGCCAATCTTAAAACGAATTCATAAGCAAAATATATAGAAAGTTATTTTTTGTATTTGCTGTACAAATAAAAAATCAGTGTGAATACTGAGAGAAAAGTACGAATAGGACTTACATCAACTATTCATGGAAAAGGCTACGCCAAAGCTGAGAGTCAAATAGCCCGCTACATAAGTCGCTCGGAATGGGTAGCAATACTGCTGTAGATAGCTGCTGCAAATACACGACAAATTTCGACCCGTATCAACGCAATCCGCTAAGTCGTTTGCCACAAATCAGAACCAGGCATGTCTAGCTATCGTGCACCTCGCTCCAACGCTGATAGTCTCTCTTCGTGACTCAATGTTTGACCAACAAAACGTTCCACAAGTTGAGTCAATCTAGCTAGTCGTCTGTCGATCTCAGCCATGCGGCGATCATGGTCATCCATGCGGCGGTCATGCTCTTGAGTAGAAATGGTTAACTGCTCAGCAAAGGCAGCAATGGCTTGGGTGTTGGCTTCCTGCTGTGCTTCGATGCGGTCTAGTCTTTCGCTCATGCTCAAGTTACGTCAATCAAGTTATCGGTGGATAGGAAGGCAAAACAGATTTTATGCACAATCACAAAGAGGTTAGTCTGTTCGTCGTCTTTCCTTGCTAGCCTTCGATCCATAATACCCCCAGACTCCACTAACCTTCCGTTGCAATCAGCTTTGACTATTCCAGTCGACCCATCTTCTGTAATGCTCTGTGGCAATCACTTTTGGAGGCTCAGCCTTGATAGTGTTCGTTGCCCTTGCAGATTACTTCATGCGCTGAAAGAAACTGAATCCAACAAGCTGATATTGTTTTGGCAGCCAAAAGTTCAGGGGTCAAATCAACCTCACTCACTTCACAATGCCCTCCATACAGACTTTTATTGAATCGCTTCACCAGCAATATCGCGACCTGGATGCTGGTCAGCTTGCTTCATACATTCCTGAGTTAGCGAAGGTTGATCCTCACTATTTTGCGATCAGCGTCGTCACAACAGACGGCCAGGTCTTTCAGGTAGGAGACGTCGGGCAACCATTCACGATTCAGTCTATTTCAAAGGTGTTTGTGTATGGAATGGCCCTGGAAGACTGGGGTCGCGATCGCCTCCTTGAAAAAGTCGGCGTAGAACCCACAGGGGATCCCTTTAACTCCCTAATCCGGCTGGACGAAGATTCGCATCGGCCTGATAACCCCATGATTAATGCTGGGGCGATCGCAACCACAGGTCTCATCAAAGGGGACAATCCAACGGAGCGGTTAAATCGCCTACTCGCGATGTTTCGCCGCTATGTGGGGAAAGAAGTCTATGTGGATATCTCCACGTTTCTGTCAGAACGGGCAACTGGGCACCGCAACCGAGCAATGGCGCACCTCATGCTCAACTTCGGCATGATTGGCGACAACCTCGAAGAAGTCCTCGATCTGTATTTTCAGCAATGTGCCTTATTCGTCACCTGTCAAGATTTGGCAACAATGGCCGCAGCATTGGCAAATCAAGGCCGACATCCTTTAACCGGAGAACAGGTTGTTAAGCCAGAATATGTTCGCGACATCCTCAGCGTGATGTACACCTGCGGCATGTACAACTTTGCTGGGGAATGGGCTTACCGAGTCGGAATTCCGGCAAAGAGCGGTGTCTCGGGTGGCATTCTGGCAGTGGTTCCTAATCAAGCGGGCATTGCCGTCTTTTCGCCACCACTCGATCAGAATGGCAACAGCGTTCGTGGCCTCAAAGTATTTGAAGCGCTTTCCCAGGAATATGGGTTTCATCTCTTTGATCTATCTATGGGGCACTGTCGATTGAAGGACAGTTTATCCTCATGAAGGGACTCGAAATTCCGCAACAAAAAAGGGTGGGCAACTGCCCACCCTAGAAGACCTCTGACTAAACAAAGTGATCTCGCCCTTAGGGTAGAAGCAGCACTTCTCCAAGACCGTAGAAGGCTGCTTCAATGAGATCGATGAAAAAATCTACATCAGACCTAGCTGAGACAGGATGCCCTGACCAGTGACGTACTCAGTTGCTAGGCCAATGACGAAACCTAGCATAGCCAAGCGACCATTCCAGTTTTCTGCGAACCGAGTAAAACCAAACTTGCCTTGCTCTTCAGTCATGTCTAAACCTCTATCTAAGTTCAAGGGGACTACAATATTTGTGCTCTCCTCTGTAAATAAATATTAACCACTCTCTACAGGAATTGCAACATTTATTTAGACTTTGCAGCGCATGATACTAAAGTGCCCTATTTCAAAGCCATAGCGCTACCTCCACCTCGTCTATTGGGTTCAGCTACCGCTGTCAAAACGCCATCGGACTTGACAAAAATTCCTGTTGCGGCCCCAATCTCGGTGGCACTCAACAATAGATGGTCTTTAGCTAATAGAGCTTTGCCAATATCAGATTCTTCGAAACCTTGATCAACCAGTGTCGCCCCGCCGTTGCGCTGAGAGATACGAGGAGCCGCGATCGCCGCCTCTAAATCCATCTCGAAGTCAATTATGTTGACCGCAATGCCTAACACTGTGGTGATGATGGTTGACCCACCAGGAGAACCCCATGCAATGAATCCGCCATCTGGCGCAACGGCCATGGTCGGGGCCATACTGCTGCGAGGACGCTTACCTGGTTCTGGCACATTGGGATGAGGCACTTCAGTATTGAAATCGGTTAGCTCGTTGTTGAGAATAAACCCGTATCCAGGCACCACAATGCCAGATCCTCCAGTCGATTCCAGTGTCAAGGTGTAGGACACAGCCATCCCCGCATCATCGATAACGGTCAAATGGGTTGTTGATCTCCCTTCCAACTCCTCAACATTGGAGACCGTCGGCATCGTATTCAGGCTGGGACTAGGGTCTTGCTGGTAGGGTAGCGGATTTCCCGGTGTAGCTCGGTAATCTGCTGTTTCAGGAGGCTGAGACAGTAGATCAGCTCGCCGACTCGTCGCATAATCAGTACTCAACAGTCCTGGTGTTGGCACATCGACGTACTCTAAATCACCGAGATAGGCATTGCGATCGCTAAACGCTAGCCTCTCAGCCTCGATTAGCCAATGTAGCGCTGCCGCCCGCTCCATCGCGCTTAAGTTGTAGCCTGCCAACAAATTCAGCGTTTGCGCTACGGTGATGCCACCGCTGCTGGGCAATCCCATACCATAAAACCGATAGCCCCGATAGGTGCTTTCAACTGGAGGACGAATGCGGACTTCATAACGATCCAGATCGGCAGCGGTCAAGCGTCCAGGCCAAACCTTGAACGGGGGGTCAACTATGACGGGAGGAGCTTGAACAGTTTGAGCGATCGCCTGACCGATTTCGCCTCGGTAAAAAGCATTCACACCCTTCTCTGCCAGGAGGCGATAGGTCTTTGCAATATCTGGATTACGAAACAGACTGCCAACTTCAGGGACATCACCGTTTGGCAAATAGAGTGGCTGAGTACTTGTGAAAGCGGTAAAACGACCTTGATTTTGCGTAATTTGGTCTGCAAAAGTTTGATCTACTGTAAAACCGTCTTCGGCCAAAGCGATCGCAGGCTGTAAGACCTCCGACAGCGATAGCGTGCCATAACGCTCTAGCGCTGTCGCCCAGTTGAGCGGCGTTCCCGGAACGCCAACGGCCAGTCCACTGCTGATGCGATTTGGGAAAAAGGGTAGGGAATCACCTGTGGTACTGTCGGGATCGCGGAAGAGATCAGGAATCGTAGCAGCAGGGGCTTCTTCACGGCCATCCAAAGTAATTACGGTGTCACCTTCAGGCTGATAAATCATCATGAAGCCACCGCCGCCAATTCCCGCAGAAAAGGGATCGGTTACACCCAGCGCTGCCGCCGTTGCGATCGCGGCATCCACCGCATTACCCCCTGCCCTAAGAATATCAATGCCAATTTGAGTAGCGTCAACATCGACACTCGCTACTGCACCGCTTGTGCCTGTAGCGATATGGCTGGGCTGTTGCGATCGCGCGGGAAGGCTCAACCATACGCCCACAGTAATCCACACACAGAGACCCACGCCAACGAGAGCAGTCCTAATCGAACGACGATTCATTTTTTCTAATGGGATGATGATTGGAAAGCTGCTTCCGGTATGCCCGAGAATCACTGCCCATGAGAAGACCGCAATCCTCTATTCCGAAGCAACTCGTCTAACCATACTGCTTCTTCTTGAGCTAAAGCAGGCACGGGGTCTGGTCGGTAATCAAGCTTCAGGTCATAGCCGGAGCGATCATAAATCTCATTCAGCAAAGACTGCAAAAACACTAAAGGCTCCTCATCTTGAGGTCTCAGTGGTAAGGGGAAAACAGGTATTTCATCCGACAAGTTAAACGTGTAGAGATCAGCCTGAGGTCTGAGATGACTTCGGCTCACCAAAATTCTGTAGTGACTTTGGAAGTCCCCAAACATTGGCATAGGGTCTAAGGCTCTCAACAGATCAATTTCTACTAAATGAGTCGCACTGTTGAGGACTTGCACTCGCTTCGTTTCATAGGATTGTCGGCCCCGACCAGGACGCTTGTTAGCAATAGGTGAACACCCGGCCAAATCTCCGGATGCTCTAGATAGGGATCCACACCGGGAAAAGGCGACATTACCAGGTGGTGTCCTAAAAACCTTGAAATAATGATAAGTCCATGCGCTGAATCTGAAATCAGAACTGATCGCCTAAACTTAAAACTTCTTCATACCAAATACGGTTAGTTTTTCTTCGGCAATCCCATTGGTGGTTTCCCCTTACCCTTGCCGGCGATCGCTAACAATAGCCGAGTCATAATTCGTCCGTCGTCCAGCTTCTGCATACTAAATTGACCACCCAACTGATGGATAAGCGTTCGGCAAATGCTGAAATGTAGACCTGGTGGACCATCGAGTGGAGAAGGGACCAAAATGTCGTCAGGTCTGCCGTGCTTCAAATCTTTGAGTAGCTGACGCGGAACATCACCATCATCCGTAATCGAAAGTTCCATGAAGGAACGATCCAAGGGACGACACCAAATATCCAAACGGCCTTGTTCAGGCGATCGCTCACAGGCAGCAACGACTAGTTCAAACAAAACGAACTCAATTTTCTCCAAATCACCCGCAATGATGACGTTGCTGTCATTGTGAACCTTTGCCCACAAATGCCGTGCCTGAATGAGCGGATTGACACGCTCCATCAGACGATTCAATAAGCTAATGAGTGGTGTTGTCTGTTGGTGACTTTGTAGTTCCCAGGCTTCTTTGTGCAGTATCTCTTTCAAACCGTGGGTCAGCGTCCCTAATTGCCGGACGAGCTGCAGTTGTTGCTGATGGGTCAGATCTTTTTCTCCTGTCATTGGGTCGCTCAGCCGTTGCAAGTTGGCATCTAAGTGGCGATAGACCTCCGCCAACCGCTTGTGCTTGTACCAATTGAGCATTTCCAGGGACTCTTGGCGTGAAAGCAGTAGATTCACTACGCTTAGATGACGACGTGACCACGCTAACTGACTTGATAGCAGCGAGATAAGACTGAAGTCATGATCGGTCCATTTGCGATCAGGCCCTGCGGCTACAATCCAGACGCCATTAGGAACATGCCGATCTGCCGTCTTTAGAACCATCAGCAAGAACTTGCTTTCAGGGGGTGCAGAAATCCACTGACGGGTTTCAGGCGGAAAATCTTCCCAAGTAACTGACAGAGGTCCATCGGTCTGTTGTGCCCAGTTAATAATGGCGTCAGAGCCAATTGGAATATCGACCTCTTGATTGACTGTGAAATCCATACTGTGAGAAATGAGATGACTCACACGAGCAATGGGATCGCCTACGTGCCAGGTCACCAGCACAACTAGGGAAGCATGCAGCAAATCAATCAAATTCTGGCAGGCAGATTCTTCTAACTGTTCAAGCTGCGACGTTTGCTGTAGGGTTCTCAAGCCCCACTGAATCGAACCATACAGGTCTTCTTGCTGATCAGTCTGGCGCTGAAGTTGCCACTGCCGCAAAATGAGTCCGATCTGGTGTCCGATCTTCTGCAACAGTTGAGAATCTGCTGGAGACCATTGACGTGGTGCCCGACTAGCTAAGACAACAATGCCTTCTGGAGCATTGCCCGGAGCGACATTGCAGGCCAGCAAAGATTGAGCCTCCAATGTCTGAAAGTTTTCTCGCCAAGCCAGCAACTTGAGATCATTAGTGAGATCGTTGATCGCGATCGCCGATTCACTGCTCTCCAGCATTTGCCAATCCACCTCATCCAATGTCGGCCAGGTCAACGATAGCCGATTACGTAGAGGTCCCGTTTTGCGAAAAACGATGTTGTATCCGCCTCGCTCGGCATCATGCAAGAGCACTAAAAAATGCTGCGCGTCCGTGGCCTGACAAATATCTTCACCACACTTCTCTAGCGTTTGATGCCAATCGCTGTCGTTTTGAATACTGTGGACTAGCCCAGTCAGCAGTTGAACTTCTGCATCGGATTGTTGCCGAACTTCTTCAACCGACAAGCTCGGCATCATCAGTCCCGTTAAGCTAGCAACCGTTGTCAAGTAATCTCGATTGGCCTCATTCCAAACCTGAGGTTTCTTATTCTCAACGCTGATAAATCCCAACAGCATTTGATGCTCAAAAATAGGAGTAACCATCAAAGCACTAGCTTTCAACAGTTTCATGAACTGGTCAGGAACGCTGGCAGTGTGAGAACTTTGAGCTTCCCCCACAACCAAGAGCTGTTGATTGTGTAGAACTTGATAGACCCCTTTGATTTTGCTTGCGCTAATGGTTAATCCCGGTGCATCAGACGTGTACCGTTTTTGGTTTTTCGATGAGGGCGCTTGAATCGTCAACCGCTCCCAAAACTCAAAGTCTGTTGAATTAAGCCAAAAAATACGAACGCGGTCAGCATCAACAAACTGAAAAATGGACTGAGCCACGATTGAGAGTTGTTCGTCTCGATCAACTACCGTTCTGAGCTGTTCAATCAGACTGAAGACAGCCGTACCCGGATCTTTTCGCTTTTGAGTTTGAAGCGCCTGCTCACGTTTGTGGAGAACATCTGCTAGCGCGCCGCAAATAGTAGAGATGAAGGTGCGATCGCTATTGCTGATTGTCTGCCCCCACTGGTTGGATCCCATCAGCAGGACTCCGTAGCAAACCTCTCGCCGTCGCACAGGAAACATGAGAGCGCCCTGAATGTCCAGCTGTTCCGCCAAAGTGTTCCAGGCAGCAATACGAGATTCCACTTGCAAATCGTTGATAATGAGAGGCCGTTGCTGAACAACGACCTGCTCCATCAGATCGCCGGGTTCCAGCGAAAAGTTGCTCTTCAGCAGACGATGAGGTTTTGAAGCTACATAGCCCTGACTAACAACCTGTTGCTGAGTCCGCTGGTAGATTCCAAACCAGAGCAGCGTGTAGCCCAGTTCCTCCTTCAAATTCTCAAGCAAGGAGGAGACTAAATATTCAAAATCCTCAGTATCGCGTAACAGCTTTAGGATGCGTGCGAGTGCAACAAGACGTCTTTCAGGATTGGGATTAGGTAATGTCGAAACCATAGCGAGTCTGTGATTTTCTAAGCAGAAATCGAATTTCGCAGGAGTTCGTATAGGAAGTTATCAGCAGCATGTCGAATGCAATGCCGAAAATAGTTAACGAGAAGCACTAGATGGTTTGGAGGCAACTTTATAGCTGTTCGTGATTCATGAAATCAGCGAACAGCCCGATTTGAACAAGGTATAAGTACCCACAAGTCTATAACTCTTGTACCTTAAACGGTCATACAAACTTTTAGGCGTGTTGATACCAGAAAATCTTTGTGTGGGGTTCATGCAGAATGAGTAATACAGATGGGGGGTTATCCTGCGACTGCCTGTATCGTCGGACACTGAGTCCTCAAGTCCGTTGACAATTTTAGAAAGAAGCAAGATCGTTAGGTGTGATGAGCAGCAGCTTCAATGAGCAGTCTACCCAAACTTTACAGATGATCTGTGTTTGCCTTTTAGACAAAAGGCTTTGACGATTTTAGAGACGAAAAAATCGTTGATTTGTTCAATTGAAGACCATTACAATTTCCCAGCTACAGCAAACTCAT
This sequence comes from Oscillatoria sp. CS-180, assembly GCF_028330965.1. Taxonomy (GTDB): domain Bacteria; phylum Cyanobacteriota; class Cyanobacteriia; order Phormidesmidales; family Phormidesmidaceae; genus Halomicronema. Next base: position 44,834 of record NZ_JAQMUB010000022.1, on the reverse strand, counting down.
CACCAGTAAGTGAACAAAAGCGCGATCGCACCGCCTTCATTCAATAGACTCAAGATAGGCGATCGCAAGGTTAAAGATCATGGTGGATTGGTATCAGCATGGGGTCAGGCCGCTGCTGTTTCAAGGTTTTAGAACAGATCCCGAATGGCTGCATCAGCAGACGCTGAACCTGCTCAAAATGCTGACAAATACTGCTGACGATACAAGCAACGCTCCCCAATGGATATCCACGGCCACTCGGAATTGGCTGCGCGATCGCTGTCAATTTTCTCATCCCTGCCTATCTCAATCTCTTTGGGGCTGTACGTTCCCAAATCCGCTAGGACTTGCCGCCGGATTTGATAAAGATGGCCTTGCAGCCCCTGCTTGGTCACTCTTGGGCTTCGGATTTGCTGAACTTGGGACAGTAACCTTTCATCCGCAATCCGGCAATCCTCAACCGCGCCTCTTTCGACTCCCCCGCGATCGTGCTGTAATCAACCGTATGGGGTTTAACAACCAGGGTGCAGCACAGCTTTCGCAACGGCTTAAGCTTTATTGGCAAGAGCAACCGTCGCTCATTCCCATCGGCATTAATTTGGGAAAATCAAAAGTTACGCCCTTAGATCAGGCTGTTGATGACTATGTCCAGAGTTTTCGACTGCTCAAAACGCTGGGTGATTATTTTGTCGTCAACGTCTCGTCCCCTAACACACCAGGCTTGCGATCGCTCCAGGCCAGCGAGAACCTTGCCCCTATCTTGGCTGCCCTACAAGTTGAGAATACGGACGGTAAGCTGCTGCTGGTCAAAATTGCTCCCGATTTGGATTGGGCAGCGATCGCTGACGTCCTAGAGTTAGCTCATGCACACAACCTAGCGGGCATCATCGCTACGAATACGACGATTCGTCGTGAAGGACTGCGAACGGATCGAATTTGGCCTACTGGGAATCGAGCTGCGGAGGAGACGGGTGGACTCAGCGGTGCACCTTTGCGCGATCGGGCCACAGAGGTCATTCAATTTCTCTATCGAAAAAGCCAAGGGCAAATTCCCATCTTGGGTGTTGGCGGCATCTTTACCGCCCAAGATGCTTGGAACAAGATCGGTGCTGGGGCAACGCTTTTACAGGTTTATACAGGCTGGGTCTATGGGGGACCTGAAATGGTGCGCCACGTTCTCACCGGATTAGCACAACAGCTAGAGCGACATCAAATTAAGCGAATAGACGAGGCGATCGGGCAGCAGCTACCGTTTATTGATTAATCGTTTTTGTACACGGTTTCGTCTTCAGCTCGCCAAGCCGGGTCGACGATACACACGAAAACGAGCGGTTCAGTCCCTATATTTTGAATAAACTGACGAGCATTGGGAGGAATGTAAATCGCATCCCCTGGCCCAACAGCCTGAGTCTCATCGTTGATGTGCATTTTGCCCTGCCCGCTGAGAATGTAGTACACCTCAGAGGTCGTTAGCGAGTGATCGACTGAGGTTTGCCCAACGGGAACGATCGCGTGGGCCAAACTGTATCTCAGATCAATGGGTTGCTTATCCGGGTGCAGAAGTTCTCGAAGCTGAGTGTTGTCTCCGGCGATAAACATCTCACAATCTTGCAAGGTCTTAACAAGCATGGCAACGGGGTCTCCAATAAGGCTGTAGACGTCATAGCGATTTCCCGTAGAGGCAGCAGAAAAGAAGAGTGAACGAACGTCTACCACCGCTTGCTATGACCAGCTAGCTCTCAGAAAGGGGACGTTCTAACCCAACGGATTCAAAATCTCGACAGGAAATAGCGGCTTCTGAAAGCGCTTCCCTTGGATGCAGCGGACATTTTAGTAAGTAGTTGCCTGAGAAGTATTGGCACCGAGAGCAAGGAATCTGGTGCATAAGCTTTGCTCGCTGCACACCATCTCGCAGCATTGCCCACAAACTCCACAGCATAAAGGCAAGCGTCGTCCACGCCAGCACGAAACAAATGGGGACTAAGAAAGGCTGTATTGCTTGGACTAAACGATAAGCAACAGCAAAAACGAGTTGCAGAAATACGGACATAACCTTGGCATCTAAATTGGAGCAGCAGTTCTTTTACTATACGGCAGTTCAATTACATCAATAGATTTAGTTCTATAACAAGCCGTACTACACACTTGTATTGACTACTATGCATGGGTCAGTCAGCTATCGGACAGTTTCCAAGATTTGGAAATTATCCTTCGTTTATCAATGCTTGGGCAAGGAAATACGAACAAGGCAAAACAAGCCCTTAAGCAAAAACTGATTGCCTGAGGAGACAGACAATCAGCTCTTTAAGTCATGTTAAACGTATCTAGTAGGCCAGACCCATGCTACGAGAAGTCTCAGCACCTAGATAAACTCGAATGCTAAGGAAATCAGTAGGACAGGCAGTTTCGCACCGCTTACAACCAACACAGTCTTCGGTGCGGGGGGAAGCAGCAATTTGACCAGCTTTGCAGCCGTCCCAAGGCACCATTTCTAGAACGTCAGTGGGGCAAGCTCGCACGCACTGAGTACAGCCGATACAAGTATCGTAAATTTTGACAGAGTGAGACATTGAAATGAAGGCTCCAATGTTAACGGGACATTCAAATATCGTTACAAAGACGCCACTGGTGTGAATACGCTCTGAAACGAACAAACGCTAAGGGTTCTCCTATCTTTTAGGTAGTCTAAGGGGTCGATTTTCCCGGTCTCAGTAGAACCCTTCAAAAATTTATAGAACGTAATACTACACCGCTTTCCCATAGAGGAAGTCTAGGGTCAGCCATAGTTTTCTTGATTACTGTGCTATCAGCAGCTTACTGGCCGCACTCAAATTATTACCACTTGCATTGCCACTTGTGATCAACTTCAAACAACTCACGATTGAATTGACATATTGCTAAGGCTTCAAAGTCGTTCAAAAATCCCCACGAAGCCAAGGCACGCTTTCCGATAAACTTTAGAAATGTCTAAAACCAAACTGTGTGGTGTTTGAAGCTGTATTGCGTTTCAATTTCCCACATCCCACTTGTGGTCTAGGGGTTTGGTGATGTTTATTGTGATAGCCGAGAAGGGTTTGAATTATGAGCCAGGAAGTGGTTTTTGAGAAAGTTCAAAAGATTGTCGCTGAGCAACTGGGTGTAGACGAAGCAGAAGTCAAACCAGAAGCAAGTTTTGCGAATGATTTGGGTGCGGATTCCTTGGATACTGTTGAGCTAGTCATGGCTTTGGAAGAGGAGTTTGATATCGAAATTCCAGATGAAGCTGCTGAAGGGATTGGTACTGTACAGGCAGCCGTCGATTTCATCAAAGATAAGAAGGCGGCATAGCGATCGCTTAGCCCGTGCAATGTTGTTATCGCAGATACTCAATAATTAATGACGTGTATCTGCTGCGTAGGTGAGCTATGAGAGAGTTGGAAAAAAAGCGAGTTGTCATTACCGGTTTAGGTGCAATAACGCCACTGGGTAATGATTTGGAAAGCTATTGGCAAGGTTTGCTAGCTGGGAAATCGGGAATTGGCCCTATTACCCATTTCGATGCTTCCCAGCACGTCACTCGAATTGCGGCTGAGGTAAAGGGTTTTGATCCCCACGACTACATGGATCGCAAAGATGCCAAGCGCATGGATCGCTTCGCCCAATTCGCTGTGGCAACCAGTCGGCAAGCGTTAGCAGACGCTCGATTAGAAATTACAGCGCTCAATGCTGAGCAAGTTGGCGTCATGATTGGGACCGGGGTCGGTGGTTTGAAGGTCATGGAGGAACAACAAACGGTCTTCCTGAATCGAGGCCCCAGTCGCTGCAGCCCATTCATGGTCCCCATGATGATTGCCAACATGGCTGCTGGTCTAACGGCCATTCATACCGGCGCGAAGGGTCCCAATTCTTGTCCTGTAACTGCCTGTGCTGCTGGCTCCAACGCGATTGGGGATGCTTTCCGGCTAGTGCAGCAGGGCTATGCCCAAGCCATGATCTGCGGAGGAACAGAAGCTGCTGTGACACCTCTATCAGTAGCCGGGTTTGCTTCTGCCCGGGCCTTATCGACCCGCAATGACGAGCCACAATTGGCCAGTCGGCCTTTTGACCGCGATCGCGATGGCTTTGTTATCGGCGAAGGCTGCGGCATCCTGATCTTGGAATCATTGGAGCATGCCCTAAGTCGGGGTGCCAAAATCTATGCTGAAATTGTTGGCTATGGCATGACCTGTGATGCTTACCACATGACAGCTCCCGTTCCAGGTGGTGAAGGTGCAGCTCGATGCATTCAACTGGCCTTGAAAGATGCCGACATCACGGCTGACAAGGTGAGCTACGTCAACGCCCATGGCACTAGTACGCCGGCCAATGATCCCACTGAAACTCAGGCAATCAAAACTGCTCTAGGGGATGTCGCGCAAAAAATTGCCGTCAGCTCAACCAAGTCCATGACGGGGCACTTACTGGGCGGCTCGGGGGGAATTGAAGGGGTGGCCTCAGCGATGGTTGTCAATCAGGACCACGTGCCGCCTACAATCAATCTCCAAAATCCAGATACGGGCTGCGATTTGGACTACGTTCCTAATCAATCGCGAAAACTGTCCGCAGATGTGGTGCTCTCTAACTCATTCGGGTTTGGCGGTCACAATGTCACCTTAGTTTTTCAGAAATACCGTAGTTGAGGCTACAAACTAATAGGTATAATGACTTACTACAAGGTGTTCAACGCTTAAATCCTGATACACATTCTGCAACTCATCCCGTTCTGTGCAGCCAACGCTTTGAATGGCCCCCTTTGACAGCTTGTTAGACGGCAGTGTCGATGGGATGATTAAGATCACCGGGCAGTCGTGCGATCGCGACTAGCCCGAGCAGGCACGAGTGTCAGGTATCTGCTGTCCCATCATTGAGTATTTAGGTCTATGGTTGTCGCATCCCAATCCTTAGAGGCGCTTTGCGTCAATTCGATTCGTTTTTTGGCTATTGATGCTGTTCAGAAGGCAAATTCTGGTCACCCTGGTCTACCGATGGGGGCGGCTCCCATGGCCTATGTGTTGTGGGATAAGTTTATGCGCTTCAATCCCAAAAATCCCAATTGGTTCAATCGCGATCGCTTCGTCTTGTCAGCAGGGCATGGTTGCATGTTGCAGTATGCGTTGCTTTATCTGACCGGATACGACAGCGTTTCTCTAGACGACATCAAACAGTTTCGTCAGTGGGGATCCACTACACCGGGTCACCCCGAAAACTTTGAAACCCCTGGTATTGAAGTCACAACTGGCCCTCTTGGGCAGGGCATCTGCAACGGCGTTGGTTTGGCGATGGCTGAAGCTCATCTAGCGGCTCGTTTCAACAAGCCCGACACTACGATTGTGGACCATTACACCTACGTCATTTTAGGTGATGGCTGCAATATGGAAGGCGTCTCTGGCGAAGCCTGTTCTCTAGCAGGACACCTAGGGCTAGGTAAGCTCATCGCACTGTATGACGACAACCATATCTCCATCGACGGCTCTACTGACATCGCTTTCACTGAGGACGTCTCGAAGCGCTTCGAGGCTTATGGCTGGCACGTTCTACACGTTGAGAACGGAAACACAGACTTGGATGCCGTTGCTCAGGCGATCGAAGAGGCTAAAGCCGTCACCGACAAGCCGACCATGATTAAGGTCACGACCACCATTGGCTATGGGTCTCCTAACATGGCAGATACGGCTGGTGTTCACGGCTCTCCCTTAGGCGGCGACGAAATCAATCTCACTCGTGAATCTTTGGGCTGGGGTTATGGCGATTTTGAAGTCCCTGAGGATGCGCTAAACCACATGAGAAAAGCTGTGGAGCGAGGCGCCAGCTATCAAGCTGAGTGGGAGGAGACGCTGGCAACCTACCGGACACAATATCCTGAAGAGTCTGCGCTGTTTGAGCGGATGCTGTCGGGCAAGCTGCCTGAGAACTGGGCCGAAGCGTTGCCCACTTACTCAACGGATGACAAGGCGATCGCGACCCGGAAAACCTCTGAAGCCACATTGAATGCTTTAGCACCCGCTTTGCCTGAGCTGATTGGGGGGTCTGCCGACCTCACCAAGTCCAACAATACCTTTATGAAGGTCTCCGGTGATTTCCAAAAAGGGGCTTACGAAAACCGCAACATTCGTTTTGGGGTCCGTGAGCACGGCATGGGTGCCATTTGTAACGGCATTGCACTGCATAGTTCAGGGCTTATTCCCTACTGCGCTACCTTCCTGGTATTTGCCGACTATATGCGGGCAGCAATTCGCCTATCAGCGCTGTCTCAAGCCGGTGTGATCTATGTTCTAACCCATGACTCTATTGGTTTGGGCGAAGATGGACCCACCCACCAGCCGGTAGAAACCATTGCCTCCCTGCGCGCTATTCCTAATTTGACGGTTATTCGCCCCGCAGATGGTAACGAGACTTCGGGAGCTTATAAGGTTGCCGTTGAAAATCGCCAGACGCCGACTCTGTTAGCCATGTCTCGCCAGGCGCTGCCTCAATTGGCAGGATCTTCGATTGAAGGAACCGCTAAGGGGGCGTATGCGGTTGTGGACTGCGACGGCACGCCTGACCTGATCCTGATTGGTACCGGTAGCGAAGTCCAGCTCTGTGTAGACGCCGCTGAGCAACTCACCACATCAGGTCAGAAAGTTCGCGTTGTTTCGATGCCGTCTTGGGAGCTTTTCGACGCCCAAGATGCCGACTATCAAGAGTCTGTTCTTCCCAAAGCGGTAACCAAACGTTTAGCTGTGGAAGCCGGTATTGGCATGGGCTGGTGCCGCTATGTGGGTGCTGAAGGCGATGTCATCAGCGTCGAGCGATTTGGTGCGTCAGCTCCGGGCAAAACGGTGCTGGAGAAGTTTGGCTATTCCGTTGAAAACGTCGTAGCACGGGCAAACGCGCTCTAATCGGTTTCGGAATCGCTGGAATAGGGTTCTAGCTCTCTAGGCTGAGGCACCAACCAGCACCCGAGTATTGGGTACATCGCCATCTGGATCGCTGTCTTGTTCTAACAGAACTGAACACGATGGCCATATCGGAAAAAGGGAGCTGTGCAGCTCCCTTTTTCCGATATTTTGTTGATATGGCGAGCTAGCTACGGGTAAAGAGACATCTAGAATCCAGGTAAGACAGCTTCACTTGTCCATCTTTTGAAGTGATCAAGCATTTTTCCTGGGGTTCGCTACGGTGATAGAGGCATATCAGATACCTTGTTTGAGAAAGGGAGCGATCGCATGGCAACTTATCTAGTGACCGGGACAAACCGAGGCATCGGTTATGAATACTGCAAGCAGCTCCAGCAGCAAGGTGAGAATGTAATTGCCGTTTGTCGCTCCAGTTCAGATGAGCTAGACAAGCTGGGGGTTCGCGTTGAAACCGATGTCGATATCACCTCTGATGAGTCTATTGCTCAGCTCGTCAGCAAGCTGGAAGGCATTACTCTAGACGTCCTGATTAACAATGCCGGTATCGTCGAGCGAGTGAGCTTGGATAATCTCGATATTGAAAGTATTCGTAAACAATTTGAGGTCAACGCGATCGGACCTCTGCGCCTGACCAAAGCACTGCTCCCGAATCTACAAACAGGTAGCAAAATCATTATGATGACCAGCCGCATGGGATCCATCGATGACAACACATCAGGTGGCTCCTATGGCTACCGTATGTCCAAAGTTGCGATGTCGATGGCAGGTAAATCTTTAGCGCAAGACCTTAAGTCACAGGGAATTGCTGTAGGTATTCTGCATCCTGGGCTGGTGAGTACCCGCATGACAGGATTCACGCAAAACGGCATCACCCCTGAAGAATCTGTGAAAGGGCTATTAATGCGAATCAAAGAGCTGAACTTGGATAACACCGGAACGTTTTGGCACAGCAATGGTGAAGTCCTGCCCTGGTAATCTAAGAAAGTTGCTTAAAGATTAAAGAATAGATGCCACCCGTGCTGTAATCTTGCGTGACTGTTATCTACTGCTGTCTGATTCTGTAGAGGCTTCCAAGAAATCGCAAAATTGCTGAATGTTGTTTGATAAATCCTCGTAGCAGTCAGCAAGCCCGTCCACAAGTTCTTTCAAGCGAGTTGGTTTGAGGTTGAAGGTGTAAACGTTTCTGACTACGTGACGAAAACCTCGATAGTTGTCCAAACATAGGCGAGTGTCATGCTGAATAACTAGCGGGCGGATCGTCTTCACCTCAGCCGACATCTGAATGAGCAAATTTCGATGCCAATCAGGACCTGTTGGAATGACACCATCAATTTCGCGAGCGATATCTTCCAAAATACGTTCAGCTCCTGTATAGAAGCTGTGCAAATTCAGGGCTACTCCATCTAGATAGTCTTCGTCTTGGGCGGCTTTGGCTAAAAGGCGTTGAGCACGTTCGATAATGATTTCGAGATCTGCTAGTTCAGCACGAACGCGAGTAGCTAAGACAATTGCTTCCGGATTCATAACGCTCTGCCTGCTTCAATGGCGCTGACCAAACGGGGTGGAATTGCTTCTCCTTCGATTAAATCAATTGCAAAACGAGAATCCAATCCCTGTAAACGGCCTACCGCGCGGTAATACTCGCTCGGATTGATGCCCCAAGCAACAAGATCAATATCTGAGCGCTCGTGGACAAACTCGTCTGATAGCATGGACCCAAACAATACCACCCTATCCGCTTGAAAGTCTTGCTTCAGCATCTCCGCAGCTTGTTGAGCGACCTGTTGAGCTAATTGATATCTGACCTTTAAGCGATCGCGCTTGTCTTGATGCCTACGCTTGGCAGCCGCTCGATATTCAGCCATTTTTTCCGGCGGGATCGGCAACATTTAGCAAACTCCGTCGGCAAATCCTTAGGTCGATCCTACCGCAAATTGCAGATTGCTCGGATCAGCTCGATTCGCCAGACCCTATATTTAACCGGTATTTCATGCTTCTAGTACCGCTACGCGGAATTCAAAATACCCTCCGGGAAGGGCAAAGCCCTACGAAATTCAAAACTAAGGCAGATAAGTTTTCCGAGCATTTTACAGGGTGAGCCTATTTCTGCCGTAGTGTGCCTAGTCTCCCACAGCTTCTCGTTGATCACGGGACGTATTGTCAATTCTCGATGACAGTTCTTTGAAAAGCTGGGCCAATTTACTTCGATCGCAAGATGAACCCGTCATCAAAATAAACCAGAATTTCACCTGCGACCAAGGGTAAAAGGGTCGTTGAGTAATAGCAGAGAATAGTGTCCGTCTCACCTGCGGCATAGACCTCTTACAGCATCCAGCCTTCTCATTTTCGTTTTTAAAGAATCTGCTTACATGTGTTTTCCATCCAACAAAAGACTATGAACTTTGATACCTATGTGCCCGAAAGTAAGTTCGATGAATACTTTGTGTCACCTGGACAACCGCGTGCTGAAGCAAAACCTATTTTGGAATGGTTTCAACAGCAAACTTCGTACAATCTTCCAGACATCAAAGCTGCTGCTGAAGACGTGTTGAGAGAACTAGGTGCGACGTTCAGTTTTGAAGGTGAAGAGCGAGTTTTGCCGTTTGATCCACTACCTCGACTTATTAGTGCGACAGAATGGCAAACGTTGAATTCAGGACTGCAACAGCGCGTTACTGCACTCAACCAGTTTTGCGCTGACGTTTATGGGGACCAAAAAATCCTACAAGATGGCGTCATTCCTAGAGAGGTGATTGAATCAGCAGTTCGATTTAGAAAAGACTGCATTGGCATGAAGCCTCCCGGAGATATCTGGTGCCACATCAGCGGTATTGACCTAGTTCGCAATGGGGATGGTAAATGGTGTGTTCTGGAAGATAATCTGCGCGTACCCTCCGGTATTGCCTACGTGCTCAAGAATCGTCAGGCCATGGAGCATGTAATACCCGACATGATCAAAACTTTCCGGCCTAGCCCAGTTAATGATTACGCCCAGCAGTTGAAGCAGGTTTTGGACAACGTTGCTCCCTCTGCAAACGAAAACCAAGCGCTAATCACACCGGGTCCTTGCAGTTCAGCCTATTCTGAGCACGCGGAACTAGCAGAGCAAATGGGTATTGCTCTGGTGACCCCTCAGGATCTCGTTCTGCAAGATGACTATTTACATTACCAAAGCGATCGCGGTCTCCATCGCATTGACGTAGCCTATCGCCGGGGTGACACTGAAATGTTTGAAGCTTTCAACGCTGGCGACCCGTATCCTGATGGTGTCGCCGCTATTGTGGACCTGTGCCAGAAAGGACGATTGGCTTTGGCTAATACCATTGGTGCAGGCATTGGCGACGACAAGGTTGTTTATGCTTACGTTCCTGACATCATTCGCTATTACCTGAGTGCAGATCCCATTCTTCCCAATGTTGAGACCTATCTCTGCTGGCGGGAGCAAGATCGGGCCTACGTACTCGACCATCTTGATGAGCTAGTCGTCAAGGCGGCCAGTGCAGAGGGCGGTGAAGGGATGCTGGTAGGTATCAACTCCACAGCAGAAGAGCGAGCTGATTTTGCTGAAAAAATCCGTCAGAATCCTCGGGGTTATATGGCTCAGCCAACAATCTTTCTATCTCAGATTCCCACTGTGATCGACGGTTCTATGCAGGGGCGACATACGGACTTACGCCCTTATGTGTTACACCAAGGCGATCGCATCCATGTTCATCCAGGCGGCTTAACTCGGGTTGCGCTAGAAAAAGGTCAGCTTGTCGTGAATTCGTCTCAAGGCGGCGGCGCAAAAGACACCTGGGTTCTGGCATAGATTAACAAGTCCAGTGCAATCTCCAGCACCACAGCGATAGCCTTCTAAGGCAAGATAGAAACAGCAAAGACAACCTCAAGTCACGGTCACGATGAGCTTACCGCCCCTGATTCCTCGCGTTATTCTTTTCGGAAACCCCCAGCGCAGCCGCCCCCGCCTGTCGCCAGATGGCAAATACCTGGCCTATATCGCCCCGGACGATAACAACGTGCTACAGGTGTGGCTGCGGGATCCGAGTAGCGGCGATCGCCAGCTTACTCAAGACAAAAAGCGCGGTATTCGGGCCTATTTCTGGACATACCAGGACAATCGACTGATCTACCTGCAAGACGCCGATGGAGACGAGAATTTCCATCTGTATTTAGTAGATATTGTGACTGGCATGGTTCGCGATCTCACCCCTTTCCAAGGGGTTAAAGCAAACCCGGTTGAACTTGATCCTGATTTTCCAGACCTGGTTCTGATCAGTCTCAATCTTGAAGACCGTCAGAAGTTTGATGTCTACCGGGTTAACCTCACCACTGGCGCAATCGAACTCGACACTGAAAATCCCGGCAATATTGTCGGTTGGACTGCGGATGCTCAGTTCCAAATCCGTGCTGCCACCGCAGCTACGCCCGATGGCGGCTCCGAACTGCTTTATCGCGCCACGCCCACAGATGATTGGGAAAGCCTACGTCGTTGGGGACCCGATGATGAAGGGGGAGCGGTCAGCTTTTCTAAAGATGGCCAAACCCTCTATTTGGTCGGCACCCACGAGGCCAATGCCCAGCGCTTCATCGCGCTTGATTTAGACGACCGAACCGAAACTGTGATTGCCGAAGACCCACAATACGATATCGGCAATGTCTTAACTCATCCCACTGAGCGCACCATTCAGGCCGTTTCCTTCTACAAAGACAAAGAAGAATGGACGATCCTCGACGAAGCTATCCGTCCAGATTTTGAGGCGCTATCCCAAGTTCGACCCGGTCAATTCGCGATCGGCTCCCGCACCCTCGCTGATGACCAATGGCTGGTCGCTTACCTCACTGATGATGGTCCGGTGTATTACTACGAATACGATCGCGCTAGCAAATCCACGACTTATCTCTTCAGCAATCAGCCGGAATTGGAAGATCTGGCATTGGCCGCTATGACACCGATTGAGTATCAGGCCCGCGACGGTCTCACCATTCACGGCTACCTAACGCTGCCCACTGGCGTTGAAGCCAAGAACTTGCCCACAGTGCTTTTTGTTCACGGTGGTCCTTGGGCACGGGACATGTGGGGCCTGAATCCACCGGTGCAGTGGCTCGCTAATCGGGGTTATGCGGTGCTGCAGGTGAACTTCCGAGGGTCCACAGGCTACGGCAAAGATTTCGTCAATGCGGGCAATCGTCAGTGGGGCAAAACCATGCACGATGACCTCATCGACGCAGTGAACTGGATTTGTGACCAGGGTATTAGCGATCGCGCCAAAATTGCGATTATGGGCGGCTCCTATGGCGGCTATGCCACGCTGGCAGGCTTAACCTTTACCCCAGACGTGTTTGCCTGCGGTGTAGATATTGTCGGCCCGTCGAATTTACTGACGCTCATCCGCAGCGTGCCCCCCTACTGGCAACCAATGATGGCGATGTTTTCTCACCGTGTTGGTGATATTGAAACCGAAGAGGAGATGCTCAAGGAGCGATCGCCCCTATTTTCTGTGGACCGTATCGAGAAGCCGTTGCTCATCGGTCAAGGGGCCAACGACCCTCGCGTCAAAGAAGCAGAAAGTGAGCAAATCGTTGAGGCTATGCAGCAAGCGGGCAAGCCTGTCGAGTATGTGCTTTACACCGACGAAGGTCATGGATTTGCCCGTCCAGAAAATCGCCTGCATTTCTACGGCATTGTCGAGGAGTTTTTGGCGAAATATATCGGCGGTCGTGCCGAGCCTGCTGCTGAAGTTGCTGGACATAGCGGCGTTGTGAGATAAAAGCAATGAATTCACACATCCGGATTCGTCGCTTGGGTTAACCGCATCCACATGGGCAGTTGGGTCTCGCCACCGCCTTCGATGCGCTCTAGAGCTGCCGCCATCTCCACCCGCACGTCAAATTCAGATTCCTGGTCCACAGCTCGTTGCAGAGCGTCAACCACAGTCTGATCACCCAGTTCTGTCATAAATCGAGCCGCCCGCCAGCGCACAAGTTTGGATTCATCCGTCAGTGCCTCAGCCATCGTTGCTAGGGCACTGACATCACCAATATCACTCAGGGCGTCACCAGCAATCCGACGCACCATTGCCGAAGGATCGTGACACACCACATGACACAGAGGAGCAACTGCAATTTCTAAAGTACTGGCTCCCAACAGGGCTGCTGCCCAGCGGCGGAGAGTACTTTTCTCATCGTTGAGCAGCGAAACTACAGCTGCAAAGTTGTCAGCAGTAACATCAAGCTGCTGTAGTGCTTTGAGCCGATGTTTCCAATTAGGGTGGCTCAATTCCGCTACCAGCCTCTGTTGCTGCGTCCCATCGTCAGGAAGATTGTCGGCAGTTCCCTTAGCTATAGCAGCAGTTTCAATCCGGGCTAGTTCTTCCGAGTCGACTAAACTATCGATTTCATCGGCCACTACTTGAGCCACCGTATCTGGTGTACCAACCGGGGCCTGATACGGTTCCCAGCGTCGTTCTGCCACATAGTCAGCCCCCGTTGCGCTGATAGCCCGCTGAAGTGCCTGGCTAAATCGCTCCGGGAGGGAAACGCGGGCCTGCTGCCCGTCAGCTGCAGTGGCCTTGACCTGCACCGGAATGCCGCGAAACGTCTGGATTACCACCTCTACCATGCCCAAAATCTGAGCCGGGCATACGGGCCTCGTTTTCAACGGACTGGACAGGTTTGGCGACTTGGGTCAGGAGCTTATCATCTGCATTGTCCGCTATTCCAATGGTCTCAGCCGCTTTGATGAGAATGGGCTGCCAGTCTGAACTACCTTGACGAATTAGGGTAATAAAGTCTTGGACCGCAAAGACAGACTGTACGCCCTCAATGGTCAGCAGCTGTTGGACCACTTCAGGAGTATCTGGTGCACTGCTGCCTTTTTGGACGGTTAGCGCTTTGAGGCTAATAATTTCGTCTAGGTTGAGCTTGATGCAATTGGGGCTGGGGGTGGTTTCGATGGAGAGCAGTTGCATGATGTGATGAAAATTTAGGATATGCCCACCCTAACTCTCCGTGTGTGTACTGGGGCATTGCTTACCTTACAGGCCTCGTGATTCAGTTTCCCGGTATCAAGACCCATTGGCAGGAGCGACGGTAGACCCGGGTTCGTAGGTCATGTGAGTTTGGGATAAGCAATGAAAGGCATGATTGATATAGCTGTAGCCATCTAGGTTTGTGCATTCCCAATAGCATCCGGGTGCTTGGCATAGGCCAGATGGCTCACCGTCTTGTCCTAAGGGAACTGGCGACGGCTATATTTCGCGTCTGCCAAAAGCAATTGAACTGGTGCTGATGGATGCTGACTATTCAGAGCGAGCAACGAGAGTTCATCATCTCGAAAGTTGGATTCAACAGGGTCACGAAGGCTCAAATTAAAGAGAGTAAGGTCGTGCGGTGCTGTTTTTGAATCAGATTAATTAAAGTTAGCTTTAGCCATCTAAAATCTTTCGTGTTCTCAAGTTCAACGTTAGCGTTGAAAATCAGAGCTAGCAAATTTAAAGCAATGCGAAGTGTGCAAAGCAAATCCTTTCACCTTGCACACTTCATTCAGCATCAGAAGGTCGCGATCTAGAGCAATTACGGGGTTATGTAGTTACCGTGGACCCAATAGAGGTTACTGCCGATACGGATGCGCATCCATTGATTGCAGTCCATATCCCATCCCTCTCCAGTCACCGTAACCCGATTACCTGAGTCCAACGTGAAGAGAACTTCAGCATCATAACCCAGTCCTGCTCTCACATTGACAGGTCCATCTATGACGAATGCCGTTCGATACTGACTGGGTGAAAGGGGAATCACTTCCCAAATGTTGTAGCCATCTGTCCATGTAGCCTGTGAACAGACCGCGCGCACAGGAACTTCAGCACGAACCTCGCTTACCAAACCAATCAAACTGGCAAAAACAATAGCGCTACCAAACAGCAATTTTTTCATCTGAGATCACCTAAACAACAAAGAAAGGAACGAACAGATGTACTTTTTCCTGCAAGAAAAAGTAGCCTTATCTCTGTTAAAAAGATGACTTTTTATCATAAAAAAGTCATTATCAAAAAAATCAGTTATGTTCAGATAAAACTTCAGAAGAACTATTTATTCCAATTTAGATAAAACTTCAGGAAAAGTCAGTTTGCTAGCTTTTCCAAAATATTTGCTTAAAGATTGTGGCGCTCAAAATAGCGTTTTCGTGACATAGGGGCTGACGTATCGTAGGCTCCGAAAACCCTTCAGCGAGCGGTGTTTGAGTCTAATATCCTCCATCAGGGGGCCGTTTTAGGACACAATATCAGCCTCACTGCACCAGTTAGCCATTCTGTATCGCTGTAGTCCCATAGTTTGGGACCATTTTGAGCGCTAGATTGTTGCTGTAGAAGGGTTTGACTCATCCTGTTGCTGTTTTCGACAAGGGCCTAATAGCAGTCCGTCCGTTCCTCTGTGCAGCTCAGACGGTACTCAAGAAAAAAAGAGCGGAAGTTGGACAAAAGTACAACTTCCACTCTCTAAATGTTCTTTATGACCTGCATCAGCAGTTAAATCGAGAATCTTTGCCAGACGTAACGCAATGTGAGCATTGCTACTTTGATTAAGATTCTCTGCTCCCATTTTTGGAATGGGAGCGATCGCCTTACCTAAAAATCATCTAGATTTTCAGGGGTGAATTGAGGTCTACCTTCAGCTCGGCCAAATCGGATGAAGTGCTCCATACCACTAGAGAAGGCGCCTTCTGCAACAGCATTCGCAATATCCGGGTTAGATCCTAGATAGGCTGCCTCATTGAAGAGGGGGCCTGGATTACGACCTTCTTTCTGCCCCGAAAAGACATAGTGCTCGTAGCCTGATTGGAAGGCACCAATATTAACAGCTTCGGCAACGTCTGGATTTTGGCTCAGATAGAACGCCTCCTCATAGAGCAAGCCAGGCATCCTACCCTCAGCGGCACCATTTTCAACATAGTGTTCAAACCCACTGCCGATTTGCCCCGCCTTGATGGCATCAGAGATATCGGAATGGTTATTGACATAGTCATTGAAGTCAAAGACTTTGCTAGCTGCCCGGAATTCTTTATGCCCAAATTGCAGATAGTGAAGCAGCCCGCTTTCAAAGCTGCCGTCCTCAACTGCCGCCGCAATATCGGCATTTTGATCTAGATAGAACGCTTCGTCATAGTAGTAGCTGGGGTTGCGGCCCTCTGCCAAACCGAAGTTTACGAAGTGCTCAAATCCACTACTGAAGGCTCCCGAGTTAACGGCTGCTGAAACAGACGGGTATTGACTAAGGTAATAGGTCTCATCAAAGATGGCTGATAGGGCAATGCCGCCAACGGACAAGTCCAGTGCAGGCCCTGCGTAGGCAACGCCCTCGTCTAGTAAGTTGAATCGAACATACTGCTGCATGTTGAAGACAACGGGGGGTATTTGATCCGACTTCACCTCAAAGGATTGTTTCGCCGCGAGGCTGCTGACGCCATCGGTGACCTCGTAATTCAGCTCAACAGTGCCGACATAGCCGGCCTCTGGCGTGAAGACAAAGTTGCCGTTTTCGCCGGTGGCGATCGCCCCCGTATCCGCAGTGACATTCTCAATACTCAAGAAGTCACCTTCATCGATATCGAAGAATCCTCCGATCAGAGTAGTAGAACTGATGGTCCGCGCTGAATCCTGAAGTGAGGTGGAAATGACGCCAGTGGCTTCCCCTTCAGGTGCATCATTGAGTCCGTTGATGGTGACCGTTGCGGTCTGAGGCACAGAGTCACCGGCAGCATCAGCGATGCTGTAGTTAAAGGTCAGGATTTTGCTGTCTCCCTCAGCTAACGAATCATAGGCACCTGGATCAATGTCGAGATTGGTACCGTTCAAAGTGACCCCAACACTGTCCTCAGGCAGCGTCAGATTAACGCTCAAGACCTCATCATCAATATCTGCCGCGTTCTGTAGCAGATCCAAAGCAAAGAGCGCGTCATCTTCCGTTACCACACCCTCAATCGGTGCACTGACCGTCGGCGCATCGTTGACGTTGTCAATGTTAAACGTGAGGGACTGATTCTCTAGCTTTTCACCAGCATCATCCTGAACGGCGTACGTCAGTGTCACTGGGCCAGCATAATCAGCATCCGGAGTGAAGACGAAGTTGTCACCATCGGCACTGATCGCTCCGTTGGTCGCCGTGAGATCAGTAACCGATAGCGTTTCATTCCCATCAACATCGACAAATCCTTCCAGCAGATTGGCACTGAGAAGCGTGACAGGTGTGTCTTCGGTGCCTGCCGGAAGCGTCCCAGTGGGGCTGCCAGTGGGGGCATCATTGACATTGCTGATCGCCTGCACGGTTGGCTCACTCTCAACCGTTTCCGAGAAACCAGCATCATCTTGATAGCTGACGATCGCCCGTAGGAAGAAGCCGACTTCAGCATCCCCTGGGGTGAAGGTCTCTCCAACGGCCCCTTCAATATTTTGCCAATCGTCGCCGGGGGCATCGCCGACCGCAGACGCCCTCTGCCACTGGTAGGTATACACAGCGTTCGACAGACCGTCGGCATCTTCCAACCCGCTGGTGTTCACCGTTAGCGTGGTGTCTTCCTCGGGTGAACCGCTGATGCTAACGGTTCCGGTTGGCGCATCATTAACTAGCCCGACCTCGAAGGTTCTCGTGACACCTGCAATCTCAGCTTCGCCATCCGACACGTCATAGGTCAGAGTGACGGTTCCAGTGAATCCATCGGCTGGGGTGAAGCGATAGCCTCCCTCTTGCAGAGTGATAGCCCCAGATCCTGAAGAGACTGTCAGATTTTCTACTGTCAGCTCATCACCATCAATGTCGCTAAAACCATTCAGCAGGTCAGAGGCCACAATATCCAGCGGCACATCCTCATCAGTTCCGGTGATTTCCGCCGTGAGGGGACCGCCTACAGGCGCATCATTCTGAGGCTGGATTGTGAAGGACCGGGTAACTTCTTCGGTGTTGCCGCCGTTGTTGTCGGTGACCCGATAGGTCAGGGTGACTTCGCCGTTGAAGTTCTCAGCAGGGGTATAGGTGAAGGTCCCGTTTTCGTTGTTCTTGATTGTGCCTGTGGGAGCATCGCCGGAGACAGAGGGTTGGACCGCGATCGCGAACAGAGCATCACCATCGGTATCTTCAAAGCCCTCTACCAATACGCTGTTATCGATAGTATGGGGCGTATCTTCCAGGCCATCTGCAATCGTTCCAGTAGGCAAACCTTCAGGGGCATCGTTGGCGGCGATTACGTCGAACGTGAGTCTCTGATTGTTGACCTTGCCGCCGTTACCGTCCGTAATCGAGTACGTCAACTCCACAGGGCCAACATAGTTTTCGATAGGCGTGTAGGTGAACGGTCCTAAGCCATCGCCAACGTCTGAGACCGTACCAATATCAGCAAACAGGCTCGTAATCTTCAGCGTGTCGCCATCAACATCCGTGAAGCCCGCAGTTAAGGCACTCAGATCAATGGTGAATGGCGCATCTTCTGCCGCATCTCCAATCAGCGTTGGATCAGGAGAACCGGTAGGATTGTCGTTAACGGCAGACACCTCAAAGTCTTGTGTGACGCCCGTTACGTTGCCACCTTGTCCATCCGTAACCGTATAGGTGAGGGTTACAGGACCATTGAAGTCTTGCGCGGGTGTAAACGTAATCGTTCCATTCCCGTTATCTACAATGCTGCCGCTGCCGCTGCTAAGGTTCAGGTTGGTGACGCTCAGGCTGTCGCCATCAACATCCGTGAACCCGTTGGTTAGCTTGGTAATATCAAACGTGCTAGCAGTATCTTCATCCGTGTTCGGAACAGTGTCCGTGGGACCATCTTTCGTCACTGGAGCATCGTTCGCCGGGGCAACTGTGAAGGTGCCTGTGATGGGGGCAGAGCTATTCTCTCCATCCGTGACGGCATAGGTGACGGTCACATCTCCACTGAAGTCCTGAGTTGGGGTGAAGGTGAAGGTCCCATTACCGTTATCAACCAGCGTCCCTGCGGCACTATCGATGAATGGATTGCCGCCTACCGGAACAACAGAAATAGGGTCGCCCTCCGGATCAGTAAATCCCTCTGTAAACAACCGCCGAGGAATGTTTTTAAGTTCCTTGTCTTCAACCGCACTGATGTTCAGGAGGGGAGTGAAGGAATCATTGGGAGCAGGCGCATCATTGGCCCCAAAGACACTGATTTTGACAGTTTCACTTGTGCCATCTAACGCAGAAACTTCAAAGATGTCACTGACAGTGTCGTCCTCGGTCAGGGCATCAGTGGCAGCCTTAGCATCATCTAGCGTGTAGGTCCAGCTACCGGATGCGTCAATTTCAAAATTGCCGTAGGTTCCCTGTCCTGCTGAGTCGCCTGAGTTGATGACCTGAAACTCCTGCCCAGCAGAATCAGGATCAGTAATAGTCAAGTTACCCGTGGCGGGAGTTTGCTCGTCCTCAATAACAAAGCCAACCGTATCACCGTCGATAGTGGCGGCATCATCCGTACCGTTGATGGTGATCGTCACATTCGTCTCGGTCCCATCAAAGCTCTTGACGGTAAACACTTCGTCAAGGGTTTCACCCACCGTCAAATTTTGAATCTCGGTGGCGGCATTATCGACAGTGTAGGTCCAAGCCCCATTTGCCTCGATTGTCAGATTACCGATCGCGCTACCCACTTTAGTGGCACTTCCAGCAATGAAGACATCTTCTCCAGAGTCAACATCGGTGATTGTCAGCTGTCCAGTGGTGATCAGGTTACCTTGATCAACTGATTGGTCCTCAGTCACATCACCGCTATTCGTACCACTGACGTTAGACGCATCATCGACCCCAGTGATGGTGACTTGAATATCGGCAGTTGTGCCGTCTACCGTTTCAACCGTGATGGTTTCGACTAATTCGCCAGCGGGGTCTCCTCCCCGTGCCCCCGGCAGGGACTGGATGGCCGTTTGAGTATTGTCGGCACTATATTCCCAGAGGCCGTCTTTAGCGATCGTCAGCGTACCGTAGTTGCCTACATGGGTGTCTGGCTTAAACTCAGCCTCACCCGTATCCGTATCATTGACCGTTAGCTGACCGTTGACCAGCAGCGTGCTCGGAAAGGCATCTTCGGTAATGGTTCCGGTTGAGACACCGCTAACCGATGCTGAGTCACTGGCTCCTTGAATGGTGATGACAATGTCCTGGGTCTCGGTTCCGTCTTTGCTGGTGACGGTAAAGGTGTCCGTTAGAGTATCTTCTGCGCCCAAAGCACTGATGTCGGAGTTGCTGTTCGCAACGGCGTAATTCCAGTTGCCGCTGGCATCAATAGTCAGACTGCCATAGGTACCTCCAGCGACAGTGGTTTGAAACTCGCTTTCACCTGCGTCTGGGTCGCTAATTGTTAGGCTCCCGGAGACCGTCAGATCATCGTTTTTGTCAACAACATCCTCAGTCACGCTGCCGCTAGTGTTACCGCTGATGACGGGAACATCGTTCTCGCCGGAGACCGTTACGGTTGCGGTCAGGTCTTTGACAACTTCAATCCCGTCAGTCACGCGATAGGTGTAGACAATGACTTCA
The DNA here is from genome assembly GCF_028330965.1 of Oscillatoria sp. CS-180. GTDB lineage: Bacteria > Cyanobacteriota > Cyanobacteriia > Phormidesmidales > Phormidesmidaceae > Halomicronema. The sequence continues at coordinate 24,399 of NZ_JAQMUB010000022.1, read as the reverse complement.
CTATCCCCTGCACCCAAATCATCGTAGGCGTTGGGGTTCACCTGTAAAGAACTCCCCGAAACAGAAACCCCTTTGGCATCGCCACTCGTCAGGTTGATAGAGTTTGCAACTAAGGTATCGTTTGTATCAGAGTCAGTGACCACACTAGTGAGATCGACGGTAAAGGCATCGTCTGATTCAGTGACCGTTTTATCAATCAGTGGGCCAGCCACAGGAGCATCATTGACACCCTTGAAGGTGATGGTTGCTGTTTGAGGCGTGCTGCCCCCGTCGCCGTCCACGATGTCGTAGGCGTAGGAAACAACTTTCGTTTCTCCCTCGGCTAAAGCGTCATAGGCCGTAGGAGACACCTTAAGGTCGCTGCCACTGACTTCAATTCCTGGAACCGTCTCGCTAGGAGTCAAGTTGGTTACAGAGATGCCTTTGCTATCAATATCCGAAGCACCTGCGAGGAGATCAACGGTGAAGGGGCCTGCCTCATCTTCGGTGAAGGAAGCCGCGATCGCCTCACTCACAACAGGGGCATCGTTCACGCCTCGAACCGTGATGGTGATGGTCTCACTTTGGGTTCCATCCAGCGAGGTCATCACAAACGAGTCGGTTAACGTGTCGCTTGCTCCCAAATTCTGTACGGCAGCTTGCTGATTGTCGAGAGCGTACGTCCAGTTGCCCGCTGCATCTGCCGAAACGGTGCCATAGCCGCTGTCGCTGCTCTCATCAGTCAGTGCCACAAACCCCGCTTCGCCAGCATCCAGATCGGTGATCGATAAACGCCCTGTTGCCGTTAGCGAGACATCCTCGGTCACCTCTCCAATCTTGCTTTCGCCAGGACCATCGCTACTAATCGTGGCGTCATCATTAACACCGTCAATAGTGATGGTGATCGTTTCAGTCGCCGTGCCGTCCTTGGAATCGATGGTGAAAACTTCGGTTTCTGAAGCACCCGCCGGCAGGCTGTCAACCGCTTGATCGAGTTGGTAAGACCAGTTCCCGCTGGATTCCATGGAGAACGTGCCATAACTTCCAGCAGCATCTTCAACGACTTGGAAAACTGCCTCGTCAGTGTCAGCATCCGAGACAGAAAGGGTTCCTGTGACGGGAGCCGTATCATCTTCGGTAATGGTTTGAGCCTGACTATCGCCGTTCTGTAAGCTGATCGTAGCGCCATCGTTGGTCCCTTCAACCGACACTAAAACGGTTCTGGTGGTACCGTCCGTTGTGGTTACCGTGAAGGAGTCGGTCTTAGTCGTGCCTTCTGGTAGGGCATTGACTGCGGGTGAACTATCCAGCACATAGCTCCAGCCCCCATTGGCGTCAATGGTGAACGTGCCGTAAGTTCCCGTTGCGGCACCATCGCTAGACGTAATGGGCTGGAAGAAGGACTCATTTTCATCCACGTCTTCGACAATCAGAGTCCCTGTTGCGGACAGAACCGTGTCTTCCTTGACCGCACCGCTAAAGTCACCCGTAATGGTAGGGGCATCGTCCGTGCCTTCAATATTCACCGTGAAGGATTGAGCGGTGCCGTCTGCCGTCTTGATCTCAAAAACGTCTTGCTTAATGGCCCCCTCAGCGATCGCTGCCGTGGCGGAACGGCTGTTGTCCAGAATGTAGGTCCACTTTCCGTTGGCAGAGAGGGAGAAAAATCCGTACGTGCCGGGTTCATTGGACTGGGTCATGAAGGCGGATTCAGCTTCGCCATCTGCATCCGTTACCGTTAGCTCTCCGGTTGCAAAGGAGGTGTCATTCTCCTTAATGCCTGAGACATCGGTGTCGCCTGTGATGACCGGGATATCATTAGCACCAGCAACACTGATATCAATCGTTGCGGTCGTACCGTCATCCGTCGTCACGGTGAAGCTATCCGTTGCGGAGGCACCACCAGGCAACTCGTCGTTATAAGTGTATTGCCATTGCCCGTTAGACGTGATGGAAAAAGTACCGTGGTTTCCAGCTTCATTGGTGATGGGCGTGAATGCACCAGATTCGCCATCGTCAATGTCGGAAGCTGACAGTGTTCCAGTCGCCGATTCCTGACTGTCCTCAACAACACTGCCGGAGAAATCACCCGTGATGACTGCCGGGTCATTCACATTTTGAATATCAAACGTGATGGTGTCTTCGTCAGAGAGCTGGGCACTATCGGCAACGCTGACGGTCATCGTCACAGAGCCGACGAAATTAGCTGGAGGCGTGTATTTTGTCCCCTCTAAGGCAGCAGCGACCTGAGACTGAGTGGCGTTGAGGATAGTCACCACGTTCGTGCCATCGTTGATGACGCTGATGCCTTCACTGTTGCCCAACGTAATCACACCCTGATCGCTGGGTACGGACAGCACGACCCTAAACGAGTCGTTGGCATCGGCATCATCAATGGTCAAAGCATTGCCGTTTTGAGCCGAGAAAATATAGTCATGGTCTTCTAAAGAGGGAACGGTGCTGTTCAGCACGCTGCTCTGGTTAGCCGGAATATCATTCCCATCGACGACGTTAATGGTGATGTCTTGAACGCTGCTGGCCCCCAGATCATCAGTAGCCTTGACCTGAATCTCATAGCCGTTGTCTTGGTTGGCATCCTGAGGGGCTTCGAAGTCAGGTGATGCCAGAAACGTCACGGCCCCAGTAGAACCGTCGATATTGAAGAGCGCATTGTCAGCGATCGCTGAATCTAAGGAATACGTGATCGGCGTATCAGAGTCGCTGGCGCTCGCGGTAACAGCTGTGCCCGTGGTGTTTTCTACAAAGTCTTCAGGTGTGACAGCGTTGAAGACGGGCGGGTCATTCGGAACCCCCGTAATCTGTTCGGTCGCCGCGCTCGATAGTTCGTTGTCCGCAAAGCCGCCATCATCGGTATAGCTAACCACGGCACGGACAAATTTGCCCACGTCCGCCGCAGACAACACATAGGTGTTCTGATCGGGAGCATTCAGAGAGGTCCAACCGCTCACGCCGTCTGCTGAAGCTTCCCACTCATAGTTGAAGCTGGCAGTCGTGGTGCCATCCTGATCAGCGATCGAAGGCATCGCAGTCAGCGTATCCCCTGATTGGAAACCGGGAGACCCGTCGCTAGTGACCGTGATACTACCAGAGGGCTGATCATTAGCGTTGACAATTGAAATATTGACGTCTTGGGCAACGTTAGCCTTGCTGTCTGTTGCTGTGATAGTCACCTGGTAGACATCGTCGCCATCGTCACTACTGCCGCCTTCCAAGTCAAACGACGAACCCGGTGTAAGGGTTGCGGTGCCATCTTGGTTATCTGTCAGGATGAACCGGTTGGCGTCTTCTCCGGTCAGCGTCAAAAATGAGATGGGGTCGCTGTCAGCGTCAGTCACCGTGACTGTGATAACTGGATCAGTTGTGTTTTCAGAAAAAGAGACTGGATCAGGAACAGCATTAAAAACGGGGAGTTCGTTAGAGGTATCCGCAGGGGTAATCGTGAGGCGGGCCTGATTAAACGTGCCTGCAATACCAAACGAAGTGTCGAAAATTCTGAGTTTCCAAGTACCCTGTACGGTTTTTCCTTGAAAAGCGGAGAACGGATTGTCGGGTTTAGCTTGGCGATCGTACAGAGGTGCCCCTGTGACATCGTTGGTGTTGTCATCAATGGGGCCAGCGAATGCATCTCCCAACAGAATGTCGAAATTATCGTTACCGTCACTGATTGAATCAATGAGGGTGACCGTTGTGCCATCAGGAGCTTGAAGCTCAACCCTGATTTGTCCCCGGTTTGCATGATCGAGGTTCAGTCCCAGCGTAATGTCTTCGACGGTAAAGCCAGCAGGCTGTCCGGTCAGATCAAAGTCAATCTCTAAACCATTAACGGTGTCATTATCTGGAATGGAGCCAGGAGTAGAAACATCGGTAACAACATCGGCAAAAACACCCGCGTAGGTTTGTTGAGCGCTGGTGGCGATCGCCGCTGGCTGCTTGGCTCCCCCCACAACGGTATCTAAATGCCAGCTCCCCCCCTTTGCTGCGTTCCCGACCGGGGAGGTGCTGGCGGCGATCGCGGCGCCAGTCAGCTTCCGCAACTTAGCCATGAATTCTTCTCCAGCATCTCCCGCAGCAACATGACAACCGTAGAGATAGAGAGCCGAAAAGTGATGGGGTAGTAGAGATGTTGACGAGGGGAACCAAGTCTTGAGGACCGAGGCGTATTGGTCCAGCGTCGAAAGACTGAGGTAGGTATTGCCTAAAGCAAGGCTCCCAGGAGCACCGTGGGAGATGATGTGGATTTCCCGTTGAACAGCAGCAGGTGCAGCGTGAAGGACAGCATTAATTTGGGCGACGCCGTCCTGATCAGAACCGAGTACGTGAATGTGATAACCGGGTTGAACACCGCTAATGAGGTGCTGAATGTCGGAAACATTAGCATCAACAAAAACGAAAGCTTGAACTGTCTGAGACATTATTGGAATCCTAGTCGCGAGTGAAAAGCCGAGCTGAAAGCAACTCAGTAATGGAACGAAAAACGGCAGATAGCAGTGAAATAAAACAGTGGAAATGACTCAGTACTAGTACCGCTACGTGGAATGCAAAATTCAAAATTCAAAATTCAAAATTCAAAACTAAGGCAGATGGGCTTTCCCAATGTTTTGAATGGTGAGTCTATTTCTGCTGTAGGTACTAGACAGGTCGTTGGGAAAGGCAACAAAGCACTTTTGAGGTTTAGTGACTCAAATTCGCAGATCTTTTAGAATGCGCTCAAAGCGAGCTTCATGTTCTTGAAGATCTTAAGCTCGCCAAGTTTTTGTATTAACAATCAGGAAAAGAAGTACGGCAAATGCATTGCTTTCACCGGCCTGATTCCCAATACTGTCAAAATATCAATCTCTAGAGTTTAGCTTTTCAACCATTGAGTCTTGAGGGGGCAGGGTAGAGATTGACACGTTGACTGTTAACCAACAGAATCGGCTAATTCAATAGTTTGCGAATTTAATTCAGTACACCTTTTCCTGTCGCAGTTAAAGAACTGAAACCATTTATTCGGTATTGATAACCTTCAAATGCTATTTGATTATTCAATGTGGCAGGCACAAAGAAACTTACTTAATGAGGCCATGATGCAAATAAGTCATTGGCCCGGTGTTTGCTACCCTTCTCCATCTCTTAAAGGGAGCTATTTGAAATGTCTTGAGAAGATCACCTGCATAACGGCGTTGTTGGACATTAGCCGACATGCAGCCACAGGCAAGACACACCATGGGTAAATGCATTAGAACCTCATTTGCTCTATTAGATAAGGGGAAAACGACATCAAACAACTGAGAAACTGACTTTTAAAATCGCTGCTGCTTTTAGGGTCCAAAAACTAGCCCTAACAATTCAGAATTTTCAACCGGGAACTCAGGAGGGGGCACATGCAGCATATTCTGAGTTACATCATCAAGTCAGCCTCAGCAGTGGGTGATTGTGAATCACAATCTGATACTGCCAAACTGATTTATTCCCAACAAATACGAAAAAATCACGTAATTCAGGCAAATATTGAGACTCGGAACACTGAATTAGACTAAAGTTGGAAATTTTCAGATCGCTTTCTCAAGCCATCAGAATCTATCTCCAAGATCTGGATTTTTCCTAAATCATGTTTTATCCGACATTCCGCAGGTTGACAAAAATTAAATCAGGAGATATTTACCGACAGCAAGGCAGCTCCATAAGCCAGATAATCTTGTTGCATTCTTCAGGGAGGTTGCTGACCTGCTGTCTGCCCGTGCTCATCACCAGATGAATGGCCCGAAACTTCTGCCATATCTACCGCAAAGTTGGTCTGTTGGTCGGTCGTTACTTCTAGTCAAGCACCGTTTCATGTTTCCAGACCTGCTACGAACATCAGGTAGAGCAACCCCATATCGGATAGGAGCTGCATCACTGGATCTTGGGTATTGGGCAGGTTTAGCCCCTAGGCCCAAAGACAGTGCCAGTGGCCAGCAATCCGACCAAACCGGGTAGGTTGATGCGCTCGAATAAGATCAGGACAACCAAAATGACGGCAATCAAGACCGCAAACGCGACGATGGGTTCACCACTTAGGTGTTAAGGCAGGGTGGTCATAAATAAATTGCCGAATGTGAGGTCTAAAACAGTAAAAATTGCATCGTCAGGATGCTTTAGCCATTAATCGCCGGATTTTAGGGAATGCCCTCGGCCTCGATCAATCCATTTCGTAGCGCAATGATGACCGCTTGGGTGCGATCGCGCACCTCTAGCTTTTGCAAGATAGAGTGAACATGGACGCGAACCGTACCCGCTGCAATGTAAAGGGTTTCAGCAATTTCAGAATTACTTTTGCCGTTAGCCATCAGCGCTAATACCTCGCGTTCTCGCTGAGTCAGGGGATTTTCTTGCCCCGAGTCGGGCTGAGCAGCCTCGGCAGTGGGCTGCTGAAACTGAGCGCGAATCTGCTCCGTGGCCTGGGCATCCCACCAGGAGGCTCCTGCCGCCACCGATTGAATCGCTAAAATCAAAGACTCCGCTGCTACTCCTTTTAGGCAATAGCCTTGAGCTTGGACTTCGATGAGACGATTAATTAAGGTGGGCTGAGAATGGGACGTCAATACCAGAACAGGTAGATTGGGCAGCCGCTGCTTGATTTGCCGACAGGTTTCGACCCCGCCAAGCCCCGGTAAACCAACATCCAAAACCACGATGTCAACTCCCTGCTGTGTCAGCAAATCGAGAGCCGTTTCACCGTCTTCGGCTTCAGCGACGATTTCCAGCGTAGATTCTTGCTGTAATCGCGTCGCCAAACCCAACCGAAACAGTTCGTCGTCTTCAACTAGCAAGATCTTGAGAGGTAGGGTCATGCTGTCGATTGACTCGTAGCGGGCAAAGGCAACTCATGCATGTAGGCAGGTAAGCGAAAGGCAAAGACTGCACCGTTGGCGTGAGATTCTGCCCAGATTCTACCACCGTGGGCTTCAACAATTTGACGGCTGAGGTAGAGCCCTAACCCTGTCCCTTTGGCTTGGCGATCGCTCTGACCTTGATAGAAGCGATCAAATAAATGCGGCAGTTCATCGTTGGGAATGCCCTGCCCCTCATCGACGATTCGAACCTGATAGTGGCCGTGGCTAGCCCCCATCACGACTTGAACCGAACTCCCGCGCCGAGAATGATTGACGGCATTTGACAACAAATTGACTAACACGCGCGACAATTGAAGGGCATCACCATTGACACAATAAGCTCGGCGAAAATCAGACTCTTCGTCCCTGACTCGCAAATGAATTTGACGCGACGTTGCCAGGGGCACGACATCAGCCACGGCTTCCTCTGCCAGGATGAACAGATCAAGCCGCTGGCGGTGCAGTCTCAGCCCTTCAGCATCGTTACGGTAGACATCCATTAGGGTTTCAACCAATTGCAGGGTCTTTTGATGACTGCGGGTCATCACGTCGAAAACCCGGCGTTGGGGCGGCGAAACTGAACCGAAGTTTTCACTCCGTAATGCCTTTAATGTCTCCAATGCCCCTAGCAGCGGGGTCTTCAAATCGTGGGTGAGCGTCGAGACAAAATCTTCTCGCATTCGAGAGAGTTGCTCTTGAGCCTGAAGCTGTAAGCGTTGCCGCGTAATCGCCTGCTCGTATGCCTGCAGGCGATCGCCCAGCCAACCTGTGACCGCTAGTGCCAGCACAGCGATCACCCGATTGGCGACGGTTGCAGGAGTCACCACCCCGATTCCTGGCACCAGCAGATTTAGTAGGATACAGGCAATCGCGATCGCCGTTACCCAAATCGTTGCCCGACGGCTGAGGCGAGTACTGGCAATCAGCACCGCCCCAACGTAGAGATATCCAAACACATAGGGCGGCGGTGTGCTGTACTCCAGCAAGATGATTAGCACAAAAATGACACTAATCAGCCAGTGAATGCGATGGCGGGCCTGAATTAACTGTTCAAAGTATGAGGCAAGTCTAGACCAAAGCATAAGGGCCAATTAGTTGACGGACAAAGGGCAGCAAGCGAATCAAACAGTTAGTTCTCTATTTTAAGAGTCAAAATGCCTCAGCAGACCAAATTTATACCAGGTGATATAGGCGTTTAGTTCCCTGTCTAAACATTCATAAATAAGTTGGCTTTCTTGTCTAAATCGCGTCATATAAATTTGATATAAACCTCATTCTATATCTTGTCAAAAACAATCTGAATGAGAAATAGTAATATTGTTAGCTCTAGCTCAATTGATCTTCCAAATTATTGAATTCCTAAGTCTTAATTTTGGAGTACTCAGTTTGGACTTAGTCAATAATTTGCACGATGAATTTGTTTTTTGATCTGATTGCGATCCGACTATTGCTAATATCATCTTGAAGTTGGAGAAATTACACTCATGTTAAAGGTGTTGATTAACGAGATTCGCGAACAAATCCATTTGGGGCGAATGAAACGCCAAATGCGGCAAACGAAGTTGAAACAAATTCGAGAGCGCCATCTTCGTAAGCATTCCGAGAAAGCTGGAAGCCTCTCGGGCTAACATTCCTATTTCAACCAAGCTCTAGAAAGGTGAAAATTTGTGCTTACTCAGCGTGTTAGAAGATCCTGATGCAACAGTGAAAATCACTCTCAAGGGAGGTTTGTGTCAGCTTCTACGCCGCTAGAATTGTTATCTTTCCAATCCATTGCAGACTGCGATTAGATCACGTGAAGCTAAAGGCAAAAATACTGGCAGGCCACAGTGTCAGCTTGGTCTTTGTAGTGCTGGTTGGGCTGTGGGGCATTGTCAATCTGTGGCGACTGGGGCAAGCTAGTGATGCGATTTTGACTGAGAACTATCGCAGCATTCGTGCCGCCGAAGGCATGTTGGATTCGCTTGAGCGGCAAGATAGTGCCACCTTGTTGCTGCTACTTGAGGATGAGCAAACCGGAGTCCGATTGTTTCAAGACAATGAAATAGAATTTTTGCAGTGGCTAGGGCGCGCTAAGGATAATGTCACTATTAATGGGGAAGCGGAGGTTCTCACTGAGATCGAGACGAACTACCGCGACTACTTATTGCAGGTAGACCAGCTACGGCAAGGGGATATTGACACTGCTGCATTTGAGGTTTACCAAGGTGAAGTAGAGCCTGAATTTCAAGCGGTGCGTCAGGCTGCTGTTGAGCTTCGTGACCTGAACCAGCAGAGGATGGAAGAGGCTTCTGATACGGCTCAGACGGCCTCACAACGGGCGATCGCTTCGATGGTTGGGGCTGGTGGTTCTGCAGCAGTATTAGGGCTGGTGCTGAGCTTCATCTTGTCGAAAGCACTAACCCGCCCGCTTGAGCAAATGGCGCAGGCAACCGAGCAGCTTGCCAAAGGCGACTATGACTTGCAGCTCATTGTGAACTCACGTGATGAATTGGGCCAACTGGCTCAAGGTTTTATGGTCATGAGCCGTAAGCTCAAGTCGTTTCATGAACTTAATGTGGGCCGTATTGTTGCAGCCAAGCATCGCAGCGAAGCCATCATCGATAGCCTCACGGATGGACTAATGCTAGTTGACAGCGAATATCGCATCTTGTCCATCAATCCAATGGCGGCGCGGTTGTTTGATACGACGCCAGGTACGGCGATCGGGCGACACTGTGTTGAGATTATCAACGCCGATTACCAGCATCATCCTTCGCGGCCAGCGCGCTCACCTTTAGTGGGGTACCGCGAGCTTTACGAACACATTCAAGCCACGGCGACGGGGACAGTGACTGAGGAAAACCGTCAGAGTGAGCCAGATAGCGACAACTTACTTACGCTCGCAGCCGACCCACCCCAGTATTACCGCTACACTACCACTCCTGTCAAAACGGAACAGGGGCAACGCTTGGGCGTTGTGGTGCTACTGCAAGACATCACCACTTTGAAAAAACTTGACCAGCTTAAAAGCCAGTTTGTCGCAACAGCCTCCCACGAACTGCGGACGCCACTGACCGGGATGGCGATGAGCATTAACCTGCTGATGGAGTCAGCTCAACAAAAGCTATCGGCAAACGAACAAGAATTGCTCAGCGTTGCCCAAGAAGATATCGACCGGCTGCAAAGACTGGTAAACGACCTGTTGGATCTTGCGAAGATCGAGTCGGGCCGCATCGAGATGGAACCTGTTCCAACTCAGCCGATCAAACTGGCCGAAAAGATGGCCTCGCTAATGAAGGTCCAGGTCCAAGAGGCTGCGATTGATTTGCGACTTTCGGTGCCGTCCGACTTACCCCTAGTGCTGGCGGATCCTGGGAAGATCACTTGGGTTCTAACGAATCTGCTGGCGAACGCTCTCCGATATGCCAAAACGACCATTGCGATCGCGGCTGAACCGAGTGGTGAATTTGTCGAATGGTCGATCGTTGATGATGGTCCCGGCATTGACAAGGTTCATCAGGCCAAAATTTTTGACAAGTTTGTTCAAGTCGAGACGGAACAGGATGCCGGCGGTAGCGGCTTAGGGCTCGCCATCTGCAAAGAGGTTGTCCGCGCCCACAGCGGTACTATCTGGGTCGAGTCAACGCCGGGACAAGGGTGTACGTTTCGCTTCACGCTACCGACTCAGTCGGTTCCAGATTCCGTAGCCACATCAGTTTCATTACCTACTGGAATAGCCCATGCCGAATGAATCCATTCTCGTTATCGATGACCAAAAGAATATCCGCCTGACCGTTGTCCAGGCCCTTAACTCTTTGGGCTACGACGTTCGCTCCGCTGTTGATGGGGATGACGCCTTGCGTCAGCTTGAGCAAAGCGATTCAATCGATTTGCTGTTGCTCGATCTTAAGATGCCGGGGATGAGCGGTTTGGAAGTGCTCAAAAAAGCGGTAGAGCACTATCCCCATATTAAAACCATCATTATTTCAGCCCATGGCAGCGTTGATAATGCCGTGGAGGCAATGAAGTTGGGGGCGCGCGACTTTCTACAAAAGCCGTTTACGCCTCAAGAGCTTCGCCAAGCCGTACAGGAAGTTTTAGAAGATGTCGAAGAAGCTGAAGACTTTGAGGGCCTACTCAAAGCAGCTAAATCTTGCGTGCGCGATCGCCAGTTTGATGAAGCGATGCGACTGGTAAAGCAGGCGATCGGTATTGCCCCCCAACGTCCTGAAGCGATGAATCTGCTGGGAGAATTGCAAGAAATCACCGGCCATACCCAAGAAGCGGTGATGGCTTATCGGGCCGCTTGGTCACTGGACCCCAGCTACAAGCGGGCCAGAGAAAACTTGGATCGTGCTGGCAGCCCATCTCAAGGTGGCCCATCTCTGCTGGATTAAGGAGGAAGCAACGACAGGACGTTTACTTTGTTGGCTTATTCTCAGAGTCGGTGAAAGTGCAGCAAATTGACTGTTTACTCAGGACTGTCGTATTTAGCGGCTGAATTCTTTTGCTACAAAGCAATCAGCTCCTAACAAATTAATGGGTGCGGGCGCAGTAATGCCCATCATAAAAGCGTTCTGCACTCAGTCGATGATTCACTCAAACAGTGATGAATGTTGACACATTTAGGTGGATCTAAACGCACCGCATAGACCAAGTTTAGTCTTGTGGCTACGAGTCTATAACCCGCTTGAAGGCAACAATATACGGCTGAGTAGATTTCAAACTGTCAGCAGTTGGTCACAATACTCATCAAGCGCTATTGAACAGCGCTCACAGCTTTTAACAACACAGCAAGTTTTGGCCGTAATAATCTGCGGTCACTTTGTAATCTGCGCCCAGGAGGGCCGATTTTCCAATGATTCAAGGATTTATACAAATTGCCCTGACGCTACTGATTTTGTTGGCGATCGTGCCCTTTTTCGGTAGCTACATGGCCAAGGTTTATCAAAACCAACCAACGTTTTTAGATAAGGTTTTCTCCCCTGTTGACGGACTAATTTATCGACTGACAGGCGTTCGCGCTGACCGAGGCATGACCGGTTGGCAGTACACCAGAGCGGTGCTGTTTAGTAACTTGGCTATGGCCGTGTTGGTCTTCTTGATTTTGATGTTCCAGGGGGTGCTGCCCTTCAACCCAACAGGGCTATCCGCACCCAACTGGGATTTAGCCCTGCATACGGCCATTTCGTTTGTGACCAATACCAACCAGCAGCACTACTCGGGTGAGACTGCCTATACCTACGGCAGTCAGATGTTAGCGCTAGGCTTTTTGATGTTTACCTCAGCTGCGACGGGACTGGCAGTTGCGATCGCTTTCATCCGTGGTCTAACGGGTCAGCCTCTAGGTAACTTCTATGCCGATATGACGCGGTCGATTACGCGGGTGCTGCTGCCGATCTCCATCGTGGGCGGATTGGCGCTGCTGATACTGGGAGTACCCGAAACTCTAGCGGGGCCAGCAGTGGCAACCACCCTAGAGGGGGCGACCCAAACGATTGCGCGCGGCCCGGTGGCTCATTTTGAAATCATCAAAGAGCTGGGTGAGAACGGCGGTGGTTTTTTTGGCATTAATTCAGCCCATCCGTTTGAGAACCCCAACGCCCTAACTAACCTGATTGAAACAGTCGCTTTCCTGAGCATTCCGGCCTCGCTGATTTACACCTACGGCGTCATGACTCGCAACAAAAAGCAGGGCTGGCTAGTGTTTTGGATGGTGTTTATCATCTACGTGGTGCTGATTGTGATCAGCGGCATCGGCGAGTATGCGGGCAACCCGCTGGTGAACGATGTCCTTGGCAATCAGGCTCCCAACTTAGAGAGCAAGGAGATTCGCTTTGGCTGGGCACAGACGGTGCTGTGGGCAATCAGCACTACGGGCACGATGTGCGGCGCGGTCAACGGCCTGCACGATTCGCTGATGCCCCCGGCTGGCTTTGCGACTCTGTTCAATATGTTTTTGCAGATTGTCTGGGGTGGTCAAGGGACAGGAACAGCTTATTTGTTTGTGTTCCTCATTCTCACAGTCTTTCTCACCGGGCTAATGGTGGGGCGCACGCCTGAGTTTCTCGGTCGCAAAATTGAAAAGCAGGAGATTGTTCTCGCCAGCGTGATTTTGCTGGTGCATCCCTTTGCCATTCTGGTGCCTAGCGCCATTACCCTGGCCTTTGCCGACACGCTTTCAGGCATTAGTAATCCGGGTTTTCACGGCGTTTCTCAAGTGGTGTATGAGTACGCTTCGGCGGCGGCCAACAACGGCTCTGGCTTTGAGGGGCTAGGCGACGGCACCCTTTGGTGGAACCTGACCGCTAGCATTAGCCTCATAGTAGGCCGCTACATTCCTCTGATGGCGCTGCTGCTCTTGGCTGATGGCATGTCTCGCAAGCAGCCTGTTCCTGAAACCAAAGGCACCCTGCGCACCGATACCGGCCTGTTCACGGGCATCACTGCGGGCGTAATTGTGATTCTAGGCGCGCTCACTTTCTTTCCAGTGCTGGCCCTTGGCCCCATTGCCGAAGCCTTTGAAATTGCAGCCTTGAAGTAGCCATTCGTTGGCGCTCGATTCATTCGTCCAATCCTTCTTCCCAAAAACCATGACGAACAATACCTTGCAGAAAAAACAGCCCCAACCCCCCCAGCGATCGCCCCACCACCAACAGCAAAATCCGCAAAAGGTGAAGACCAGCGGCCTCTACCAGCGGGCGTTCAAAGACGCCTTTGTCAAACTCAATCCCCGCACCATGCTGGGCAACCCGGTCATGTTTGTGGTCTGGGTAGGGACAGTTATCACGGCGCTGCTAACCGTGAATCCCGCCTTGTTTGGGCCAACTCCTGGTGAGAACCAACGGCTGTTTAATGGCCTGGTGACCGTGATTCTATTCTTGACTGTGGTATTTGCCAATTTTGCTGAAGCGGTCGCTGAGGGGCGCGGCAAGGCCCAGGCCGATTCGCTGCGCTCCACCCAGTCGGAGACCACGGCGCGACGGCTACGAGGGGATAATTCAGAAGAAGAGATTAGCTCGACGGAGCTGCGCAAGGGCGATCGCATCCGCGTTGTTTCCGGTGATATCATCCCCGCCGATGGCGAAGTGTTGGACGGCGTTGCCTCTGTGGATGAATCGGCAATCACGGGCGAGTCGGCTCCAGTCTTGAAAGAACCGGGTTCTGACGTAGCCAGCTCGGTGACCGGCGGCACCCGGATTATTTCGGACGAGCTGATTCTGAAGGTGACTGCCGACCCTGGCAAGGGCTTTCTTGATCGCATGATTGCCCTGGTGGAGGGGGCCGAGCGCACTAAGACGCCAAATGAAATTGCGCTAACGGTGCTGTTGGCGGTACTGACCCAAGTGTTTCTCGTTGTTGTAGCCACAATTCCGCCCGTGGCAAACTATGTCGGTAGTCCTGTGGGCGTGGTGACGCTGGTGGCCCTGCTAGTGGCCCTAATTCCTACTACTATCGGCGGTCTGCTGAGTGCAATCGGCATCGCGGGCATGGATCGAGTAGCCCAGTTTAACGTGGTGGCAACCTCTGGGCGGGCGGTGGAAGCCTGTGGCGACATCAATACCCTGGTGCTGGATAAAACCGGCACGATCACGCTGGGCAACCGACTGGCCGAGGAGTTTATTCCGGTCGACGGTCACAGCGAGGCGGAGGTGGCCCAGGTCGCCCTGGCGGCCAGTGTGTTCGACACCACCCCTGAGGGGAAATCCATTGTCAAACTGGCGAAAGAAATGGGGGCAAAGGCCGACTTTAACTTGGACAACGCTGAGGGGATTGAGTTCTCAGCGAAGACACGCATGAGTGGCACCGACCTGCCGTCCGGCGGTGAGGCGCGCAAGGGCGCAGTGGACGCGGTGAAAGGATTTGTGCGATCGCGCGGTGGCAACTGCGGTCAAGATCTCGAAGCTGCTTACGAAAAGATCTCGAAGCTAGGGGGCACTCCTCTGGGTGTGGCAATGGGCGGCGACCTATACGGCGTGGTGTATCTTAAGGACATTATCAAGCCAGGGATGCGCGATCGCTTTGACCAGCTTCGGCGCATGGGCGTTCGCAGCGTCATGCTGACGGGCGACAACCGGATTACGGCATCAGTGATTGCAGAAGAGGCGGGCGTCGATGACTTCATCGCCGAGGCCACCCCAGAAGACAAAATCCAGGTAATTCAAGAAGAACAGGCCAAGGGAAAGCTGGTAGCTATGACCGGCGACGGTACTAACGACGCCCCCGCTCTAGCCCAGGCCAATGTGGGCCTGGCGATGAATTCCGGCACCCAAGCCGCTCGCGAAGCGGCCAATATGGTGGACCTGGATTCTGACCCAACCAAGCTGATCGACCTAGTCACTATCGGCAAACAGTTGCTGATTACGCGGGGGGCGCTGACCACCTTCTCGCTGGCAAATGACATTGCCAAATACTTTGCGATTATTCCAGCCATGTTTGCCGCTGCGGGCATCGGCAGCCTGAACATCATGGGATTGGCAAGTGCTCAGTCTGCGATCCTCTCAGCACTGATCTACAACGCGATTATCATTCCAATTCTGATTCCCCTGGCGCTGAAGGGCGTCAAGTTTAGGCCACTCAGCGCCAATCAGCTATTGCGGCGCAACATTCTCATTTATGGCTTGGGGGGTATTGTGGCTCCGTTCGTGGGAATCAAGCTGATTGACTTTGCAGTGGCCGCGATTGGGTTTGCGTAACAGGGCTTAGTGTTGCTTCCGGTTTTACGATCGCAATGTTTACACCCAATGGCACTGAATTAAGGCCGGTGGCATTGCCCACCCTACGACATATGTGATTAGAACAATGTTTTTTGGGAAACGCTTGTATATCGATGCTTTTACTCTGCCTTCTGCCACAACACCAGGAACTACGACAATGAAAAACCTTTTCGACGCTTGTTTGGATATCTCACTAGAAACGCTAGAGCTATTACAGGTGCAATGCCGTCGTCAACCGTTAGCGATCGCCCTATTCACCGCACTGTGCTTGAACTTGCTACTGGCACCAACGGTTTTAGCCGCAACCGGATCAGCGCTAACGCGCGGGTCAGCCTATGCAATTGGATTGCTACTGCTGATAATGGTCGGGCTGTCAGTTTATCTGTTCGCAGTAATTTTTCAGCCAGAGCGATTCTAGCCTCCATGCCTCAACGTTTCGGGTTTTACACCCACTCTGTCCTGACTACTCCACTCCTAGCTTGCTCAACGAGGAAACATCATGTTCAAAGAACTACTCATCGGCATCCGCAGCACGGTTACGCTCTGGCTGCTGGCAGCCATTATCTATCCGGCATTCTTTCTCATAGTCGGTCAGGTAATTTTTCCCAACCAGGCTAACGGCAGCCTGCTCACCACTACTCAAGGTGAAATAGTGGGGTCGGCCTTGATTGGTCAAACCTTCACCTCGGCTGAGTATTTCCGTAGCCGTCCCAGCGCGGTGGCCTATAGCGAGGGCGAAGAGGCTCAACCCACGGGGACCTCTGGGGCTAGCAACCTCGCGCCCAGCAATCCCGACCTGATGACGCGAATCGGAGAGACTGCCACCGAGCTAGAACAAGCGGGCATTACCCCCACGGCTGATCTGCTCTATGCTTCGGGTTCTGGTTTAGATCCCCACATTAGCCCAGCGGCAGCGGCAGCCCAGATTGCAACAGTGGCCGATGCGCGGGGGCTCGATGCTGCGACGTTAGAACAACTGGTGGCGGAACATACCGAAGGTCGCTTTTTGGGACTGTTCGGCGAACCGGGAGTGAATACGACTACCCTCAATCTGGCCGTCGACAACCTGGCAGCGAGCTAGTCGCTAAACTTGTCAAAGAACAACCCAGTATCTGCTTTCTTACAAATTGCCAGCAAACCGCCTGCTAACTGTCATGATTCGCAAAGACGAGATTGCTGCTGAAGCAACGATCCTCCGGCACGAAGCACAACAACCAAACAGGCTTAGTCAGCCTACTCCAGCGTCCTCGATCGCCCCGCGCTCTACTTATGAGGGCACCCAGCAGCGGCGCGGCAGGCACCGCATTTACATTGGCATGGCTCCCGGTGTGGGCAAAACCTACCGCATGTTGCAAGAGGCCAAGGCGCTGCGGACTGAAGGGGTGGATGTGGTGATTGGGCTGTTGGAAACCCACGGTCGCGAGGAGACGGCAGCTCAGATGGAAGGGCTGGAAAAGGTGCCGTTGCGGCAGATGCAGCATCGCGATCGCACTCTCAAAGAAATGGACACCGATGCCATTCTCGCCCGTCAGCCCCAGTTGGTCCTAGTAGATGAGTTGGCCCACACCAACGTCCCGGGCTCGGTTCGCAATAAGCGCTATGAGGATGTCGAAATTCTCTTAGAGGCGGGCATTGATGTCTTCTCGACGCTCAATATTCAACACATCGAGAGCCTAAATGACTTGGTGGTTAAGCTTACGGGCGTGGCCGTGCGGGAACGCGTCCCTGATCGACTGCTGGACGAGGCCGACGAGGTAATTGTCGTTGACGTGACGCCTGAAACCCTGCAAGAGCGGTTGCAGGAAGGCAAAATCTATGCGCCCAACAAGATCGAACAGTCTCTGCACAGCTTTTTTAAGCGACAGAACTTAGTGGCGCTGCGGGAACTAGCCTTTCGTGAAGTGGCTGACAACCTGGAGGAGAGCACCGACGGTAGCTCCGATCGCCGCTTTAGTATTCACGAACGGGTATTAGTCTGTGTCTCGACTCAAGGCGACTCTTCTCAACTGCTGCGACGGGGTGCCCGCATCTCCAGTCAGATAAAGGCCCGCTTATATGCGGTGTTTGTTGAGCACCCTGAACGCTTTTTAACTAAGGACGAGGCCCTTTACATAGAGCTTTGCGAACACTTTTGCAAAGAGTTTGGCGGCGAATTTCTGCGGGTCAAGGGGGCCGATGTAGCGCGGGCGATCGCTGACACTGCCAGCGAAAAGCTGATTACCCAAGTCGTTTTAGGGCACTCTCAAAAAACTCGTTGGGAACTTCTGCTGCGGGGTTCCACCGTACAACAGTTAATGCGTTATTTGAAGGGCATTGATTTACACATCATTGCTACAGATAAAACACCTTGATTTGAGCCGATTAATTGCCGTAAACTTCACTAGGAGCAGGTCACTTTCTTGAGAAAAGCTAGAGTGAGTCTGTAGCTATAAGTTTGATGGGCTATCCTTTAATCTTCCCAAATAGTATCTTTGGACTCACTGAGGACTGAGGCAAAAGGGCGGTATACACTGTGACATGAGGACATAATCCTCAGTGTTTTGCCTGTTGCATAGCACCGTTTAACGGTCTTGGATACAGGAATACTCGTAAAAATCGTATATATCTACAGTTACGTGGGCTATCCCACTTACGCCAGCGATAGGGGTGAGATAGGCCTCCTCGGTCAGCCTTGTCATAGAAACCTCCTTCTCTAGCGGGAGGCCAGTGTTGTTATAGTCAATTATCTTCGCGGGAGATTAGTTTAAAGAGCCGTGACTAACCTACAAAATTCATCTCTGGGAAACGATCCTCTCTGGTTTAAGCAAGCTGTTATTTATGAAGTACCTGTTCGAGCCTTCGCTGATAGCAATGCAGATGGGATTGGTGATTTAGCTGGGCTAACGAGTAAGCTGGACTATTTGCAAGACCTGGGCGTTACGGCATTGTGGCTACTGCCCTTTTTTCCTTCGCCCCTAAAGGATGACGGCTACGACATTTCAGACTACACCACCGTCAATCCAATCTATGGGGATTTGGGTGATTTCAAGACCTTCTTGGATGAGGCTCATCAGCGGGGTATTCGGGTCATTGTCGAGCTGATTGTGAACCATACGTCAGATCAGCACGAGTGGTTTCAGCGATCGCGGCGATCGCCCAAGGACAGTGTTGAACGAGATTTCTATGTCTGGAGCGACACGCCTAAGAAATATGAAGAAGCTCGCATCATCTTCCAGGATTTCGAAACGTCAAACTGGTCTTGGGATCCTGTAGCTCAGGCCTACTATTGGCATCGTTTCTATTCCCACCAGCCCGACATTAACTACGACAATCCCGCCGTTCAAGAAGCCGTCTTCAAGGTACTCGACTTTTGGCTAGACATGGGCGTGGATGGATTACGCATGGACGCTGTCCCCTATCTCTATGAACGCGAGGGCACCAATTGCGAGAATCTACCTGAAACTCATGCGTTTCTCAAAGCATTGCGCAAACGGGTAGACGATCGCTATCCCGACCGCATGCTGCTGGCCGAAGCCAATCAGTGGCCGGAAGATGCCGCCGCTTACTATGGCGACGGCGACGAATGCCACATGAACTTTCACTTTCCGCTAATGCCGCGACTGTTCATGGCCCTGCGGATGGAAGACAATTTCCCCATTGTCGATATCCTGAACCAGACACCTGACATCCCCGATAACTGTCAGTGGGGTATTTTTCTCCGCAATCATGATGAGCTGACCCTAGAGATGGTCACAGACGAAGACCGCGACTATATGTATCGGGTTTATGCCCAGGATCCTGATATGCGGCTCAATCTGGGAATTCGACGACGATTAGCACCGTTATTGGGGAACGATCGCCGCCAAATCGAATTGCTCAACAGCCTACTGCTGTCTCTACCCGGCACGCCCGTACTGTATTATGGCGACGAGATTGGCATGGGTGAGAACGTCTATTTGGGCGATCGCAACGGCGTCCGTACCCCCATGCAGTGGAGTCCTGATCGCAATGCTGGATTCAGTAAGGCGTCTCCTCAAAAGCTATTCCTGCCCCTAGTTATCGACTCTGAATATCACTATGAAGCGATCAATGTGGAGGCCCAGCGAGCTAATCCCAATTCGCTTTGGTACAGCATCAAGCGTCTAATTGCGACCCGTAAGCGCTTCAAAGCTTTTGGCGATGGCACCTTTGAGCTTCTCCATCCAGAAAATCGAAAAGTTCTGGCCTTTATTCGTCGCTATAAAGACGAGCAAATTTTAGTCATTGCTAACTTGTCACGCTTTTTGCAAACGGTGGACCTGAATCTTGCTGATTTTGCTGGTCAAGTTCCGACCGAAATTTTTGGCAGCACTGAATTTCCGCCTATTACTGAAAATCCCTACTTTTTGAGTATTGGACCTTATGCCTGCCATTGGTTCACGCTGCAATATCCTTTAAATCGTCAGCAGGAACTCCGCCGTCGTGAAACGCCCACGATTCGACTGTCACAATTATGGCAGCAGGCACTACGAGAACGAGAGTTGGATACGGCTTTGGAAGGAGCGTTGGTTGAGTATTTGCAGACCTACCGTGGCTTCACAGGCAAAATCCAAACGTTGCGAATTGAGGAAGTTCTTTCTGTGCCTGGGGATACCTCTACAGCACTGATGGTGTGGTTGCAAGTTGATCCAATTGAGGGAGAATCTCGGACCTATCTAACCATTCTGGATGAGGCCCACGGCGATGAGGCCATGCACATACTGACCGAAGTTCCTCAGATGGCGATCGCTCGCCTGCATTCACCTGGAGCCGAAAATGGCAACAACAAGAACGGTGTCAAGGTTATCTTTGATGCGATGGCCCCAGATGGCGGTCGCAGCGAACCCTCTCTGCGGACGATCTTCACGTCTCTCTTGGGGGCGATCGCCCATCGGCGTGACTCTCAGGGAACGGCAGGAAAGTTGCTCACAACGACGACTAGCCAGTTTTCGGCATTAACCGACGAGGAAATCACCTCAATGATGCCCATTCCGCTGAGGGAAACCCAGCGAAACACCTGCATTGTCTACGACGAAAAGCTGATGCTCAAGCTCTTCCGGCGTCAAGAAGAGGGCATCAATCCTGATCTTGAAATTCGTCGCTTCTTAACCGAAAAGCAATATTCTCAGCACGTCGATTTACTGGCAGGGGCACTGGAATATCATCGTCCAGATCGGGGAACGATCGCGGTAGGTCTGCTACAAACTTTTGTCACGGACGTTCGTATCTTTTGGGAATACACCCTGGATAGTTTGCGAGACTTCTTTGAACATGCTTTAGCGCGACAGGAAACCTTAGAAGACATTCCCGTCCCTACGGAAACCTTGCTAGAGCTTCAAACTATGGAAACCTCTCCATTGGCAAGCCAGCTGTTCGGCACCTATTTAGCCAACGTTGAACTGTTGGGCCAAAGCACGGCGGATCTCCATCTGACGCTAGCGTCTGACACTGAAGATCCAAACTTCAATCCAGAGCCTTTTACGTCGCTTTATCAGCGTTCCGTTTATCAATCCGCCCGCAACTTAACGGGGCAAACCTTCCGACAACTCCATTCTCAGACAGACTCCTTACCCGAGGCGTTACAATCGACAGCCCGAGCAGTAGTTGACCAACAAGCTGAGATTATGCGTCAGTTCCAGACCATTCTGGACATCAAGGTCACCGCGCAGCGAATTCGCTGTCACGGCGACTATCACTTAGGACAGGTCTTGCACACAGGCAAGAATTTCATCATTATTGACTTTGAGGGAGATCCTGCCTTGACCTTGAACGAGCGCCGGTTGAAGCGATCGCCCCTCCGAGATGTTGCTGAAATGCTGCAATCTTTAGGATTTGCTGCCGAAACCGCCTTCCAACGAGAGGCTGATAGCGGAATGTTGGCGCCAGAGCAAGTTTCCAACCTACAGCAGTGGAAGGAATTTTGGCGACGTTGGGTCAGTGCGACTTTCCTGAAAGGCTATTTGGACAAAGCCATCAGCGGCACTTTCCTACCCAGCAATGAACCGGAACTTAATACGCTGCTTAAGGTGTATCTGCTAGAGCGAAAGGTTTACAGCCTCTCTCGCCAACTTGAGATGCGTAAACAAAATGGTCCCGCCGAGCAGAAGGGCATAGATGTTGCCCTCCATGAAATTCTGCAAACGATGCAGTTTCCTGAGTTCACTCACTAGTGGTCTGTCAGGTTTGAAATTGTGATTGGGTTATCCCTACAAGTGTTGCGACAGACATACATTACTCTGATCTCTCGGTTCAGCAAATAGCGTGCATTCGCCCCCTTAAATCCCCCATCCTTGGGGGACTTCCAGGGATTGGTTCCCCCAGAATAGGGGCTAGGGGGCCACAGCAGTCAGCATCAACTCAACTGCAAGATCTGGATTTATTCACAATTTCAATCTTGATGCTGCACTAGTGGGTTAATAGTGCTACAGATGTCGGACCTTCATCCATTCGTAATCCTTCACGGGAGATAATGATGGCCGCATAGAATAGGAAGATCAATCTCATAACAGAGGGAGATACGTAGCCAAGTCATTAGACTTTGATAACCGACTTTTACATTTCTCAACCTAATATGGACATCGTACAGTTACCAGGAACAGCGAACGTTCTGGGGGCCAGTTGGGATGGCAAAGGAACAAACTTTGCACTGTTTTCAGAGAATGCAACCAAGGTCGAACTCTGTTTGTTTGACGCAGCAGGTCACGAAACTGCCATTGAGCTGCAAGAGTATTACAACTTCACTTGGCATGGTTACTTTCCAGACGTTAAACCAGGTCAGTACTATGGTTACCGAGTTCACGGTCCCTATGATCCCCATAACGGACATCGCTTTAATCCCAGCAAACTGTTAATTGATCCATACGCCTATGCGATCGCCGGCAATGTTGAGCACGGACAGGCACTGTTTGGATACGACTGGGATCAGGAAGCAGCCGACTTGTCTTACTACGATGCCGACAGCGCTGCCCTAATGCCTAAGTGTGTCGTTGTCGATACGCAGTTTGACTGGGAAGGAGATCATCGTCTCGAAATTCCCTGGAACAAAACAATCATCTATGAGATGCACGTCAAAGGCTATACCCAGCAGCATCCAGGTATTCCTAAAAAGCTGAGGGGAACCTATGCGGGACTAGCGCATCCAGAAGCGATCGCCCATCTCCAATCATTGGGTATCACCGCAGTCGAGCTGATGCCTATTCACCATTTCTACAAGCATCCCGGCTATTTGGTTGAGAAAGGGCTTTCCAACTACTGGGGCTATGACTCTATCAGCTACTTTGCGCCGTATTCCGGCTACAGCGCCAGTGGTATCGATGGCGAACAGGTCAGAGAGTTCAAAGAAATGGTCAAAGCTCTCCACAAAGCAGGCATTGAGGTCATTCTCGACGTCGTATACAACCACACAGGCGAGGGCAATCACCTGGGTCCAACTCTGACCTTTAGGGGCGTCGATAACGCTTCTTATTACCGCTTAGTTGGAGACGATCGCCGTTATTACATGGACTACACGGGGTGTGGCAACTCCCTCAACGTCAGCAATCCCCAAGTACTGAAGTTGATTATGGACAGCCTACGCTACTGGGTGCTGGAAATGCATGTCGATGGCTTCCGGTTTGACTTAGCCTCAGCTCTGGCTCGCGAACTGTATGAGCAGGGCACCCTAGCGTCCTTCTTCGACATCATTCACCAAGATCCTGTGCTGTCTAAAGTGAAACTAATTGCAGAGCCGTGGGATGTTGGTCCAGGGGGTTATCAAGTCGGTAAGTTTCCATTGCTGTGGTCAGAGTGGAATGGTCGCTATCGAGATACTGCGCGGGACTTCTGGCGCGGGGAAGACAGTACCCTGGCAGAGTTTGCCTATCGCTTTACAGGAAGTTCGGACCTCTATGAATACAGTGGTCGCCGTCCTCATGCCAGCATCAACTTCATCACCGCTCACGATGGTTTTACACTACTAGATTTGGTGAGCTACAACCATAAGCACAATGAGGCCAATGGTGAAGACAATCGCGATGGCGAAGACCATAATCGGTCCTGGAACTGCGGGGCAGAAGGAAAGACGAAAAAACGCGATGTTTTACAGCTTCGAGAACAACAGCGACGTAATTTAATGACAACGCTGATGTTCTCCCAGGGAGTGCCCATGCTGGTAGCTGGGGATGAAATGGGTCGAACCCAACGAGGCAATAACAACGCCTACTGTCACGACGATAAGATCTCTTGGCTGAACTGGAAACTCAGCAAATCTGATCAGGCTTTTTTGGATTACACCCGTCAGCTCATTCATTTTGTGCTTGAGCATCCAGTCTTTCGTCGTCGTCAGTGGTTTCAAGGACGAGCTATTTATGGCTCTGAAGTCAGCGATATCGGCTGGTTCAACGTGGATGGCAGCCTGATGATGGCAGAACAGTGGAATGCAGGATTCATCAAAAGCCTTGCGGTCTTTCTTAATGGACAGGAAATTGCTACCCCCAATCATCGAGGGGAGCGTATCACGGACGATAGCTTCCTGATATTCTTTAATGCTCACTATGAGATGCTGGAGTTTACGCTTCCAGAGCCGCTTAAGGAATATACTTGGCACTTGACGTTAGATACTAAGGCTGGTGGGTTCGCCGACTCGTCGGAATGTTTTGAGCAAGGGCAACAGATTCCAGTCTCTGGGAGGTCTATTGTAGTGCTGCAATGTCAACGAGAAGATATTCAGCTGAATAAGTAGCTTGAACTAGAACTTATAGCGGCATGCACTTGCATCAAACACACCCCATTCCCTGCTCCCTTGAGACACTGAGATGGACTTGACCAAGCTGCACAGGGCTATATCAAGACTCCATATAACAAAACAGTGG
>NZ_JAQMUB010000021.1 GCF_028330965.1 Oscillatoria sp. CS-180 | reverse complement strand
GGGGCGCGGTGACCGCGCCCCTACGAAACATGGCTTACGGAATCGTGCGTTTGCGGGTCATGACGCTGATGTATTCGCCGCTGCGCCCGGTGGGCAGCGGTTCGCTCCAGGCGGTTCTGTCGCAATAGCCCAGCACGGCCAGCCGCTTCATCACGGCGGTTAGCGCGGCGTAATCGCCCAGCAAAATGTGCCGCACCGTCTCTTGATTGAAGGACGGCAGGCTGAAGGCAGAAGAGACGGGGGTCTCTTCGCCACTATTGGTCTGAAACATGACGGGTTTATCTCCGTTTTCGACAAGGAAAACGGGGAACTCTCTAGATCCCTTTTTGAAGTGGTAGGACAAGACAGTCGGAATACAATGATCCCAGTCATCTCGGCTTACCGTGCTAAGTTCGGGATGATTAGGGGATTTGAGAAGGTGCGAACTTCTCTTTTCCCCGCCCAGAATCATTCCCCGTAGAGGTCAATTTACAGGAAGTGGACGACTGGAGCAACAGTAGAGGGGAGAAGGTGGATGGGCGGATGAGAAGACAAGAAAGGCTGGCTCTCCAGCAGACTCCCAACCTAAACCAACGCCTCATAATAAAACCGAGCAATGTTGGCAATATCGTCAGCTCTATCGGTTCCGTTGATGACTCGTCGCGCGTTGACAAAGTCTTGGCTCTTCCCGGCAACAAATTCGCCCAAAGCAAAGCCTGTGAAAGTTCCTTTAATGGAACCGATGACCAAAATCTTGGCGGCTGTAGCAGGCTGAACTGCCAATTCTGGCCGATTTACCAAATCAATGTTGAGCCGTTGGCCCCAATCGGTATAGTTTCTGCGACCTGTAATTTGCACAAATCCTCGCCCCCGATACTTGGGACCATCGCCTAACTCCGTATTTCCCAAAGCTCTGGCAACCTGGCTAGGAGGATCATACGAACGAGTGAAGTAGCTCTCATCGCCAATTTCTGTCATCAAATTGCCCAGATGAGATTCGTGCTCTGCTGTCGCCAGAATGTAGGCAATTTGACCTCTATCAGAAATCTGATTAGCCGCACACTCGGCCAGGATAAGAGGAACCGTGCGTTGAGCCACGTCTCTCAGACTTGCAAGAACCGCTTTCTGAACAATGCGATCAATATCGAATCCTGGAACGTTGGGGATGGCTGCAACTTCAGGACGCGGCAGAATTTCGACTTCGCCAGGAGGCACTTTTAACAATTCAGCCCAGGTATTCTGATTCACGATGCCAGTAACGTCTAACCCCTCAGGAACGTAAATGCTGTTGGGTCCAGGTGGGCGCAACGTTTGAAATCGCTCTACCGCCGCTTTCGTAAACGGCCCAAAGCGACCATCCACTTTTGAATCGGCAGGCAGCACGCCCCATGCCTTCAACCATCGCTGTAGGACTTCTACGTCGCTCATCAATTCAGGAATCTGAATTCCATCGCCAATTTGAAGTTGAGGATACTTGTGCATAGGTCACCCCGTTTAAGTTTCGGTATTGATGATGCCTACATTTTTAGGCACAGCTATTCCGTAACAAAGGATAGGCTGATGCAGGGGCATCATAATGTATTAGAGGGCAGCGATCGCACACACTCCGCATCAATGAGCCAGTATTCCGGTGGCAGCTCTGAGGACGTTGTGGTTGAGAGATCGGCATCATCAGGTGACGTTCGTAGCACTGTACACACCTGCTTTCCTTGGCGTAGAACAATCGGGTTCTCTTCCGCTTTCAGATGCTGGATCGCAGTTTCCGCTTCCGGCTGATACTGAGTGAACCAACTGTAATGGCTCAAATCATCGGTGACAAAATCGCGGCTCTCAATCAGCCAATAGTCCACGCCGTACTTTTGAATAAACGCCTGCACGATCGCGACATCCTGACTGTACTGGGCCTCAATTAAATCGAGGGTGCGCTGGCGAAATTCTTGATAATAGCCTTGATGATAGGGTAGTCCCAGCTCGGGTGAAATGAGGGGCGATCGCTGAGCAAACACTTGCAAGTTACTCATTTCCCCAGTAGTTCCGGCAATAACCGTATCTTTAGGCGTTGTTCGCAAATAGGCATAGAGGTCCGGTAGCTTGCCCTGCTTGTTAACCGTTGTGGGAAAGCTGCTTGTTGTCTCCGAGTAGCCCAACACCACAAACACCAGCAGCGTAGCCATCATCACGCAGCAGGCAGCCTGTACTTTGCCACGAAGGGAATGGGCAGCAGCCTCGGCAATCCGCAAACAGTCGTCAATTAGCAGCAACAGCACAATACTGGCACACAGCGCAAAGATCACTCGCAGGCTGTGGTGAGTGAAGCGACTAGGTAGATGCAGACGAAACAGAAAGAGGTGGGCCAGTGCGTAAAGCCCCAGCGAGGCAATAGTCAGATTCCTAAGAATTCCTGAGTTAGCCCGAACAAACGCGATCCAGGGAAAGGTCGCATCTCGCTTCCAGAACAGGGGTAATAGCAGACCAAAGGCGAGGGTTGGCGGCGTCAGAATTGGGGTGGGGAGAATCCCGGGGCGATCGCTCAACCAAAATATTAGAGGATTGTCGTTGAAATACGGCGTGCGCCCCCCTGGCCAAAACTCCGGCATCGTGCGAGCTTCCGCTGCTGACACTAAGGGGCCAAAAGGAGAGTCCACTACTGCATAAGGAATGAGTAAGCCAAACAAAACCACCAGCCCAATGCCTGCCAGTCGCAGGGTTTTTACATCTCGACAAACCTGAATGCGTCCTGATTGAAGCGTGATCAAACTCAGCGTCAGCACGCCCATCGACAGTAATGCACAGTGAGGATAAAACAAGGGTTGCAGTATCAGGGTTGCGAGACAGGGCCAGAGCGATCGCTGGGCGAAGTACACCAGAAACGCTAGCAGTAGCACATAGACAAAAGCCCGTGGCGTCCCCGACACCACATCATCTTTCATCCAAATTGTTTGGTTGAGCAACACTGTGCTGCCAAACGCCGCCGCCGGCAGAGGCAATACCAATAGCGACAGCCGAAAGCAGTAGTGCGTTGTCAACAGTCCCAACAGAGGCGGCAAGATCTTGTTGAAGAACAGAGGATGAATGCCCAACGCCGCTGCCCCTCGATAAAGAGCCGTATAGCCAGCAGGCGCCACCGACTGAAAATAGTCCGCCATGAAGTCGTTGGGAAAGAGGGCTGGATCAACAAAGCGCAGCATCCAAAACACATGCTGGCGAGCATCATCCTGCACAATGTAGGAAGCACTAAATGCACTTTGCAGCACTAGCCATGCGTAATAGCCTGTCAGCAACAGGCTCAGGCTGTACCAGAAAATAAGTCGCGGGTCTAACCAGCTAACCGTTTGAGCTGTTAGAAATTGACGAGTTGCTGCGAAGTAGTTGGGCTGGCCCATTGAAATATTGATTCTCGGATTTTAGCGGGTTGGCGGCAACAACCTGATGAAACCCTCCTGCTCAAAGTGACGATCTGTGGTTAGTGCATTGTTCATGCCGCGCTGGTGCATCAGAATAAAGCTGACTGCATCACACAATGAATAGGTCTTGTCCTGTCGGGCAGTCAAAAGCTGCATCGCTTTTCGGTGGAGTGATTCATCAACCCAGACTGTTTCAATGTCTGGATTATCAACCAAATCAACCACAAATTCTAAGACTTTAGTCCTGGGAAATCGGCGGACCAGCGCCAGAGCAATCAGTTCAGACAATACATGGCTATGTGTCAAGAGTCTATTACCGTCACCACTCATCAATTGCACTGCCTTCTGATGCTGTGGCTCGTCTCGATGGATATAGCACAACAAGCCTGATGTATCTAGAAGCACAAATCCACTTCACTCTCAATATTCATCGGCATAAGCTTTTGCGAGATCAGCATCAATCTTTTGATTATCAGAACCCGTTGCCTGTCCTAGGCTAATTGCACCTGCGTAGCTTTTGAATTTTTGCCGTGCTTCTTCTTGTTGCCCTGAAGATAGTGTTGTGCTCTCAAGAATTACATCCTTTCCGCTAAGAACAGTCACGATCCACTCTGCTATAGATATTCCGACTGCATTGGCCTGGCGTTGCAGGTCCGCATAGACTTCATCACTGATCTCTAAAGTTAGCTGCTGACTCATCGGTATTTAGCATCTTAGGCAATGTGAAACGATTATAACTTTTCACGAGAACCGTCTTGCGATAGGTCTACTGAAATGTATTTAACTAAGCTGCACAGGGCCATAAGCCTATTGCCACTCGAACAGAACGCCATAGAGTCCCCAAATGGCGAGGGGGCGGAGGTAGTGGCAGGCACGGAAGGTGCCCAGGGCGGTGATGGCTTCGGGGGTGCGGAACTGAAGACCATAAGTGTAGATTTGACGGACGACAGCTTCGGTGATGGTGAAGGCTTCATCGGTTTTGCCCATTTGAGCGAAGAAGGCAGCTAGGCCAAAATTAATGCCCGTCCAAACTTCAAGCTGGTGAGTGCCGTCAGGGTCTTCCGGTGAGCCATCGGGGAGAACGCCGTTGGCCGCCCCGATCGCAATTCCTGGTTGCGCCGACCGGAACTGTCCTGTCTGGGAACCGATAAACTTCTGCTCCTGGGGTTTGGCCTGGGTGGCAGCGTATTCGTTGAACTTCACAAAGCAGGCATCATAGATCGCATCCAGCGCCGATCGCACAGACTCCTCTTCCACTAAATCTGGTAGACCCATGAGTCGCGCACAGAACTGCCCACACAGCTGATCTGCCATCACCACATCAGAATCACGGCCCGTCTCCAGCCGATAGTAGCGACCGTTCCACAGTTTTTTGTGATAGCGGTTGCGGCTCTGCTCCAGCCAGCGCTGATATTGGGGCAGCAGGATGGGCGTATTGCCAGGAGCACAGTCTGTCTTGATAAGGACGTTCGCGATCGCGATCGCACTCTCTAGCGCTGCCATCCACAAGCCACCACAATACGCACTGACGCCCTTGAGCTGCCAGTCATCAAACGTTTGGTCTGGAGCACCACTATTCTCAGGAATGCCGTCCCCGTCGGTATCAAAGCGCTTGAGATACTTCAGCGTCTCCGTCACCGCAGGCCAGCAGTCGGCCAAAAAGTCAACATCTCGCTCCCCTGTCAGCTTGTACGCCCGATAGACCTGAATCACAAAATCGCTGGGCAGGTCTTTCCACTGATTGCAGTCCTGATAGCTGGTGTAGTTGGTTTGCCCAAAAGGCTGCTCGTTAGGGGCACCTAAATCATGGGGCGTGGCACCCTTCAGCTTGCGTGGGGCATAGTGATTCTCTTGCCCCACGGTGTAGTAATAGCCAATGATGCGGGTGCGATCGTCCGCCGTCGGAATGGCTCTGGCAAACGCTCGAATAACGGCCTTTTCTAGCTCCGGCCACAGCAGCAGCGTGGCAAATCCACCATAGAGCCGCACATCTAGGCTTTCGTACCAGCGATAGTCAACACACTCCAGCACGGCAAACTGCCCCACCGGATCGGCATCCGTTGCCGCTGTCCACAGGGTGCCGCCGCTGGTCAAATCATACAGTTCGTTGAACAACGCCATCTTGAACCAGTCCGGCAGGTTGGACTTATCTAGAATCGGCTGTTGCCAGTCAATAACCTGCTGTCGCCACTGGTCATAGTTTTCCAGCGCAATTTTGGCGATCGCCCAAGCATGACAGCCCTCCCGTCCAAAAAAGTCCGTATATCGACGATATTCGGCAATGCCTGCGGCATACTCGGTGACGGGCAAATCCCAGGCCAGGGTCATCGGCAGCTGTCGAGTTTCCCTAGGTTGAAGCGTAAAGCGGAGCGCGATCGCACAGCCTACCTGCTCTCCCCTTGCAGCAGGCCGACCCGATGACATATTGGCCAGAGAACCATCAGTGGCGAAGGTCTTCCACAGATCGTCGCCGTCGCCTACTGGATTCCAACAGGTATGGAAGAAAAGTTCTGTGTTGGGTTGAGATAGGGTGGCGATCGCCCAAGTGCCGTCACCTTCCTGGGGCGATCGACCGGCCTGAGACCATGTCCCGTCCATCACGCAGCCAACAGCCCGCCCTGTTTGGACAAAGTGATTGCGGTTGCCCTCGCTCTGTCCAATGGCCGGAACGTAGTCATAGTAAGGGCTACCATCATCCCGCTGAAGCACTTCAGGCGACTTTTCCGTATTGGTAAACCAACCCACCATGTTTTGCCAACTCAATAAAATGCTTAGCGTAATCGGCTGGTCCGTAGGGTTATGGGCTGTCCACAAAAAGACTGCGACAGGATAGCTGGCCTCTTGATAGTTGTGTGACCAGATAGGTGAAAGTTGCTCGCAGACTAGGTTAGCGCTAAAGACGTTTTCATAGACGTACCAGCTGCGAGGATAGAGGGCGTGGTAAGTGGAGTTTGAATTTTGGGGATACCAGTTCCAGCGGTCTAGGGTATTGTCGGGGGGGACTTGGGTGCTTAGGGCGTAGGTTTGGATGCGATCGCCGTTGTCCTCAAAAATGCTGAACTGGCAGCCAGGAAATGGTTGAAAAATGTGCTCGCCGCCGTCGATGTGCCAGAGGTTGAAGTTGCCGTGGGGCGATCGGCCCAGACAGCCTGCACCAAAGCCACCTAGCGGCGCACCATGAGCCGGACCGTCATCCAGATTGCTGGCATAGCGGACAACATAGTACTCATCCCAATCTTGACCGATGGGGTGCTGCCATGCGCAGGATGGGATATTGGAGCGGATATCTGTCATGGGGATGCTGGCTTGTTCCGGGTCGATGCCTCAGTATCTCACTTCCGCTGTGATATACTCCCTGACCAAGAGGACCTTTTGTCAGTCGCTCAGCGGGACGGACTTATAGCCTTGCCCATATATTTAAGGACATTCCAAAGGGAATAGGGAGCAGGTGACAGGGAACAGAGTGCACTCGTTTCACTTGCACGTCGTTATGATGATTGCTTGTTCCAGCCAAAATCTCGTCCGCAATACTCAAATAGCCGTTCGTTGTAAGGTTTAAAGAACTCAAATAGCTCTTCTTGTAATGTCAGATCAATCTTGGCATAGCTCCCGGCATTGAAGACATCATAGGTGCCTGAATATTGAGGGAGATTGAGAAAGCGATACACCTGATTGGTCACTTTTTCGGGAGTATCAAATAAGTCTTGGCTGTGCAATATCAACACATTCTCCAAGTCAAATTGCTGCAGCCAATTCTGTAAAGAGTATACATATATGCCAGATGAAACGTAGCAGCAGCCTAACGGGTTGAGATGATCAACCGTCGGCGTAGGAGGCCGCTTTTCTCTTAAAATCGCCATCTCTCGTCTAACTATCTCAGCAAAGCTGGGCGGTTCCTCCAGTCCTCGCTTTCTCCGATTTTTCCGGTTCATCGAGTAGTGAGAATAGGCACGATCAATGGGATTTCTGAGCAGGAGGACAAGCTTGGTGTCAGGTAAAAGGGCATGGACACGATCAGGTCCTTCTGGATTGTGAAAATAGGACGGACTGGCCTCACCCGTCAATATACGGCTAGGCGCAATGAAATTCTTCAATGGAAAGTGTGTGCGATACCACCCTACATTTCGACTTTTGTAGTTTTCATGATTGAAGTAGTGAACTTCTTTCTTAAGCGAACTGATAATTTGAGGATGTTGAATCAGGTATTTATACAATGAGGTTGTGCCGCCTTTGACAACACCAATCACGAGGAAATCAGGTAATCTTCTCAAGGAACTTGTAGTTCTTCGATAGATCTGAGAGGCGTTTTGTCTCAAAAGCGATATTCGCATACGGTCATCTCTGGTTGTATGTCATCAACTCCGTTTCAAATTTTTGTATGCCCAAAACTGAATTTTCAATATCAGGTGCAGTGATGGGGTGTGCTTGACTAAAATGCATGCCGCTACGTATTTCAGAGTTCACTGAACAGCGGAGAATGTTTGCGTCTGGAGTCGGAGGGCGATCGCGACCGTCACGAGACCGTAAACCTTGCACTTAAAACCCTGCACTTAAAATCGCTCTACGTTGCTCATTTCGGGGGGAACAGACTGTCGAGCAGCCTCGCCACAGGTGCGGGGAGTGGGAAAAATCTTGGTGGGGTTAGCGAGACCTTTGGGATTCCAGCTAGCACGCACCCACTGCATGGTTTCCAGATCAGTTGCCGTAAACATGTCGGGCATGTAGCAGCGTTTGTCAGCGCCGATGCCGTGCTCACCCGAGATGCTGCCGCCCACCTTGACACAGAGCTTGAGGATATCGCCGCCTAGTTCTTCCACTTCTTCCAGCTGCCCCGGAACGGCATTGTTGTAGAGGATGAGCGGATGTAGATTACCGTCTCCAGCATGGAAAACATTCGCGACTCGATAGCCATGTTTTTCACCCAACGCTTCAATCTCTTGCAGAACGTAAGGCAGCTGAGTGCGAGGAATCACCCCATCCTGCACATAATAATCGGGACTCAGCTTGCCCATTGCCGCGAAAGCAGCCTTACGACCTTTCCAAAGTCTCAGTCGTTCCGTAGCGTCCGACGCAACGGTGACATTACGAGCACCGTTCTTTTGGCAAAGCGCAGTGATGCGATCTCGACTCGCCTCCACCTCCGCAGGTAACCCGTCAATTTCGATCAGCAGAATGGCCTCAGCATCACGGGGATAGCATTCCGTTTGAACTACATCCTCCACGGCATTCAGGCTGAAGTTGTCCATCATCTCCATTCCGGCTGGAATGATGCCCGCACTAATAACGTCTGATACGGTTGCCCCGGCAGCCTCAACGCTAGTGAAGTCAGCCAAAAGAACATTGATGGACTCAGGAGATTTGAGAATCCGTAGGGTGATTTCAGTGGCAATGCCCAACGTCCCCTCAGAGCCAACCACCAATCCCATCAGGTCATAGCCTGGTTGCTCCGCTACTGGACTGCCGATTTCTACGATTTCACCATCGGGGAGTACCAGCGTCACGCCCAGGACATGATTTGTGGTAACGCCATATTTCAAACAGTGGACGCCGCCGGAATTCTCCGCTACGTTGCCGCCCACAGAGCAAACGCTCTGACTGGAGGGATCGGGGGCATAGTAAAAACCCGCACCGCTCACAGCCTGAGTGACCCAGTTGTTGATCACCCCAGGCTGAACAACGACCCGCTGATTGTCCAAATCCACGTCTAAAATTTGCCGCATAGTAGCCGTCACAATCAGGACCGCGTCTTCTACAGGCAGAGCACCTCCCGACAGCCCGGTCCCAGCTCCCCTAGGCACAAAGGGCACGTTGAACTGGTTGCAGACCTTAATTGCTGCTGATACCTGTTCCGTCGTTCGAGGCAATACAACAACGGGCGGTCGCTGGCGATAACTAGTCAGTCCATCACATTCATACACCAGCAATTCTTCCTTCCGACGCACGACCGAATCTTTTCCGATCGCCTCTTCCAGGGCACGAATCACAGGATCCCAAGAAAGCTGAGTGGAAGATGTATTCAGTTGAGCAACCATAATTGGCAATTTTGCAGAAGAAAACAGGACTTACGCAGTTAAATCCGGCTTTAGCCCCTTAATCCTCAAATATGAGGCAGCCAGATTCAGCGTTCCCCAAAGTTAAGGGATGCAAAGGGGCCATGCGTTAGGCCTCGAAGAGAACCATTCGCTTTGCTGTTTTTATCCTATCGCGGAAGAGGCAGGAGGCAGAACACAGCAGGATAAACCAATCCTTGTCGCAGTCTGGATTCTAACGGTTCTGACAGCCCACTCCTCTTAACTGTCAGAACCGTTAGAGTCGGATTCAGAACTGATAAAAGCGTCTTGCAGACCTCGCCCAAAATCGAGCAGTGTCTTCAAACGCTCTTGCATCTGCACCTGTCGCTTTTGTTGCGTGAGGGCATTTTTGGCAGATTGGAGAAACGCCACGTCCATACCCAGCAGCCGCAGAGCACGACTGATCTCAGTTTGGTAGCCGACCAGCGCAGCCGCTGAGGGCGACAGGGCTAAAGTCGGCAGAAGTTGCTGTTGGTAGAGCTGCTGCGTGGCAAGAAATTGCTGCTGTAGCGATCGCCCATCGAGCGTTGACTTGGAAACTTCTGTTTGTAGATTGGTCAGGGCCGCGATAAACGCTGCCAGAAGGTCTTCTGCTTGCCCTGCTGGAGACTGGGGATCAGACATATGATGATTATCTCTTGAGTTTGATAGAGCGATGGTTTAGTGGAGCGATCGCTCAGTTGTTAAGCCTATTCAACCTCTTGCCTTGCCGCTACGTTTCAATCGCGGGACAGAGACACAACCGTAACCATCTCTTTGAATGTATGAACCATTGATAGATTTTCTAATGTTATCGTCTTAAGACCTTGTAACAGAGTTCCCAACTTTGTTTATAGTTATTAGATAAACCCGTAACGCTTACGAATATTTTCCTACGATATGTGTTCCGATAGGTACCCAAGATTCGACTTGATTTTGTAGCTCAACAGGCTACCAGATAGGTACTGGCTTTCGTGCTTCGCAGGTTTTATCCGCATTCTGAATTCCTGTTCCGCCGACAATTAGGAACTTGTTTGGATTGGTAAGTAACGCCCTCTATTTCGTATCACAGAATACGGTTTCATAGAGGGACTCTCGAAGCTAGCTCATGGCTAGCAACAGCGTCGTTCATTTTCGGTTTTCGACCATGCCCAACTCAACGGTTTCCCTTCCAACAGATTGTCAAGTTCCCGACTGGTTAGCAGAGTGCCTTTTAGCAGCTCCTAAAGAACTCAATGACAATGGAAATGGGAGTAACGGGCATCTCAATGGTGATAGCTACGACACGACCAACTTCACAGATTTCAATTGTTTTGATCCCGATAGCCGCATGCTTTTGTGTCGAGCCTTCGAATTTGCTTATGCATTGCATAAGGGACAAAAACGGGCCTCGGGAGAACCCTACATCTGTCATCCCATTGAGGTAGCTGGGCTTTTACGCGACTTAGGTGGTGACAGCGCTATGGTAGCGGCAGGCTTTCTGCACGACGTTGTTGAAGACACCGAAGTTACTTCAGAAGAAATTGAAAATCATTTTGGTGAGGAAGTCCGTCGTTTAGTCGAGGGGGTAACGAAGCTTTCCAAGTTCAATTTCCATAGCAAAACAGAACGTCAGGCTGAGAATTTTCGCCGCATGTTTTTGGCAATGGCTCAGGATGTTCGAGTCATCGTCGTCAAGCTAGCTGATCGCCTCCATAATATGCGAACGCTGGAGCATTTGAAGAGTGAAAAACAGCGGCGTATTGCGGCTGAAACCCTAGACATTTTTGCCCCTTTGGCAAACCGTTTGGGCATTGGGCGCTTTAAGTGGGAATTGGAGGATTTGTCCTTCAAATATCTAGAACCCGATGCCTATCAGATGATGCAAAAATATGTGGCTGGCAAGCGAACTGATCGAGAGGCTCGTCTCAAGCAGGCAGCAGCCGTGTTGCAAGATCGAATGGAGCAGGCTGGAATTAATGTTTTTGACGTGAGCAGTCGTCCGAAACATCTCTATGGCATCTACCGCAAAATGGAGCGTCAGCAAAAGGACTTTAGCGAAATTTATGACGTTGCTGCAATTCGGTTGATCGTTGAGTCTAATGAGGAATGCTATCGAGCATTGGCGATCGTGCACGACGCTTTCCGTCCCATTCCAGGTCGCTTTAAGGACTACATCGGACTGCCTAAACCCAACCGCTATCAGTCATTACACACCGTTGTTATTGGCAGCTATGGTCGTCCTATCGAGGTCCAAATCCGGACATTAGAAATGCATCAGGTGGCAGAATATGGTATTGCTGCCCATTGGAAGTATAAGGAAACGGGAGGTTCAAACATAACATCGCTGAAGGCCGATGAAGAGCGGTTCACTTGGCTGCGGCAACTGCTGGAATGGCAGAGTGATCTGAAAGATGCCCAAGAGTTTATGGACAACGTCAAGGGCAATCTTTTTGACGAAGATGTTTATGTATTCACTCCCAGCGGAGATGTCATTTCTCTAACTCGGGGGGCCACTCCCATTGATTTTGCTTATCGCATTCACACAGAAGTTGGCAACCATTGTTCTGGAGCACGAGTCAACGGGCGCATCGTTCCGCTAGACACGCCCCTCGAAAATGGCGACATCGTTGAAATTCTGACTCAAAAAAGTAGCCATCCCAGTTTGGACTGGCTGAACTATGTCGTCACGGCTGGGGCAAGAAACCGTATTCGACAGTGGTATAAGCGATCGCACCGGGAAGAAAACGTCGCTCGCGGTCGCGAAATGCTAGAGAAAGAAATGGGCAAGAGTGGTTTGGATGCCATGCTGAAGTCCGAACCAGCCCAAGCGGTTGCAGAACGATGCAACTATCCTAGTGCCGAAGATTTGCTGGCCGGATTAGGATACGGCGAAGTGACTCTTAACTTAGTCGTCAACCGCCTGCGGGAAGCTGTGAAGGCTCAGCAACCGATCGAAGCCACCGCCACTGACGAAGATTCGGAAACTTTGATCGCTGAGGCCATTACTCAGCCACCTCGTCCCGTTAATCGGCAATCTGACTCTCCAATTCTGGGCATCGAGGGTCTACTACATTACATGGCGGGGTGCTGCAATCCCTTGCCCGGAGAAGCCATTATCGGGGTTGTTTCCATGGGATCGCGAGGAATCGCTATTCATCGTCACGGCTGTCAAAACGTCGAGCGAGTACCGGGCGATCGCCTGATTCCAGTCAGTTGGAACTCCGGCGAAACAACAGCTAAGCGCTCACCCACCTATCCTGTCCAGGTTCGGATTCAGGTTATTGATCGGGTTGGTGTGCTCAAAGACATTCTGAGCCACCTCTCCGATCTGGATATCAATGTTCACAAAGCTCAAGTGAAAACCTTTCCCGGACAAACTGCCGAAATCGAGCTAGGTTTGGATGTCCGTAACCATGCTCATCTAGACCAGACCTTCACTCAGCTCCGCAAGATGACTGATGTTCTTTCCCTACAGCGGGTAAGCGAAGCCCGATAAGCAGGGCTGTCCCCACAGCATTATTCTCACCTACAAATTCAAACTTGATAGATTGCTAGTACCGCTACGCGGAATTCAAAATACCCTCCGGGAAGGGCAAAGCCCTACAAAATTCAAAACTAAGGCAGATAAGCTTTCTCAGTGTTTTGAATGGTGAGCCTATTTCTGCCGCAGTGTACTAGCTGGAGATGGCCAAAACGCTCTTTATCCTAGCCAACCATCAGCTGCATAACTGAACCATTGTTGAACGAGGAGACCCATCCCGACTATCCTCACCATCCCCATTAGGCGATTCAGTTGCGGTATGGACACAATACTCAAAATCGCCCCCAAACCGATAAAGGCATAGGGTGCTGCAAAAAAGTGTCGGGACGTGCTGTAGAGGTGCCCAGAATTCGCCAGAAAATTGATGAGAGAATGCACGCTAGAAAAAGCGATCGCATAGAGAATGGGAAACTGTCCTAAATAGTCTATCCATTGTTGTTTGGGCACAGTTGCAACTGTTTTCACCCAATTCCTGGCAAAACGCTTGAGGCCCAACAAAATACCTATAAAAACCAAAGGATGAGCAAGTAGGAGATATAGCCAAGGCTGTTTAGGCAACCCTAGTTTGAGCGCGCTGGCCTTTTGCGTTGAGGCATAGAGCAAATAGACCAATCCTAGACACAATAAGGCGGGCAAATAGAGGCCATGTAAATCTATCAGGAGCGATCGCGGAAACAATAGGAGCCAGGGACGA
This sequence comes from Oscillatoria sp. CS-180, assembly GCF_028330965.1. Lineage (GTDB taxonomy): Bacteria > Cyanobacteriota > Cyanobacteriia > Phormidesmidales > Phormidesmidaceae > Halomicronema. The sequence goes on along the minus strand of NZ_JAQMUB010000021.1, from coordinate 104,793 downwards.
AAGGCTAATGTCCTGCCCCAGTCAATTTGGGCTTGAAAAGGTCTAAAAAAAGAGTCCGTCGTCCGCCAGCAATAGAAGCCATAAATGCTATAGCCTGTGATGCTACCAGCGCCGATAGTGACAGCCAGAGCCAGTGCTCTTTTGGGCAACTTATTAACTTTAATCCCATAGCCACTGGAGGAATTAACGGTCAGATATTGAAGACAGAATAAGGTTACTAAGGTGAAGGCGATCGCAAACAGAGATTGAATTAAACTAGGCCGTGTCAAGTTCAGCAGCACCGTTAAGACAAACAAGATACTGTAGCCCAAAAAGGCTTTAGCATTTGATTTTGAGTGTGCAGCATCTAACTGACAAACCACACTTAGAAACAAAATGCTGAACAAGCTAAACACGCTTTCTGTATAACCAATGCTGTAAAAAATTGAATTCGGGCCTAGAGCATATAGAAAAAAACATAGAAAAGCTATTCTCTTATTTCGCAAAATTTGTTCAAAAACAAAGAGGATAATTGGCAAGGTGACAAGAAAAATCACCTCAGAGAAGAGATTGGCAAGCCGAATAGCCTGCGTCAAATTCTGAGCCATTCCCGCAGTTTGAATTAACTGAGGCCAGAGGGGATAAAAAGCGGTACAAGAAGGTATCAGCGAGAGCTGAGCATAAATACTGGTATCCCAATACTGAAAATGATCAGGGGAGCGCGCCACCCAATACTTTAGCCAAGCCTGATGCGAAATCAAAAAAACACAACACGGTATCAAGAGAGAAAAAAGTGCTACTAAGAAAACCTTTTTACAAAAGTTAGCGTCAATTATTGTGCGCACCTTAGCTGTTGTCATCGGTTATCTGTGTCTTCTACGGATTATCTTTCACAGTTTCAATGATTCGTCCCACAGCATTGATAAAACCAAACAGCCTCGTCAAACCGATGGACCTCGACTAAATTAGTAATAAGCGACATAAAATGCTTGCTTTGCTCTCAAAAGGTAATATTTAGATGTCAAGGCTTAGAGAATACATCAATCTAGACTTTTTGTTCTACCAACTCTAAAGTTGACGCTAAAAGCCGCAATAAACTTTTGCAGAAAAAATCTCGGTCAATCCCTGAATTGGAAGATCTCTAAGTTAGAGAAAAATTGTTACTCTTATCCGGATATCTCGATGCCGAAATGTGTGCTTGATCAGATTTTCAGCGCAATATCGAACAATTAACGAGAGCTTTGCTGTTGAAAAGAAAGTTATTCGATCACATATCCATTCGGATTTCTGGAAAAGTATACTCCGCAGTTGTAGTTGAACTAGATAAACAGTAGTTAAGGCGAAACAGACGGATGGTTAGGGGATTATGGTATTCGATAGAGTGTAAGCAATATAATCTGAGAACACTCTCAAAGTTTGCAAATAGCCCATTCGTTCTTCCGCAGACGCTGGGTTTCAAATTTTACCAAGCACACTTGTCACAGGCTGTTGCTGTTATGACGCATAGAATTGAACAGCACTCGACTACGCTCTTAAAGCCCATTCAGATATCCCCTAGAAGTTTCAAAAGACAGCTCGAAACCGTCTTAAATGCCCTAGTGCAATTACGGATTCGAGCAACTATTTTTGCAAAGCTTCCACAAGGTAATAGCTGGCTGAATGATTTGAAGAACTATAGTCAAGCTGTTAACCCTTGTCCTGAGATTTATCTTTTCAAGCGGCCATCATCAGCAACTCAGGCTGAGTTTAAGTCAGTCATCATTCCCAATACCCACGCTATGCAGGGCGAATATTTTTTGGTAGTCATTGCAGAAACAGTAGGGCTGATGGTGCTGGGGCAACGGGAAGATGTTGTGTCTATCGAGCAGCCAGCGTCTTCATCCGAGGATTCAGAGACGGAAAGTCCGGAAAGTCTACCCAAGGTGAACTACAGCATTTCTGTGCAAAAGCCTTTGCTGCAACGAAAGGTTAATGAGATCCAGCAGCTGTTTCAGGCGAGTCTAGAAGAACATGCCGAGCAGCCCGACGTCGAAGCGGCGATCGCCAATTGGGAAACCGATATGCAAATCCCAGATTACTGTTCTCCGGCCTTACTAGATGCCATATTTCTGCAGGAGGGCAGCTTTCAAGATCAGCTTCAGCAAAAGGCTAGAGCCTACCGTCGGCAGGCCATGACAGCTTCTAGCTTGTCCTCCCAAAACGAAGCCCTACTCAACACCCTGCGCCTAAAAGACGACTTTCTGAACACAGTCGGACAAGAGTTGCGCACACCATTATCGACGATTAAAACAGCCTTGCCCCTGCTTTCCTCACCTAACCTCAAACCTCCTCAGCGACAGCGTTACTTGGATATGATCGGGCGAGAATGCGAACGTCAAATTAATCTCATCAACGGTGTTTTGGAACTGTTGCAAATCGAAAGAAGTCTCATGACGGCCAAACCAGAACCCGTCAAACTCTTCGACATCCTGCCGGGCATCGTCAGTATCTATCAGCCGATCGCTCAGGAAAAGGGAATCCGCCTCGCCTACACTGTCCCTAACACATTGCCAGCCGTCGGCTGTCCAGAAAACTGGGTACGACAAATCGTCATCCACTTGCTAAGCAATAGTATTCGTTACACCGACTCTGGTGGTGAAGTTTGGGTCACCGCTCAAGATGAAGAGGAAGATGCTCTGGTCGTCAATGTTAGGGATACGGGCATGGGCATTCCCCAAAATGAACTGTCGCATATCTTCGAACATTTTTATCGAGGCCGGCAGACCAACCCAGACGAAGAGGGAGCAGGGTTGGGACTATCGATCGTTCAGCAGCTACTGCTGTATTGCGGTGGCGATATCAGCGTAGAGAGCCAGCCTGATGTGGGAACTCATTTTCGAGTCAAGCTGCCGATTTACCAAGGAACATAATCAGCCGGAGTCAACCGCTTTATAGTCAACTCCGGCTAGTACCGCTACGCGAAATTCAAAATACTCTGCGAGAAGAGCAAAGCTCTACAAAACTAGGGCAGATAAGCTTTCCGAGCGTTTTACAGGTTGAGCTTATTTCTGCCGTAGTGTACTAGTTAGTCCTTGCTCAACACGGCCTTAACCCTGAGCAGGTTCAGGTATTTCAGCGGATTGTTCAGTCCCGGCTTCAAGCTGTTGACGCTCCTTGTCCAGACGTCGCTTGCGGGCATACAGCTGAATGGTTACTGCCATGACTAGGGTTAAACCGGCAATCAGCCAGGTCGTCGCATCGGTCGGCAAGTTGTTCTTGAAAATAACAAGCATTACGATAACGACGAGCAAAAGCGTTGGTGCTTCGTTCAAAGCCCGCAGCTGCTTGCTATTCCATTTACAGTCCCCTCGCCACAGCTGTTTCATTAGGCGACCGCAATAGTGGTGATAGCCCAGCAACAGGGCAACAAAACCGAGCTTAGCGTGCATCCATCCCTGCTTCAGCCAATCAGGATTAGTCACCAACAAGCCAATTGCCATCGCCACCGTCACAATCATTCCCGGAGTTGTGATGATGCGATAGAGCCGCTTTTCCATGATCTCGTATTGGCTCTTAAGAATGCTGGCAGCAGGTTCAGGCTCAGCCTCAGCCTCAACATGGTAGATGAAAAGGCGCACCAGGTAGAACAATCCTGCGAACCAAACGACAACGCCAATAATATGAAACGCTTTGAACCAGTAATAAGCCATAGGTATGGATAAGAAAATTGCTGATAGTTTCAACCAATGCAAAAGAAGTTTGCAAAGTGTAAAAGCTTGAAATCTATTGTGGAATAAGCGATCGCCATTCAAAAGAGAGACCCGTTCTATCTTAATGTTTCGAGAAAATCTCGCCGCTCTTTGACGCCCACGTGCCACCAGTCGAGGTCGCCTCTTTTGTTTCAAAGGTTATTACGCTCAAATCTTACTAAAAAAAGGCACATATCAGCTTGCACCTAATTAAACGAGGCTAATCCGAGTTGTTTATGTTATCTTTGTTTCTACAAGTTTTCACCTTATAAAGCAAAGACTATGAGCTTAGATGCTTTGGATTCAAAAGTAGTGAAGCATCTCATGCAACAAGCCCGGATGACTTGGGCTGAGCTAGCCGCCCAACTTGGCCTCTCTGCCCCCGCTGCCGCTGATCGTGTTCGCAAGCTTGAGGAGCGCGGCGTCATCCAAGGCTATTGGACCCGAGTTAATCCTCAAAGCCTGGGATATGACCTGACGGCCTTTGTCGCAGTGACGTTGGAGCATCCCCGCGATCGCGACGGTTTTCTGACCCAAATTCACGCTCTGCCAGAAATTCAGGAATGCCACCACGTCACAGGAGATGATGATTATCTTCTGAAAGTTCGCTGTCGAGGCACTCAAGGGCTAGAGCACTTAATCACAAATGGCCTGAAACAGGTTTCTGGAGTTCTGAAAACCCGAACCATCATCGTCCTCTCAACCGTGAAAGAAACGATCGCTCTGCCCATCCAAGACAGCGATCGCTAACAGAAATCCCCACTCCCTCCCATGCTTTCCACCCTCCTCGAAGGACTCATCCTCGGCCTCTCGATCGCAGCCCCCGTCGGCCCCATCGGCATTCTCTGCGTCCGGCGCACGCTAGCACTGGGACGCTGGATCGGGCTGGTATCTGGCCTGGGCGCAGCAACCGCAGACGGCTTCTATGGCTGTATTGCCGGATTTGGACTGACCGCGATCGCAGATTTTCTCACTAACCAGTCCATGGGGCTGCGAATCGTGGGGGGGCTTTTTCTGGGCTATTTAGGCATCAAAACGTTTCTGACCAAGCCCTCCTTAGAGATCTCCTCTACAGCAGTTGACGGACAGGGGGCCGAGCTTGCCGTTGTCGGCGAAAAGTCGGCGGTGCCGCGATCGCTCCTGACGGCCTACGGTTCTACCCTGGCACTGACCTTGACCAATCCCGCGACTATTTTGTCCTTTGCCGCCATTTTTGCCGGAATCGGCATCATTGAATCAGGACAAGACTATTGGACCTCAGGGGTGTTGGTGCTAGGCGTGTTTCTGGGGTCCGCCCTGTGGTGGCTATTTCTGAGTGGTGCGGTTAGCCTATTTCGCGATCGCATCAAACCCACCCACATGCGTTGGCTCAATCGACTTTCCGGCATCATTTTATTGGTGTTTAGTCTCGTTGCGCTGACGTTTTGGCTGTAATGAAGCAGCCGTTCAAACGAGCGGGCGAGATTGAAAGCACTGCACAATAGGGTTTGCGCTTTAAGCTAGGGTTAGAAGACCGTTTTTGCTGGCGCTATGACCGTTTCCGCTGTCTATCCACAGTCTGTCAAAAAGACTCCTATCACGGGCTATCCCATCAGCATTGCCCCGATGATGGATCGCACTGATCGTCACTATCGCTATTTCATGCGGCAGATGACAACGCGAACACTGCTCTACACCGAAATGGTCACCTCACAGGCCATCTTGCATGGCGATCGCGACCACCTCTTGGGCTTCTCCCCTGAAGAAAAACCGCTGGTGCTGCAAGTCGGTGGTGACGATCCCAAACGACTAGCGATGTGTGCTCGCATTGCTGAAGACTACGGCTACGATGAAGTCAATTTGAACGTGGGGTGTCCTAGCGATCGCGTGCAGAGCGGTAATTTTGGAGCCTGCCTAATGACTCAGCCAGCACTAGTGGCCGAGTGCATTGCAGCTATGACGGGCGCGACGAGCATTCCAGTCAGCGTCAAACATCGCATCGGTGTCGACGATGTCGATAGTTATGACCATATGGCTGACTTTGTTCAAACAGTGGCTACGACGGGCTGTCAGCGATTCACCGTGCATGCTCGCAAAGCTTGGCTAAAGGGCCTTAGCCCCAAAGAAAATCGCGACGTTCCTCCGTTACGCTACGAGGACGTATATCGTCTTAAGCAAGCGTTTCCCCAGCTGTGGATTGAAATTAATGGTGGCATTAAAACGCTGGAGCAATCGCAAACGCACCTCCAGTCAGTCGATGCAGTCATGATTGGCCGCGCCGCTTATGACACGCCGTATCTGTTCGCTGGGGTAGACCAACAATTTTTTGGGGAAATAGCAGAGGAGAGAACGAGATCGCAAGTCGTTCACGCTATGCTGCCCTACGTCGAAGCCTGGACACAGCGAGGACTCAAACTCAACAGCATTACTCGCCACATGCTGATGCTCTTTCACGGTCAGCCTGGTAGCCGCCACTGGCGACGTCTCATCACCGAAAAGTCCTGCCGTCCCGGTGCGGGCGCTGACGTTTTACAGGCAGCCCTTGCTGAAGTCGAACGGTTTAGTGGATGAGGTAAGACTAACGGGCTGTTGTGATCGCAGAGGCATGATGAGTCATGTGAATGCTGGGTTCATGGCTGCTGAGTCGCATTGACGTAGATGCCTCTACTAGACACTGAACTGTTCCTCTAGCCAGTCCAATATTCGCTGATTGATCAGCTCAGGTTCGTCGTCATAGAGGCAGTGCCCCACATTAGGAATAATGTTGAATGTCACCAAGGGACTAAGCGGTGCAACCTGTTCACCCCAAGAGAGGGGAATGACCTTGTCAGCTTCTCCCCACAGCAATAAGGTCGGTACGGTGAGTTGAGGAATCAGCTGCTTCGTCCGGGGGGTGAACTGTAGATCAGTGCGCGATCGCACCAAATAACAGAGCGTTCTCGCCGCTCCACGCTCTTCAGTAGGCTGAACAAACTGACGAATGAGAATATCGTCAACGCGCTCTTTCCGCTGATAAATGCTCGTCAGCACCCGACGGATTATTCCTGGTCTACGAAAGATTTCAAAGATGGGTCGAATTAATAGTGGCGTCGAGAAAAACTGCTCGGCCATTCGAGACGAGGATTCCACCCAGCCAGACAGTAACTCCTCACGCGCCGCAGGCAAAGTCAGCATTATTAGCCGATGAGCCATCTCTGGGTAGTTCACAGCATTGTTCAATGCCACTAACGCCCCCAAGGAATGACCCATTAATATAGTAGGCTGACCAATCCAAGCTTTCCAAAAGTCATAGACTTGAGCACTCCAAAGGTCGGTGTTGAATACGGTGACCGCCTTTTGAGAATCACCAAAACCTAGAAGATCCACTGCATACACCGTGTGCTGCTGGGAAAGAGCAGCAATATTGTCGCGCCACTGTTCCAGGCTTGCCCCAAAACCATGCAGCAACAGCAACGGCAGACCTGTAGCCGCCTCCGCCGTTGCTGGAAAGACTTGATAGCGGATTCTCCAGCCGCGCCAGTACCAGTACCGATTCTTGGCGATCAGTCCTTGGTTCAGCCTTGGCGGAAGAACTTCAGGCGATTGAGGTAATTGAGTGGAAACCATAGACTATCGAAGGCTGTCTTCAAAAATGTACCCGGTCAGGCTTCAACCGTCGTGTCTGAACTTTCAGACGACAGTCCGTTGACAGATGACTCAGGCGGTTTAGCAATCTGTTCGGACAATCCCGAAACATGGATGACTTGCTGGGGCACCCCTAATGGAATTTGAGCCCGCTCGAAGGTTGTCTTCAGGCGGCGGCGATACTCTCGTGCCACATCCCACTGTTTCAACGGCTGCGTTTTAATCCAGATGCGAATAGTAGCTCCAGTATGACTCAGCTCATCCACCCCCAACAGAACTGGAGGTTCGAGGATGAGCGTTCCCCAGATCTCATCCTTACGCAGGTCATTCGCCGTTTTTTCAACCAGCTGCAGCGCTTGGTCAATATCGGCCTCTAAACCCACAGGAACGGCTAAATCCACCTGAGACCATTCTTTTGAAAGGTTTTGAACAATGTCGATTTGCCCGTTGGGAATAGTGATGAGCTTGCCATCTGTGGCCCGTAGCTGAGTAATCCTCAAATTCATCGCTTCGACAAATCCAGTCATGTCGCGAACCGTTACCACATCCCCTACACCATATTGATCTTCTATCAGCACTAAAAAGCCGTTAATGATGTCTTTGATCAAACTTTGAGACGCAAAAGAGATGGCAAAGCCCAAAAGTCCCGCACCCGCAATTAGAGGCGCAACTTCAATGCCGGAAAGACTTAACATCACAAGGCAGGCAATGACAATGATGACAAAAGCGACAACGCCCTCAACAACTTGAGAAAATGTTGATAGTCGCAACACCAAGCGCTGCGATCGCTCTGCTGCTGCTGTTTGACTCTGAACAGTTAAGAATAGGCGATCGATCCAAATGCTGCTCAAGCGAATCAAGCTGTAAGTCACGAGAGCAATCACCACGAAACGAAACGGCACTCTCATGTAGCTGATGAAAACCAGCTGTAACCACCGGGTATAGGGAAAAAGTCCGACAATCACTAATGCACTTACTATCCAAAGGATAATTTGAAGCAATTTCAGGCTCTGTTTGATCACGCCCAAGCTGTTGATGCGCTGCCGGGTCAGCAATGTTGCTCGAAAAGTGTTCATGACCGCTCGTTCAGCTAGACCGATGGGACCTAGTACAGGATGATTCCGAGACTCTCGCAGTTGCTGACGACGCTTGTTGACATTTTGATGAAAGTGTTCGATCGCAAAACTTCCCAGCAGCGTCAGCAAAAGAATTGCCATTGTCCACTGCACCTGTCTCCACAAAAAGTCCGGCTGTCTTTCCTGGTAATAGCGCCTCAAAGCAGTCTCTATGACATCAGTAATTTGAGCCGCTCTCAGCGTGAGGGTGTTCGCACCCGTCAGCCTGGCGTCTAAGTAAGTCACCGTCATGACCATTTCATCGTTGACTTCAATGACTGGCTGATTGCTCTCATCATCAGTTGTGGATGAAATTTCTAACTCAAGACTGCCGGAGCGGGTCAATGATCGAGCCACGCTTTCCAGATTTCGCTCAATTTCTCTGGCACGTGCAGATGCTGATTGACTTCCATTCTCAGCGGGGGCAGCAATTTGAAATAAGAAGCGACCGTCTAGAAAGAGGGAGGCCAGATCAACCTCTGAGTTAGTCTCTTCGAAAATGGCTCTGATCTCAGGGGGAGCAAGATTTTGAAAGGGGCGCGTGACAGGATTCTCAAATGTGTTGCCGTCGTCCTGCACGTCCTCTTGCACAGGTGTACCCTCTTCTGTAGCTGTCGGCTCATCTTGCGCGAAAGCATAGCCGTTGTAAATCGTGAAGCATAAAAGGGCGATCGCAAATCCACAGGCGCAGTAGCCACAATAGCGTCTGGAAAGGCGTTGCCATCGAATTCCTAAAGTGAGTTTCATCAAAACGTTTCACCTCCGCACGCGCTCACCCTTACAATATCGATACAGATAAGTAGTAAGACGGGTTTGACCTACATAGAATCCCTATGGAAGCAATGGATTTCTTTCGGATGAGCGAAGGACACTGGGTTTCTCAGCGAACGACTCATCACTTGGCAATGCGCCGCACCGAATTAGGACAGCTCGAAATCAATGCCTCTGTTTTAGAGGCAGCGTCTCCTAAGGTAGCCGAAATTTGTGAGATGCATGATGTTTCTCCCGAGCGGGCGATCGGCGGAGCAGCCGTCAGTTGGCAAGGCTCTATGCAGTGGGACGAAGAGGGACAGAAGCAAGAAGGCGCAACCGTCCTAGTGCTGATTCCAGACACCGAAGATTCCACATCAGGCCAGCTTTTGAGGGAAAAAGGATATGCTGAAACATCCCCTGTGATTGGGCGTTATCAGGTGGATGAACAGGACGGTCTCATTCTGACAACCGATTACTCAACTATGAGTTCTGTCGAGCGTTTCTGGTTTCCCAACGAGTTCACCCGCATACGAACCAGCACAGTCATTGGCTTATCGAATACGGCATCCTTCTGTGTCGAGACCCGAATGGATAGAGATACCGAGGCTGGAGGGCAACCCGCTTCCTCGCCTCCTGCGACCCTTTCGACTGCCCACTATTCAGTCTTAGGTTGGTAAAGAAAGGTTGTCGGATTTTAGAGTCTAGACCTTCATTTTTGACAACACGGCCTTTTGGGGGACCGTTTTTCTTAGACATGGGACCGTCAAAGCGACTCTCTGACTGACACAGAGGGATTGTTAAGGTCTGTGATGATTTGTTCAGAATCTTCAGGGTCGCTCTCCGTCTTCCCCTATGATTGACATTACCGATTGTGAAAAATTCTCAGATACCGGAGATTCAGACGTGGCGCTTCCATTGTTGAATTATTCCCCATCCAGCCAAAACCAGCGCGTTGATGGATATGACGTCGGTGGTGATGAAAAGCCTCGCGTTTTCAGCACTGACGATTTATTGGATTCCACCGATATGGATGCCTTGATTGATGCAGCCTATCGCCAAATTTTCTTTTATGCCTTCAAGTGGGATCGTGAGCCTTTCCTGGAGTCTCAGCTAAAGAACGGACAAATCAATGTACGTGACTTTATCCGTGGACTATTGCTTTCAAAGACCTATTACAACAGCTTCTACGAGAAGAACAACAACTATCGCTTCGTTGAACAATGTGTAGAGCGGGTCTTAGGACGCCAAGTCTACAACGAGCGCGAAAAGATTGCTTGGTCTATTGTTATTGCCACGAAAGGAATTCAGGGCTTTGTAGACGAACTTTTAGATAGCGAAGAGTACGTCAGCAACTTTGGCTTTAACACCGTTCCCTATCAGCGTCGTCGAGTGCTGGCAGGGCGTGAAGAAGGTGAAATGCCAACTAATATACGGCTACCTCGATACGAGGAGTACCACCGGTCCATCCTGGGCTTTCCTCAGTCCATTTGGCAGACTCAGGTGCGTCGCTTTGTTCCTCAGGACAAAAAGCCGACCGAGGGCAATCCTCAGCGGTTCTTGGATATGGCTCGGAAGATCAGTCCTATGTCGGCTGCACCTGCTCGTGTAACGACTGCGGATATCAACATTGCGACCAAGGTCCCCTATCGCAAGGTTGCTTCGTAGAAACCACTGTCTTTGCTTCAAGGGAACTCGTTTTAAGGGGGCAGTACGCCCCCTTTTTTGTGCGTTTCTTCAACGCCCAGTGAAGAGAACTACAGTCTTTAGCAAAACAGGGTGATGCTCAGGATATTTACAGGTATTATGCGGACAAGGACAGATGGAAAAGTGTCCCTCTCCGGCTTTTTACTATTTGCTTTGAGGCTATGTTGGCCTCAGCCTACCGATATAGCGGTCAAAGAAATAAGAAAAGCTTGCCAGCGTTGTTAATCTTGCCGAGTTGGGTAATCTGCCAGCATGAGCCCCATGGATTCTTACGAGTCTTGGTCTAATCACCAGACAGCCTCCGCCGCTGAACTTGAGGATCACCTTTACACTCATTTGCAGCAGTGTCGTCAGCGGGAGGATGCTGATACTGTGTTGCAAAGGTTTAGCGATCTGTTTGTCGAAGCGGATGTCACATATCCCGACTCATTTGTATGGGATGTTTTGGTAGAGCTAGCTTATCGCCCTTATTCAGAGCGTGAGTTCAAATATACGCTAAACCGCTGTAGCTACACTTTAATCAACCCCTGGTCCACGCAACCTCGGGATCATTGGGCCATACCTGCTCTAGTTCAGCTGTTTGAAAGCATTCCCGACAGTCCGGCTCGGCATTCCGAGACGCAGCGAATTCGAGAGTTGAGTCGTCGTTTTACTAAAACCGATCAATACGCAGCTTTACGTCGGTTTGCCAACCTAATTGACGAAGAAGGCGAGGTTGAGAAGTCAATCGACGACCAACCTGTTGCCAAACAGCTTAAGCGGTATCCCTTCTTGTATGACAGTAGTCTGCTGACCAAGGATAGCGATCAGGATCAGAAGATGCAAGTTGGGAAGCTGCGTCGTGGTGCTGAAGCTGATCTAGGTGTAAAGCTGGCCCGATACTGCAATCAGCAAAAGCATGGTGCTAGTCGGAAGATTACGAATCCAACTCGTCTTTCTTCTACGGAGTTAGACCAAGCTCTGGCGTACTATACCGGTAAGGTTGAGGGAAATCGTAGCCACCGTGACCTGGCCCAAATGTTCCGTGCTTACAGCAAGACGGTACGCTCTTTCAGAGATTTTAAGGAGGAGTTTTTAGAGTATTTGCTGTCTCCTCTGGCTGATGCTGATCCTCGCTACGTCAACAATCACTTTGGTAAAGCACTGCGTCAGTATTTGCGCGAAACTCTCCATGATTTTGATGGTCAACGGCTCACCGATTTCATTGTTATCACTACCTGTCAGAAGTTACTGAACTTTCTGGTTGTCCAAGGTCGCCCACAGCCCGTTTTTCGTCGCTTTTGGCAGCTGTTGAATGAGGTTGGTCACACGCTGACAGTGGGGCTTCTTCTTAGAGTTGTCCTCTTCTGTTCTACGGTCAAACCCTGGCTGGAGAATCGCTTGACCGTCCTATTTAATTATCACGAGCGCTGTGCTTGCAAAGAAGTTCCTTGGCTAATGGACACTCTAGAGCACACCAACGTAGCGTTGCTAACCAATTTTGGTAAGTTTGGTTATTCTTTTACTTAGCTCTAACTTTAGAAAACATCAACGGTGGTTGCTTGGAATAAGCGATCGCCATTCTTTGTAAGGGCTCATCCACACGCCGTCCGATCCGAAACCTAGCAAGGCTTGCACAGTAGAAGGATGGTTTCTATGAGCGCGATCGCTGCGTTGTTGCCTCTAATTGAAATTGTCATTTTCAGTTTAGGTATCTTTGTTCTGCTAAGATGCCATCCCAAACCCTATAGGGTTGCTACGGCGCTCTCTCTGGGCATCATGTCTGGACTGTGCCTCTTATCGTTTCTCTTCCAGCTCTGCTTTTTGGCTGAGTTGCCCGAAGCCGCTCCGTTTTTAGAAGTTGTCATATTGGCTGGAATGATTAGGCTCATTTGGCAACAGCGGGCTACCGTTGACGACATCCGTCAGGCGGCGATCGCAATCTGGAAAGCGACACCCGTTACAACAGGTGTTTTTGCGATCGCTCTAACTTACCTCTTTACTCAAGCAATGCTGCTGCCGCCCAGCAGTTGGGATGCGTTAACCTACCATTTACCGCGCGTCCTACTTTGGGAACAAAACCGAACACTGTTCCTACGCAATTTCACAATTTCTCCCCTAGCCACTTTTCCCGTTGGCTCAGATATCCTGTTTCACGCCTTTCTACGGTTTCAGACTGATTATGGTTTAGGACTGTTCAGCTGGCTCTCGTATGTCGTGATTTTGCTGGGGACTTACGCCCTAACTCGTCCTGCTGTCAGTCGATCCATTGCGTTGACGACAGCGGTTGCGATCGCCTGTCTTCCAGAGATCGTCTACCAGTCCACAGGCACTAAGAATGACATCATGCTGGCCGCAGTCGCCTTGGTCTGTGTCCTCTGGGCTGAACGCTGGCTACGCATACCCTCACCTGAAGCGCTTTTCGGCTTGGGCTTAACGCTATGCTTCGGCGTCGCAGTTAAAACATCATTCGTTTTGTTTGCTGCCTTTTTTTTGCCGCTGTGGTTCGGTTTAGTCATTCAGCGTCGACAATTCTTCCTGCTGGTGCAGATGATAGTCAGACAGCGACAAGTGGTCCTGCTTGCCATCATTCCAGGACTGATACTGTCGCAGGGATGGCTCTTTTGGGATAACTATCAGCAATTTGGCGACTGGTTAGGTCCTGCTGAGTTTGCCTATCAAAATCAAAATAATGACGGTGTTCTAGGGGGAATTGCCAACGTTGTGCGCTATGGCTTTCACAGTATTCATCTGCTGCAACCCGTAGATGAAGCGTTGAAAGGATTGACCGGAGCATCCATCCCATCAGGATTACAGTCGATTTACGACAGTTCTTTTGCTCCCTTATTTGGACAAGCAGGGGTCGCTGAGTTTGTCCGCAATCAACCTTTCGAAATTCAGTGGCAGCCGCAAGAAGATACCTCCTGGTTTGGACCAATAAGTCTTTTTCTCGTTGGTCCAGCCGTAGCTTGGTGTCTAGTTAAAGACCGTAAGTTACCTCAAATTATGGCACTCGTAGCGGTGGGATTATTTTTAGCCATCAGCTACAAGATTGGTTGGTCTCCTTGGAAAGCCCGTTTCTTCACGCTGGTATATGTCTGCACTGGCCTGTGCGTTGCAGCTTTTTTAGCACAGCTTCAGCCCAAATCATGGGTGATGAAAGGCATTCGCTGGCTCAGTCTGGTGATTCTGGTGTATGCCTGCCTTTATAACTTCTCTAAGCCTATGATTCCTTCGTCCTTCTATCTCGGACGGGAAAATATCTGGCTTCGCAGCGACTGGACCCGCGATCGCCTGGTATACGACCACCTGTATCGCGGAGAGCGGTCTCAACGGATTGGTCAGGTTATTGACTCTGCCGATACAGTTCTCATTACCGGATACGACCATTACTTTTCGTTGCTGTTTCACAATCCAGGCATCAACTTCGTCTTGCAGGCTACCGAAGCGAATGTTGAGGGTGCCCTTTCGCTGGCAACCGTTCAAGAACAGTTAATCGAAGCCGACTACCTGATCTGTTTTGCCCAACCCTGTGACCCAACTAGCACTGACATCCCCTTGAGCTTAGAGTGGAATGATAATAACTTCGGCGGTATACCCGAAGTCTATGAAATTAGGAAGCAAAAGAATACCGGCTAAAGGCAGAGAACACCTACCCTTGAGACGTTGGCAGGGGTTTTACATGAACGTTACCCGTCAGGAAGCGGGGTCGAAAGAGAACCTTAAAAACGAGCCAGATTGAACGCAATTCTCCTGGAGAATTCCATCGTTTCCACTGTCCAGGGCGACAGAAGAGCATTTCGATGAGTTGACGCTGTTGCTCTGTCGGCAGGGGATCGAACTCTACGATAGCCACCGGAAACTCGCTTTGGTTATGGCTTTCTATCAGCCGTCCGGGTATTGACAGAGAGACTTCTGCAATCACAAGCGTTACCGGAAACACTTCTCCCTGAGCCAATGAGGGCAATCCTCGCTGGGTTAACGAAACGATCGCCCCTGTTTCTGAGATAGATTCAGTAACCCCCCACCAGGACGTCACCGTCATGCTTTCACCCGTGCCGGGCTGGCGCACAATCAACCGCACAACCCGACGTAAACTGAGCCAAACCCCCCCTTCAGGGTTAGGGACATCACACAAAATTAGCAGCGCGATACCAACCATGATGAGGTTGTAAGTACTCCATATCCAGCCGAGCGCCATTCCTTTAAGATGTGCTCCCCCCCAACCCATAGATAGACACCAGCCAAGATTGCGCCATAGACTGATGGCCGTCAATACAAAGACAATAATGAGCGGCCATGCCAGTTTCCAGTTGAAGACAAAGCGATCGCTATTAACGCCCTTCGGTGTCACTTTAAATCCCTTGGAAAAAGGCTTGAGTAGAGCTTGAATCACCGTCGCGGCCAATGGAAAAACCAGCACCAGACTGTAAACGTCTGATAATAGCGCTGAGCGCGATCGATGGTTCAGCCAGCCAAACACTGTCAGTTGCACAGCGTAGTACGGCAAAAAGAAATAGAGCGCTTCTGCCGGAGAAGCCTGTATGGGAATCACTTGAAAAAACGTGTAGGCGAGAGGCATCAATAAAAATACGATGCGAGGAATACTGCCAAACCAATGCAGCAGTCCTTCCAAGTGAGCCAATCGCTGAATCAGCGTCAGCCCCCGAATCGTCAGGGGATTGGTCTCAATGAAGAAAGCTTGTAAAGTACCCTGTGCCCATCGAATCCGCTGGGTGGCATGGGCCGAGATGGTTTCAGCGGCTAAACCAGCACTCAGTTTTTCATTGAGGTAAATAACTTTATTGCCCTGTGCTGCCAGACGGATAGCCGTAAAGTAATCCTCACTTAGGGATTCGGTGACAAAGCCCCCCGTTTTTTCCAGGGCAGTCCGCCGCACAACAAAGGACGTACCTGAGCAAACAACACCGCCAACCCCATCGCGCATCGGTTGAATTTGGCGATAGAAAACCTCTTCATCCGGTGTCAGAATGCCTTCAAGTCCTAGATTGCGTGCAATGGGATCGGGATTATAAAAGCTTTGAGGTGTCTGCACTAACGCCACATTGGGATCTTGAAAAAAACCTACCGTGCGCCAAAGAAAATTTCGGGTCGGCACAAAGTCGGCATCAAAAGAGGCAATGAGGTCTCCTGAGGTGTGAGCGATCGCGTGATTTAAGTTCCCGGCCTTAGCGTGAGTATTGTCAGGGCGGGTGAGGTATTTGCACCCCAAATCTTCTGCAAGAGCTTTGATGACAGGACGACGGGTATCGTCTAGTAAATAAATCGTTTTGTTGGGATAGTCCATTGCCTGGCAGCCGATGATAGTGCGCCGCAGGATAAACGCAGGTTCATCGTAGGTCGGAATAAAAACATCGACCTGAGGTAGATATCGACCTGAAATAACGTCCGTCTGAAGCTGATCGGCTTGGGCGTGGCGATCGCGCACACGCAGTAAAAGGAGCAACTGAATGACACTACCTGTAATCCCTAAAATTTCCATGCTGAGCAACAACAGGCTAAACGACCCGTTTAGTGGATCAGATAAATTCAGGGTCGAAAAAATTCGCCAGGAAAGATAGCGGATCAGAGACGCTAACAAAATGGCAATGACGGCAATCCGAGATCGGGTACGTGGTTGAGGCGAAGCACGAGTGATTCCCCAAGCAATTAAAAAAAGGATGACGGTGGGTGCTAAAAGGTACTGTCCCGTCAACATTGGTACCTCTGCCCAAAAAGGAGGATTAGCCTGAATCCTGGCAAGCTGTTCGAAAATAGTGGCTATCTGTGACTGCCCTGCGAACCAGGCAGCAACAATGGCTGCCGCCAGACAAACGATCGCAATCAATATAAACGTGGCCCAATGAACTCGTCGAACTAGGTAAGCAGATGAGAGTGGGGTTTTCCCAGCTACGGTCTTAACAGAAGGAGATGGGGGCATAGATCTCGTAATCTCGTAAAGAATTGCTGACATCCATAGGCCGCTTTAACAAAGCCGGCTTATGGCATAGAGACTCACTGATATGAGTCCCATTCCTGCTTATGTATGACTCGCATTTGCAGATGGCAATTCCAGATGAGGGAAGTTCCTTCGTGCGGTCGTCTATGATGACCTAGCTAAAATCACAGCGGGTATAGGTTGGTATCAACTAAAGTAATCCCAAAATTAGTAAGAGCTTTGTTGGATCCTTAATGTCAATCCGATCTACATCTCTAAGACACTAATCCCGTAGATTGAGTCAGCAATCCCGCATGTCTTGATCATTCCTCTAGAAGCAACAGTAAACTTCAGGGAGAGCCATTTGATTCAGGATAGTTTACGAGACGAAACTGTTCTGTTGTGACAGTCATGATTGGTTCTACTCAGATCTTGCGGTTGTCCCGACATTGCCTGACTTGGCCCCCCTGCCCCCCAAATTTGGAGGGTTCTGAGGTCGAAGTCCCCCAGAATTGGGGGATTTGGAGGCAAATGCAGGATGCCGATGTACTAGTGCAAGATCTCAGGTCTAGGCATTCTCAGGAAGTGGAGGACGAAAGGCTAAGTACGCCGTCAACCCGATGAGCGGTACAGCACTGACCAAGCTAAATAATTGAGTGTTCTTTAAGCCTCGTCGCGCCATATCATCGCCTAAAAGACTTGGAACCAACAGCCACAGTAGGCAGAAATCTAGACTCATAACGTGGATAAAACGGCTATTTTGCCACTGCGCTACAAAGTCAGACCAGTCCCCCGCATAAAATCCGTAACCCAAAAGCCCGGAGGCCCCAATTAGCAAACTGAGACCTAGCCAACGCGAATCGACCAATGCTAGAAGTCTACTTTTGGGAGGAGAAAAGGTTGAATTCGGCTGCCTTAAAATGAGGTAAGGCAGCAATAGAAAGGCACCAAAGCCGAACGAGCCTAAAACGAAGGGCCAGGCAGGTGTCTTCTGACCATCTCCATCAATGAGCGCCAAACAAGCATACGCTATGGGCCAAACGCCCATTAAGTTGAACAAAGCCACGATCGCTGGGTTGATGTCAGCCCAGTCACCAGTAGCAAGCTTCTGAATTAACGTGGCTGTGTTGGGTTGGTCAGGGGGTGCCAGCACAAAAGCATAGCCAGTAAAGGCAAGCCAGACTATGGCAAAGAAAGCGCGACGCAGCATTTTGAAGAATCCGACGAGTACTAAGTTTCAATCTAAATTATCAATCAACTTAACAAAATCTTCCTATTTCAGTCAGCGCATCCTAATTTGATAACAGAGAGCAAGTACTCGCTCCGAAGCGTGTGCGATCGCTCTTGCCAGCTATTCTTGCTTGATCGCAGATGCTGACCATAACAAACCATCCCAAGCCTTGCAGCTCAATCCTTTTAGAGCATTAAACAAAATTTTCCAAAAGGCAGCTAGGGATTTCGAAAACACACCTTCAAAGCAGCTCTTTCAACTCCATTAAGTAGCGTTTAGTTTTTTGATCTTACTCCATCAAAATCACTGCCATCCCATGAGAGCACTGGATGTGTTAGTAACTGATTTTCATCACCGCACTCAACGTTTGGCACTAGGGCACTTCGCGATGAATGCCAACTATCTTCTCGAACTTTATGAATCTGGCTATCGTGACTTCGCAGGTATTCATCTCTGCGGAGTCAACCTGAGTCAGCGGATTTTAGTTGACGTCAGTCTGCACCATGCGAACCTATTGGGTGCCAACTTGGGTCGAGCGTTCTTAACCAAAGCAAATCTAATCGATGCTAATCTTCATCGGATTGACGGTAGTTTTGCCAAGCTCAGCGAAGCGAATTTGCAACGCGCACAGCTCAGCAAAGCAAATTTACGCGGTGCGTTCATGGTTAAATCTGACCTCTCAGAAGCTCAACTGAGTGGTGCAAATTTGAGTTACGCCAATTTGCGCGGAGCCACGTTGAGAGGGGCTAATTTATGCGGAACCAATCTTTGTGGTGCGAATTTGCGAGGGGCGGATCTCAGACATGCCAATGCATCTTGGGCTAATTTGAGCGGTGCTCGTCTAAGTGGGGCCGCTTTAGGGCGAACACTTCTAGATGATGTAGACCTAGAAGGAGCGTATCTCAATGGGGTCAATCTGCAAGGGATGGACCTCAGTGGCACAAATCTCAAAGAGGCTAAACTTAATGGTGCCCGCTTAGATAACGTCAACTTAACCTCAAGTAACTTGAGTTTTGCGACGTTAAGAGAAGCCAGCTTAAAACGAACCAATCTCACGGGTGCCAACATGACTGGAGCAATCCTATGGCATGCCAAGATGCAGCAAGTTGACCTCACTCGGGCAGATTTATCACGAGCAAATTTGGCAGGAGCGTTTCTAGACGTCGTCTCTATTGAAGGAACTGAATTTACCGACGCTATTTTACCCAGAAGCGCCCAGCCAGAATTGTATGAACGTGCGACTGGCGTCACTCGCTGGAGCAACCGCTCTACACTAGAAACCTTAGAAGCGTGCCAGTTTGTTGATCCAACGTCCCTTTGAGAAACGACTCAAGGCGGGATAACTTGATAGCACGATAATTACGGCAACTCTCTATGGCCATTGCCAGTTTTGTTAGGGCCAGACAGCGAGACATCTGACTTATTGCACTGAGTACCTGGATGCCGCTGAGTGCGTTGGCCTAGAGGGCCTAAAGTTATAACTTAAGACAGTTGAGGACACCAAAGTTCTCCTGTATCAAGGGCTTATTCTGCTTTGTGCGATATACGGAGCGCTACTTTGACACAATACGGTGTGGTTTTAGTGACTGTCGATACGCAAGAGGTAGCCCAAGAAATTGCAACTGCTTTAGTCACTGAGCAGCTAGCTGCCTGCGTCAACCTTTTCCCGATTCATTCGGTGTATCGGTGGGAGGGAGAAGTTCAGCAATCGGCAGAATGGCAGCTGGTGATTAAGACGAATTTGGGGCAGTTTGGCGCAATTGAACAAGCTCTGCAAACGCTACATCCCTATGACGTGCCTGAAATTCTGGCGCTTCCGATTCAGGCTGGATCGAAAGCTTATTTAGACTGGATAGCTGACAGTGTTGAGCAGGGCACCGGCCACGAGACACCATAGCAGCTTATCGAGGAGGCAAAAGGATGAATTCAGTCCTTTCTATTCCACACTATCGGTTGCTGGGGCAGTTTCTTCAATCTGCTGCAGCTGTTCAGCTTGCAACAACGCCTGATCACTGTTTTGCTGGTAAGCCAAGACGCGATCTTGAGCGATCGCATAGTTCTCACTATCGGTAGGAACCTGTGCCATTAGTTCAGAAGCCCGTTGCCAACGAGCTGCCAAGTCTAACCACTCGGCAGGAGTAGTCGCCTGCTGACCGTCTGCGGCAGCCTGCTGGGCCAACCGAACGGCTTGAGCAAAGGTATCTCGGGGTGTAGGAGCGTCAGTCTCCATCCCCTCTGAAACGACATTTTCTTCGGAGGGAGTCCCTGCTGTAGAAACAATTCCCAGTCGATGTTTAAGCACCCATCCCACCAACAGCAGCAAAAGACAGAGACTCGCCCCACCGACTAAACCTCGAACAAAGTAGCGTTGACTGAGTCGGCTCTGTTTTGAATTCGTCACGACGATTTCTTTGCGGGCTTTTGGCTGCCTGAGATCTTGCCAAAAACGAGCAACAGGATTGGGCTGTTGTAGCTTAATGAGCTCCGACCAGAGCAGTTGGTTTTCAGGATCGCGAGTAATTTCTTCAAACCACAATAGCTGTTGCTCTCTGACGATCCGACTGTTGATGTTGACCTTGCGAATATGCCGAGGCGACAGTTCTTCAAGAATCGTTTTGACACGCTCAATCACTTCGGCCTTGTCTAGCTGCTCCGCCGTTGGGGCTTCACAAAGGAGTTGCAGTACACCATCGACAAGAATGGCTCGTGTCCGAATATGCGAATCAGCAAGTCGTTCATTCAGGATTTGAATGATTGCAGCAACACTTCCCTGGCGAGCCTGCCCAAGAATGTCGTTAACTTCGGAAGAGGTCTGAGCCGTTTGCATAGTGAACGAACACATTCAACAAAGTAAACCCCAGTTTAACTTTAATCTTCGATGTGTTTCCTCAGTAGTTCTTTATTTACTTAATACAACGTCTCTCAACCAATAGATATTAGTTAAGTCAGCTGATCTTTTTACAGTTAAAAGCCTCTATGAGCATTAAGTGTTGGGCCATGCTTTGATAGCAATCAAGCTGATGAAGACTGAAAAAGGTTTGCCAATTATTTTGAAAGTACTGACAGAGCATACTACTGGGCACTATCAGCAGTACTTCTAATAGTTGAGGCATTTGCCCAATGTTGACAATTGTTGAATTGCTTTATCTGCCAAAAATCGCTGATCCCTCGTAACGTTTGTTCTTCTGCACAGCGATCGCAATCCACCCAAAATTCAAACAGTGCTGTATTAGGCATGTCAATTTTCCAGGTGCGATCGCACCCCATTAAACAGGCAATAAGATGTTCCATGATCCAGTGGTGAGAGATGATCCAGACAGCATCTTGGTTGCTGTGACTATTGAGTAGATGGGTGATAAATTGATTTGCCCGCGATCGTCCTTCCAGAGGTGTTTCAGCCTTTGGAATTGGGATCCATTCCTGGGAGGTTTCTAACGCTTGACACAATTCTGGATACTGGCGCTGGGCGTCTGTCCAAGTGAGCCCTGCCAAAATTCCTGCGTTGAACTCTTCCAACTGGTGGCTAATCGAAAAGATCGGCAGAGGATCAGTCGTCTGTTGCGCCTCTTGATGCACGAGAGGCAGTGGGATGGGCACAGGATGGGCAATCTCCGCTGTGGCAGGAGTCTGCACCAGCTGCCAATGCCAGGGAGTCATTAATAGTTGAGCGGTCGCCAAGGCACGTTGTAGCGGACTGGTGTAGATATGACTAGGCTGCCATTGGCAGCGGTGGAGTTCAGTCGCCAGCGATCGACACTGCTGCTGTCCCTCAGCGGTAAGTCCGCCGTCATCACGACTACTCATCCGTCCTTCGCGATTGTCAAAAGATTCTCCATGACGAATAAACAGCAGTTTCAGCACAATTTCAGCACAATGAGGGAGATTTTCAAGGGACACTACACATAGTCTTATCTTTCGAACTCAGATCTTACAGTTGTCCCGACATTGCCTGACTTGGCCCCCCTTGCCCCCAAAATTTGGGGGGTTCTGAGGTCGAAGTCCCCCAGCATTAAGGGATTCGGGGGCAAATGCAGGATGCCGATGTACTAGTGCAAGATCTCAGCCGAATGGATTCGCTGAGAGAAGAATCTACGTCTAGCGTCAGAGACCTAGTTTTGTCAGCATGATAGGTTTATTCCCCATAGGTATAGAGACTAGCCATCTTAAATATTGAAAAATACAAGTCTTTGAATGTCGTTGTATAAGCTTCGCGATAAATTGAAGATACCTGAACACTAGTAGATTCAAATAGTCTACCGTTCTCTATAGCGTAGCCATTTTGATTGAAGTGCTTGTCATCGCTCTGGTAGCTAGCATAGGGTCAAAATGTTTTGCAATAGGCTCCTTTTAACAAGACTGGCGAGCGTTATACCTTAGCCAATCTGAGTGTATTTGTGTGACACCAGACCTGCCTAATCATTCTTCTGAGACTGTGACTCATCAGTCGATGAATCGGCTGAAAGACAGCCGTAGTCAAGTTCGTCAAGTTTTGCTAGCAACGCTGGTTCTCAATTTGCTGGTGGTCGTCCTTAAAACTGCTGTTGGCTTGTGGACAGGGTCTTTGAGCTTACTAGCAGATGCAATACATAGCGTTACAGACAGCGCGAACAACGTTTTAGGCTTGATAACAAACCAACTCGCTTCTCCCTATCCTGATCGCTATTATCCCTATGGACATCAAAAATATGAGGCCATTGGAGCATTAGGTGTTACGGCTTTCTTGGGAATCGCCTGCTTTGAAATTTCGCAGACAGCTATAGAACGCTTCTGGGCCGGCGGAGAATCTGTCTCAATGTCAGAGACTGCGCTATGGATCATGCTTGGGGTGTTGCTTGTCAACATTGGTGTTGCTTTCTATGAGCGACAAGTGGGTCTACGCTTGCGTAGCAATATTCTGGTAGCTGATGCCCACCACACAATGAGTGACGTTTGGATTACAATCGCTGTCCTGGGTGGACTCATCGGCGTTTGGCTAGGTTGGCAATGGTTAGATGTGGTCATGGCCTTCCCCGTAGCTATCCTGGTCTTTAAAAGCGGTTGGGACGTGCTACGAGACAATCTGCCCTGGTTAGTGGATGAAATGGCGATCGCACCCGAATCAATTCATTCCACAGTGATGCCGGTGCCAGGAGTTTTGAATTGCCATAGCATTGCTTCTCGTGGCCTTCTGGGAAGACAAGTTTTCATCGACATGCATCTCATCGTGGAACCGTGTGATATTACGGCAGCCCATGAAATTACAGACCATGTTGAAGCGGTTTTATCCGAAAAGTATGGTCCTGTCCGCACCACCATTCACCTTGAACCTTTAGATCGTCAGTCTTCTCAGATTAGCTATTGACATGAATTTACCGACTTGGATTACCGTTTCACGTCTGTTGGGCGTTCCCGCAGTTCTGATCTTATTGCTCAACCCTACGCCCTATCGAGCCTGGATTGCTGTGGGTGTTTTCCTGGTTGCGGCTAGCACTGACTGGGTGGACGGCTATCTGGCTCGGCGTTTAGATCAGGTGACTGATTTGGGTAAATTTCTCGACCCGTTGGTTGATAAACTGCTGGTGCTAGCCCCGCTCTTGGCGCTTATTGAATTAGATCGAGTTCCTGCTTGGGGTGTTTTTTTAATTCTGGCAAGAGAACTGGCGATCTCAGGCTGGCGCGTTAATCCTGCCTTTCAATCCCAATCCGTTCCTGGTGCCAATATCTGGGGTAAGGCCAAGACTGTGCTGCAGATTACCGCGATCGCCTTTCTCATGGCTCCCCTCCCGATCACTTGGCAACCTGTCGGCCTAATCTTATTTTGGCTGTCAGTGCTGATGACGTGGATTTCTGGGATTTTATATGTGGTGCCGCGATCGCAACCTCAATCCTAGACCGAAGCAAGGTCGAACATTAAAACGCGAATTGGTTGTTGCCCTTCACAAAATTTCCTCTCTGCACGTCTTTTTTTGCCCAAACGTGCCACGATGGTCATTTAGTTGCTGACTGAACACTGAGATGTCATGAAAGCTGTTTTTGCTCCTCTCTTTGGCATTGCTGTCAGCATTGTTAGCTTTGCTCCAACAATCACTATGGCCCAAGCAACGTGGCAACAACCTCCTGAGCCGATCGCTTCGCTACTAGATACTCCGTGGTACCCCGGAGTCAGTATTTCACCTAACCATGAATGGCTAGTTCGGTTAGAACGTCCACCCTTGACTCCGCTTGTAGAGTTAGCCCGCCCTAGGTTACGACTAGCAGGACTGCAAATGAATCCGGCGACTCGCGGACCTGCCCGTGCCTATGCCTATCGCGGCTTAGAGATTCAGAACATCACGACAGGTAAACGTCAGCCCATTACACTTCCAGACAGTGATGGTATTCGTAATTTGCGCTGGTCGCCCCAAGGAAATCTATTGGCGTTCACTCTCGACCATGCCGACGGCATCGAGCTGTGGGTTGCTGATATGGTGCAGGGATCAGCCCGTCGTTTGACTGCTCCAATTCTGAACAACACCTATGGTATGCCCTGCCGCTGGATCTCAGAAACAGCCGGACTCCTCTGTAAACTGGTTCCGCCAAACGAGGGCATTCCACCAGTGCCCGCATCGGTGCCAGAGGGACCTCGGATTGAGCAAAATCTAGGACGAACAGCTCCAGTTCGCACCTATACCAATCTCTTGGAAACGCCAGATGATGAAGTTCTGTTCGAGTATTACGTCACTTCAGTGTTAGCCCGGATCGGTCTGGACGGCGATCGCACTCAGCTCACGGATGCCCAAATGATTGTCGCCGCCACGCCATCCCCAGACGGCAACTGGATATTGCTGACTACTCTCCAGCGTCCTTTTTCCTATCAGGTGCCCGCTCGACTGTTTCCTAGACGAACCGCTGTTCTTGATCAAGCTGGACAAGAGGTGTATCGGGTTGATGAACTTCCGCTGGCAGATGATATTCCTGTCACCTTCGATTCAGTGAGAAAAGGACGTCGTATTGTGGGCTGGCGCAGCGATCGCCCTGCTAGCCTCTATTGGGTAGAAGCGTTGGATGAGGGGGATGCCAGCAAAGAGACCGACCGTCGAGATGCCGTGTTTCAACTAGAGGCTCCTTTCGAGACAGACCCAACTTCCCTATGGACGACCAACTTGCGGTATAACCGCATTCTCTGGGGCCATGATAATTTGGCCTTGGGCGTTGAGACTTGGTACGACACCCGTCAAATCAGGGTTTGGCAGCTCAATCCTGCTGACACTAATACTGCGCCTGTTCTTCTAGACGAGCGAGACTATCAAGACAGCTATCGCAATCCAGGTCAGCCCGTCACAATGCCAGGCCCCTATGGACGCCAGGTTCTCATGTTTTCTCCCGACGGCAGCAGCCTTTATCTCAGAGGGCGCGGTGCTTCTCCAGAAGGAGTGTATCCGTTTTTAGACCGCTGGAACTTAGAAACACAGGAAAAAGAGCGCCTTTGGCAGGCTGCGGATCCTTTCTATGAGTCGGTGACGGTCCTGCTGGACAATCAGGGTAGCCAAATCATCACTCGGCGCGAAACGACCCAAGATACCCCTAATTACTGGTTGCAGGATTTAGCGACTGGACAAGAAACACAGCTCACCGAATTTGCCGATCCTCGTTCCTGGTATCGAGATGTGGAGCCGGAAATTCTTCGCTATGAACGAGTCGATGGTATTGCTTTGTCCGCAACCCTCTATTTGCCACCCGGTTATGATCCCCAGACGGATGGCCCCCTACCAACCCTATTGTGGGCCTATCCTCAAGAATTCAAAAGTCGTGATGCGGCGTCCCAAGTTACGGCTGCTGAAAATGCATTCCGGCGTCCCTATGCTTATGATCCCCGGTTTCTGCTGACGCAGGGATACGCCATTGTGATGGGGCCCACGATGCCTATCATTGGTGAGGGTGATGTGGAACCCAACGATACCTATATTCAGCAGTTGACTCAGAGTGCTGAGGCCATTGTGAATTACCTAACCGAACGAGGGATTAGTCAGAACGGTCAGATTGCGATTGGGGGACACTCTTATGGCGCGTTTACAACGGCCAATCTGCTAGCTCATACGGATTTATTCAGTGCTGGTATTGCTAATAGTGGAGCCTACAACCGCAGCCTGACTCCGTTTGGGTTTCAGGGAGAACAGCGAATGTATTGGGATGCGATCGAGGCTTATATCCAAATGTCGCCGTTTACCCATGCAGCCAAGATTAACGAACCTTTGCTGTTAATTCATGGGGGTGATGACGCCAACACGGGCACTTATCCTCTGCAAAGCGAGCGACTATATGGTGCTATGAAAGGGTTAGGAGGAACAGTGCGCTGGGTAGAACTGCCCCTTGAAGGGCATGGTTACGAGTCCCGCGAGGCAGTCGGTCATGTCCTCTGGGAAATGGATCGCTGGCTAGAGCAATATCTGAAGAGGACAACAGGCCCTACCTCTGAATGAGAACAGCCTCTTCAAATTATCTAATGGGCAAATACGGAAAGCATGCAACGATGCAAGCATTGCAGATTACAATGCCTATCATAGGTAACCCTGGCTAGTAAACTTTGCTATGTAGCGCCGACCATTTTGATTGAAACACTGGGTATCACTCCGATTCCAGCATGGCATCAAAATGTCCTAAGCGCTGTCATTGATGGACTTGGCAGCTGCTACCCGTGGTTCTAGTCTGTGGGAACTGTAGCCATTAGTCTCTCTAAACTGTTCACTGTTGAGAAAATCTGAATGGGGTTTTCTCAGCTAGCGAATAGAGCAAGATAGACACCGGACCGATCGCAATCGCATCAGTTCCAAGCTATAAGGGTCATACCTGTTTGTCTGCATCTACGCTAATTTCTGGCTTAGCAAAAATTCAAATGCGAGTAGGAGCGTGACAAAATTCGCGACGTCTTCACAGGATTCTTTTCCCCTCACGACTGATTGTGACCAAGTCATTGCTGATCTCAAGGTCAGCTCAGCAGATCGCATTCTGATTTATCTAGCGATTAGCGTCATGAAGCTGGGGGGGCATCGTTATGGTGCCTTTCTAGAAGCAGCTAACACTGCTGCAAAACTCGCAATTTACTCCTCTTATTTAGAGCAGAGCAAAAATGTCCGGAAAACTAGCTTTTTGCATCACGTTGAGCCTAAACGTGTCAGAGCCATTATCAAAGAGGTGGAAGGATTAATTGCGGAAGGGCGATCGCTCACAACCCTTAGCGACCAAGAACCTTACTATCTAATTGGACTGCCCTATCTGTGGCAAGAAAAATATCCTTGGGAGCCAGGGCTATCTCGTCTTAATGGCCATCACCTCACTGCTAAGGAGCATGAAGAACTTCATGCTCAGTTTTCAGACAATCTACCGGATGCTCGTTTTCTGGATTTATTCGAGTTTCTAGATCTGATTAAGTTATTACACACAAAATCACAGGCAGAATATCCGCTCAATCGGCAAATGCCATTAAGCGAAGCCTTGACAGAACACATCAAGTTTCGACTATTGCACTCTGGCACGGTGACCCAGGTTGATATTCCGTTCTTATCAATTCCTATCTTTGCACTGACGCGCACTCACTATGCCCCAAAGGGAGAACGGGAACGAGTCTTCACGATGATGAAAGACTTAGCGCGATTTTCGAAGTTAATGCAGGGGTGGGTGATTGAGCGCCCTGACGTAATTCGAGGTCTCGAAGTTTTTGATGTGCCTCTTGATAAGCGAGAGGAAGCGCTAGAGGAATTAGATACGCTTCTGAAAGAATGGGCTGACAAGTATCACCAAGACGGTGGTCACCCAATGATCCTGCAAATGGCTGCTGGAACCCGTGAACCCGGTGAAGCGTAAACATTGTTGCTACTGTCTGTTGCTACGAATAGCCCTGCTGCCTGTTCGAAGCTGAATGATTAAGGCAGTTTTAGGGCATTATGTTGTGCATCCATCCAAAGGTGTATTCTTTTTCTAATACTTTGGATAGATGCATAGAGTTTGTTTGTATCTCTTATGAATAAAAGTTGGTTTTCAGACTACATCATTTACTCTGAACGTAATGGACAGAGTTATGCGCGTCGAGCCTGTCGACCATTAGAATCGCATATCAAAAAAATGCTGGGGCTGCCTGTTAGTGAATTTTCCATTCAAGCTGAGATTAAATATCTCAATATTGTTCCAGAGGGAGCGACTTGCGAGTGTCCAGCTTGCAAGCTGAGAGCACCAGGTAGTCCTGGCATCCTTTGGGCTGTCAAACGAGAGGAAATGGTTCCCCGGGAGCCATAGCAAAAAGCAGAACACTATTAACCTCTGGTCTGGGTACTGGCAGCTTCAGCTACAGGCTCAATGGTGTGTCCTGCAGCGGTGCTGGGTTGCCGACGAGGACGAAGGCTGCCCAGGCTAGTGGATTAGGGTAGATTTCTTTGGTTTGCAGCATGGCCTGTCGCAGCGCTTCGGCTTTGTTGTGTCCCTCCTGTAGCTCTTTATAGAAGGTCTGCATAAGGATGGAGGTGGGTTCATCGGGCACGGACCAAAGCGAGACGACTGTGCTTTTAGCCCCTGCCGCGATGAGCGATCGCGACAGGCCCACTACGCCATCACCCGTTACTTCACCCAAGCCCGTATCACAGGCACTCAGGACAACGAGTTGGGCAATCAAAGACAGATCAGCAATCTCGCTGGCGGTTAACAGACCATCATCCGTTCCGGAGGGGGTGAGGGCGATCGCGCCTGGAATGGGAATGCGCTGCTGGGTATCGATGTAGTCCAGCAAGCCATGCGTCGCCAGATGGATGACTCCCGCAGTCTCCATCTTGTCGGCAACAGCCGACTCAGTAGCAGCACTGCCGATAATCGCCTCTGTCTGGAATAGTCGAGCAATCTCCTGAGCTTCAGACTCAGCTCCTGGCAGTGGTTGAAGTGTTGGCAGGTTGGAAATTAGCGGCATTTCAGGATTCCCTACCACCAGTGAACTTGCCGTGGAAGGCAAATCCTTGTCCTCCAGCGTTAAATCCAGTAGCTGAATGGCTGGGGCTGTCAATAACGTATGCCGTTCAATCAGATAGCGACCATCAGCATCTTGCAGCGCTGCGAACGGTAGATAAAACAAGGACTCATGGGGAATCAACACGACTAAATCGTCAGGATCACTCGGCAAAGCATCTTCGATAGGCGCGATCAGTTGGGCATAGATAGCTTGAAACTGTTCCGCGGTTGAGAAGGCTGTGTCCGCATTATCCCCAAGCACCACACCCAATCCACGAGCACGTCCCAAAGCACCAATCGCCGTTCGGCTTTGCTGAACCTGTTCTTCTAGAGTAAAGTTAGCTTGGTCAAGGGAAAGGCGCTTAAAGGTCGTTTGACCTGACGGTGCGACTACCCAAACAAATATTTCTCCAGTTTCACCTCGTTGTCGTCCCTGCACGGTGAAATCGTCCTTGGGAACGATCGCATATTCAATAATGGTGGCGTCTAATTCACGGGCCGTTTGCTTAATTTGATCGATACTGGGCGGCGACAGCGCCACATCCTCTTCAGCCACAACTTCTACAAAAGCGCGGGCACGCCCCTGCTCAGAGGTTTCGAGAGCAGCCTCATAGTTGCCCTGAGCAACCTGGACCTGCATCAATAGGTTGTAAGTGTAGATTTGAGTATCGAATACGGTGACTTTGTCCTCATCCGTCAGCCCTTCCCGCAAGGATGACAAAAGCTGAATCGATTCTTTGAGCGCAATTTCAGCGTCAGTTAGTTCTCCTACCAATAATTGAGTATGGGCCAAGTTATTGAGAGCATCCGCCAACAGTCGCGGATCTTCAACGGTACGGGCGATCGCCACACTGGCTTGATGACTCTCCATCGCCTGCTCAAAGGCTTCAGTATCTTCGTAAGCAACGCCCAAATTAGTCAGAACAGTTGCCTGTAACGCGCGATTGCCCGTCTGTTGCGCTAGAGCAAAACTTTCTTGAAAGTGCACAATCGCGGCTTCAGACTGCCCTAACTGCTGATAGGTCCCCCCCAAGTTATTCAATCCATAAGCCGCAGACCCTAGAAAACCAAAATCTTGGGCGAGGGCAATTCCTTGTTCATACCAAGCGATCGCAGCGCTGTAATCACCTTGCTCGCTGTAAAGTCCCCCCAAATTCATCTGGGCCGTCGCTTCCAAAGACGGAGAATCAACAGTGGCAGCAATTTCCAGGCTAGTCTCTTGAGCAGTAATCGCTGAGAAATAGTCTCCCAAAGCCTGATACGCATTGCCTAATAGCCCATGAAGCTGGGCGATCGCGGCAGAGTCTTCGGTTGATTCGAGAAGAGTTAAGGCTTGCTCATACGTTTCGACTGCATTGGCATAGCGACCCGAGGCTTGATAAGCAATGCCCAAGTTGCCCAGGGCCTGCGCCTCCAAGCTTAAATGGTTGAGAGAGCGCGCTAGGTCGGCACTGTCGCGACTGTAAGCGATCGCCTCGCCATAGCGGCCCAGCGACAGATTAGCAGCCGCAAGGGCGTTAAGGGTCACGGCTATATTGTCCTGATCGCCCTCTGCCCGAAATTTTTCCAAAGCTGTTTGCCAGGACGCGATCGCCAACTCGTAATCATTTGCTTCAAATGCCCTCATGCCAGCCCGAAAAGTTCCACTAGCAGTCGTTGTAGTTTCAGAACTCTGGGTAACCTGAATTGCGGAAGGCGTAGGGGCCTTGCCGTCGAATGACGTTAGTAATGTAGGGACCATAACAGCCAACAGTGACAGCATCATGAGTTGTACAAGGTGTTAGGTAGATGTTTGAGTGGCATCGCCTGTTCTGCCGATGGCTACTCTCCTGATTACAGAGAAGGACAATCTTTCCCGGATATGATTCAACAGTAGCGCTTTAACCACGTATCGAATGTGACCTATTTTCCGGCATGACTCCCTATAAACCCGGAAGGATTCTCTGTGCGTTTGGGTACTGCCTTCTATTCTTCACAAGCCGGATCTGAGATTTCGGCATCTTTGTCACAGACCGCTAGAACAGTTTCTGCCGAGGTGCCACTTGTATCTTGAGTGGCACGTTCGTTCTCAGTATCCGCATCAAGATCTGATAAAGTATCCAGAGCTGTTGTGTCTATCAGCACGTTGCTATCGATCAGAAAGATCTGATTTTCGAATGATGTGACGATAGTGCGGTCTGGGCGAGTTCGAAAAATGCCACCCGCAGCCCCGCTGTCTGCTAAAGGAACTGCGCTGCCACCCCCCGAATCAGGACCCACCCAAAATTCAATGGGCAGCGGCGGTAAGAGGTTTTCAATATCGAAGGCGATCGCAATTCCCCGGACTGTATCGGCACTCACTCGTTCTCCCCTACGAACCGTGAAGCTTCTATCTAGAAGAAACAATTCAGTGTCTGATTGAGGTAAAGCGGCTGTGCTGACGTCCTCTTCATCATTAAGCGGCACCGCTGCCAAAATACTCAAAGTAAAGTCATCCACAAGAGCAGGATCTGCCTTCTCGGGTCTGGCTGCGACATCGACGACACCCTCAGCCCGGAAGCGACCTGCCGAATTCACAACAACGCCACCCGAACCAGACAAAATGCTCTCAACGATGATGTCACCCCGGGTCGATTCCAAAGAAACTTGGCTGGTATTGCCGTCATTCCCCAAAGTTGTAATGGGGGTAACCTGCAAAGCATTCAGCACCCCTGCATCAATGTCTGCGCCCATAAGCGTGATGCTGCCGTCGGTATTATCAGGGACTTCGTACGTGAAGATATCACCTACGGCAATACTGCCCCCCGTGGTAATTGACAGGTCTCTGCCAGGTGCCACCAATACATCGTCAGGATGCATGGTGAAAGTCCCCCCCGCTTCAAAACGAATGGGGGCCGTTCCTGTCTGAAACGTGAGCTGATTGTCGTCGAGATCTGCGATCGCAATATCACCGCTGGCTTGCAGGGTGATCGCAGTATTGCCAGACAGTCCTTCTAGTTCAGATTCATAAATTTCTGTTGGCAATGCCTCAGCCAGATCCAAGGTCGGGGCACTCAGCAGATTGGCCAGGTCATCGCTATCGTCACCATCAGCAGTACCGTTGAGAATTGCAATATTGACGGGATCCAGCAGGAGTTCGCCCCCTAAGCCCCCAGGTGCCGATGTAGTCACGGTTCCTCGAAAGATGAGGGACTGTCGCCCCGAAACCTCGACCCATCCGCCATCGCCCGATAACGCGCCTCCCTGCGCTGAAATATCGCCCCAAACACCAGCGACGCCGTCTGACCAAATTGTGACGCTGCCCCCATCTCCGGTTTGACGACCGTTAGCCGCGATCACGCTGTCTCCATCCACATAAGTCAGCGTTGATCCGGGTAACGTTCCCTGTCCTGTTGGGTCGCCGCCAATGCGAATATTACCGCCGTCCAACGTTCCTGATGCATCAACCTTAGCTTCGACTAAGCTGACGCGATCGCCCACCACCATCACATCGCCTCCCGACACTCCTGATGCATCTAGGGTGTTGGAGACAAGAGCGCTACCGACAACATCGGCAATCTCGACGTTAGCTAAGGTAATGAGACCTTCAGGTGTTACGGCTAAACCAGTGGCAGCGGCAGTCTCACCGCCGGTCAGCAATTCTGCAAGTGTTGATGGCACAAACGGTAGCGAAGCATCAGCATGGGGCAGCGTTTCTATCTCAAGGTTGAGCACCATGTCAGTGTGGCTGATGCGCACCAGATTGCTGTTGGGAACAGCGGCGATGACAATTTCACCACTAGGCGTCGCGAGTGTTCCAGTCGAAATAACTTGTCCCCCGATGAGGGCGATCGCCTCACCAGGCAAGACGGTCATGTTTCCTGTATTGACAACCTGCCCTGACGCATCAGCAGCAAACACAAAACCTGTCGGCGTCCCCACCAGCTGATCTTGCCTTCGGCTATTGATAGTCTCAAAAAGGTCCTCACCAAAGAGAACTCCACTGGCGGTTGCTGCTGCAAAAGAAGCTGGGAGGTCAAGCTGGATGTTTGGCCCAAAGAACACTCCAGCCGGATTAATCAAGTATAGATCTGCTGAACTACCGGACACTCTCAGCAGTCCATCAATATAAGACGCATTGCCGCCTGTAACGCTACCCAAAACGGCCTGGGTAGTGGGTTGTGACGTAAAATCAGCAGTCTGTCCCTGCGATAGTCCAAACTGCTCGAACATGTAGAAAAGCGACTGACCATCAGCAGAAGTCACGCCACCGGTGATGCTGAATTCGTCTCCCGCTTGAATAACTTGTGTTTGGCTACCGGCTTCTGGAACAACAGGCATTGCCTGAGTTAAATCTGTCGCTACCAGCAAACTGCAACCACCGAGACCTACCAAAACCGTTTTTGAATATTGCAGAGTTGCCATGTTAGAGATATGCCCAAATCTTGAACAGCCTGTAGTAACTCGCTTTGTTCAAAACAGTTTTAGAGCTGATTGGCGTAGGAATTTTCAAAAAGTACTGAAACCTCCCTCAGAAGGAGATTTTAATTATTCCTCAAAAACACACAATCTCTCTGAAATCCCTAAAACAACTGGTTCTCATGCAGCCCTCAAATCAGCACTTGGTAGATTATTGGGAGCGATCGCACTCAATAGAGCAATACTACAGAAATAAAGAGCAATTGCCCTTAATCGGTGTTGAGCTAGATAAATACCGTTTCTCTTTGCTGGGGCCACAGTTCTTAAGACTGAAGCATTGCCATTCGAGTATTTTCGAATCCACAATTAAACATACCAGAAACAAGAATTGGTATAACTCCTCTGAAGAAACCCTGATACGAACAATGCCAGAATCCTACCAGACTTATTGAAGCACCTAAAAAGACTTAATTTTTCCATAGTGTGAGCTTGAAGCTTCTTCACATTAATGTCTTATAAAAGCAATCTTTCCTCTTCTAAACTCATGCTTTTACAGCGGTGTCAGGAAAGACTACAGATTTCGACAAACAAAAAGGGCGATCGCTTTTCTTGAACGGATACTGGACAATATTTAAGACGAATTGCTGCCTTGCTCGGCTTTGCAGGGCATTCTGGACCGGAGTTGAAGTTGAGCAGCAACAGAATGAAGAGAGCGATACAGGCGAATCCACTGGCTTCAGAAACATTTAGATTCAGCATCTTCTATTAATAGGCTGAATGATGAGCGCAACAACAATTTGCTGAAAATCCATTGTGCATTGGGCGCAAAAACCTCTCCTACGTAGATCTTGCGGTTGAGCTTATCTGACAACTTTGCCCCCTTGGTCCCCAAGGGTTGAGGAATTCAAGGGAGTAAATTCAGGTATTGTGCTAAATGCAAGATGTCGATCCTGTCTTCAGTGGATCCTCAATGAAGAACAGTTTTTGCGCCGTTTAGGAGTTTCCCTTTCAACAGCAAACTCTTGAACCTAAGACTTTTAAGCCTAAGAATTCTCAGAGTCGCCCATCAATTTCTTGAGGCCACTACTGATATCGCCCATGAGGCGATCTAGAGCCTCTCTAAGATCGGTCCAAGCATCATCGGCAGCTTCAGATAGTCCCTTAACGCTGATATTGGCCTCATCAAGATACTTCTCTAGGTTCTCAATCTCCTCATGCTGTGCTGCTAGGAGATGAGCTTTTCGCTCAGCCTTCAGCTTGCCTAATGTCGTCTTTGTCGTTGTGATTTGAGCTTCAAGTTGCTTTACGTAATCAAGTCTCTCGCTCATAATTACCCTCCCTGAATAAACGTTTTTGTACCTTTAGTTAGTCCATTGGGTGAAAACGTAGCGGTACGACATGGCTAAAAATGCAGGTTAGATGGATGCTAAGGAACCTCAGCAAAACACCCGAAAATGTCCGTTGTTCAGCAAGAAGGCAAAGCCTACATTCCGTTTAACATCAACCTACAACCTACACTTTCAACCTGAAGACCTAGTTAAGCTAATGCGGTGATACCCAACAAAATACCTGGAATTAAAAAGAACACCGCGATGATGTAGGCAAACGCCAAGTATTTACGTTCAGCCGCGACTACGGCTAGGTTTTCTGCACCAATAATGGGCAATCGGCACAGGAAAGGAATGCCATAGATGATAACTACGCCAAGGGTGTTATAGAGCAGGTGAACCATCGCAATTTCTAAGGCGGGAACCGCATCAGCACCGGATACAGCCGTTGCTGCCAGAAGCGCTGTGATACAGGTACCGATATTGGCACCCAAGGTAAAGGGATAGACCTGGGCCAATCCAAAGACGCCAGCACCCGCCAATGGCACCATCAAGCTAGTTGTCGTGGAAGATGACTGCACCAGAATGGTGATGAGCATGCCTGCTAGGATGCCTGCGATCGGGCCACGTCCGATCGCCATATGCAAGATATCCTTAGCGCGACCGACCATTAGCTGCTTGAGCAGTCTTCCAATGAAAGCAATGGTCAAAAAAATGAGAGCAATACCCAACAAAATCAACAGAATCCCGTCGAAGGGCGCTGGCAAAACGTGAGTTCCAGCTTTAAAGACGTTGACAAGAGGACTGGTGACCATCTTCACAACGTTGAAATCTTTCACGCTCATTGAGCCACCACCGACCAATGCGTTGGCTAGGGCAAGTCCCATTCTTTCAAGTGGGTGAAATAGAATCTCAACTGGCAGAAAGATAATGACGCTGAGTAAGTTAAAAAAGTCGTGAACGGTGGCAGCCGCAAACGCCTTCTTAAATTCGTCGTTGTCACGCACATGGCCCAAACTAACCAACGTATTCGTAATTGTGGTCCCGATGTTGGCTCCCATAACCATAGGCACGGCTGTTGCCACAGGTAATCCGCCTGCCACTAAGCCAACAATGATGGAAGTTACAGTGCTGGAAGACTGAATTAGAGCGGTCGCAACGGTTCCTACGATCAAGCCCATAAAAGGGTTGGTTGCGAAAGCAAATAGTTCTTCGGCTCGCTCACCCGTGGCAGATTTGAAACCAGCGCCAATCATACCAACCGCGACGACCAGCAAATAGATGAGAACAAGAACACCGATCCACTGTAGGACGGGACTCTTTTGACGACGGCCTGGGTCTACAGCTTGGCTCATACCTGAATGCTCCGATGTACGTAGTTTTATTAATCGCCCATCGCATCGCTGAGGACATTGAGCAGAATTAGTCCATCGGTCAGAAGCGTGACAGCAAGAACTATCACAAGCACAACTAATGTCGCTACTAATGACTAGACAGATGCCTACGTCAGAAAACTTTAAGCTCGGATGCTCATAGCGAGCTTTACTGTTAAGTAAATAGGCGTACGGAGTCTTCTTGAAATAGAGATCTGCTCTACCGAGCAATGCACATAACTAGAGACAGTAGGGATGTAAGTTTAGTTTTTCGTTATTAGTAGATTAAGACAAATATAAATGTAAATTGATGAGAAAAAGACATAAGTTCACGCTATGAAAGCTCCATCTTTCTGAAGAGAAAGCCCATTTAAAGAAACTACACTTCATCTGCGAAACAACAAAATGAGATGTTCCAGCCTTCTGAACCAGCACGATTGTGACTATTGAATTGTCTATCTGGTCATCTTCCAAAGCCCGTTTTAGTAGGAGACTATTGTGTCAAGAGCAGCCCATAACATTTGTGTAGCGATCGCCCCAGTCCTAACACTAGCCATACCGGCTTTGGCTGCCGCCGAGCCAGCCGGAGAGATTCCTGAAATTACTCAGTATCTACCCGACAACACGGCCTACGTTGTTCTGCTCGATATGCGAAACGAAACCTGGGAACAACTTGGCCAATATGCTCTCTTCCAGCAACTTCAAGATCAGGGTGTTGACTTTCTCAATGCTGGTGGACTGCCGTTTTTGCCGGTTGATCTCGATTACCAGGAAGACATCGGCTCTTGGGTTGGCGATACCGCAGCAACGGCACTGATGCCGCTTGAATTGCCTCAGGTTACCGCGATCGAAGAACACGAGATTTTGATTGCACCCATCGCTCAGCCAGATAACTTTGATCCGTTCCTTCGCAGAATTGCCGATGTCCGAGACGCTTATCCTGATATTCAAAACTATCAAACCTTTTCTATCTTTTATTGGGAGCCACAGTTCTTTGAGGTTTTGGACAATCCTTTACCGCCTATAGAACCGCTACCTCCTTTGGAAGCTCCACCTCCCGTTACCCCCCTTCCACCACCTGTCTTTGATCCTCCGGTCATCGAACCGCCACCGCCACTGCCAGAGCCCGGTGATAGGTTTGAAGCGCCGCCTATTATTGAGACGCCTCCTCCTATTACCGATCCAACCCTTGAACCAGCAGAACCTGTTGAGACACCTCTGCCAGAGCCGATGCAGCTGCTATCACCCTCAAGTACTGAATTGGAGTCTTCAAAGGGGGCGATCAAAGCAGTGCCAGAAGAGGAACCTGAAATTGAGCCTCCAGTAGTGCGG
Source organism: Oscillatoria sp. CS-180 (assembly GCF_028330965.1). Taxonomy (GTDB): domain Bacteria; phylum Cyanobacteriota; class Cyanobacteriia; order Phormidesmidales; family Phormidesmidaceae; genus Halomicronema. The sequence continues at coordinate 67,406 of NZ_JAQMUB010000021.1, read as the reverse complement.
GAGCCAGACGTACCCGGGTTAGCGATCGCCGTTTTCCCTGACTTTATAGTTGCTGCCGAACATCCCGCCGCTATCCGTTCTTGGGCAGACCAAAGTCCTGAAACCGTAGCAGACTCGCTGGCGACTAACGATCGCTTTTTGCGAACGCTCTCCCACCCTCATTACGACGAATCGTTTGCTGCTTTCTATGGCAGTGTTGCAGAGATAGTGAAATTTTCTCTTGCAGATTTTCCGTTACCCAATCTACCTATCGATATTCCCAGACCAGCTGATCTAGCACCGAGTGAAATTGCTCAATTGGCAGCTACTCAGTTAGATAGCAGTGTTGAAGTTCTGCTATATCCCACTGACAGAGGACTGCGACTACAGGGGCGGGGATATTACGATGACAACACGGCGCTACAGCTTTTGACCTCGGTTGTTCAACCTGCACCCGAAGCTATTTTGAGCAACGTCCCCGGCAATAGTTATGGAATGTTGAGTGGTCACAATATTGCTGGATTTTGGGAAGGTATCCAGCTTTCTCTGGAAGCCAGTGAAGAGACAAGTATGTTTCTAGATCAAAGTGAAGAAACTTTGATGCTCACAACGGGCCTGAACTTTGATGATCTTTTTGGCTGGATGGATCAAGGATTCAGCGTTTTTCTCTTCCCAACAGAAGAAACGCCCATCAACTCATTCCTGCCTGATGTAGACGTTGGGTTAGGTCTTCTATTGCAAACGAGCGATCGCGCTGCTGCTGAGTACGCATTGAGTCAACTAGACGTCACCCTAGAAGACTTGTTTGTTATTGTTGAGCCGACGATGATCGATGAAAAACCAGCGACCAGCTGGAGTTCCTTTTTGGACTTCGATGCAGAACCTGACAGCTTTCTGGGTTACGGTTGGGTCAATGACGATACGCTTGCTTTAACCACTAGCCTGGGCTCGCTTTCTGAGATTTTTAACCTAGAGCCAGCTCAAGCACTACCTAACTCGCTTCGGTTCCTATGGTCTACCGAAGATTTTCCAGAAGCTAATCAGGGATACGGCTATCTCAATTTGGCTTCAGTGCGATCGCTCTTCTTTAGGCTCTTTCCAGTTTTTCCAGGTGATTTGGAAGGGGCTGAGTTTCAGAGACTCGCCGGTTCCGTCCGCACAGCTAGCACCACCGTCTCCTTCGGCGAGGAATATTTCCAGCTGGATGGATTGCTGATGCTGTCTCCTACTGAGCAGCCTGATTTTGAATGATCCACTCATTCATCATTGAGGAAGCTAGTTTCCTAGAATAGGAATAGTCGCGCGATTGTTCTCTCGGTAACTATCATGCTTCAGGTCAAGCCTCGATTCAGCAGTTTTGCAGAGTATCTTGCCTATGACGATGGCAGCGATAGGTTATATGAGCTCTTCAACGGAGAACTGATTGAGTTGCCGCCTGAATCCGGACTGAATGTGCAAATCGCAACTTTTTTGCTGTTAAAGTTCGCGGCGTTGCTGGACTATCGAAGGGTTAGGGGACACGGTTTAGAGCTCGAAGTGCGAGGGGAGCCCAAGAACCGATATCCTGATCTCACCATCTTGCGTCCAGAACACATTTTGCTGTTGACCCAGCGCAATACCATCCGCTTATCAATGGCCCCGCCGGTGCTCGTTGTAGAAGTGGTGAGTCCGGGCGAACTACAGCGCGAACGAGATTATGTTGCTAAGCGGCGACAGTATGAAGACCTTGGAATTGTGGAGTACTGGATTATTGATCCTGAAGCTCAAACGCTGCTAGTACTGTCGTTGCGAGAAGGCGTTTATCAGGAAATAGGGATATTTGAGGGCAACAGCGCGGTGCGATCGCCCCAATTTCCTTCACTAGACCTGACTCTTGCAGAGCTATTCAGCTCTACTGATGCCTAGTCATCAAATCGTGCATGCAGACACGATATATTACGTTCCTCTGTTAAAGCTAAATGTGCTGGCACCGTTCTAGGCGCAGCATAAGTGCATCAAATAAACTAGCATCACCAAATCCGGCACCGCGTCCGGTACCAAAGCCCCCCGTCTGCCAAGATAAATACCACGGCATTTCCCAAAACCATAGAGCCGGAAGATGCCCGCGTGGAGCCTCCTCCAACGAAAAGGTGAGCCAACTGTAGAAGTTAAAAAACCCAGCGGGTCTCCAGACACTCGTCATCATCCACCCGACTCTTCGACTAAAGTCAAATGATGATCGCGCAGCCCCTTCTCGATAAATTGCCAGTTGCGGCGTAAATCCAAACTTGCCGCCACTGTAGAACAACCATCGCTGGTCAATTTTATGGAGGACATCACAAGGAAATTGGGCGATCGCTGCTTGGTCAAGCCATCCCTCTCGCTGACGATCCGTTTCGGCCAACATAATTTCGAACGTGATTTCGTCAGCAGCTTGCCAATCTGCCTGATCCAAGGTTTCGTCCAGCTCTTGTAAAGCGGGTTCATGCGTCGCTTCTATCATGTGGGTTCATTTCCTCTGTCTACCGTCGAGGAAGTTGCGTTCATCTTCAAGCCCGACAGGCACTTCTCGACCAAATCATGGAAGAAATTATGAATTACTTCGTCATTCACGGTGTAGTCTCCCTCCAAAGCATCTGACCCCCAACGCCATGTTGGTAAATGGCCTGCTGGCGCTTCTAAATTGAACTGCAAATCTCGATAAGATGTGCGCCACGACCTTAGGTTGACAGTACCAATGCCAAAAGACTCTCTCCATCCCACTCCCGCCAAAAAGTCATCCGCTCGTCCTTCACATTGCATATAGATTTGGTGCTGCGCCCTAAAACCAAATCGTCCTCGACTATATCGAGTCCATAAAGCATCCAGGGTTTGCAAATCAACACAATTCAACTTGAGAATCGTGTTGCCTTCCAAAGCCCGCATATCTCGACTGAGCGCATTAAGAATAAGTCGTTCAGTTTCCTGATCGGCGGCTTCCCATTGAGTTAGCCACAACAACTGCCGCAAACGTGAATAATCCAACTCCATAGCAGAGTCGATGGGGCCATATTTCTCATCAGTGACTTCTCGCTCGATAGCTCGAACCCATTCAGGATCAAGATTCCAGTCGCGTCGGGCTTGCTCCAATCGACCTCGATCAAAATCACTGGGATACATGGAATTGGCGATCGCCCCAGCAAATTCTTGCCGATATTGCTCAGCATAATTTTGCTGCTTGGCGGCTTGCTGCTGAGCCTCCTCTTCCTGAAGTTGGGTTTCCGCCTGCAAGCGGGTCACTTCTTCCTGACGCTGCAAGTGGGTTGCTTTTGCCTGAATGCGAGTAATGTAATCCTCATGTATCGGCTCAACATCCTTATAAGAGAGGCCGAGCGCTTGAGAAAGGCGACGCAGTTCAGCCCACGTTTCATCGCTGAGCGGGGAAAGTTGACCTTCTGATTTAGCGGACTGGCGCTCTAGCTCAGCATTGAAGATTTCCCGATACCGCTCAAGCTTGGCCGACCGATTAACATACGGTCCCAGGGCTTGGGCAACAACAGTCTCAGCCCAATCTGCATCAAGGTTTAAGCGATGTCTCAACAGCTCTAAATTGGCCTGTTCAACGGGCGAAATTTCACCCCCTCTGAAAGCATATGTTTCGGCTCGTGCTTGGAAAATCTGTTTGGCCGGAAGAAACGTTTCAATCGCTGGCAGAAGGCCTAAAAGTTCCTCAGCAGAATCCGTTTGCGTTTGGACTCTCATCCGGTCGATAGTACAGGTCAAACGAATTTCAGCAGAGGTTTCAGTCAGGCGATCGCTAACCTTCTTGATCCAAGTTGAAACTCTTTCTGGATCAGGAATGGTTGCCTGCAAACCGTGACGGTACTGAATCTCTTGCTGGTTAATTAACGGCGCAATCCGGGTTTGCGAAGTTAAGTCCAACTGCGTCAAATCATCCCAAAAGAGTTGCAGCGTGTGGTCTTTATCCGCTTCATCCAGCTCGGGATCGACAATCTGCAGAACAATACTGGCAGGTTTAACAGTATCCACCCTGATGAACACTCCTAGCTGATACACAGCCCCCCGTACAAAGGGTTGCGACTAAGGATACCTCTAGAATTTACGATTGGGCAGCCATATTGCCAACAATTTTTACCCAAGCTGAAAAGCAGGGCATAAAACCTGACCAATTGAGTTTTTCTTGGATGTGCTTATCCGAGTCTTAAATTTGTCTGAATTCTGTGCAAAAGAACAAGTTCCTTAATCTAAGTGGTAAATATCTTGAACTAAACTGGTATGGCCTTAACTTAAATTCCAGTCAATCTAGAACCGCAGTCTCACGGATCTTCGCGAACGGCCTGACAGAGAGGTTACACCCTTGTCTGAGGTAAGGTCTGTTCGACAAGCTTGCGAAGAGGCTTGCCCCTGTCTTGGTTACGAAAATGCCCCGGATGGGCAAGCTGTATTGTTGAAATCCATAAAAACTACTAGATAGCAAGGGTAATGACGGCAACTTCTCAGTCCCTGCAAAACACACTGTCCCGCATCGCGCCGTTCGATCTGCTCCCCGGATCGGCGCTTTCTGGCATCACCCAGGGCAGTCAAATGCTTCGGTATCGGATCGGGCAACCTATCGTACGTCCTGAGGCATTACCTCAACTCGTTTTGATTACAGAGGGGCAGGCGCGTCTACTCGGGGAAGATCCTCGTACTGAGAAACCGATCACCTTGAAGCTGCTCGAAAAGGGTGACATGCTTGGCGTTGTCGGTATGCTGCGCGGCAAACCCTGTGAAACCGCGATCGCCTCCTCCGAGGTGGTTGGCTTAAAGCTTTCAATCAGTGCGTTCCAAAAAGCATTGGACGACCATCCCAATTTTGCCGCTGCGATCCGCGATCGCCTCTACTTAGCAGAGGTCTTCGATCTGTTAGCCCGTCACATTGGCGAGCAGGCCCAAGATGTCGGCAATTTGGCACAACTGGCCCACCTCGTCCACGAAACGGGGGTAGTGCGCTACCTACCTTTCGGTCAAAAGCAAGTTGATTTGGATTCAGAGCACGATTGGTTTGTGAGCAGCGGTACGATCATTAACCAACCGATGGGTAGTCGGCTGAATTTGGAATGGGCCGGCAGCGAACTCAACGTTATTAGTCCCCAAGGTGCTCGTTTGGTGGGTTTGCCAGAAATATCGAGCCAACCTGTTGCGGAACTTCCGACAATTGACGATGGGGCTTTGGTTCCTACTGCTGCACCGGATCCACGCGAAGCTATTCCCTTTGCACCCGAACACCTACCGGAACCAGAACCGGAAACCTCTGGTACCGACGACTATCCCTTCGTTCGAGGTCGGGGTGAAGTAGAGGGGATGCTGGCCTGCATGGAGATGGTCAGCCTCTATTTCGGGATGCCTTTCCGCCGAGACATTATTCGTCGCATTTTGACCAATCAGCGCGATCGCCTCGGCCAGCTCTCCCTTCCGTTAGCGGGTAAAGTCGCGGAGTTCATGGGGTTACGCACCCAGATGACTAAGGTCCCTGCCAGTGCTGTGGGACGAGTACCCACGCCAGCACTAATCTCGTGGCAGGAAGGCTATGCCCTCTTGTACGAAACCAATTCCAAAACACGAGTGCTAGCGATTCCAGAAACCGGCATTATTCAGCGATCGGCCCTGGAATTTGAGGAAACCTGGGGCGGCGAAGGCGAAATTCTCCTGATTGAGAAAACTCGGGAGACTCCCCAAGAACGATTTGGTCTGAGCTGGTTCATTCCCTCCCTGCAAAAATATCGCTGGGTGCTGGTTGAGGTTCTAATTGCCTCGTTCTTTGTTCAGCTTTTCGGACTGGCAAACCCGTTGATGGTGCAGGTCATCATCGACAAAGTGATTGTGCAGAACAGTACCGATACCCTACAGGTATTGGGGGTCTTCCTGCTCGTCATCGCCGTCTTCGAAGCGGTGCTCACAGCGTTACGAACGTATCTATTTGTCGATACCACTAATCGGATCGACATGGCGCTGGGTACCGAAATTATTGATCACCTGCTGCGACTGCCGCTGCGCTATTTTGACCGTCGTCCCGTAGGAGAACTGTCTAGCCGGGTCAACGAGCTAGAGAATATCCGGAAATTTTTGACCGGTACCGCCCTGACCGTGGTGTTGGATGCCGTTTTCTCGGTGCTCTACATCGTGGTCATGTTCATCTATAGCTGGCTGTTGACCTTAGTTGCGCTAGCGACGATTCCACTCTTCGTCTTCCTGACAGTGCTGGTTGCACCCGTCGTTCGGCGTCAACTTCGCCAGAAAGCAGAGCGCAACGCAGCAACCCAGTCCTACCTGGTCGAAGCCTTATCCGGTATTCAAACAGTGAAGGCGCAAAACATTGAGTTGCGGACACGCTGGCAGTGGCAAGAGCGCTATGCCAGTTACGTCAGTGCTGGCTTCAATACGGTTCTCACATCAACAACAGCCGGAGCCGCCAGTAGTTTTCTGAATAAGCTCTCGGCGCTGCTGGTGCTTTGGGTCGGTGCTTATTTAGTCTTGCAAGGAGAGCTGAGCTTGGGTCAGCTCATCGCTTTCCGCATCATCTCTGGCTATGTGACGGCGCCCATTCTGCGTTTGGCTCAGCTCTGGCAAAACTTCCAGGAAACAGCTCTTTCGCTGGAGCGCTTGAGTGACATTCTGGACCATCCTTGTGAGGCAGAAGAACAGGGTCGTAACCAGATCCAGATGCCTGATATTCAAGGTATCGTTCGCTATGAAAATGTAGCCTTCCGCTTTGCTCCATCCGGTCCGCTACAGCTGGTCAATATCAACCTTGAATTCCCAGCGGGCGAGTTTGTGGGCATTGTAGGACAGAGTGGTTCTGGCAAGAGCACCCTGATGAAGCTATTGCCACGCCTGTACGAAATTGAATCAGGCCGCATTCTGATTGATAAATACGACATCAGCAAAGTCGAACTTTACTCGTTGAGACAACAGGTCGGTATTGTGCCGCAGGACAGCTTGCTGTTTGAGGGCACTGTACAGGACAACATCTCTCTAACCCGTCCTGAAGCCGATACTGAGGCCATTATTGAGGCTGCCAGGATTGCTTGTGCTCACGAATTTATTATGGATTTGCCTTTAGGCTACAACACTCGTGTGGGTGAGCGCGGTTCATCACTCTCGGGGGGACAGCGGCAGCGGATTGCGATCGCCCGTACCATTCTTCATAATCCCCGCCTGCTTATCCTTGATGAGGCTACCAGCGCCCTCGACTACGACACAGAAAAGCAGGTCTGCACTAATCTCAAGGCGTGGTCAACTGGACGGACCGTATTCTTTATTACTCACCGTCTCAGCACAATCCAAGATTCGGACACTATTCTAGTAATGGACAAGGGTGCTGCCGTGGAGCAGGGAAGTCACGAAGAACTCATGGACATCAAAGGGCGTTACTACACGCTTTATCAGCAACAAATACATACCCCCGAGTAGGTTGGCTTGTTACTGAGTTATCGCAGTCTTTAAATAACCGTATTTCTTTACTTGCTTAACATCGAGGATTTCGTATGACCCCCGGATCGCGAATCACGCAAAATGGCCATGCCCAGAATGGTCGCTTAGGTAATGGCCGCTTACAGAACGGTCGACCGGCTCAGCATGGTCGGCTTTTACAAGACGGTCAGTCGCCACCGCCGCCACCTCAACCCCCTCAGCATCAGCCTACGGGACCTAATTTCGAGCGTCCTGTGATTCTTCGGCAGTCACCTCGGTGGGCGCGATATGTCGTTTGGGGTATTGTCGGCGTGACGGTCACCTCTGTCACCTGGGCCTGTCTAGCCAAGATTGAGGAAGCGATTCCAGCTCAGGGCAAGCTTGAACCTAGTGGTGTCGTGCAACCCGTTCAAGCTCCAGTGGGTGGTGTGGTTGAAGACATTCGAATTACGGAAGGGGAAACAGTTCAGCAAGGCGATATATTGGTCACGATGGATCCAAGTTCGACTCGGGCTCAACTAGAATCCCTCGAAGATGTTCGTGATAGCCTCATGGAAGAGAGTGAATTCTATCGCTCTCAGCTTAGTGCGGCACCTGAAGTGGAGGGAGCACCAACTACCGTTTCACCTGAAGTTGCCCGCCTCACCAGCAACCGAGTTGCTTTGATTGAAGAAAACGAATTGTATCGTGCCATTTTGAGGGGCGACATCACGGCGACTAACCTGTCGCCTCAGCAGCGGGAACGGGTACAAACTTCTTTAGGCGATGTCAACTCACAAATTGCGATTAACCAGCTCCAGATTGAGCAGCTCAATGAACAGCTAGAGCAGGTGCAAACCCAGCTCGCTAATGCTATCGAGGCTCTCAGGGTGGAGCAGGAAATCCTGGGCAGTATTAGCCCGCTGGTGGAACAGGGTGGTATCTCTAAACTTCAAGGCCTGCGTCAGGAGCAAGAGGTCAACAATCGACAAACTGAAGTCAATAGTCTCCGAGACGAGCAGCAGCGCCTGATTTTAGCGATCGATCAGGCTCGTGAAGAACTGCGCCGCACCTCTGTCGTTTCTAATGAGGAGATGCTGGACCGCATTGCTGCGAACGACAACCAGCTCGCCAACATTGACAGTCAGCTGACGAAGATTGTTGTTGATAACGAAAAGCAGCTAGAAGAGATTGAAGGCCAAATTAATCAGCTTGAGTACGCGCTTGAAAACCAAGAGCTAAAGGCCCCACTGACAGGCCAGGTGTTCAACCTCAAGGCTAATCAGCCTGGATATGTGGCAAACGCGACTGAACCTATTCTCGAAATTGTGCCCGATGGAACCCTAGTTGCTCGCGTTTTCATCACGAACCGCGACATCGGTTTTGTCACCCAGCAATTTTATGAGCAAGACGAGCCACTGAAGGTCGATGTTCGAATTGACTCCTTTCCCTTTAGCGAATTTGGTGATGTGGAAGGGACGGTGATTCACATCGGTTCAGACGCCCTGCCCCCAGATGAAATTAATCCTTTCTACCGCTTCCCAGCAGAAATCGAATTAGAGAGCCAAGAGCTAGGTGAGGCCCTGCCGTTGCAGTCAGGAATGTCAGTAACGGCTAATATCAAGCTGCGGAAACGCCGTGTAATTACTATCCTTAGCGACCTCTTCGTGCGGAAGATCGATAGCCTGCGTTCTGGCGGTTAGGTATTAAGTTAGAACATCACAACGGAAGCGGAGGGATTCGAACCCTCGAGGGAGGTTACCCCCCCTACCTCCTTAGCAGGGAGGCGCTTTCAACCGCTCAGCCACGCTTCCAAGGAGACTAGTCTGGCTATTATAGCCTGGACTGCGGCTAACGTAACCCCCTTGTCCTGAAGAATATTGAGAGCATTAAAAGTCGAAGAATTAATTCCCCAAAATATCTGCAACGGTTGCTAGCGATCGCTCATCCACCAACATCCACGGGTGTAGCAGCACTGGCAACTGTCTCATTGTCCCCAGTGGCAACCGAGAACTACTGGCAGGCACAATCATCAGATCGTAGGGAGTCCAAAGGGACGTAAATTCTACTTGAGTCAGTTCATCGAGCGATTGGTTCAAATCGTGCAAAAACGAACTATTGGGACGCATTTGAGCAGCACCGATATTGTTTCTTAAGAATCCTGACCAAGTCCCATTGTGAGGTGAAGAAAGGGTTACAAAACGCCGCACTCGCTGCCAACCCGCTAGTCTCTGCACGTAGTAACGACTGACAATGCCTCCCATACTGAAGCCGACCAAATCCAGCTTCATGGCGGCGTCAATGTGCTGGTCTATATAGGCTTTCACTTGAAGCGCCAATTCATCCAAACCTAGGTCCCCATTGTTAGGAGCAAGATTGAGCGTATGAACAGGAACCGCGAGGCGATCGCTCAAATACGCCGCCATCTTGTCAAAAACGACTGCTGTATCATCAATTCCATGAATGAGCAGAATCGGATGGGGATGGAGAGCCATGGGCTGCACTGCCTTAATCTTTCCACTTCACAATAGTGACCCAGGCGTGGATAAACAGGAGGACGTGTGACAGTTTAGCGGACGGTTTAACGTCAATTGGATCTACGAAGAGGAATCATCCTCGGTCTCTTTCCCTAGAATCATGCGCGAGAAAATACGGCAGGCTTCCAATTCTTCCTGAGTCCAAACTCTAGGTTGATACCGTGCTTCGCCCGTGTCTTTGTTCGCAGGGGAGACTAAGTTATATTCAACATTTTCCGCATGGATAGCGAACGTCACTTGGAAAACCTCTAAGAAATTGATGACCCAGCTGCATTGATTCTTAGGAAACTGCTCATAGTAACGAATCAGATCAGCAATTCTAGCTTCGATGTAATGGTGAGAATTTCTAGAAATCAAAACGAGCTTAAGCAGCAAAATAGCCAGCAAGATAGAGCTGCCTTGAGACAGCATCAAGGTAAAAAGAGAGGAGGGCGATCGCTGGTCTTCTGTCATTAAGTAATCGATTACCCGGTTACAAGTTCTGAGCTGTAGCGAATAATCAACAATATCTTGGTCATACTCCACGTAAAGTATGTCCAACTTCTGACTTAAATGCTGACGTAATGTTTTGACCACATCAGGCTGCTTGACAGAATACGTAAGGTACTGGACCAAGCTTTTTTTGAAACTGGAGTAGTTCAAATCTTTGACTTGCTCCAAAAAAAGGTGAGCTAAGTTCTTATAGCTGAACTGCCCCTTCCGAGCCACAATTGCTTTCACTAGTCTGAGTGCGCCATCCCCTAAGACCGTAGGATTTTTAGGCTTTCTTTGATGGGTTAGATAGCCGTTTTGGGAATGCGCCGTATAAAGCGCCAGCTCTACTTTGTAACGATCTTTAAGCTTCCGAGAAAGCTCTCTAGCAGCCTCCCGCTGCTCCACTGGATTATCAGTATTGATGTATTGCGGTACCAGCAGATAGGACGTGTAGCGAGTTGTCCAGCGGCCTTTTTGTAGGTCGTCTTGAAAACGAGAGATAAACAGCTTCAGTTCTTCATAGTCTTGGCTGTCTATGAAATCAAGCATCCACTCTCGCAGACGCTTTAACGTTGGAGAAACAGTATATTTAAAGAGGCTTGGATCTTCGAACTGACGCACCAATGAACGAATTGGACCGTATTGCCTAGCGACTTCCCAGTTGTTAATCAGAATGTAGCAAGACCGCTTGAGAGTATTGTGGAATTCCTTGCGATCGTTGCTGAAAAGAAGCGTGTAAATAGCCGAAGAGACATCTGAACTAACCGTTTCTCCGTACTCAAAAAAGAGCTGCTTGAACTGAATTAGAACCTCTTCAGGTTCCCATTCTTTTACGATGCTTAGGAGAAAGCTAAAGATATCCTCTTGAGCTTCCTGTAGTGTCAAACGTGACCGATGGTAGCGTTCAGAATCTCGTTCTTGGCTATGTTCCAGCACAGAATTTGCAACCCTTGGCATGTACATACATATTCCCGAAGGGACTCTTCATCCAACATTGCCCCTCTCAGAAAGCAGAAATTGGGGCATCAGCATCGTACTTTAGTCAATTCTACAGAGTGTTTTTCTGTAGACATCACAGCATGATCCAGTATTTTTAACGGATCAAGTCTGCCCTAAGTCTTCAACGAACTAATTAGCTATTCCGCAAAAAACTCCGCAAAGTTACGGATACGTCCATAAAACAATAGCTCTTCAGCATTGCCAGAATTCATCATAGCTATGAGCAAAATGTATGCTTTGCCGAAATTAAGCTCCTGCAGCTCACGATCAGTCCAACTTGAAGTCAGCTTCAAGCTCAATGCATTGATGGTTTGTGCATGGGGGCGGAGGGACTTGAACCCTCACGACCTTAACGGTCAACGGATTTTCATCCTCTCGCAGTTTTCACTGCTGCCAAACGAGTTCACTGAAGCAATGCTAGCGATCGCTGGCTTTGAGAATTGGACCCTCCCTTTACCCTCGCCTTAAACGTTAGGGTAGCTCCCGTCGGGCCTCTGCACCTTCCAACTAGCCACTTGGAGTTACCCAGGAGTACTAATTGGCTTGGCTCAGGATTGCCATGTCCACCGCAGGAGGTTGCCTTGGGTGGATTTAGGTTTCCCTGAGTTTGAGAGCTTACACTCAACAGATTTCTCCATTGAGGCCCAGTTTTCTAAGTCCGTAGCGTCTACCATTCCGCCACGCCCCCTTAGAATCCTGATAACCATCATTGGTTATCAGGAATATCTATATTACAGACGAAACTCCCCTATCGAACATCTTTCTGCAGGATTTCGCCTTGCCTTTAGAATATGTTTACGGAACGAAATATGAATCGAAGCGCCATAACTGTGAGAATGTCATGTTAGAAGACCTACCTGTTTCATCCAATACGCTTTTGGCCCTGGGTACATACGGAGGATTAGCATTCGTCTATCTGCTTGCCATCCCTGTTGCCATTCTGTTTTATCTCAAAGCCCGGTGGAACACGATGGCTTCAGTAGAACGGTTCCTAGTCTACGGCTTAATGTTTGTTTTCTTTCCAGGCATTTTGGTACTCAGTCCGATTCTCAATTTCCGTCCCCACCCTCGTTCGTTGAATTCCTAATCCTGCGTGGAAGCGACGTACAAGCCAGGCCGATTTTGTTTTTCTGATTTTCTCATTCAAGCCTGTTCATCCCTCGAAACAACTGAGAGCGATCGCTATTGAGATTGCTCCGATTTGGGAATTTTCATTACAAGGGTTTACAGGCGTCTAGGAGAATAAGACCCATGAATGCTCGGTTTGGGTCACGATTATGGCAACGATACGTTTGGGCCACAGGTGGATTTAGCATTGTGTGCTCTCTGATGGTGCTAGGGTTCAAACCTTTAGCATCAAAGATGTTGTCTCGTTCAGCAGGATCAGAGTTAGCTCAAAGTTCAGTAATTGTTCACCTGTTCGAATGGACTTGGGATGACATTGCTCAGGAATGTGAAGCATTCTTAGGTCCACAGGGCTATCACGCTGTTCAAATTTCGCCACCTCAGGAGCATATTGTCGCCGCAGAACAGGGATTTCCCTGGTGGCAGCGATATCAACCTGTGAGCTATCAGCTTGTCAGTCGTAGTGGCGATCGCGCCCAGCTCAGGAATATGGTTCAGCGATGCCGAACAGCTGGCGTTGAAATTTATGCTGACGCCGTTATCAATCATATGGCTGCGTTAGACAACACGATTGGTTCAGCCGGAACTAAGTTTAGCCGCTACGATTATCCTGGTCTATACCAGTCAGAAGACTTCAATCCCTGCCGTCGTCCCATCACAAACTATCAAGACGCTGAGCAGGTAACGCAGTGCGAACTAGTAAGCCTACCCGATTTAAATACCGCGTCTCCCCATGTCCAGTCTCAACTGGCTGACTATCTTGTCGATTTGGTTAGCCTCGGCATTGCAGGGTTTCGAATTGACGCCGCCAAGCATATCCGCAGCGACGATCTCGCGGTTATTTTGCAGCAAACTCGCGATCGCACCGAACTCGATCCGTTTATTTATCAAGAGGTCATTGATCCAGGAACTGAGGCGATTAAAAAGCAGAGTTACTACGCGCTTGGAGACGTTGTCGAATTTGAGTATGGCCGTCTGGTGGGCGAAGCCTTCCTCAATGTGGGCAATCTTACCCTGGCCGATCTGCAAACCTTCGAACAGAACGCTGAATTGGTGCCTAGTCATCAAGCCGTTGTGTTCATTGACAATCACGATAAGCAGCGGGGGCACGGTGGCGGGGGCACTTACCTGACCTACCACGATGGACAACTTCACACCCTGTCGATGGTATTTATGCTGGCCTATCCCTACGGTAAACCGCGCATCATGTCAAGTTATGCCTTCGAGACATCAGAACAGGGACCACCAACCATGGCAGACGGTCGCACTCGCAGGGTTTATGAACCAGATGGTTTAGGCTGCGGCGATGCCTGGATCTGCGAACATCGGCAGCCTGCCGTGACTGCTATGGTGGCTTTCCGCGCAGCTACACAAGCGGTTCCTGAAGTCACTGATTGGTGGAGCAACGGACGTAATCAGATTGCTTTTGGTCGAGGCGAGCGCGGCTTTATTGTCATTAACCGCGAAGAAACTGCCCTAGTCCACACGTTTCAAACCCAATTGCCGGCAGGCGACTACTGTGACATTATTCAGTCTGCATCCCAATCCACTCTGTGCGATCGCGTTATCACCGTGAATGCAGAGGGACAGTTCAGGGTTTTAGTCGAACCGATGAGTGCGATCGCCCTACATCAAGACTCACAACCATGAGCAACCAAAACCACCGCCTTCTCTATCCCAGCTTGTCCAACAGGGCTCATTCGCAAAGCAATACCACTACGGGCAACGCATCGCGCAAAAAAAAGAGAGGTCTGTGACCTCTCTTCCACCTTTTTCGCTAGATGACTTCAAACGCTTCCTCAACAGCTTCTCGCGCTTGCGAAGCTGCTTTTGTCGTGCAGTACCGCCACGACCCTTGTCGTTACGCCCCGAACGGCGAGGCGATTCCCATCGCTTCAGCGTCGCCATAATTTAACCCTAGATTTGACATGGGCGGAGAGAGACTCGAACTCTCACGACCGAAGCCGCCACATTTTGAGTGTGGTGCGTCTACCAATTCCGCCATCCGCCCTTAGATGACATTTCTTGATTATACTTCCTTGTGCTGCCATTAAGCAAAGCCTGATAATCTGGGCTGCTAAACCATCGATCAATTTCCCTAGCTCTGAGCACAGGTAAGGGATGGGACAAATCCTGCGAGCGGACCTGTTTGACCAATTCGCCCACCTCTGAACTAACGGCGGCATCATAGGCCCGCGCCTGTTCCAAAAAAGCATCGACATTGAGTTGTGGCGAGAGGCTGGGCGACCCCCCTGATAATTTCATCAGAACAGAGGCAACCGTCTTTGCGTCTTGGACGACCAGCAGCGCCGCGCGATCGCAGGTGAACTCTGCACATCTAACCCATTCCATAATCTGCGATTGGAATGTAGGGATTAAAATTTCTGCAAAAGGCAACTGGCTAGCCGCCAGGGTTATTAGGTTAGCCAATGTCAGGTACACACTGTGGTCGCACTTAAGATGACCCAGCTCGTGACCAATAACGGCCTGAATCTCGGCGGGCTCTAGCAATTCAATCAACGATGTATGAATGACAATAAACGGCTGCCTTCCCCGCATAGCAAACGTATAGGCATTAGGGACAGGGTGCTGCCGCACATACAGCTGGGGCATCTCCAACTCAAGAATCTGGCAGGCTTCAGTAAGCAGCTTGTGAAGGTGAGGTAACTGTTGCTCTCCCACCAGCACACTAGAGGAAATGTTGTCGAGATAGAAAACCTGCTCTGCAATGGGTCCCAGCAGCGTCCGGATAATAATATCCAAGCCTGGCAGCTGTCGCAGGGCCGAAGTCGCTTCTAAATCAAGGGGATGCCTAAAAGCATCCGCCTTCAAGCCGGACAAAACCTTCTTTTGGTCAATGAGTTCCATGTGGCGATATCAGTAGCAAATTGAGTAGGAGAGCTGTAAGCATTCACTCCTATCATGACGGTTTAATCGCGATCGCGACAACGGAGTCATCCGCCCTTGACTTAATCCGCCAAGGGCAGAAGCGTAAAGAACTGACTGAACCGCTAGGGATATCCCCTTAATGGCTAGGCTGCACTGTTGAATGCGTAACGTCGGAAGGCGACGTTGACGACTGACCATCAATTCGGGTGATACGAGCACCCGCTTGAGTAAGCTTGCGCTCCAGCCGTTCATAGCCCCGATCCAAGTGATGCAAGCCACTCATGACTGTCGTACCGTGTGCCCCCAGCCCAGCTAAGACTAGCGCTGCAGACGCTCGCAGATCAGTTGCCATAACAGGCGCTCCAGAGAGTATGGAAGATCCCTGGACCACAGCACAATTTCCGTTGACTCGAATATTGGCCCCCATCCGATTAAATTCAGCAACGTGGCGCAGTCGATTTTCGAAAACCGTCTCAGTGATCAAGCTGTTGCCATTGCTTAGAGTCATCAGCGCCATGAATTGAGCCTGCATATCAGTAGGAAATCCAGGGTAGGGCAGCGTTTGGATGTCCGTAGGGAGGATCTCTTCACCGGGCAGCAGTCGAACGCGGTTGTGAGATTCAATCTGGACGTCTGATCCCGCCTCGCGGAGCTTCGCAATCACAGCTCCCAGATGTTCAGGGACCACTGGTGATAGCGTCAATGTTGAGCGAGTGATAGCTCCGGCAATGAGAAACGTTCCGGCTTCGATGCGGTCTGGAATGATGGCATATTCAGTGCTGTGAAGGCTGGGAACTCCCACAATAGTTAGGGTTTTTGTCCCTACGCCACGAATGCGAGCACCCATCGCTCGACAGAAGTTAGCCAAATCAGCCACTTCAGGCTCCTGAGCGGCATTATCAATAATCGTTTCGCCGTCAGCCAGAGTCGCAGCCATCATCAGCGTCTCAGTAGCGCCAACGCTAGGGTAATCAAGATATATCTTGGCCCCCTGTAGGCGACCTCGGGTTCCTGGAATACAAGCATGAACCGTACCGTGTTCGATTTGAACATCAGCTCCCATCGCCTGCAAGCCGCGAACATGAAGTTCTACGGGACGAGCACCGATCGCACAGCCGCCTGGTAAGGGAATACGAGCTACCCCCATCCGAGCTAACAAGGGGCCAATTACGAAAAAGCTAGCCCGTAACTTACTAACAATTTCATAGGGAGCCCGAGTATGGCTGATGTCAGACGGGTCGACATCTAGGCAATCTGCCTCCTTAGTCACTTTGACGCCTAGAGCAGTCAGCACAGCCGCCATCCGCTCCACATCAACTAAATCTGGAATGTTTCGTAAGCGACAGGCTTGAGAGCATAAAAGCGTTCCAGCCATAACGACCAGCGCAGAATTTTTAGCGCCACTCACCTTAATATGGCCTGAGAGGGGATGTTGTCCCCTAATCTCCAGCACCGAGTCATCTGCTTCAGGGGAATTAGACATCTGTTGAATACCAGTGGATGTGACGATGGGCTTACCCTCCAAAACCTGAGCACAACAACTCAGATGTGAATTTTCGTCTAGATTTTACACAATTCAACCATTTTCTCTAAATGTTTTCAGTACTACCTAAGAGAGACATCATCGTAATACCTCAATCCATAGAACATTTCTCTTAGACTAGGGTTGACGAACAGCAAGTCGTAGAAGATGATAAAAAACTGCTGTTGAAATAGAGTAGTTTTGACGCAGGTTAGTTGAGCGGAACTGGCGGAATTGGTAGACGCGCTAGATTCAGGTTCTAGTGTTCGCAAGAACTTCCGGGTTCAAGTCCCGGGTTCCGCATTACAAAAATTATTAGTTTTCAACTCCCTGAGAATGCCATTGAGCAGAAGTTGATCGAGGCGATTGAATCAACTTCCCACCTGATTGGGGGTTAACGATATTTGATTGCCGTCGATGGTATCTATTTGTTTTTGTAAAGGTATTAATGTCGTGGGGTTAAGGGGACTATGCTGACAAGTCTGAAAAACCCCTGGATAAAAGAACTCCGTAAGCTTCATCAGGTGAAGTATCGCAAGTCCTCTCAGCAGTTCTTAGTTGAAGGAACTCATCTCATTCAAGAGGCGATCGCAGCTGACTATCCCCTAGAAGCGGTTTGTGCCACCCCACATTGGCAAGCCCAACATGCTTCCCTCTGGCAGCAGCTTCAGCACCGGACAAAACGACAAGAAGCTGTTAGCGATGAGATTCTACAAGGAATTGCTACAACTAAGACTCCGGATGGCGTGGTTGCGATCGCACCTTATCAAGAAATAACGTTGCCTCACACAATGCCCCACTTGGGGATCGTCCTTGAATCCATCCAAGATCCCGGCAACTTGGGCACGCTGATCCGTACCGCCGCTGCTGTGAACAGTGACGGTCTGTGGCTCACGAATGACAGCGTTGATTTAGCCCATCCCAAAGTTCTTCGCGCTTCGGCAGGACAGTGGTTCCGAGTCAGCAAACAGGTCACCCATACACTGCCAGCCCAACTATCTACCTGGCAGCAGCAAGGCTGTCAGGTTCTCGCGACGGCATCAGCAGGAGCTGTTGCCTATTGGGACATCAATTTTGCCCAACCAACTGTTCTCGTCATGGGCAACGAAGGTGGTGGACTCTCCCCTGAAACACTCTCACAAGCGAATCACACCATCGCAATTCCTATGGCGGCCTCAGTTGAGTCCTTGAATGTTGGCGTTGCGGCAGCCGTTATTTTGTTTGAAGCTGTTCGCCAACGGCAATAAGCTCACCACACTATTCATTCAAGTCGTTCAAATGCTGCGCCATGAACTGATCAATATCCTGAACCGCTTCATCGAGTAATGCCCCCAAGCTTTCAGAGTTTTCAGCGTGGGGGAATTGAGCAGTCTTATCAGGGTCGACTTGGGGGGGATCGATATCAATAGCAGCAGACGGTTTAGAAGTCGTAGAGTCTGACTGGAATACCGTTTCTAGCTCCTCAAGGGAGTGCATAAATTTCCGAGCGGCTATCTCCCGGCTGGCTTGCTGCTTATTGTTCATAGTCGCTGGTAGACCTTCGAGAAAGTAAACCCGTCAACATGACAAGTTTTTACATCGTCATCACTTTAGCTCTAAATTCTCTCGCAGGTGGAGCGTAATTCTATGTGACAACAGAGACTTCAAATATCTCGATAGGAAACCCTAACGGTTCACAAGAATTACGCACGTGCTCAGAAAACACAGCCTTCGTATCTAGGCTTGTGCACTCAATGGCATCCGGGTGCTGAGCGCATTGTTCACGGGCTCGCCGTCTTGTTCTAGCGGAACTGGCAACGGCTATCCCTTTCTGGACGTAGTACATTGCTGTACTGGTTCACCCAACAAGATCGATTTTCAGGGATGAGGAGATGTTTAGGTCTTCAAAAATAGATTGGGGGCGATCGCAGCTCGTATCTCGCTGCTGCGTTTGTGTTGAGATGTTGAGTACTTCGTAGTGATTGGGTTCAGACCACTCAGCAAGATAGAGATCTCAGTACCTAGAAATAATCTCTTCTCTCTATCGTTGAACTCATGGCCTTTCATTAAGTTGTGCACCCCGGCTTCCAAAAACAGACGTGTTCAAACAATAGAAGTCATTAAAACGACTCGAACAAGCAATCAAGGCAATATCCTCCGTCTGCTGCCTTGTTGCTGGCGTTTAATGAGTACGAATAGCTAGCAGCTGCTCTTCTAAAGCTGCAATGCGATTGTACGCAGCTGTCAGTTGGGCTGTTAGTCTCTGAATCTGCACCTCCGGAGATAAAACGGTATCGTCACCAGACGTTTCTGGGTCAATGTACGCTGAGTCCATCAAGATGTCTTTGTGAACCAGTAGAGCCTCACCTCGCTGCCCGCTACTACTCGACATAATATGTGGATGACGCTCATCATCCAAAATATTAGATTCGGGCTGAGATTGGGATTTCACGAGAATTTCGGACACACGAGAGTCAACCTGTTCAACCACCTGATGAAGTGCGTCAACTTTTTGGGTCAGCAAAGTGACCTGTTCCTGAATAGGTTCCATATGACGCTAAGCTCTCAATAGAATTAATTACATCCTATAGCTGGAATTTTTCAATAGGTCGTATGTAGATAATCATTTAAAATTTGTTGACATATTTAGGTCAATTTAAGATTCTGTTTTTTCGGCTATTTATGTCGAATGACTTTAGCAGAGGGGATTGTGTCTATAGAAGCTTATCCAGCTTAAAAATGAATATTCAACATTGCGTATTTGCAGTACATATAAGTTCATCGCTTAGCCCCTCAGGAGGCCACTAGATTAAAGCTACAGCTTGAGGGATGCCAAGAACTACAGGACTTAGAGCAAATTTTACTCATTATCTCTATATATCAATGCTATCCCTGACGTAGACGGCCTATCCGAGCTTTTTTACCTTCCCAAAGACGGATATCTTGAAGTGCTCATGAAGGTTCACCGGCAAAAGAAATCTGTCATCACTACATGCTTAGTTGTTAGCAGAGAGCAGTGTTATTGGCTTCGCTGATGGCTTGATTCCTTGCAAATGAAAATGAAATTTTGAATGAAACTTTTAGGTCAAATGCAATAAAAACAGGCAACTCAGAACAAAACCCGAACAGCTTATCCACTCTTAATAGAACCTAAAAGACAATAAGCGCAATAAAGAAAAAAATATAATTTTCTTTTTTCAATTCTTGACCAGAGGAACAACGATTTGTGTGGTGTGTTGGTACGGTGCATTACTCAATTTCAGCGGTCCCCTTTCCTTTAACCCTATAGCCATTCCAGGTGATTTGGGGAGGCGAGAAGGCTTTTTAAATAAGGTTTTCCTTGGAAAATCTCATTCAAGGTTTAAATTAGGATCGCTATAAGCCCTCGTGAATAGTTGCGGAGCACTCGGTTTGACTGCTTTCTGATCCATTGATAGTAGTCCTGTTTGCCCAATTGCTGCTGGGGGCAAGAACACAATTTGATACGCTGGCAGTAGTTGTTCTGAGTTACCGACTCAATCTTAGTGGTTGAGTTTAATTTCACCCCTCACGATTACCGCACTGTATGAATCGAAGAAGTTTGCTGGTTGGGTTGATGGCGCTAGCGATCGCCCAGTCGGCATGTCGTCAAAATGCTGACAATACCTTGACCGTTGCAGCTTTGAAAGGCATTGTACCGCCGCGACTCTTGTCGGATGTCGAGAACACCCTGTCAGACCGTATGAAACTACGTCTGACCACACGGCAAAGTCTGGCAGACCTATTTAAGCAATTACAAGATTGGCAAGCATCACTGAGTCAGGCTGCTGACACTGACAATGCAGTCGTCGTCAATACCGCCAATTGGGTAGGTTTAAGCGACTACTGGCTTACTGCGGCCATCCAACAGCAGCTAATCAGTCCTCTAAAAGAGCCTCGGGATATACCAGGCTGGTCTACTTTACCTGCTCAGTGGCGGACTCTCTTGCAGAGGAATGATCAAGGTTTACCAATGGAAGCAGGCACTTGGTGGGCCGCTCCTTACCGTTGGGGGCATCTAACAATAGCTTACTCTCGGCGGCATTTCGACCGACTGGGATGGCAGCCTACAGCTTGGGAAGATCTGCTAAGGCCAGAGTTTAAAGAACGTATTGCACTTCCTAACCATCCACGCTTAGTCTTGGGGATCGTTCTGAAATCCTTAGGATATTCAGCCAATGATCTTGATCCCACAGCTCACAGTGATGTGATTGACCGTCTCAATCAGCTCTCGTCACAGGTTCGAGTGTATGCGTCGGACAATTACTTGCAGTCTCTGATTATGGGAGATGTCTGGTTGGCTGCTGGTTGGTCAACCGATATTCAACCGGTGCTGTCGAGATATCGGCAACTAGGGGCTGTTTCTCCAAAACCCAGCACGCTGTTGACGGCGGATGTATGGGCAAAGCCTAACCCACAAATCGGCAGTGACGATCCGCAATCCCTGACGACGGCTGACAAAACATGGCTCTCTTACTGGTGGCAGCAAGATGTTCTGACGCCTTTGAGCTTGTTTTCTCAAGGCTTATCTCCACTCTTGTTAGATGCCAACATCGGTAGCGAACTTTTGAATGATTCTCTGGGAAGCGTCCTGATCCCCAACGCAGAACAATTACAAGAGAGTGAGTTTATCTTGCCCCTCCCAAGAGAAGCGATCGCCACTTACACACAGCTATGGCAAGCCTTACGGCGGAGCAAATAGGTCCTCTTCAAAGACCGGACTCACGAAACTGATGAAGGGACCGATGGCAGCAGAACACTGCAAATCGTCTAACTCAGGAACGGGAACTTCGACCTGTGGTGTGTCTGCCAATTCCGAAATGTCATTGAATCCGCAGGCATGAATGCCCACCAAAGTAGCTGAGTTAAAAATTCTGATGTGATAGCCATAGCTCATTGCAGCCGTTCCTAACTGAGTCAGAATGGCGTACTGCTGGAAGTAGTTGTAGCGATTCCAGTATTGGGGATCAACGCGGACATCGACGATATAAGTATCAGCCGCTTCGCTATAAAACGAAGTCCAATTGCGGATGAGGCGGTAACCACCATCTATCTGAAACGTCGTTGCATCCAAGGTGCTCCAGCGAGTCGGCATCTGATCGCGTCGCCACCATAGACTCGGCGTCGTCGGCTCAAACAGATCAACATCATCCTCGTCAACCAATGGCCCAGCGTCTGCGACTTCCTCTAAGTCAAAGTTAGGCTGGAGGTCATATCTAGAGGGCACCGTCAGTAGCGTTTCGAGGAGCAGGTCCGTTTCTGAAGACATCTCCAAATCTCCCGTATCAATGATGATTTGGGCCGTTTCTTCTAGTGGTTCTGGGGTCTCTTCGGTTGTTTGGGCGATCGCTCCTGTGCTGCACATTGCCAAAGCGATCGCGCCACCCATTCCCAAAACGGGGCGCAGCGATAGCAGCCTGTTCACCCGGCATAAACAACGTTGTAACAGCATGTTTTAAATCACTTCAATCGCAGACGTAATGCAAGCTTCTATAGGAACGTCGCTAAACAAGTGCCCGCTTTAGCTTTCAATGCGAACTCGATACTCACGTTAAGAACATCTCAGGTCACTGACGCTTTGTGTCACCCAGAAGCAATTCCAGTCGGTGCGTATGGAGTAGTCTCAAGGGCCTACCAGCCACTCGCTCTAGCATGAAAGCAACATGCTCTGGTCGCAGCAAAGTGCCATCATTACGACAACTCCCCACATAGCGAATGATAGCGCGTGAGCCGGTTAGGTTCCCGGTTAGTGACTCTGGAATAAAAGAATAAAGTTCCTCATCAGCCAGTGCCAACTGATCGAGGCGATCGCGCAAATTCACCTGCTTCTTTTTCCCCGATTTAGTAGTGTGCTCCCATAGAACGGTCTCTTGAGCTAGAACCGAGGCGATCCAGATCGGCCAGTCTGACACAGGTGGTGACGTTTCGTCTCCTTCTAGTTCCAGCGCCAGCAAGTAATCCGCCTGCTCTAAAGATTTAGTCGCTGACGGAGCAGACAGGGGAATGTCTGCTACTTGATAAATTGGCATGTCGGCTGGCAGTTGAGTGGCTAACTGCTCTCGAAAATCCTCAACGACCATGACCTTTGTTAGCTCGAAATCTACAATTTCACCGGAACTGGTTGCGCCTAGTGGCAGAGCGTTGGCCGGTGAAATTCTGGGGCCTGGATGAAACCCTCCAGTAAACGCAATGGGGAGCGCCGCCCGGCGAACCGCTCGGTCAAATAATCGCACCAGGTCAAGATGGCCTAATAAAGCCAATTCGCTTTGTTTGCCCAGCCAAACTCGTACTCGCTGCGCTCGGTTTTGGTTGGGTTGAAAATGACCTGAGAATGCGGGGATCGAGGGTGGCGGAACGACAATATTGTGACCAAAGTCAGGACCGCAAACCCCGCAGTGGGAACAGCCTTCAAACGAGCAGTCAGGAACAGTAGCAGCCTCTAGTGCCCGATGCAAATCCTCTTGCAGCCATTTTTTGTCGATGCCCGTGTCTAGATGATCCCACGGCAATGGGGCATCCAAACTGCTAGTGGGATCATCCACTGAGGTTTCCATAATGTTCCACTCACCGGCCTCAACTTGGCGATACTTCCAGGAAAGTCCCGCTTCGTTGATTGCTTGCGTCCAGGCACCAAAAGCTCGATCCAGGCTTTCCCACCAGGAATCCATGCCCGCCCCTAGTTTCCAAGCCCGATGAACAACAGTAGCTAAGCGGCGATCGCCCCGCCCCACAAAATCTTCCATGGCTGAAATACGGACATCAGTGAAGTTCGCTTTGATGCCTCGCATCTTCTGAAATTCTGCGCCTAAGAGTTCCTGCTTCCTTAGAAATTCACTCGTTGAAACGCTGTGCCACTGGAATGGTGTATGGGGTTTGGGAGTGAAGTTTGAAATCGTTAGGTTGACTTTGAGCGGTTTTCGACCCCGCTGACGACACTCCTGCTGTAGCCAGCGGACTGTTTCAGCAATGCCCAACACATCGGCATCGGTTTCACCGGGCAGTCCAATCATGAAGTACAGCTTGACCCGATCCCAGCCCTGCTCATAGGCCGTTTTGACGCCGCGCAGCAGTTCCTCGTTCGTCAGTCCTTTGTTAATGATGTCCCGCATTCGCTGGGTGCCTGCCTCAGGAGCAAACGTCAGCCCTGTTTGACGAGTCCCGCCAAGGATATTGGCAATGTTTTCATCAAAGCGATCAACTCGCTGACTGGGCAGAGATAGCGAAATGTTGTCGTCTTTGAGACGGTTTTTGACTTCAACACCGACAGCGGGCAAGGCCAAATAGTCTGAGCAGCTTAGCGACAGTAACGAGAATTCGTTGTATCCTGTCGCTCGCATTCCCTGCTCAATAGCATCCACGACCGCTTCAGTATCGACATCACGGGCTGGACGGGTGAGCATTCCTGGCTGACAGAACCGACAGCCTCGTGTGCAACCTCGACGAATTTCTACCGTCAGGCGATCGTGCACCGTTTCCACATAGGGCACTAACCCAATCGCATAGTGCGGCATGGGAGTTGCAACTCGCCGTAGAACTCGGGGCGGCACATCCGGTCGATTAGGGTACACAGAGCCATCTTCAGCCATGTCGTAGAACCGAGGCACGTAAACTCCTGGAACCTGAGCCAAGTCCAGCAGAATTTCGTCTCGGCTCAATCCAGATGCTTTTCCCTCTTCGAGAACAAGCCCGATCTCAGGCAGCAGTTCTTCACCATCACCTAAGGCAATGAAGTCGAAGAACTCGGCATAGGGTTCTGGATTTGAGGTTGCCGTTTGCCCTCCGGCAAAAATGAGCGGATAGCTCCCCTGAGTAACGTCCCAAGCACCAACATCATCCCGCTCTCGCCAAGTCAATGGGACGTTAGCCAGCGTCATCATTTCTAAAACGTTGGTCGCACCCAGTTCGTAAGCAAGGCTAAACCCCAAGATGTCAAACTCTAAGAGCGATCGCCGCGACTCTACGGCAAACAGAGGAGTATTGGTTGCCGTCAGCTTCTGTGCCAAATCAGAAGCCGGCAGATAGGCGCGATCGCAGAGCTGACGTGGCTGAGCATTCAAAATACTGTAGAGAATGATATGCCCCAAATTAGAGGCCCCAACCTCATAAATTTCCGGATACGTGAGTACCCACCGCACTTGAACGTCTGCCCACGGCTTGTGAACAGCACCCAGTTCGTTACCCAGATAGCGGGCAGGTTTGTTGATCTCAGTATTGAGAAGCGATTCAACAGCAACAGGCACAGCAGATAACCTTTAGCAGACAGAACGAGTGCAGAAACCACTATAACGAAAAGCTTTCTTGAAACTCTAGAATGATCTTTGAACCTTTAGTGCTTTGTCAAAACCAGACATAGGCATGCGTGTAGGTTGAGTTAGAACGAAGTGAAACCTAGCATTGTCAATGGTTTTGTTGGGTTTCCTAAACGTCAACCCAACCCACAAAACCAAGCCTGATAGACCACGAGTCCAGGCGCTGAGATGACCAAAACTTTCGCAAAACGATACGTAAGTTCTAGAACACGTTATCAATTGATTCTAGAAGCCTCGTAGCACAAGCATTGCTGTACCCGTCCTCAATTTAGGACTTACGTATGGCCCCTGGCATTCCCCAAATAAGGGGAACGTTGAATTCGACTTCCCCCGGTTTGGAATTTAAGTGGCTAAAGCCAGATTCAGCTATGTCAGTCCTGTTTACTCCGCCACCGTGATGGTGATCTGGTCAGATACTACGGGCGGATCGTGAGGAATATGAACGTAGTTGCCCAACAGGAGCCGTAGAGTATGCTCTCCAGGAGGCAATGTCAGCGTTGTTTCAGTTTGCCCACCGCCAAAATGACGGATGTTTTCAGTGGCAGGCAAGGATGCATCTAGTTCAGGTAAGTCTGCAAGATCAATTAATAGATGATGATGTCCTGTCCCCATTTTGTCTGTCCCAGCAGGAGCAACGTCCATCCCCATCAATCCAAATTTGACCATAAACGTGCTAGAGACAGTATCACCATCTTGAGGAGAAATGAAATAAACTGTGGCATCTTCAGGAGCCGAAGAACGATAGCTCTCGGCCCGAGTAGAAGCGGGAACAGATAGTAAGCAGGCGATCGCTAACCCTATTGCACAAAACAAAGCAGCTATGCGCTTCATGAGACCTTTTCCTGAACAAACATGACATCTCTACCAATGTAATCATCCTCCAGTAACGGAACATTGGGATGGTCTGAGTCAAAAAAACAAAAATTATCTCCTACAGCTCACTGGGCTGCAGGAGATGGCCTCAAGCATAAATTAGTTGTCATAGCGAGATGTGGATTACATTGATCCATCGAACGTAAATACTAGGCGCACTGCAGACTGGCTCTATTCAGCCGAACAACCCTCAAGTGCAATTCCCATGACTAGACTGTCATCGAATTCCTTGAATGACAAAGGTTGCGTGTTAACCGTATCTTGTGGATATGGAGAGTCAGCCCCTTCAGCAACAAATCCAATCTGGACATAGCACTGATTATTGTCTACCGACCAGTTGTCGTAATCATATTGTCCATCCATCGGGACCTCCCCAACTTCAGGCCAATTTGAGATGCCATCAGGTTGTTGACCTACACCAGTTTCCTCAGGATACTCGCCATATTCCACTCGATACATGTGTGCCTCTTCTGCTATTGAGCCCATCTGATGCTTTACCTCGGCATAGCGGGCACGGCGAATCATTGATGAATAGGCTGGAAAAGCAATAGCTGCTAGGGCACCCAAAACAACCATGACCACCATCAACTCAATTAGGGTGAAACCGTTCTGGGTTCTCCAACGAGTGTTCATTGATTTTAATTTTGGGCTAACTGCACGGCAACGAATCTGCACCCCTGATTGCACGAAGGCAGACTTCCAAGCTGCAATCGGTCAGAAATTGCAGTCCGTGGATTTGCGGTTTCCACCGGAACTCTCATAGAGAATTAGAAGTCTTGTTTAAAAATTGCGTTGCTATCGATTCAGCAACGGAACTCAGTAGGATGCACAGTTGTGTCTTGACGCACCTGAGAAAAACACCCCGTGTTTTCCGCAGATCATCAGACCCAGCTAAGTACCTATGCGGAAACTTTTCTGGACAAACCTGAAGAACAGCAGCAAGTTCAAGAGCACAACACATTCACTAGAACGAACTTTATGTTTTCTTTATGAGGAAAACGGTCAATCAGTGCAGCGACTTTATCGCTATTTCAAGAAAGATGCACAGATTTAAAGACTTATTGATTACGGTTGATTAAATATTATTTCAACACTGTTATGTGGCGTCAGACTTTGCTTAAAAAGCATTGACAAATTGTTGAATACAGCTTCTTTCTAAGAGCAACCAGTTCTCTGTCTCAATGACATTACAAGCAGACAGCGATCGCTCTAAAATTGTCTGCTCGCCTGCCTCCAACGTCTGAACCGCTTCAGCTGCCGCTGGTTGAAACTGCATTAGCCACTTATTCTCAGCGACATAAGCGGTTTGGAAAGCGTTTTTATCTACTAACCAATAGTCAATGCCATAACGTTCGACAGTTTGCAAAAGAACCTCAGGTTCAGTCGTGTACTGCGCGCTAATCAGATCGCTAATGCGCTGTTGAATTTGGCTGTAATATCCTTTGTGATAAGGCAAAGCGTGCTCAGGCGAGACTAATACTGTACGGGCAGCAAAGGTTGGTATATTGCTAGCTTCATTGGACAATGAGGCGATTTTGGCGTCTTTGGGCTGGCCTAACAGATAATCATAAATTGGTTTTCCAGGGCTTAGATTGTCGTAACTAACTTTTGGGAATTGCTCAAAAAATAGGGTTGGATAAAGCGCGACGCCTCCCAGAAACAGCGCTAAGACGCAAATGCTAGCGCCTTGAGCAGCAAAAGAGGTGAACTTTGCAAATCGGACACTGCTAATTTTTGTACTCAGAAAGGACGAGATCGCTCGACCAACTCTGAGAAAATTATCCAAAAGAATTAACCAGCCCATACCTGAGGCTAAAGCGATCACAACGCGAAGGGTATGGCTCGTATACCGATTAGGTAAATGCAGTTCAAACAGCAACAGATGCGATAACGCATACAGTCCAAAAGAAACCAGCAAAACCTGTAAAAGTAAGCCCACTTTTGAGCTGACGACTCTTTTATAAGACTGGTTGGCGGGCAGCCACAGAAGTACAGGTAATAGTGCACCAGCAACTAGCGTTGCTGGAGTAAAGCAGCGATCGTGCAGAATTCCACTCCGGCCATAAAGCCAAAACTGTAATCCGGGGGTGAAAAAAGCGCTGCGACCATCCGCCTGAAATTCAGGCATCCTCAAGGCTTCACTCCGAGTGACTACCTCGCCAAAATCAAACGAACTGCGGGTGAATAGAATAATGCCGCCGGCTAAGAGCAAGCTTGCTCCTAGAGACCAATAGTCTGCGGACTTTTTGGAAAAGGAAAGTTTGCGATCGCGCCATCGAACCAACCTCACCGTCAAAATACCCAGAGAGATGAGGGCCACATGGGGATAAAACAAAGCTTCCAATGCGATGACAGCCAAGCAAACTCGGTTTCGGTTAAGAAGCAAATAGTACAGGAAGGCCAAGAAAAGAGGATATAGAAAAGCCCTAGGCGTGGCAGAGGCCAGTTCGCTAGAGTGCCACAAACTCTGATTAAAACTAACTGATGAGATAAACGCGGCAAAAGGAATGGCAAAAAGCGTCAGACTGACCTGATAGCAGTAGAAAATCGTGATAAAAGCCAGAATAGGAGGAAGAATTTTGCCCAAGAAGGCTGGCTGGAGACCAACCAGAGTCGCTGTTTTGTAAAGTAAGCGATAGCCCAGAGGCGCAACGCCTTGAAAATAATCAGCAATCAGATCATCGGGAAATAGACTCGCATCAACATATCGCTGCATCCAAAAAATGTGCTGACGAGCATCGTCTTGAATGACATAGGGACTCTCAAAGGCTTGGTGCACGGCCAACACACCGTAGTAAGCCGCAAACGCCAGCGTAGCAACCAACCAGAACAGGTACGCCCGCTTTGTTTGACCCGTCAAAGCGCTGAGAGGCATTGAGAATAGAGAATAATTATTTTCGGACATTGCAGCTGTTGAAGTGGTTTTCCAAGCGGCGCTAGTGGTGAAACTCTTGACGCATGATTGTGAGGTTTGGTGGCCGTAGCTCTTCAGGTTCAGACAAACCAAAACTATCAGCATTCAGACAGTCTAGGGGCCGATCACCTCATGGTTCGGCAAGAGCCGAGCTACCGTCTGCATCCGTTAGCCTCTACCTGTTTAATCTTCTGCACTAAGCAAACATTGGGCATCGATCAACTGGTGCTGGTCAGATTGAAAGACTGTGCAGGACGAGCTTAGGCGCTGAAGGGCTGGTACTTGCTGACTCGTCAAAACGCTGATGGCCTGACCACCCTCTGGCTGATATTGCTGTATCCAGCGATCGCCGTTCACCGTACCTACATCAAAGGACGTCGCACTCAGCAGCCAGTGCGTAATGCCGTATTGAGCAATGATGCTTTTGAGGATTGCAGCATCAGGCGTGTATTGTCCCCTAATCACATCCTGAGTCCGCTGACGCAGCACCGTGTAGTACCCAACATGATACGGAATCGAAACCTCAGAGCTCACTAAAACAGAGCGAAGCGAGAAACTCGGAATGTTACTGATTTCGGCTGAGAGTCCTGCCACCATGCTGTCCTTTGGTTGGTTGGCTAGGAACTGGTACAGCTCTATCTCGCGCCCTTTGGCAACAGACGTAGAGGGGTAGCCGGACATGGTTGCAGGATAGAGCACCAAGATGAGCATGAGGGCGATCGCAAGTCCGGTTGATAGCCCTGACACTAGCCAAGATTTGAATTGGCCAGATGCTTTTGCTGAAGGAGACAAGGCTGCGATCGCCCATCTCAGCAATGCATCTACCCAGATGATAAGAGCAATTCCTCCCGCTAAAGCCAAGACCAATAGGAAGAAGCGACCTGTGTAGCGGCTGGGCAGATGCAGTTTGAATAGCAGCATGTGGGCCAGGAAAAACCAGCCCAGCGCACTGATTAAAAGATGAGTGAAGAGATGAATTCGAGGTTTCACCGTCTGCACTAAAGGGAATCTGTGCGGATAGCAACACAAGATAGGCAACGACAGCGCCAAGAGGTTGGTCACCGGAGTGAGTGCAATATCCAATCGCAGTCCACTACGCCCATACAGTAAAAATTCCACCAGATCAGACCGAAAAAATTGGTTGCGTCCCCTGGGGAAAAATTCGGGCATGGTCAGTGCTTGTTCAGCGGTCATCGTTGGTCCAAACTGACCGGAAGTAAGCCCATAGCTAAGAATCACGGTCGCGGCGACAATTAACCCTCCCGCCGTTAGGATCCAATACGAACGCTCTGTTTTGATCTGCCAGCGTCCCTCCCGTCGTTCTGCTAGTCCCAACACCATCACACCAGAAGCAATTAGGACTGTCTGAGGAGAGAAAAGCCCTTGCAGAGCAATCGATAGCCAAGTCAGCCAGCGCGATCGCCGCAGCCATCCCACTAGGAACAGGAGTGCAAACAAAAAGACAAAGGCCTTTGACGTTCCAGAGGCGACGGCGTTCACAAACTCAACGGATTGGTTCAACATGGCAACGGCAGCAAAACCCGTGGCAGGTAATGCACATAGCTCTAAACAGGCCAAGAAAGCAGTTATCGCCGTCAGCACAATCAAGATAGAAGGCAAAATTTGAGCAAAAGCGAGGGGTGGAATACCGAGCCAGGCAAACAGTCTATAAAGCCAGGCATAGCCTATGGGGGAGACTGACTGAAAGTAATCGGCGATCCAATCGTTTGAGAAAAGCTCAGCGTCTGTAAAGCGCAGCATCCAAACCACATGCTGACGGGCATCATCAGCGATCGCATACGGTTCCCCAGAAACCGAATCCCACACTAAGACAGCCACCATCGCGGCATACGCCAGCGTTAGACAAAACCAAAAGCGAACTTTTGGATGTTTGAGAGAACGAGGTGTAGGCGCAAAAGCCTGTTGAATTCCTTTGAGGATCATAGGGGCGGGCGATCGCATGCAAGACTCTCCTCCTATCCAGTTGGGTGCAAACGCCCGAGGCGAGGCTTCACCAACGCTCAGCACTGCACCACGCGCAATGCAAGCGATTATCTCATATGCCAAATCATGAAGCCGCACGTAGTATTAATACGTTCTCAGCCGCACCTATCCCATTGCTCGCCCCACAGGTTATCTTCTCTGAATGAGGACAACTGGCTTTAGCTCCTTAACCTCCAAATATGGGGAAGCTGGATTCAACGTCCGCCAGGATCGGAGAATGCAAGGGCCAGCATAAGTCCTATAAACGATGCTTTGACCTGAGAAGAGCCATGTCAAACACACCTCACTTAAACCAAGAGTTTGAAGTTCAAGCTTATATAGACCAGATGGCAGCCCTTTTGGACTTACCGATTCCGCCTGAAATTCGTCCGGGAGTCATTAAAGACGTTGAGCGTATTATTGCGATCGCTCAGCCTTTGCTGGAAGTTGACTTACCCACAGATATTGAACCAATGCCTACCTTCAAACCGTAACAGTAAACCGTTTTGCAAATAACCCTCGTTGTTTCAGCCGAAATTGCCATTAAGCACAGCCGGAGACTAATGAATGCTTGCGTTTAGAGATGGACTTGCGATCGCAACAGCCATTCGCCAAGGAGAAACCACAGCTCAAGCGATAGTGGAAGCAGCGCTCCAAGACATTGACGACCGTAATTCCAGCCTCAACTGTTTTACGCTGACAACTGGGGATAGGGCATTCCGGCAAGCACAGACAATTGATCAGGCGCTGCAGTCGGGTCAGTCCGTCGGTCCCCTGTGTGGCGTCCCCTTCGCAGTCAAAAATTTGTTCGATATTGCAGGTGAAGTGACATTGGCCGGATCATTGATCAATCGGGACAATCCCCCTGCGTCTCAGGATGCTACCGCGATTACCCGGCTTGAAGAAGCCGGAGCCATTTTGGTTGGCGCACTCAATATGGACGAGTACGCTTATGGTTTTGTCACCGTTAACAGCCATTATGGGGCCACACCGAATCCCCACGATCCGCAGCGAGTCGCAGGCGGCTCGTCAGGTGGATCCGCTGCAGCAGTCTCCGCTAATTTAGTGCCATTAACGTTAGGCTCCGATACAAATGGTTCCATTCGAGTGCCCGCAGGTTTATGTGGCGTGTATGGTCTGAAGCCCACCTATGGCAGACTCTCACGGGCTGGAGCTTTTCTGTTTGCAGCCAGCTTGGATCACATTGGCCCTTTGGCTCGTTCAGTTCGTGATATTGCCGCTAGCTTTGATGCAATGCAGGGAACTGATGCCCGCGATCCGGTCTGTACCGAACGACAACCTGCACTGACCTTGCCTGAACTAGAGCAAGGAATTGAGTCATTGCGAATTGCGATCGCAGGGGATTATTTTGAGCGGGGAATGGAGCCAGCAGTCGAGTCAGCCCTGACCAAAGTTAAAACAGCGCTAGACATTACACAGACAGCGACCCTGCCAGAGGCTGCAAAAGCGCGGACAGCAGCCTATCTCATGACCGCGAGTGAGGGTAGTCAGCTACACCTTCAGCGACTGCAAACTCGTCTGATGGACTTTGATCCAGAGACCCGCGATCGCTTTCTGGCTGGAGCCATGATTCCTGCTAGTTGGTATCTTCAAGCTCAGCGATTTCGTCGATGGTTTCAAACTCAGGTCAAATCAATCTTTGATCAGGTTGATGTGCTCATTGCTCCGACAACCCCCTGCGTTGCTCCGTTCATCGATCAGAAAACAATGGATATTGCAGGACAGTCGATTCTAGTGCGACCTCATCTGGGGTTATATACGCAACCCTTATCCTTTATTGGGCTGCCAGTTCTCTCAGCGCCCGTCGCTGAACCAGGCGCGCTCCCAGTAGGTGTTCAAATCATTGCCGCCCCTTATCAAGAAGCGGTGATTCTGAAAGTTGCGCGATGGTTAGAGAAACACCACGTCATCGCTCCATTTCATGTTTAGCCTTAAGTCGTAGTCGCCACGGTAATCGGGACAGGGCACTCTGAAACGAATTAGGGTGCCGAACATGATCTATTCTCGAAGCCGAGAATGCGCCCAGCGGCGCAACTGCTCATCCAACGCGGGGTTCACAGCCATTGAGATATTAATCGTTGTCGTCATCATCAGCATTTTGGCGGCGATCGCAATTCCCTCCTGGCTTAAATTTTGGGCTAATCAGCAGGTGATTGTTGCCCGTGATGAACTGCGCTCAGGTATCCAGCAAGCCCAGAGCGCTGCGATCGCCCATGGCCATTCTTGGCGGTTTAGCTTACGCGAGACCGACAATCGAATTGAATGGGCTGTTCATGCCAATACAACGGACTGGAAAGACGTCAAAAATTGGCAAGCCCTTCATCCAAACCTTGTCTTAGACCCAAATGACACAACGTTGGCCAAGAAAGAAGGCACCTATTACGTCCGCTTTGGTTTTCAAGGCAATGTCCGCTATCGCTTGAGCACCCTTACGATAGATAGCCGAGATGGTGTTGCTAAAAACCGATGCGTTGTTGTGTCCACCCTGATTGGAGCGACTCGCAAGGGCGAAGAACAGCTTTACCCTAATAGAAACGGTCGATACTGTTATTAAGTCAAGAGAAAACCAATAAGGAATTAAACAATGGGTGACAAAAATAGCGCCTGGTACATTGTCAAAGGGCAATCCGGCCAGTGCGAAATTTCAACTGTTGACGAGCTTGAGACAAACGACTACACCGAAAAATGGGGTCCCTTTGAAACTCAGAGCGACGCGATCGCTAAGCGAGTTGGTCTAATTCGAGCAGGTAAGTGTCAGCCGAGGTAGACGGACTGCCTTGTCGTGTCCCTTTATCCTCCTCAGAAACTATTGCAGTTCAGCTGTGCTTTGCCCAGAGCGAACCGTTTGCAGCAGCAACTCCTGTGCCCGAGCGTACTGAGGATCTTCCAATGTCCCAATACGCTCTCGATCCACCGACAGTGATTCACGTTCTTCGTCAGAAAGCTCGACAGTGATATCGGGTTCAATACCCTGCTGATTGATATCACGTCCACTAGGCGTAAGATATTTGGCAATTGTGATCGCGACGCCGGAGCCGTCTGGCAGGCTACGAACAGACTGGACCAAACCTTTGCCGAAGGTTTGTGTTCCGACCAGCTGAGCGCGATCGTTATCCTGAAGGGCACCCGACAAAATCTCACTAGCGCTGGCAGAGCCTCCATCAACCAGAACAACCAGCGGCTTGTCTGTCATTGCTCGATTGTTGGCTATCTCTTCATCCACGATGCCTTGGCGGTTAACGGTAGAGACAATCGGTCCATCATCCAACCACATGCGAGCAATTTCAATACTGGAATAGAGAAGCCCTCCTGGGTTTGATCGCAAATCGAGAATGTAGCCCACTACATTCTCGGATTCCAGAGTTTCAATCGCATCACGCATTTCACCCGAAGCATTGTTGCTGAATTGGGTCAGGCGAATGTAACCAATCGGGCCTTCCGGTTCGTCTTTAATGGAAAAACGAACCGGATGAATTTCAATACGAGCACGAGTCAAATCAAAGTCAATTAATTCGTCATCACGGCGAACCGTTATCGTGACCGTAGAGCCGACAGTGCCTCGAATTCTGCTGACAGCATCATTGAGTTCCATCCCTTCAGTACTCTCGCCATCGATCTTGACGATGACGTCTTGGGAGCGCAATCCCGCCTCAAAAGCGGGGGTATCTTCGATGGGAGCGACGACAACAATTTCGTCTGTTTCCTCTTCTTGAGTAATTTGAATACCAACCCCAGTCAGCTCGCCGGAGGTGTCGATCTGCATGTTGCGAAATTCTTGAGGATCCATGAAGCGAGTGTAGGGATCTTCAAGCAGTTCCAGCATTTCGCGAACCGCTTCGTAAGCAGCATCTTGAGACGTGTATTCACGGCCCAAGTAGTCGGTTCGCACCGCTTCCCAATCAACTTGATTGAAAGTGGCATCGACATACGTGTTGTCAATTAATTGCCAAACTTCATCAATGACTTCTTTAGGACTTTCTTCAAAAAAAGCTTTGCCCTGAGAAAGGTGAAGTCCGGCACCTGTCACAATGACGCCAGCAACAGCCACAGCCGTTGCCCCTAGAATCAATCCTCGCTTTGCGATCGCCATAAAATTATTTCCGTCGGCAATTATGCCCAATTTAGCACAAGCTCAATAGACGCGCTTCGCTAGATCAGGTTGTGAACAAGTATATACATCATAGTCAGGCTGTCTGAGTAAACAGTAAGAAAGGCCTGAGATCATGAGTTGGTTTCACTACACCCGATATGACAAGGGAGACGGAGTTAATTTAAAGATCTCAAATTTAAAACTCATCCCGCCATAAGCAACATCCAAGGCCAAACTATTCAGGATCAACCCAGCGATCGTCTGCCTTAATCAAATTGATCAGCTCCGCAACACCCTGATCTTCGGGGACCTTTTTGATCTCCTCGCGTCCTCGATAGAGCGATATATATCCAGGCGTTTTTCCGACATAGCCGTAGTCAGCATCTGCCATTTCTCCAGGTCCATTCACAATACACCCCATAACCGCGATATCCAAACCGGTGAGATGTTTGGTTGCCTCACGGACCTCATGCAGGACATCTTCTAAGTTGAACAGCGTACGTCCGCAGGAAGGACAGGCGACATATTCCACCATAGTTTTACGAAGTCCCAGTGCCTGCAGGATGCTGTAGCAAACTGGGATTTCTTTTTCCGGCGCTTCTGTGAGAGAGACACGAATGGTATCACCAATCCCTTCAGCTAGCAGGGTACCAATACCAGCAGTCGATTTGATGCGACCATATTCACCATCACCCGCTTCTGTCACTCCCAAATGCAGAGGGTAGTCCATACCCAATTCATTCATGCGCTTCACCATCAACCGATACGCTGCCAGCATGACGGGTACCCGTGACGCTTTGAGGGAGAGAACAATATTACGGAAGTCAAGAGATTCGCAGATATGGATGAACTCCAAAGCCGATTCCACCATCCCTTCGGGGGTATCGCCATAGGTAAACAACATGCGCTCAGCAAGAGAACCATGATTCACGCCGATCCTCATTGCTTTGTTCTGCTCCCGTAAGGAAACCACAAGAGGTTCCAATGTCTCGCGAATCTTGCTGCCAATTTCCTCAAACTCTGCTTGGGTATATTCAGTACGACCAGACTGCGGCTTCTCAAAAACGTATAGTCCTGGGTTGATGCGAACCTTATCAACATGCTTAGCCACTTCTAAGGCAATCTTCATACCGTTATGGTGCACATCTGCAACTAAAGGTACGCGACGGTAAGTTTTTTCAAGCTTTTCCCGGATATCAGCAAGCGCTTTTGCATGAGCCATGCTGGGTACGGTCACCCGCACAATTTCACAACCCATCTCGTGCAGTCTACGAATGGCAGCGACAGATCCTTCGATATCCAGCGTGTCTTCGTTGATCATCGACTGAACGACAACAGGAGCACCCCCACCAATAATGACGTCGCCGACTCTAACAGGACGAGTTTTCCGACGATGAATCGTTGTGTCAAATTCGGCTTCGGTAGGTGTGGACAAAGAAGGAGGGGAAGGAAGGGTTTGCATAGCCCTTAAGTCTCAATAGATTTACTGAATACGCCACTCTCAGAGTGCCACAGAAATACCCCCTTCGGAGCAGAGAATGCTAAAAGCTTGTGGGGAAGACTATAGGCGATCGCCTAACAATCCAAAAGTTTAATGAAGGACGCCTGAGATTTTAGGCTTATTGTCTGTAGGGGCTGATTCTATCCAGCAAGCCAACGATAATCTAGGCGCTATCGTGACTGCGATCGCAACCCAACGCTCGGAAAGAGGCAAAATTCCCAAAATTAGTCCAATATTTCAGATAAATTGATATCAATACGTATTCCTATGAGTCAATATCGTCGCAATCTATTGTTGAGCATGGCCTTTATCGTGCCTTTTGGGTTGGTGACCAAGTTTTATCAAGGCGCTGGTGAAGCTTGGCTCAATGACACCTTCGGAGGCATTCCCTATGAAATCTTCTGGATGCTGCTTCTCGCCATCATCATCCCTAGTCTTCGTCCAGTAACCGTTGCTCTATCTATTTTGATTGCCACCTGTATTCTTGAATGTCTACAGCTCTGGCAACCCGCATGGCTGCAAGCCATTCGAGCAACTTTAGTAGGACGATTGGTGCTAGGAAACACTTTTACTTGGGACGACTTTCCCTACTACGCGATCGGCTGTTTTATCGGTTGGCTCTGGCTACGCTGGCTGCAGGCTCGAAGTGTGAGGCATCGCATTTCTTCATAACCATTGGTTTGTCTGGTTTGTCCATTTCAGGAAAATAGCCAAGCAGACTAGAGAATCTGCTTGGCTATCATTCAGTTCTTATGAAGCTTTCAGGGAAACCGCGCTAGCCCATAGAAGGCGATTTCTTAAGATCACGAGCCATTTCTTTGAAAGGACCGACGCTAGGGCCTGGACGGCGACGCGGCGAACGGTTCACCTTAGGGTTCACCAAATAGTCAGTCGAGAAGTTTTTGACCGTGGGCATGTCAGCTTTAACAGGAGCTGACATGGGGGCTGTCGCTTCTGCAAGAGACGATGCTTGTGCTAGATCAGCCGGCGGCTGAGAAGCTGTCGTTGATTTAGCAGATTTCTTGGCAGCAGGAGCTGCTTTTTTCTGTTTAGCAAGCGTTGCGTCAGCTTGTGCTGCTGCTGGTTTTGCCGCCTCTGGAACAGAAGGTGTATTCGCTTCAACAGCTTCCAAAACGGGAGCAGCTGCCTCTTCAAGCTCCATAAAGAATTCGTTTTTCTTTCCCTTAAAGAGACCGCCAAAGATGCCACCGATGAAGGCAAAAATACCCCCAAAAACTTTCTTAATCAGACCCATGTCAATACTCCCAGCTGGTCTTATCGCTAAATTTTGCAATCAGATTTCGAAGAGATATATCACCGAAAACCTATGCTGATTATTATTGAGGTTGCTGAAGAGACAACGCAAGGTATCAGAGAATCGACTTCAAGAAAGTTAACAAAACGGCAACCTCTAGAAAGAAGTTGCCGCTCAATGTCAATTAGTTTCTGGAATCGCCAGCGCCTAATCAGCTGCTGATAACAGTTCGCGACGTTCGCCGGGACTGATAACGACCTTACCAGAGTCGTCAACATCAACCATTGCTGTATCTCCCTCTTTCAGGCGACCAGACAAGATTTCCTCAGCCAGAGTATCTTCCAGAAGCCGCATAATTGCACGACGTAACGGTCGAGCACCATAGCTAGGATTGTAGCCCTCTTCCACCAAACGATCCTTGAATCGATCAGTCACCTGAAGCTCGATTCCTTGCTCAGTCAGACGACCAAAGACTTCTCTCAACAAGATGTCAGAGATTTCCTTAACCTCATCCTTCGTGAGCTGACGGAAGACGATAATCTCATCCAAGCGGTTCAAGAACTCAGGACGGAAATACTGCTTCAGTTCCTCATTCACGAGGGAACGGATGCGGTTGTACTGAGATTCTGCGTGATCGTCTTCGAAATCGAAGCCTAAACCGCCGCCACCTTTCTCAATCACCTTCGAACCAATGTTAGAGGTCATGATCAGCAGCGTGTTCTTGAAATCTACCGTGCGTCCTTTAGCATCAGTTAGGCGACCATCTTCCAAAATTTGAAGCAGCATGTTGAAGACATCAGGATGTGCCTTCTCAATCTCATCAAACAGGACCACCGTGTAGGGGCGACGACGCACAGCCTCAGTAAGCTGCCCGCCTTCGCTATAGCCAACATAGCCAGGAGGGGAACCAATAAGCTTGGAAACCGTATGGCGCTCCATGAATTCGGACATATCAAGCCGAATCATGGCGTCTTCAGAACCGAAGAAGTAGGCCGCCAATGCTTTCGTTAGCTCAGTCTTACCTACCCCTGTTGGACCCGAGAAGATAAAGCTAGCGATGGGTCGGTTGGGGTTCTTAAGTCCGACTCGTGCCCGACGAATAGCCCGTGAAATGGCCCTCACAGCCTCGTCTTGACCAATCAACCGCTGATGCAGGGTATCTTCCATGTGCAGCAGTTTTTCGGACTCAGATTCCGTGAGTTTGTTCACGGGTACGCCCGTCCAAGAGGCCACAATTTGAGCAATATCTTCCTCACCGACGAAGGGCATGTCGTCGCCATTCTCGCCTTCGGATTTCTTGCTCTGAGCAATACTGCGAATTTCGGCCTTGATTTCCATCTCACGATCGCGCAGTTCACCCGCTCGATCAAAGTCCTGAGACCGAACCGCATTGTCCTTATCCTTAAGAACCTGACGCAGTTCCTTATCCAGCTCCTTCGCAGCAGGCGGCAATTGCGAATTGATGAGGCGAACCCTAGAACCCGCTTCATCAATTAAGTCAATCGCCTTATCGGGCAAGAATCGATCTGAGATGTATCGATCCGATAGCTTAGCAGCAGCATCTAAGGCATCGTCAGTAATTTTGAGCTTGTGGTGCTGCTCGTAGCGATCGCGCAAACCATGAAGAATCTCAATTGTTTCCTCAACGCTAGGCTCACCCACCATCACGGGCTGGAAACGACGTTCCAGAGCAGCATCGCGCTCAATATGCTTACGATACTCGTCTAGCGTGGTCGCACCGATGCACTGCAACTCACCCCGTGCCAAAGCAGGCTTCAGGATATTAGCAGCGTCAATGGCGCCCTCAGCAGCACCGGCACCAATTAGCGTGTGAACTTCATCAATGACCAGGATGACATTTCCGGCAGAGCGGATTTCATCCATAATCTTCTTGAGTCGCTCTTCAAACTCACCCCGGTATTTGGTACCTGCAACGAGCAGACCAATATCCAGAGTCACGACACGCTTCTCTTCAAGAATATCGGGAATATCACCGTTGGTAATGCGCTGAGCCAGTCCTTCAGCGATCGCAGTTTTGCCGACTCCTGGTTCACCAATGAGGACCGGGTTGTTTTTCGTTCGACGGCCCAGAATCTGGATGACACGCTCAATTTCAGTTTGACGACCGACAACCGGATCAAGCTTACCCTCACCCGCCATCTGAGTCAGATTGGAACCGAACTCATCTAAAGTAGGTGTCTTAGTACGACCTTGGCCGCCTCCAGAGGAAACCTCTGCGGTCTCACCCAACATTCGAATAACTTGAGTGCGGACCTTGGACAAATCAACACCCAAGTTTTCCAACACGCGGGCAGCGACGCCCTCGCCTTCGCGAATCAGCCCTAACAGCAAATGTTCCGTACCGATGTAGTTATGACCTAATTGACGTGCCTCTTCAAGGGACAGCTCTAAAACTCGCTTAGCGCGAGGGGTGAAGGGAATTTCAACCGCAACAAACCCAGAGCCGCGACCAATGATCTTCTCGACCTCGATGCGCGCATCTTTGAGATTGACGCCCATCGATTTGAGAACTTTAGCAGCAACGCCTGTACCTTCCCCTATAAGACCAAGGAGAATCTGCTCGGTCCCTACGAAGTTATGACCCAAGCGGCGGGCCTCTTCCTGGGCGAGCATAATGACTTTAATGGCTTTTTCTGTGAAGCGTTCAAACATGTGGAAATCCAAATACCTGCTGCGCGCTGGTTAGTGGTGATCTTAGCACAGGGGTATTGGTGAACTGTGGCACTGTACACAGTGGTGAAAACCGCACCCTGTAAACTTTGTTTGGGATTAGGACAGGCGGAGTCCCTCAAAGTCTCTTAAACTTTTATTGCCTTCTCTTAATTTTCTCCCTGAAGACTCCTGATTGTCTGGATTGAAAGGCAGTGCCGTAAGCCATATTTAGTCAGGCAAAAGCTGTGCGTCTTCTGTAGCTAATAGCACTTCTCTCACGGACCATCCCCTGGTTGCCACTTGTTCTCTTAGCTTAGCCTGAGCAACGCTAAGCTGTTTGGTAAATTCTGGGGTTTGCAGCCCATTTTTCCAAAGAATCAACGCATTTTCCCCATTGGCGTAGTATCGTTTTCGCTCACCAGCAACATTAAATCCAAATTTTTGATAGAGCGCTTGGGCCTTCTGATTAGACTGGCGGACTTCCAGCGTGGCATGAGTGAGGCCGCGATCGCTCGCCGCTAGCAATAATCTCGTCAGTAACCACTGGCCTAGACCTCGACGCTGGTAAGCCGGATCAATCCCCAGCACGGTAATATGCGCTTCCTCTAAGATGGCCCATAGACACCCAACGCCAATGAGTGAATCGGTTTGGTCAACCGTGTCTTCAATTTCAAGTACCAACAGATCACTGTTTGGGCTTTCTCTTTCTCTTTGATAAGCTGATTGACTCCAAAGTCCGCCAAAACAGCGTTCATCCAAAGCCACAATCTGAGACAGGTCTCGGAGTGCCAAAGGACGACAAGTCACGTAAATCATAGTGTCGGCAACATTAAGGCTCTCGATTGTACACTGATGATTCGGGCATACCGTTACAGACCAACTGAATTCTCTCAACCTGACTAGTTCATCAGAGTCACAACTCTCATGGTTTCTACACTCGATTCCACACCAAACAGCCTCAGCTACCTGTCAGCCAATGCTGCTGACTCTACAGAGCAAATGACTTCCCCCAATCAAAAACTGCTACCCCTTTCAGCAGAAGTTTCCGAGCAGGACCATTTAGTCATTGGGGGATGCGACGTTCCGGAATTAATCGAGCGATTCGGCTCACCCCTCTACATCCTGGACGAAAGCACTCTCAGACTAGCCTGCCAGCAGTACCGAGATGCGATGACTCAGCACTATCCAGGAGAATCTTTGGTAATCTATGCCTCGAAAGCGTGGAGTTGCCTAGCCGTCTGTGCAGTTGTTAACAGTGAAGACCTCGGAATTGATGTTGTCTCTGGGGGCGAATTGCTCACTGCTACCCAAGCTGGCGTCTCAGCTAATCATCTTTACTTTCACGGCAACAACAAATCAGCGCAAGAGCTACAGATGGGAATCGATGTTGGCTGTCGCATCGTAGTCGACAACTGGTTTGAGCTGAAGCTTTTGACGCAATGTCTCAAAGAATCTGACACAACCGCCTCGATCTTGCTAAGACTAACACCCGGTATCGAGTGTCATACCCATGAGTACATTCGGACAGGGCATTTGGACAGCAAGTTTGGCTTTGATCCAGACCAACTCGAAGACGTCTTTAAATACGTGGCTCAGCAGCCTCAGATACAATGCATTGGTCTCCATGCTCACATCGGGTCACAGATTTTTGAACTTCAACCCCACCAGGACTTAGCGGAAGTTATGGTGCGGTGGATTCAAGTTGCGAGAGAATATGGCTTGCCGATCTCTGAGTTAGATATAGGCGGTGGTTTAGGTATTTGTTATACCGAGTCAGACGACCCCCCCAGCATTCACACTTGGGTAAAAACAGTCGCTGAATCAGTCGTTCAAGCCTGCAAAGAATTGGGTGCGTCTCTTCCTCGTTTGATTTGTGAGCCTGGGCGATCGCTCATTGGCTCCGCTTGCGTCACGGCCTACACCGTGGGCAGTCAAAAGACTGTACCGGGGATTCGCACCTACGTTGCCGTTGATGGTGGGATGTCAGACAATCCCCGCCCAATTACTTATCAGTCGGTCTATCGCGCACTGGTGGCAAATCGTATGTCAGCCCCTCTAACCGAAAAAACGACTCTGGCTGGCAAGCACTGTGAATCTGGGGATGTAATCATTCAGGAAGCCAGCTTACCTTCAGTACAGCCAAACGACATTGTTGTAGTCGCAGGAACCGGTGCTTATAACTACAGCATGGCATCCAATTACAACCGAGTGCCTAGACCCGCAGCAGTTCTCGTGAAAGATGGTGAAGCGCACCTGATTATCAAACGGGAAACACTTCAGGATCTAATTCGTCACGATTGTTTGCCTGAGGCACTCGCACCCACTGCCACGCCGACTGACGGTTAGTTCGCAATTGGGACGCTTCCCTTTTTAGGGAATGTCTCAAGCCAAAAGAAGAGTTTACGGTGGAAGAAGCTTAGAAGCACTATCAGCCTCTAGCGGGCTTTGATGATCGTCGATGACAGCAGTTAGATTTACGCTACGGCACTGCACATGGGGCAATTCTGGGAGCGAGGGCAGCTAATCCTCGAAATTTTAAGGGGATGGCCATTAAGGCTCCTGGATGGAGTGCTGGTCGTGCTACTGGTGTACACCATCTTGGTGCTCATCGGTGAGCGCCGCACCCTGTGGATGGTTCGAGGATTCATCGTGTTACTTTTGGCTTCCACCATCAGCCGCAATGTCGGCTTGGCTCTGCTAGCGTTTGTGCTGGACAAACTCGTCATTGGCTCAGCTGTTGCTATGGCCTTTATCTTGCAGGGAGAATTTCGGCGACTGTTAGAACAAATTGGCCGAGGACGTTTAGGCCAGCTATTGGTCATCGCTGATCGCGAAATGATGACATCGCAGCCTGATAATGTCATTGACGAATTGGTTGATGCGATCAAGGAGCTGTCACAGAATCGCATCGGAGCACTCATTATTGTTGAAACAGACCGTCCGATTGACGAACGGGATTTTTCAGTG
Source organism: Oscillatoria sp. CS-180 (assembly GCF_028330965.1). Classification (GTDB taxonomy): domain Bacteria; phylum Cyanobacteriota; class Cyanobacteriia; order Phormidesmidales; family Phormidesmidaceae; genus Halomicronema. The sequence continues at coordinate 23,888 of NZ_JAQMUB010000021.1, read as the reverse complement.
CCTGGGGTCAAACTCAATGCAGAAGTTTCACGGGAACTCTTACAAACCATTTTCCAAACCAGTACGCTATTGCACGACGGAGCTGTTTTGGTAAGGGGCACTCGTGTCGTTGCGGCTGGAGTGATTTTGCCGATTTCAGAGCGGTCAGCATCAAGACAATTAGGGACCCGCCATCGCGCAGCAATGGGAATTACAGAACGAGTGGAAGATTGCATTTGCCTCGTCGTTTCAGAAGAAACCGGGTCAATTTCAGTGGCGGAAGGTGGAAGGCTAATTCGTCCCCTAACCAGCAGTAAACTAAGGGAGTTGTTGAGCGCTCGATTATCCTTATCGGCTGACCGAGACTCTGTAACCCCTCAACTGAGAAGTCTCAGCAAACGGTTGCGGAGTCAGGGGCGATCGCTCCTACAACGCCTGCCCTTCTTTTCGTCGTCCGCTTCTCGTGGAAAAAAATGACCGCTGAGCCACTTCTAACTTCCTCTCTACCCTCTGACTTAGATACCGAACGGCTGCCTCGCCATGTGGCAGTGATTATGGACGGTAATGGACGCTGGGCACAACAGCGGGGACTGCCTCGCATCATGGGCCATCGGCGTGGAGTTGACACGCTGAAAAAGCTACTGCGCACCTGTAGCGACTGGGGAGTTATGGCGCTCACGGCCTATGCTTTTTCCACTGAGAATTGGGGACGACCTCTGGAAGAAGTGGATTTTCTGATGACCTTGTTTGAACGGGTTCTACGTCAGGAACTGGCTGAAATGATGGAGGAGGGCGTCCGCATCCAGTTTGTAGGCAATTTGCAGTCTTTGCCAGCGTCTTTGCAGACAGAGATCGACAAAGCCGTTCAGCAAACACGCCATAACCCTGGCATTCGGTTTACCGTCGCAACGAACTATGGTGGACGGCAAGAGATTGTGCAAGCGTGTCGGGCGATCGCCAAGCAAGTGCAGCAGGGCAAAGTGGCGCTTGAGGACATCGACGAATCCATGTTTGCTCACCACCTCTACACGGCAGGCTTGGACGATCCTGACCTGTTAATTCGCACTAGCGGCGAAATGCGAATCAGTAATTTCCTGTTGTGGCAGCTAGCTTACGCAGAACTCTATGTTACAGATGCCCTATGGCCAGACTTCAACACGCTTGAGTTCCATCAGGCGCTGTGTGCTTACCAAAAACGACATCGTCGTTTTGGCAAGGTCTAAGGCGATTTTGATCGGACCTTCCAGACAAAACTGGCTAGAAGATTGGTAGTGATATGCGCAATGATGGGGACCAACAGATTTCCAGAGAGCAATGCGCTGATCCCTAAAATGAACCCAATGACAGTGGCCCAGACCACATAGGACCACTGTTGCAAACCGCTGAGATGGAGAACCCCAAAACACAAGCTGGAGAACACTAAACCATTGGTATCCATACCGATCGCAGGCAACATCACGCCTCGAAATAGTAACTCCTCGCTGAGTCCAGGCAATAGGCCCATCCAAATCAGGTCAGTCCATACTAGGGGCTGCAACACCATTTTGAGATAAACATCGGCACTTTTGCGATAGCTCGGCCAAACCTGATAGGCGATCGCACTCGCGCCAGTAATCCCTAAACCAATGCCCATACCGACTAGCAGGATCTCGGCACTGAACGAAACGGACAGTAGTGCCACCGAATCAAACAAAAGCCAGAATCGGGCAATCAGCAAAAGCACCAAGGCTGTAACCCCCATCGCGACCAATATCTGGACGCGACTTAACGGTTCCATTTGAGGTTCGTTGGAGTTAGAGTTTGCCACATCAGATGCTTAGTCGACTACACACAACCTTACAGAATTTCTTGTCATTTGCATGGGCATTTGCTCAAGTTTTAGCCGAGTTGGGTCAAAGACCAGTCTTATTCCCTATGTCACAATGCCAGATACAGATATCAAGGTGATTTGGAAAAAGTATCATGGTACAGCGCATTGAGCCGGGTCCGGGTCAGGAATCGGTATGGGACTATCCGCGTCCTCCCAGGGTAGAGAACTCTTCGCGCCATATCCGAGTTGTCTTCAATGGCGTAACTATTGCAGATTCTCGTCAAACAGTCCGCGTTCTGGAAACCAGCCATCCTCCCGCCTATTACATCCCCCTAGAGGACGTGCAACAGCAGTACCTTCAACCTGTACAGCGCTCAACCTTTTGTGAGTGGAAAGGTGTAGCCCAGTATTTCGACGTGGTTGTTGGCGATCGCCGAGCTAGCAACGCGATATGGCGATATCCAGAACCCACAGACCGATTTGCCGCCATTCAAAATTGTATTGCCCTTTATCCCAGCAAAATGGACGCTTGCTACGTTGACGATGAGCAGGTTCGCGCTCAAGAAGGGGATTTTTACGGCGGCTGGATTACGAGCGATATTGTGGGACCGTTCAAAGGTGGACTGGGAACCTGGGGATGGTAATGCCAATTCTCGGTTTTAGATTTTCGATTGTGGATTCGAGAACATTGGCATAGCCGTCAGTTCCATTAGGACAAGACGGCGAGCCATCCAGTTAGGGACCAAGCACCTGGATGCCGCTAGGTGCCTCAGCCTAGATGGATAAAGCTATGAAAACCGAAAAGCCGATGCCAATACTAGCATCGGCTTTTCGGTTTTGAAAGAATCAACTAATGCTAAGGCTTATACAGCAGCAGCAGTCTTAATCTTGGCATCCAATTCGCCAGCAGCATACTTAGCCGCGAAGACCTCAACCCCAACTTGGTTGATTTTGCTTGCGTTGCCAGCAGTACCAAAAGCTTCATAGCGATCGCGGCAAACCTGCTTCATGTACTTGATAGCAGGCTTCATGAAGTGGCGAGGATCAAAGTTGGAAGGATCCTTAGCAGCCGCTTCACGAATTGCAGCCGTGATTGCCAAACGGTTGTCAGTATCAATGTTGACCTTGCGAACACCGCTCTTGATACCCTTCTGGATTTCCTCAACAGGTACACCGTAAGTCTCAGGAATTTGACCGCCGTACTCGTTGATCATGTCCAACCATTCCTGAGGAACGGAAGAAGAACCGTGCATGACCAAGTGAGTGTTGGGCAGACGGCGGTGAATCTCTTCGATACGGCTGATAGCCAGGATTTCACCAGTGGGCTTACGGGTGAACTTGTAAGCGCCGTGGCTAGTACCGATCGCAACAGCCAAAGCATCTACTTGAGTCGCTTCTACAAACTGAACAGCCTCATCGGGGTCAGTCAGCAGCTGGTCATGGCTGAGAGTTCCCTCAAAACCGTGACCATCTTCAGCTTCGCCAGCACCAGTTTCTAGAGAACCGAGACAGCCCAACTCACCTTCAACGCTAGCGCCGATCGCATGAGCCACTTTGACGACCTCAGCCGTCACGTTGACGTTGTACTCAAAGCTAGCAGGAGTCTTTGCGTCAGCTTCTAAAGAGCCATCCATCATAACGCTGGTGAAGCCATTACGGATAGCGGAATAGCAAGTTGCAGGGCTGTTTCCATGATCCTGGTGCATTACAACCGGAATATGGGGATAGCTCTCAACCGCTGCCTGAACCAAGTGCCGCAAGAAGTTCTCACCCGCATACTTACGAGCACCACGAGAAGCTTGCAGAATTACCGGACTATCGGTTTCGTCAGCAGCCTGCATAATCGCCAGGATTTGCTCCAGGTTGTTGACGTTGTATGCTGGAATGCCATAACCGTTCTCAGCTGCATGGTCCAGCATTAACCGCATGGGGACGAGCGCCATAAAATCCTCCTAGTCTTTTTCTTGCCGTCGGCAATCGTAACTCAACACCAATAGGTGCACTTACCTACTCATACTAAGGCAGAATCCCCCCATTTATGACGTTTTGTGAGCTAAAGCTTTAGTCTCTGTTAAGAGTAAATAAATGTCGCAAAGTCTCCGAGACACCTCAGTACAGCCACTTTGCTTACTTGCACTGGACATTGATGTCTTTCCCACATTCGTATGAAAATTGAGTAAAAGTCTTGATTTGCTGATTTGATGCCAGCAATGTCCTGATGGAGCGGGCGACGGCTAGCCGTACGGACAGTCGCGATCGCGCTTACCCTTCAGGCTTAAGCCCCTGGCTCATCTCTAACACTAGCTCAGGAAATTGCGGTGATTTCAAGAGACTCCTTCCCCTCAGTTCCTCTACTTCATACAGCCCATCAACCAGCGTCAAGTTTGTGGTAATCATGGCGGGACTATGTCCAAACGTCGCTGTGCCTATTCTACGGTCACACTCTTTGCCAAGTTTCGCGGCTGATCTACGTCCAAACCACGACGGGCAGCAATGTGGTAGGCCAAGAGCTGTAGGGGAATCACTGTGAGAACGGGGGACAGCAGTTCATCCACAGGTGGGACGGGAAGACACTCATCAAAGGTCTCTTCTGCTTCCTCATCATCCATAGGCACAACGCCAATAAGTTGCGCATCTCGTGCCTTGGCCTCCTGAGCATTGGAGAGTACCTTGTCATATACACTTCCCGGCATCGCGATCGCCACCACAGGCACTTTCTCGTCCAGTAGCGCGATCGGGCCATGTTTCATTTCTCCAGCCGGATAACCCTCCGCATGGATATAGCTAATTTCTTTCAGCTTCAGTGCTCCTTCCAACGCAATGGGGAAGTTGATGCCCCGACCGATGTAGATGAAGTCCTGGGTTTCGTTGAAGCTATGGGCCAGTTCTTCGATATAGCGCTCTTGGCTTTCCAGGATCAATTCTATCTGGGCAGGAAGCTGACGCAGCCCCATCAGGATTTGCTCTAGGCGATCGCCCTTTAAGGTGCCGCGACGATAGGCTAGGTCCAACGCCAAGAAATAGAAAGCCATAACCTGAGCCGTGAACGTTTTTGTTGCAGCAACCCCAATTTCGATGCCCGCTTGGGTGTCGATGATATGAGGAACGAGTCGAGCAATCGAGCTGTCGCTCCGATTCGTAATGCCCACCATTCTAGAAGCCAGGGCTGGATCATCAGCTGCCTCTCGCCGTTTCTGCTCCATTTCAAGGGCTGCCAGGGTATCCGTCGTTTCACCAGACTGCGTCACACCAATGGTTAGCGTATTACGAGTCAAGGGCGAGGGCGAATAGCGAAACTCCGAGGCATACTGCACTAGCGTTGGAATCCCAGCCAGCTGCTCGATCAGGTATTTACCGATCAAGCTAGCGTGCCAGCTGGTGCCACAAGCCACAATCTGAATAGTGTCAATGGCATCCAGCACATCCTCTGCCAGATTTAGGGTCACAGGAGAGGTGTCGCTCTCATTAGACCAAGCATTGTCCAAATAGGTCTCTAAGCAAGTGCGAACTACTCCCGGCTGCTCGTAGATTTCCTTCAGCATGAAGTGCTTGAAGCCCTGCTTCTCCACCATGATGGGGTTCCAGTTCAGGGAGAAGGGGCGCTTCTTGAGGCGATCGCCCTCAAAGGTATAAATCTCCACTCCTAAAGGCGTCAACTTGGCCAGTTCGCCGTTCTCCAGTGGCAGCACCGCTCGCGTGTGGGGTACGATCGCCGGCGTATCCGACGCACAGAAAAACTCACCCTGCCCAAAGCCGATTATGAGGGGAGCCTGCTGACGCACGACAATCAAATCGTCGGGATAGTCTGCACTGATAATTGCGAGGGCAAACGCTCCCTCCAGCTGGTTGACGCTGACTCGGACCGCTTCAAAGAAAGGATTGTCAGCGATCGCGGTCTCCGCCGGGGGATTTTTTAGCGTTTCAGCAATGAGGTGAGGAATGACTTCGGTATCGGTATCAGATCGAAACTGATGTCCTTTCTGCTTCAGCATTTCCCGCAGTTCACGGTAGTTCTCAACAATGCCGTTTTGAACCACCGCAATGCGACTGTAAGTATCGGTATGGGGGTGGGCATTGTGTTCTTCTGGTTTACCGTGAGTTGCCCAACGAGTATGCCCGATGCCTAAACGAGCTAAATTTTCTTGCCCAGCGACCTTCTCAGACAGATTTTTTAGCTTTCCCTTGGCCCGCACACACTGAAGTTCGCCCTCTGAAACCGTAGCCAAACCCGCCGAATCATAGCCGCGATACTCTAATTTTTGTAGTCCCTCCATCAGGATGTCGCTAGCAGGGCGTGTTCCAATGTATCCGACGATTCCGCACATAGAGGTTGCTCCTTCTCGCTGAGTTTCCCAAGCACCAGCCGGGTGGATTTATTCGCTGAGTCTAGCTGAGCCATACTCTATTGCACTCAGGAGACCCTTGAAGAATTTATCGTAACAGTCCTCCCGAAACTTTCGCGTCGCCCACTCGGTTTCTCATTTATAGTTCGTCATTGCATCAAACCGACCGAAAATGATTCCTCCCTGCCCACTATTTAAGGAGCAGGGAGGCCAAATCAGACCTACATTTTGTTTAGAGATGCACCTATAGCGCGGCGACTTAAGCTATTCGACCTTCAAAGAAACCGGTCTGAATGTAATGCTGTGTAGCAGCATCCAGATTAGTACCAAAGGCGATCTGCAAGTCTGCATAACGGTTGAGATAACTCGCTGCATCGAACAAGTCAGGGCTGCGATTTTCTGAAATGCCTTGAGTGATGTAGTGCTGGGTTCCGGCATCTAGGTTGTATCCAAGCGTTTGAATCAGGTCACCATAAGACGCAATGTATTCATCCGCTTGGAAGGTGATACTGCGTCCCTCGGGATAACCTTGGCGACGGTAGTGCTCCTTACCTGCAGCAGGACTATAGCCAAAAGCATTAATTAGATCCCCATAAGACGCAATATATGCCCCTCCGTCAAAGCTGAGCAAAGGATCACGCCCTTCACGAAAACCATGTTCGATATAGTGGCGGGTCAGCGCAACTGGATTATTGCCAAAAGTAGCCGCCAAATCACTATAGGAAGCGAAGTATTGATCTTCCGGGAATAAGTCAATAGCGCGTCCCTCAAACTGACCGGACCGCTGATAGTGATCGGTTGCCGCTTGAAGGTTATAGCCGAAGGCCTGAATCAGGTCAGGGTTAGAGGCTAGATAATCATCAGCTTCAAACGTGGGTATCGGTGCTGTTGAGGACTGATTCAGAACGAGAGTGTAACCGCCCTGAACACCAGGAGCAGCTCCAATTCCGGTAAACGGATCGTAGTTTTGTGCCTGTGGACTATATCCGTTAACGCCGATATAGTAGGTGCTGCCAGCCGTGACAGAAACATTGACAGCACTTCCCGTCGTCAGGAAGTCAGCGTCGTCATTAGCCGCAATCTCAACTCCGTTGGCATTGAAGACCCGCAAGAAAGTATCTGCACTAAAGGCATCAAAGGTAAGGGTTTGAATATTGACAATGCCGCTTTGGGTCGGCGTGAAACGAAAGATATCAATATCGGCAGGGCCTCGGAAGAATCCATTGTCCTGACCGATGAAGCCAGGAACGATGGAACCTATACCGACAGCTTGAATTGAGCCACCACCAATAGTGTCGTTAGACAGCGTGCCAACTTGATTCAGCGGTAACACACGGCTACTGAAGAGATAGTCGCCCGTGTCTCCAGGTGTACCACTCGCCAATTGGAACGGGTCAAAATCTTCGTTACCGTACCCAGTGACAGCTACGTAGTAGTCCGTATTGGCGGCAATCTCGTACTGAAGCAGTGGGTCAAAAGACCCCTCATTGTCATCGTTGAGGGATAGAAGATTACCTTGGTCATCGAAAATTAAAGCAACCGCATCAACTGTATCGCTGATACTAGGCTCTGAGTAGGAGTCAATATCAATTTCTAGAATGCCTGCGGTAGGCGAATTGATTTTGACGAAATCAACGTCGCGATCGCCCACATCAAACACCTGCCCACTATCAAAGTCCGTATCAGTGCCAATCGTGCCAGCCTGTTGGGTGACAGGCAGCGGAATGATGGAGTCGTCTAGAGCTTGAGTAATACTGCCATTTTGGTCGTTATTGGCAAAGGTAACGTGTAGATCATAAGCACCGCCGTCTCCCGTTTCGCGGCGATTGTTCAAGGTGTTGGGGTCATAGTTTTGGTTATCGAAATCGGAAACACCGATGTAATAGACGTCTCCCCCTTGAACCGTGCCAGAGACAAAGCTGTCTGTTGTATGTCCAAAGAAAAAGTCGCGATCGTCGGGATCTTCAAACACCAGACCGGGGAATCGAAAATCGGTGAACTCATCCGGTTCACCTGAAATATCTACAGCCAAATCATCATCACTGGCAACCAGTTCATTACCGCTCTCATCAAAAATTCTGAGATAAGAATCGACAAAATCAGTTTCAAACGGTGTGTCGATATCGATCAGTAGCATGCCATCATCGGGAACACGGACTTCGAAGAGGTCAACATCGGCAACCCCAACCAGTTCCCCATAGTCAAAACCAATCGTGCCACCATTCACCACGGGTTCACGGCTGTCACTAAAAACAATGGGAACCGCTCCCGAAATCAATCCATTTGGATCATCATTTTCCAGACTCAATTGCAGGGCATAGCTGCCCGTGTCACCGGGTTCCCCGCTGCCTGCAACGGTTGGATCATAGTCATCGTTTAAGTATCCGCTGACGCCAACAAAATAGGTTCCTGTAGCCAGATCCGCCGTAATCCGAGAAAATTGCTCGACTCCAGGCTGGATATCATCATTTGCGGCCAGTTCCTGACCATCTTCGTCAAACAAACGTAGATAAGTATCGAAGTCATCTGGAGTATTGGGGTGGGTCCCCAGTTCCAAAGTGACCCGACCAGGGGAGTCAACCTCAAAGCGAATCATATCGACATCGGTATCACCTACTGAGGTGCTGCCTCCATCCGTCCCGATCGCCTCCAGCACCGAATTGACCGGCGAACCATCCAATCGAGGCCCGATAATAGCGCCTCGTAAGGTGCCATTGGGATCTCCTGTAGGTGCAATATCTTGAAATCGCCGTTCAATTTCAGAAACTGCGCTGTAAATATTCAAACGCAGATAGGATTCGTTACTGTTGTTGACATTGTTGTCTTCATCGTCACCGTCGAAGATGTCATCTGCCGTAGACCGCATAATCTCTACGATTTCAGCCGGGGTCAACAGCCGTCCTCCAAACAGTTGAGCAGCCTCCTGCATCAGCGCGACTGCACCTGCCACGATGGGGGATGCCATGCTCGTACCACCGCTCAAGCCAATATCACCCCCAGGAACCGTGCTAGTGATGAGGGCACCAGGTGCGAAAATAGTGTTTTCTGCTACTAAACGCTGGGTAAAGCTTGTGACTCGATCTGCCCCCGTCGTGAAGTCGATCGCACCTGACCCCCATTGGATATTCCTTTCCGAGGCATCTTGCCAAACCGCCCCGACTGCTAATGTGCTGTAAATAGCAGGGGCACCGAAATTTTGCACTTCAGTTTCCTTGTAAGAGTTGCCCCCGGCTGAGACAACCGTTATGCCTTCGCCCTCCAGACGGTTGATGATTTCACGAGTGGGGTCTCCAATTACCTGGGACTCCGAGGAGTAAAATCCGCTGCCCAGCGACATGTTGACTGCGACGATATTGTATTCTTCATGGTTGTCGAGTACCCAGCTCAGCGCATCGTAGATATCGTCGTTGCGAGCACCTAGGTTTGCATTGCTGGGAAAAACGTTCAAACCAATTAATCCCACATCTGGGGCAACGCCTAAGTTTTCGTCGCGAGCGCCCACGCTTCCAGCCACGTGCGTTCCGTGAAAATCAGGCTGTTCAGCATCTGTGAAGTTAACGAATGCCCTGAAGTTAGGTTGCAGTTCGGGATGAGAAAAATCAACTCGACTGTCAATCACAGCAACGCTGAATCCACTCCCATCAATGCCCGCGAAGTCATTGTCGTTACGGAGTTGCGTTAATCCAATGAGATCGAAAGCCGGGTTGACGCCGGGTGTTGCCTGCTCTAGTTCAACGACCTGTCCATCAAGATTCAAAACAACGCTGTCGTCCTCATGCAGAAGAGCATCCAGGTCACCTTGATCGAGCGTCAGTCCTTGAATCAAGGCAGCAAAAATAGCGCCTTCATCTCCTGCACTGTCCACAGTGTTGATACGGGCGTCTACAAAGTGACCGAGTTCTTCTACCCAGACTTCTGCAATGAGTTCAGGGGTGTCGGCATAGCGATCAACAAAATCTTCAGCTAAGTAAATGGTGTTGGTTGTAGCTGCAAAAGCACCGTTTGCTCCATTGATGTCGTCGCTAGAGCGCATTTCGATGCTCGGTAAAGCGCTCCAATTACCGGACAGAACATCTTGGAACAGAGCACCGACAGCTGCTAAGTCAAAAGTTTGACCAAAAGGCAATGTAAGGCTCTCAAGCCAGTTGGCATCTGACAAAAACTGATCAACCCAGTCTTGCCCAATCGCTAAAGCTTGTTCCAATGAAGAAAGTGATTCTAACCCTAATGGATCGGAAGATTGCTCAAGCGAACTTTGAAAAGTAGACATACTACACCTTTATCGTCTTGCGTTCCGATGTGTCTCTGACTTTTCAGGTTCTACTAGCTGAAAACACTTGTTCCGTCTTCGGTTTGAGCTGACATAGAAGCCACCTATTTCACGTCTCTGCAATTTGGAGAAAACGCGGAATGGATGGTGTTAACTAGGTACAGCTTCATGGAGAATCAGCAAGATCCTTACGACAAAGCGGTTTCAACCCTATCAAACCTGAATGAACCGTAACCGATACCACGGAGCAAGAGCTTACGGTATGGCAGACCATGACATGAAAGATTGGCCTGCACAACCAGGATCTCTCCGTGTTGTACAGAGCCATTGTGAACTGCTCACCTCAGTAGAAACAGGCAAAAACACTCCAAACCCGTTGCATGAAAATGCAAATCGGTATGCGGAACCGCACCCCGACCAGCCAAGATGTTCGAGACGATAGATGAGATGATCTCAGGGATAAATGCTAAACCGGTTGCGATCGCACGTAGGTCCTGTAGCCCTGTGCAAGCTTAGTTAAATACATCTAGCATCTTAAGGGAGCAGGGAATAGAGAATGGGGCGTGATTGACTCAAATATATGCCGCCATGATCAGCGCTGTGATGTTCCAGGGTTCTCTAGAACTAAGTCGCTCTGCATTAGGTTTTGAGTCACTCTATTGTTCTTGAAGAGCGGCTTGACAAGACGCCAGTAGGCAGAGAACAGGCTAAAAACAATTGCCATCAACCGCGAAAGAACGGATTGAGCATCGACGACGCTAGCGGAGACGTAAACATCACCAGCGTGCAGCCAGTCTTTATCCTGCTTCTTTTTCAAGGCTTGAAACGCCCGTCGCTTCTCTAAAATTTGAGGCAGACTCTGGAGAACGGCAAAGTTTGCTTTCCAATAGGTGACAAACTCACCTTTAATCAGGAGTAATGCAGCTTGAGAAAGCTCAAAGACCAATAGAGCAGGCGATATCAAAAGCAACGTTTTCCAATCGTAGAGCTTCAGCATGAAAAACCAGCGATTGCGCACCATGTAATAGGCTTTTGAGGTGCCCCGAGGCTTTTGCATATGGTGAACAATAGCCTCCGGCACATTCACACACCAGTATCCTGCGAGTGTCAGCCTCGCCACAAAATCTCCGTCTTCCCAATTAAAGAAATAGTCCTCGTCAAAATAACCAATTTCTTCAGCAGCACTGCTTTTGACTAACAGTGCACCTCCTGAAACGATATCGAAAAGCTCGTATTGAGGGCGATTATCAGAAGGCTGTGGGCGAGGAATTAGCGCACCCAGATAGTGAATGGTGCTGCCATTATAGCGATGAACAAAAAGGTCAGTGCGATCGCAGATTTCTGGATGACACGCAGCAATTCGGGGAGATATCGTCATCACCTGCATCAAACGAGACAAGGTGTCTGCCTCAAGCACGATGTCGTTATCCAGAAACAGAACATAAGCAGCATCGGTGGCTTTGAAGATAGCATTTCGAGCTGCAGCTGGGCCTCGATTGCAATCTAAACATAAGCAATTTATGCCGGGATGCTGTTCCTGCAACCATTTTTGACTACCGTCAGTAGACAGATTATCTGCGACAACGATATTGAAATCAGGATAATTCAAAGCTTTAGCAGCGTCTATCGTACTCGGCAGGCTGGACTTACCGTTGAAATTAATGATACCGATGGTCACTTTTGGGAGCTGAGTGTTTAATGCCATCTTTAAAACCCTGTTTTAAGTACACGTTGGGAGCTTGTTTGCACTGATGATAGGGAGGCTGATGTTTCGTATTTCCGACAGCTAAACAAGACTGGGCAAGGGGCATTGCAGACAGTCTTCATATAAGCAGTTAATAGATTTCTAGTGACTTGCTTCTACGCTTCAACTTAGTTCGAAAAATTCGCCAAAGTGAATGCCTTCCGTCGCCAGGAAGTCTGAAAAGATAGTCGTCCTTCAAGCGAGGAATGTAGTAAGGAGAGTCGTCAGGTAAATTAGAGTTACGCTGATCTAGGGACACCCAAAAGTTGCTAGAGTACCCCGCTATTTTTGATAGAGAAACGGCCTCCTCACTGCCGACACCCCACGGATAGCACAAGTGGTTAACTGGTCTATTTAATTTTTCCGAAAGGATTTCTCTAGACACAGTCAGGTCCTTTAGCATGTGAAATTTTCTCTGCTCATCCAACTCATAATGCTCCAATTTTTCAGAGGCATAATTCTCTTGAGCTAAATGAAATTGCTGTAGCAGTTCTTTTCGCCAATTAGCGTTTTCAAAGAAGCGCTCCCCACCTTGAGATGCAACCCAGTCAGTACAAGCCTGCCGGACTTTTACTGAATCACGATATTGAGCCTGTCCCTTGAGCCTAGGAGCGCACTCATAAATCGGTGTCCCCCAGCTCAGAGTATTGGTATAGCGCCCTTGGTCTTCAAGCCAGGGCACATCCAACGTCAATGCATCAGGAAAGCCTGGATGATAGAAGTCAACCAGTTTAGAACTCACAAAAATTCTTGAATGGTAATAGCTGTGAGATTCAATTTCGAAAACACCAGACTCGTCCATCTCGATCAGTTCTGGCCAGGAGAGCCAGTTCTTGGTATTGGTTTGCTCAACAGGGCTTGCTTGAATATAGTGTGGTACTACAAAACCAACAGCCCTAAAGCCATACGCCTTCAGCAGGGGAAAAGCAGTGGTGTACCAACTTTTCTCGCCATCATCAAACGTCAACAAGACCGACGGCTGAGTTAGTTGATATTTGCCTTTCAGGAAATCTAAAAACTCTCTAAGGGAAAGCGTAGAATAATTGTTCCGTTTTAGATAGTCCAACTGTTCCTTGAACGATTCATAGTGAATCGTATGAAACATAAAGACTGGAACCTGATTCATCAGGCTTTCTGAAGAACTATTGGTAACAAAATCAGGATACTTTTTCGAGAGAAATCTATTCAATTCAATCGGAATTTCTCTCGTTCCCTTAGCAATTTTTCGAAATATTGGTTTCATGATTCAAAATGCCGATAGCAACCGTGCATAGACACACCGCCATCTATCAGGCCTTGGAGTATTGAACTATATCGGTAGCTAAGTTGCCTCATCCCAAAGGCTGAATCTGTGATGATGACCCTAGAGATCAACTCAGCTTTGTTGTGTGAATTTTCAAAAATATTCTCAAAAGATTAAAACGCTGGTGCTCGATTGCTCAATAGAATTTTCTTTTGAGAAAGTTGCCCTCTAAAATTCAGCGTATTAGTTTCTTACCGATTAATCAAAACTATCCTGAAGACCTTTGGAATTTAGTTTAACAGGCACCGAGACCTTAGCAACCAAAAAAAGGCTCTCCAAGCCGTTGGATGAACAACAGCTTAATCTGGGCACCCTGAATATCAGGAGAGATTGCGATTATCTAGCAAAGATTGAAGATTTTTTTCAATCCTAGCCCTTGGATTTCTTCATGGTTCACGAAGCAAAATCCCACTTGAAATTTTCTGTCTAAAGTATATGAACAACGATCGCATTCGATTAGCCCAATTTGGCGTCGGGCGATGGGGCAACCATCTTCTTAGAAATTTTTTGAGTCTTTCAACTGTTAACGTTGCGGCGGTTGTGGAACCCAACGCTAATCGTCACTCAATGATTCGGAATCAGTTTGAGCTAGCCGACACCGTTGACCTTGCGACAGACGGAACAACGGTATTAGCCAGAACTGATATTGATGCGATCGTGATCGCAACGCCTGCCGCCACCCACTATGCGTTGGTCAAAGCAGCCTTAAAAGCTCATAAGCACGTCTTGGTCGAGAAACCGTTAACGCTGTCTATCCAAGAGTGCCATGAGCTGTGCGCTCTAGCAGCCGAGCACGATCGTCAGCTCATTGTGGACCATACCTACTTATTTCATCCCGTAGTTGCACAGGGTCAATCACTGCTCTCAACCAAGGCGTTAGGCAATGTGCATTATGGCTATGCCACTCGAACAAATTTGGGGCCTGTTCGCAGTGACGTAGATGCAATGTGGGATTTGGCCATTCACGACATTGCAATCTTTAACCATTGGCTCGGGGAAACACCCGCATTAGTTTCTGCACAGGGACAAACTTGGCTGCAACCTAATCGTGCTCTATCCAGTCAGCTTTCCCATGGTTCCCAAGGCATCGCCGATGTCGTTTGGATACAGTTACAGTATCCCAGTGGCTTTCAAGCAACGCTGCACGTCAGCTGGGCAAATCCAGACAAGCAAAGGCGTTTAGGTGTTGTGGGCGATCGCGGCACACTCATCTTTGACGAAATGCAGCCACAGCCCCTAGTTCTACAGTGGGGAGCATTGGAGGTGGAAGGCGATCGCTTTTGTCCTAACGGCCTTCAGCGTGAAAGCATTCCTATTCCGCAGCAGGAACCCCTCGCAGAAGTTTGCCAGCACTTTATCCAGTGCATCCAGCAACAGAACGTCTCTAGTCAATCTTCAGGACGGGTTGGTACAGAGCTAGTCAGGGTGTTGACGGCGCTTACCCACTCCCTCAATAACGGCGGCTGTGCGATCGCAGTTGCAGAGTTCGCCACCTAAGGATTCTGGTCACTGGTACACTACCGCAGAAATATAGCCTTGTGCAGCTTGGTCAAGTCTCATCTCAGTGTCTTAAGGAAGCAGGGAATAGAGAACAGGAAATGGGATATGTTTGACTCGAATGCACGCCGCTATAGGCTCACCATTCAAAACACTGGGAAAACTGATCCGCCTTAATTTTGAATCCCCCATAGCGATACTAGGTGCCCTCGACCTGATCGCGATATTCATCAGCAGACATAGCATCGTCTAAGTCTTCAAGGTTTTCTGCCTTCACCTTGAGGAACCAGGCATCCCCATAGGGGTCGTCTACGATTTGTTCGGGTGATTCAACAATAGGATCATTGCGTTCCAACACATCTCCCGTCACCGGTGATTTGAGATCCTCTACGGCTTTGACAGACTCGATGGTGCCAAAGGTCTCCCCCTTTTCGACAGTATCTCCAACTTCTGGCAACTCCAGAAAGACAATATCTCCAAGCTGATCAATTGCAAAGGCAGAGATACCAACCGTGACGACCTCTTCTTCCTCATCGACACGGGCATATTCGTGGGTATCCAAATACTTTAAATCATCGGGAAACTCAAGAGCCATAAGCCATTTTTCCTGTCAAGCACACGCTCCTAGCAAGTGTCTCACGACAATCCGCTTTATAGAGCAGTAATCCTTCTCGAAGAATAAATTATTTGCACAACGTATAACTGTAAATGCACGCTCACCCGTAGATGGCTGCGGAAGGTCACCATCTAATTAGTTCATTTCACTACGACCACGACAGGAACAAAAGCAACTCTATTCCATCCCATACAGATAAGTTGGAGAGAGGCAAAGCTTACTTACGCTTGTAAAAGGGTCTTTTGACAACCTGAGCAGGACAAGCCTTACCGCGAATTTGGACGGCTAGCGTTTGTCCGGTAGTCGCCAATGAACTGGGTACGTAGGCTAACGCGATGGGATACCCCAACGTGGGCGACAGCGTGCCGCTGGTCACTATTCCTATAGGTTGCTCTCCATGCAGAACCGGATAGTCATGCCGGGCAATATGGCGGCCTTCCATCTGTAGCCCAACGAGACGTTTTTCAACCCCCTCAGCTAGCTGTGTTTCGAGTACCTCTCGTCCCATAAAATCACCGGCACCATCTAAATGGACAAGCCATTTGAGCCCTGCTTCGAGCGGCGTTGTTTGCTCAGTAATATCTTGACCGTACAGCGCCATTGCAGCTTCAAGGCGAAGGGTATCTCTGGCCCCCAGCCCACAGGGAATGACACCGTTTTCATAAAGCGTTTGCCACAAAATTTGCCCCGTCTCAGGAGAAACCATAACCTCGAAACCCTCTTCGCCAGTGTATCCCGTGCGAGCGAGGAAAGCCGGTTGGCCCAAAACGGTTCCCTCTAGGTGTCCAAATCGGGGAACTGCGGCAAGATTCTCTGTCGTGATTCGCTGAAGCTGGGCGATCGCTTCTGGCCCTTGAACTGCGATGAGTGCGCGATCGCGTGATTCATCTGTAAAAACAATGCCGCTGGGTTTCCCACTGTTGAGATGAGTCGACAGCCACGCTTTATCTTTTTCCGTAGTGGCCGCATTGACGATTAAGACAACGCTTTCAGTGCCCGCCAACGTCGTTCCCCGATAGTACACAATTAGGTCGTCAATAATACCCCCCTGAGGATTTAGAAACACCGTATACTGCGCTGCTCCAGGTTTTAACCGGCTCAGGTCAGAAGGCACCAGCCGCTGTAGTTGAGCTAATACATTCGTGCCCTGGAGGAAGAATTTACCCATATGAGAAATATCAAACATGCCAGCGTTCTGCCGCACGGCCTGATGTTCTTGCCGGATACCACTGTATTGGACAGCCATCTCCCAGCCTGAAAATGCCGTGAAGCGTGCATTCAAGCTTGCAGAAAGAGCATAAAGAGGAGTACGTAAAAGGACCATGGCGCTGACAAAGACTGGGAGGTTGCCCCTGATTGTAAGGTGCTTGCGAAGCATTTCACGGGTTCTATCAAAGCATTTGAAGCAATCCTATCGGACAGTTGCTAGTAGTTTCACTTTTTTCTATTCATGAAGGAATAGTGTCAGCGCTTTTATTGAGCAAGTTTGAAGGGGGGGTATCTGTTTCTATCCGGCTAAAATTATGTCCATAGACAGACTGATTTTCTATCAGTTTAGCTCCATAATTTGGACTAATTCTTTTTAGCTCAAAAAAATTGTGAATAGCATTTTTAAGAATAAATTTGTTCAGAAAATCATTAGCAAGCCAGCTCGTTTTGTTTTAATCGGGTATGCATCTTACGTTTTGATAACGTGGTTACTTTTATGCTTACCAATTTGCTGGCAGGCTGATCCTATCACTCCTCTAGATAATTTATTTATTGCTACATCAGCCATCAGTACAACCGGGTTGATTACTGTTAATACCCCAGACGCTTACAATTTCTTGGGTGAGTTTATTGTTGCCTGTGCCTTTCAGGTCGGCGGCTTAGGGTATATGACACTAGGTTCCTTCGTTGTCTTATTTCGAGACAGTGAGCTATCGTCAATGCGGCAAAGAGTGGGTGAAACCGTATTCTCTCTACCCGAAGGATTCAATTTTAAGAGCTTCATACAGCACACGATTATCTTTACTGCACTTATAGAGCTTGCTGGATTTATTGGTCTATATATTGCATTTTCTAGAGAGGGTGTTCCCAATGCAATTTGGGCAGCCATTTTTCATTCTATTTCGGCTTTCTGCACAGCGGGCTTTAGTGTCTTTCCCGATAGTTTGATGGGCTTTAGAGACAATCTTTTAGTCAACGTTGTGGTAACCGTATTAAGCTTGTTTGGCGCGATCGGCTTCATTGTAGTCTCAGATGTTTGGCTCGGTTTAACTCGCCGTAGACGTAGTTTGAGCTTAACCACCAAAATTATCATCTACATCACTTTTGCTTTCATCGTAGGCGGATGGGCCTTTCTATTTTTTACGGATCCCTCCATTGTTGAATTACCCCTGAGTGAGCGGCTACTAGCATCAGGATTTCAGGCAATGACTGCCATGACCACGGTCGGCTTCAACACGCATCCGATCGAAGTACTGGCCCCTTCACCTGTACTGGTCATGGTTATTCTTATGGTCATCGGAGCATCGCCTTCAGGCACAGGGGGTGGACTCAAGACAACTTCCATATCGGCGGCTTTAGGAGCTGTCTGGGCATCCCTCCGGGGATATGAAAATGTGGTCTTCGGCAGGCGTCGTATTCCTACGGAGCGGGTCTTTGCGGCGTTTGCGGCCCTCGCTTTCTACCTCATCATGTTTTTAGTCGGTAGTGTTGTTCTGCTGTTGCTTCAGAGCCAGGCTTTTGAAGATGTTGTTTTTGAAGCGGCCTCCGCATTAGGCACGGTTGGACTTTCCAGGGGCATTACTGGAGACTTAGTTCCTTTTGGAAAACTCCTGATTATTTTTCTGATGTTCGTGGGCCGAATTGGACCGATTACCTTTGGATTAGCTCTGTTTAATCAGACTAAGCAGAGCATTCGCCATGCAAAAGAGGACATCGCAATATAGCTGAGCGCTAGCGTCCAACGTTTTGCTGAAATCAATTCGGTATTGGAGAGTCTTTGGGAAAAGAGGTATCAGAGCAGAAGGGTGTCAGCCCAACAGGTCGCAAAGTGCCCCCCGCTTTCTTTGCCTTCGGGATGGGTTCGTAATCTTGACAGCAAAGGGCGTTCTCTGAAAACGCCGATAGGGGATTCACTGGACACCGAAGATAGGGGCTGCCTGTGTGGTAAACACAGCGATCGCAGGGGATCTGATGTAGCCGTCGCAACTGCTGCACTCCATCATTCAGAGCACATAAACCCGATAGAAGAAACAGTAGCAGCAAACCCCAAATCACTATTGGAAAAACCAGCGGTAGGATGTTGTGAAAATTGTGAAGTAGGTAGGCCATGATGGGTTACGTCATGAGGGTGTTGTGGCAAAAGACCAAAGGCTCAAAGGCAGCAGGGTGAAAAAGGATTAGAGATGGAGATAGTACTGACAATTAGAGGCTGGGTTCATCGAGAGGTTCAACCAAAAGGAGTTTGTCCATCTTCTCTACAGTTTTTCTCTGCCCCTAGTCATCGTTCTGAACTTGTCAGAGCAACGTCAACAGAAGCATCAATGTCGTTCCAAAAGTTGAGGATGGCTGCCGCTGTAGATTGAGGGTGAGTCGCATGGAAGAAGTGACGGCCCTCAGGACAGAGCCAGATGCGATCGCTTTCACCCAGCCAAGGTTGCCAGCCTTGGAGCTGTAGCGGATCGACAATAGGATCTTCCTGCCCGCCACACGCCATGAGGGGTATAGGTACACTGCCAGGAAATAAACTAAACCGTCGCACCAGTGAATGCACAGAGAGCGAACCTACGAGATCTTCTTCCAGTAGTTTCAGCAAACCCGACAAACAATGCTCGCACTGATGACCGAAAAGGCTATGCACCATCTGAGTCAAAATTTGGTTGCGACTGCATGGCAATAGATCCAACTGTGTGTAGTAGTGGATTTTCCAATCTACTGCCGGATTAACGCCAACGCTTAACAGGGTGAGCGATCGCACACGCTGGGGATACTTGCGGGCATACAGCAGCCCTACCAGTCCACCCGTACCATGACCGATGAGATGAACGGGGCGATCGCGCAATTTCATATAGTCGTGCAGCAGCGTCAACGCAACCTCTAATTCGCTGGGTTCATCGGGCGATTGGAAATACCCCCAGTGCGAAACTGTCTTACGGGCGTTCAAATAAACCAACAACTGCTGTTCCAGTCGTTTGAAACTAGGATTGACGCTTAGCCAAAGAGTATCCGGTGTATTACTCAACGTCTTGGTTGTCATAAGAACTGTCCTCTAAATCGGCAACAATTTAATCGGAACTGACGCAAAGATTTTTGGCATTTGTAGCTTTAGCCATCTAGGCTTGTGCATCCAATAGCATTCAGGTCCTTAGGCCCATAGCCAGATGGCTCGCTGTCTTGTCCTAACGGAACTGGCGACGGCTATACCGCAAGACTGAAGGCATTAATAGCCCTGTGCAGCTGGGTCAAGTACATCTCAATGTTTTAAGGGAACAGGGAATAAGGTGTGCTTGACTCAAATGCACGCCGCTATAAGTTTCTCGACAAGGCTTAGGACGCCAGCAGGATAATCAGCTCAAGATCGGTTTTGACGCTATTGACCGTGAGATGAACGAGTTTGATTGGGCGATCGCAACACTCAACACGACTCCAGGCACCTAGCAAGACCACTTGCTTTTCAATCATTGAGATCCTGCAAAACCATCGTGCCTCTAGAGGCCTCTGAGGGCGTGCCAAGGCTAGAGCGAGATCGTGGCATCGCCTGCCGACAAGTGGGACAAAACCAATAGGTTCCGGCTCTGGTGGCATGATGGAGCAGACGGTCAGAACAGCAGGGGCAACAACTCGAATCAAACATAAAATTGGGTGAGTATTAGGAAAGGGGGCACTGGCTTTGTCAGGTAGTCAGGTTGGAACTAAAATGCCCCCATAAGGCTTAGGGCAACGAACTATAGCTTTAGCCATCTAGGCTTATTCACCCCATAGCATCCGAGTGCTTAGCCCATAGCCCGATGGCTCGCCGTTTTGTTCTAATGGAACTGGCGACGGCTATAGTTGCCATTTAGTTATTCCACACTAAGCGCTTTTTCGACTCGGCGAAAGTCAAAACCAATTGCTCTCAGAGCGTGCCATAAGTGTCCTTGTAAGAAGAAGAACGCTAGATAGAAGTGGGCATTAGCCAACCAGCAGCGTGACGTATGGACATTAAGCGGTAAAGCAACCGTATCCGCGAAATAGGGAGCAATGCCCAACTTGATTGTCAGAGGTGGACCGTAAAATTCGACTGGATACGCCAGCGTATTCACTGCACAGAAGTAGGCCGCAACGAAACCAGCCAGTGCGATACCTCCCAAGGAGTAAGACAAAATAGCTTCTCCGGAGAATTCAAGGACATTTCTAGCCCACTTAAGCGGCGGTACTAGAATGTGCCACACCCCACCCAAAATGAGCAAAGTTCCGACATAAACGTGCCCACCGACAAGATCTTCTAAGCTAGAGATGCTAGCAAAATGCGTCTGGTAGCCATAGATGACCAGTGGATCAAGTGTTGGCTGAACTAACCGCACGGTTTGAGTGGTGGCATCATACAAACCACCCCAGGTAGTAGCCTTGGCAACTAACAGCAACGCACCAACTCCTAAAAACAAAAGATGGTGGCCTAGAATCAGTCCCAACTGGGCCGGATCGTCCCAGTCAAAATCAAACTTACGAGCTTGACCCTTTGCATTCTTCAAATTAGCGGGCCCTTTGAAGGCATGAAACAGTGCGCCCGCTCCCAGCACTGCTGAAGAAATCAAATGGAGTGCGCCAATGACGAAATAAGGGTAAGTATCAACGACCTGACCACCATCGCCCACACCAAACCCTAAGGTGGCTAAATGTGGCAGCAAGATAAGCCCCTGTTCGCCCATCGGAATGGAGAGATCGAACCGAGAAAGTTCGAAGAGTGTGAATGCGCCAGCCCAAAGAGTAATTAATGCGGCTTGAGCAACGTGGGCTGCGATGAACAGCCCGGATTGATTAGCAAAGCGGGCATTTCCGGCCCACCAATCATACGAGACATCTGTATTGCCATAGGTTTGCATAGCAAGCTGAATCCTTAACAACAAAAGTCCAACTGAGAGAGCTTATTGAATTCAATTCCCAACAAGCTCACCATAGAATAGATCAAAGTTGTTCTCAATAGTGAAAAATGAATTTTTATGTCATCCCGCCTTCGAAAGAGATGAAGTCATTTCTACGCGATTCTACTGAGGGCACAGAAAAGCTTACAGAACAGAGGTTAAGCAATCAACATCTTCGTAACCAGAGGAAAGGATAGGTTCATCACAGCTTCTACGCTGTGCGCAAAGCTCATGAAATTTCGTCAACTATTCGTAATGCTAGTTGAGAAATAAAGTTAATAAGCAATTCTTTCAAAATGGTTTCTAGACAATCGTTAATAGAAAGTCATTGCATTAGAGCAGTGCTATTGCATCAGAGCAGTACCCGTATGGCAGCAACTGCTCATACCAAAATCGTGATGGCTCGGCATTATGGGCGAGTAGCACACTACGGCATAAATAGGCTCACCCTTCAAAACCCTGAGAAAGCTTTTTCACCTTAGTTTTGAATTTTGTAGAGCTTTGCTCTTCTCGTTCGCCTCCGTTCTCGAAGAGTAGAGTATTTTGCAGTTTGAATTCTGTGTAGCGGCACCAGGCTTAGGATAAACAGCGACCTAAAGCAGCAGATGCCGTATCGGCATACAAGATGTCAGTTTTGCCAATTCTCGAACATCCTTTGCTTTTTATCCCTTTGGTCAACGATTATATGGAAATCCGCAGACTGTGTTACAACTTCCGTAACCTTGAAAACTCTGGATCTAGCGCTATCGTTGCTCCTTTTTTCCATGTCTATCGACAGGTTGACTAACCGTATCAGAACCCTTATTCAAGGCCTTTGGTTTCCCAGTGAAACGGAAGCTCCCTGGACATTGCCAACTTGGACTTTAGAAACCGATCGCGAAACCGAAATTCGGCAGCGGCTCCGGCGAGAAAGTGACGCGCCTATTCGTGAGAGTTCAGTCCAGGATCTCATGCAGCAAATTCAACGGCGCTGTCGAGGGTATGGTAGCGATGGCCAAGCGATCGCCCAACAGCATCAGACCTTACTAGAGCTTTTGGAAAAAGAGTGCGATCGCGTCCGAGTGTTCCGCATTGGCACTATCACTGTCGATATTCTGATCGTCAGCGACGTCGCTTCACAGTACATCGTTCTACAAACCCAAAGCGTTGAAACCTGACTGCCCATCCGTCATTGCTCTACAAATTCTCTGCTAGCACTAGAAACCGTAACCGCTTTAGGTCATGCTATTACCGGACTTAGTCATTTTCGGGAGACAACGTTATGGCGGAGATGGATGCAGTTAAGCTGATGAAGCAAGCAGTGGGACGCTCAGCAGCAGCCGAGGTTCAGTCTGACAGCATTATCGGGCTAGGCACAGGCTCCACCACTGCTTTTGCCATTCAGTTTTTGGGCGATCGCTTGGCATCGGGCGACTTGAAGAACATCAAAGGTGTGCCCACATCCTTCCAGGCTTCCGTCTTAGCGAAAAAGTATGGCATCCCCCTTGTCACGCTAGATGAAATTGATCACATTGATATTGCGATCGATGGTGCGGATGAAGTCGATCCCAAATTCAACCTGATCAAAGGTGGTGGTGCCGCCCACACTCGCGAAAAAATTGTTGATAGTCTGGCAGAGAAATTCATTGTGGTTGTGGACAGCTCTAAGCTGGTTGATCCGTTAGGGTCTACGTTTCCCTTACCTGTCGAAGTCTTACCCATGGCAGTCTCTCCAGTAACTCGTGCGCTAGAGACGCTAGGCGCTACCGTAGAACTCCGCATGGGCGTTAACAAGGACGGTCCTGTCATCACAGACCAAGGCAACATGGTGCTAGACGCTAAGTTTGATGCCATCACCGATCCAGCGGGTTTAGAAAAGAACCTTAACAACATTCCAGGTGTTCTTGAAAACGGTCTGTTTGTCGGGGTTGCGTCCGATGTACTGGTTGGCGAAGTCAAAGACGGCGAAGCTTCGGTTCGCAGCTTGTAATTACGCAAGAATTGATAGCGTTAGTCGTTCAAACTTATGCACCTAATAGCGCCTAAGGACTTAGGGATAAGCCAAGAAATAAAATACCAGCTAAGAAGGAGCAACCAAGACGTCCCATTTCGGCAAGATTGCTGAGCGTTGCCAGTATTGTTCATACTCGGCCAATTCCTCTTTCGGCACAGAAACGTGTTTTGGGTAAATCCCGTCAACCAGTTGTACCAGGGGTGAAATCCCCTTCCAAGTCATGTTG
>NZ_JAQMUB010000020.1 GCF_028330965.1 Oscillatoria sp. CS-180 | reverse complement strand
GGGCAATCCATGGATTGCCCGATCCCCTTTTCAGTCGCCAATCATGGGGAACTTCAGCTCAGGGCACGCTCTTCGTAGATGCCAACAGAGAAAAAGTGCTGCATACCGCTATCAAACTGACCGCTTGCCACTGCCTTGGCGACATCGGCGTTTTGGGAAAGGTAGAAGGCTTCGTTATAACTCTCGGTTCGCTCATTTTCATAAAGGATTTGCAGATTCAGGTTCTAGCCCGGAATAAATGGATTCTGGCAGGTTCAGCAAGGCCAGAATCTTCTGCTGAAGCGAGGTAAGCGGGGTGATATGGAGATAGAGGTCGGGCGGCACCTCCAGGAGGGTCAACGTAATATCGCGAAACTGAGCCAAGAGCAATTCGGTGGTGGGATGAGCCGTCGCTCGCTTGGGATTACCGACATAGAGCCCGGCTAAGGACTCTTGTTGGTTGGCCAGGGCCCGTCGGACTTGAAACTCCATCAGGGTTAAGAGCCGTAAGGCAATGGAGAGCAAGCGGATGAGCCCCTGGATGTGGTCTTCCCGCTGGAGATACATGGGGGTGAGAGACAGGGGATGACCTTTGAGGCGGCCAAAGCCGCGTTCAATACGATACTCCTGACGATAGGCGAGGACGGCTTGCTCCAGGGAGAGGGTAGACAGAGGATGATTGGTGACATAAACCCTCCAGCCCAGGGTCCGCATCTGCTGCTGGACGACTTCGGTATCCAGGGTGACGTGAACCTGGACGTGATAGGTGTCCACGACTCGGGACGGCTGGTCTCGATAGCGACGGACCGGGCGGGATTCCACCTGCTCACGGTAGTCGAGGTGAAAACACTCAGTGACCCGGTGGCGGCGCACAATTGCTTCGGCAGCTTGTTGGAACGCCGCCCGGTCACCCCGGTGACTCTGGCGGGATTGGTTGAGCGCCTCCAGGTCG
Source organism: Oscillatoria sp. CS-180 (assembly GCF_028330965.1). Lineage (GTDB taxonomy): Bacteria > Cyanobacteriota > Cyanobacteriia > Phormidesmidales > Phormidesmidaceae > Halomicronema. Next base: position 9,783 of record NZ_JAQMUB010000020.1, on the reverse strand, counting down.
CTCTGGGCCTGCTCGATACGCGTCGTGAAGGCCTTGCGGGCCGCTTCGGCATGGGCTAACGAACACACCACCAATCGGCGTTCCAGCCAACTCCAATGCTGGCCGTCCCACTCAGCGGTGCAGGGATGGGACTGTTCATAGCCACAGGCTATCACCACGGGAGTACCATCGGTCTGGGTTGTGTAAATCTCCTGCAGGGTCACAGTTTCCTCCCAGATAGGGGCCAGATAGCGTTGCAGGTCATCGGCTTTGAGCTGCGCGCCTCCCAACGGACACAGGTAAAAGTCTCCGTGCGCCTGCAGACAAACCCGGGTTTGCAAACTCGCCATTTTGCAGTCCCCCACGTACAGCAATCCCGGCTGAGGCAGGCTCTGGCGCACCCGCTCAATGGCAGGAATGTAGAGTGGGTCATCCGCCCGATTCCCGGCCACAATTTCGCTGGCGACCGGCATCCCCAACGGGTCGAGGCTAGCTAACATCAGCTTCAGTTGCGGTAGGTCCGGACGATGGTCTTTGCTCACTCCATATTGAAACAGACCGCCCTCACTGACACACCAATCCCCGCTGACGGTGGTGCTATCTAACCGCAACCGTTGGGGCGATAGGTCATACACCTGAATCTGCTGCTGACTTAGCGCCGTTTCAAACTCCCGCCAGGGCTCATCTTCACTGAGATAGCGCAACACACACTCCAGCCGGTCATCACTCAAGTCCAGCGCTCGCACCGACTGGTGCAAACTCCCTCGCAGGGTCTCCTGATGACCTTCCACCCAGGGTTGGACATGATTGAGACGATGGTCCGCTTGCGACAGGATGTGACTCAGCCAGATCACTGCTACGGTTCCTAAACTCAACCCTTGCCAGTTGCCATGGGTTGGAAAGTGCTCATCGAGCAGTCTTTGCACCCCCATCCGCTCCAATTGAGCCAGCAGTAGCGGAATGTCGTCAACTCGTTCAGTGGTCAGAGGTAGAGGCTTATTCATAGCCCAACTCTAGCCAAATTTATTGGGCGCGTTTAAAAATCGGCGAACCGAGAGTTATAAAGTAAGTTGCTAGAGCGATCTTTTTCAATCCGAATCTCAGGAAATGCTTACAGGCAGTTTCGAATGCGCCTATTGCTGATGCTTTTGCAACATCAGTATTGGTTCGCGAGTAGAATCATGGAGGTTGAAGGAGGCATGAACTGTAAAAAGTGACGGATACTATTGACAAATACCGAGGGCCTGTCAGTTCCAATAGCAGGCATCGGTTGTTTGTAGTAGAAATTCATGATGTTGACCTCAACGGCTTACGGCAAGGTATGACGGATGAGGTATCACCCTGATGTATATCAGGTGCAGGGAATCCATCATCCCGCTGCTCAGCAACGCCCACCTTTAATCCCCTTGCCCTACGCCTTTAGATAGAGCGGAAAAAACAACTTTGTGAGGATGAAAAAGTAGCGGTGTCGTCTTAATTTCACTTGCGTAGGATACAAAACCGCTTCAAGGGCTATCTACTCAACACAAGCGGTTAAGCAAACTTGCCTAACTTGTAGGAAGAGAAAGGTGAATCATGGCTAATCTAACCGTTTGGAAATTCGACACTGCAGACGGTGCGAAATCTGTGCTACAAAAGCTTTCCGAACTTCAAAAGCAGCACTTGATTGAAATTAAAGATGCGGCTGTAGTTTCTTGGCCCGAAGGCAAGAAAAAGCCCCAGACTCAGCAGGCACTTCCGCTAGTGGGACTAGGAGCCTTGGATGGTGCGTTTTGGGGATTGCTGTTCGGCCTAATCTTCTTCATTCCGCTATTTGGCGCTGCAATTGGTGCTGCGAGTGGTGCATTAGCGGGCTATTTCCGGGACTATGGCATCAATGACGATTTCATTAAGGAAATTCGCAGTAGCGTTACCGAAGGAACCTCAGCACTGTTTTTGATGACAGGCGAAGTGACCCTCGACAAGGTGGAAGAGGCACTGGAGGGAGAGCATGCACAACTTCTGCGCTCTAATCTGTCCCAAGAGCAAGAAAACATGCTGCAGGAGCACTTCAGCGCGGCATAGTGGAATGACATATCTAAATGTGTAGGTTTTGGGTTGGGTTTCCTTGATATCACCTAACCCAACGTCTGCGAATGCTGAATCACTCTCTATCGAGGCAAAACCTATATCTCAGCCAACACCACCGACACCAGGCTATCTAGTGAGCTGGTCGAATCAGCACTAATTTCGCCATTGGCATTCGCTTTCAAGAGAGTCGTCCGACTATTTTTACACTCGATAATACTTATGAAAGAGATTAAACGGCTGCCAGCGATTGATAGCACTTTGGCGCTGGCCTTTGATGGGTATGAGTTCATTTCAAAACGGTGCGCTCGCTATCAAACGGACATTTTTCAAACGCGAATCACGCTCGAAAATACTATCTGCTTTCGAGGGGAAGAAGCGGCCAAACTGTTTTACGACACCAATAAATTCTCTCGTAAAGACGCTGCGCCTAAGCGCGTCAAAGAAACGCTGTTAGGGGAAGGTGGTGTACAAGGGCTGGATGGAGAAGCCCATCGCCAGCGCAAACAGATTTTCATGCAATTGATGACACCAGAGCGATTAACAGCTCTAGCAGATCTGACAGAACAGCAGTGGCGAACCTATGCTAGGGGATGGGAGAACAGAAGTCATGTCATCTTGTTTGATGAGGTTGAAGAAATACTGTGCCGTGCGGTTTGTGAATGGTCAGGTGTGCCTCTTGAACACAAGGAAGTGGCACAGCACACCCGCGAGTTATCTAGAATGATTAGCGGTGCAGGTCGCATCGGTCCAGCGCATTGGCGAGCAAAGCAGGCCCGCAATCAGGCCGAACAGTGGATCAGCAGCGTGATTGAAAAGATTCGCACGCATCAACTAGAAGTTCCTCAACAGACGGCTGCTTATGCCTTTGCCTGCTACAAAAATTCTGCAGGTGAACCAATGGACATTCATGCTGCTACCGTTGACTTGCTGAATGTCTTGCGTCCTACGGTTGCTATTGGTCGCTACATCATCTTTGCCGCCTTAGCGCTACACCAACATCCGGAGGAGCGATCTCGAATTAGAGACGGCGGTTCAGACTACATTCACCTATTCACTCAAGAAGTTCGACGGTTTTATCCTTTCTTTCCCTTTGCCTCTGCTCGCACCCGCAAGGAGTTTGATTGGCAAGGCTACCACTTTCCTGCTGGGATTCGTGTGCTACTAGATTTGTATGGAACCAATCATGATCCTGATTTATGGGAGCGGCCTGATGAATTCCGTCCTGAGCGATTTTCACGCTGGACCGAGAACCATTTTGATTTTATTCCCCAAGGGGGCGGCAACTATGATACCAACCATCGCTGTGCGGGAGAATGGTTAACCATTCAGCTAATGGAGCGATCGCTTAAGTTCCTCGTCAATCATCTGACCTATCGAGTTCCACCTCAGAATCTTGATGTTAGTCTCACGCTGATACCCACACTGCCTAAAAGTCACTTTCGCATCGCTGAAGTTGGCCTGCTGTAAACAAAATTCGCTCTGGAGACAGAGCTTTGTGGCTATTTAGGTCAATTCATCACTCAGGTCTTTTTCGCTAGGGTATGGGGATGAGCGGCTCCGTAAGCCTTTTTTCTGCCGCGATAGAGATTGAGGATGCGTTGTTATGGCAAAAGTATTGGTGATTGGGGGATGTGGGCGAATTGGTACCGCCATTGCTAGAGATGTGTTGGCTCACACAGATGCTGAAGTGATCATTACTGGACGTAATCCTCAATCCGTTGCCGCTGCCGTTGAGCGATTAGATGCCAAAGCGCAATCTCAAATATTAGACATCGGAAATCAGACTCAGTTGCAAGCCGCGATCGCCCCAGTCGATATCGTGGTTCATGCAGCAGGCCCCTTCCACTACCGAGACACAAGTGTCCTCCAATCCTGCATTCAGCAAGGAGTTAACTATATTGATGTCAGCGATGAGCGCAGTTTCACGCAAAAAGCGCTGGCCCTACATCAGGATGCTGAAGCGGCAGGGGTAACGGCGATTGTGAATACGGGTGTTTTCCCAGGCATTTCCAACAGTATGGTCCGCAAGGGCGTCGAAGCCTTTGACCCGCTGCCCGATTCGATTCAACTCAGCTACATTGTGGCGGGATCTGGGGGGGCCGGTGTCACGGTCATGCGAACGACCTTTATTGGCCTCCAGCGACCTTTTGAAGCCTGGCTAGATGGTCAGTGGCAAATGGTGAAGCCGTACAGCGATCGCGAAACCCTTACCTTTCCCCCGCCCTATGGGCCATCCCCCGTCTATTGGTACGACATGCCAGAAGCAACGACACTTCAGCAGACGTTTCCGGTCAACAGTGTCATTACCAAATTTGGGATTGTGCCTGATTTCTATAACCATGCCACGTGGTCGATGGCTCACTGGCTGCCGTCTGCGGTTTTGCAAAACCGCAATACGGTTGAGTTTTTGGCTCAGGTAAGCCACTGGATGACGGATATTACGGATCGCTTTAGCGGCACAGGGGTAGCCATGCGGTGCGATGTGAAAGGCCAGCACGAAGGACAGTCTGCTCACTACATGAGTTCCTTTGTTCACGAAAGCGCAGCGGTTGCTGCCGGATTGGGCACTGGCGGCGTGGTGGAACTGCTGTTGTCTGGTGAATTGCAGCAACCGGGCGTTTATCCTCCGGAACAGGCATTGCCCACGGAGTTGTTTATGACAGCAATGACGTCTCGTGACTTGCGTATTCAGGAAGCGATGACGTTGCCCGATATCAAGGTGTAGAGTCGAGGAGCGACTCTGTAATTCCTACGATGTTGTTGTCGGGAATACTCTATGCAGTGGTCAAACTGATTGGCTAGAGCAAACGTTTGCTGTGAGGTACTGCTGAAATGCCCCTGCGAGACTCTTGGCTGGATGTGTTACGGCCTCGTCGCCGACCTGTTTTTTCTCAAGCATCGCGGCAATTGAAAGGGGTGAAGTATTTGATTGCGATCGCACTCTTTGCGATCGGCTACGGGTTGCTTGTTCAGCTCATCTATCGGTTTCAACTTCAGGGTGGGCTGCAAGCTTATCCCATTTGGCCGCCCGCGGCCTACAGTCAGCTTGTCTTGCTGCTAATGGGCCTCAAGTTTTGGCCGGCGATCGCTCTAGGGTCATTGGTTAGCACCGTTTTCTCGGGGGAACAAACAACCCTTGAGAGTTTGATTTCTGCGACGAACAATACTCTGCAAGCACTGCTGGGGTCTTGGCTGCTGTTGCGGGGTAATTTTTCGCCGCGATTGGATCGGCTGCGAGATATTGGTCTTTTGATTATCTTCGCCGGGATTCTGCCAGCTGCGCTGAGCGCCACGATTGGCGTGCTCAACTGTTGCTGTTGCGAAGAAATGACATTTGCTGAACTGGGATCAGCTTGGCTCACGTGGTGGATTAGCAATGTCAGTGGCGTGTTCATTTTGTTTCCGGCTGTGCTGGCGATCGCAACCCGGTCGCAGCCGCTTCAAACCGTTCAGCGAAGACTGTTTGCGGTGCTGTGGGTGGTGGGTCTTTGCCTTTTGAGCTGGTTTGTGTTTGTGTTAGCTAGCCAAATGGAAACGTCTCTTTTCCCTCTGGAGTATTTGACTTTTCCGATGGTGGCTTGGGGGGCGCTGCGATTTGGTATGCCCGGAGCGGCGATCGCGATCGTTTTGACGACAAGCTTTGCCGGACTGGGTGTGATTCAAAACGTGGGTCCTTTTCTTCAGTTTGCCAGTCGTCCTGAACAGGCTGTCCTAGCGCTACAGGCTTATATTTGCGTTCTGGTAATTACCGCTTTGGTGATTGCCGCGACAACCGCCGAACGAGAGAAGGCTCAGCAAGACCTTCAGGTAGAAAAGGAGAAGTCTGAACAGCTACTGCTTAATATTCTGCCGCAGCCCATCGCGTCACGGCTCATGCGGAAGGAAGGCACAATCGCGGATCATTTTGCTGGAGTGACCGTTTTGTTTGCCGATATTGTGAACTTCACTCAGCTTTCGACTGAGCTGTCACCTCAGGATTTGGTGATTATGCTGAATGAAATTTTTTCTACCTTTGACACCTTGGCGGAAGAGCACGGGCTGGAAAAAATCAAAACTATTGGCGATGCCTATATGGTAGTGGGCGGATTGCCGGAGCATCGACACGACCACGCAACGGCAATGGCTGAAATGGCGCTGGATATGCAGAAGGCGATTGTAGCGTTCAGTTACAAACACAAGCGACCTTTCACCATGCGGGTTGGCATTAATACAGGACCTGTCGTCGCTGGCGTCATTGGTCACAAGAAGTTTATTTATGACCTCTGGGGAGATACCGTCAACATTGCGAGTCGTATGGAGTCAACAGGTGCCGCTGGAGAAATTCAGGTTACCCAAAGTACCTATGAGGCGTTGAAACAACACTATACGTTTGAGTGTCGAGGAGAGATTGCTGTGAAGGGAAAGGGCATGATGACGACTTACTGGATGCGCGATCGCCACAAGCCTCTATTGGAACTTACCCCAAAATTGGCGTCATAAAGACTCATTGATTTTATACATTCCTCAATCTAAAACTGAAAATCCAACATCGCGAGTTGGTAACCCCTAAAAATCATCGTTATGCTATTAGCCCATATGCAAAAAAGTGAATCCCATGGCCTTGTCCCATGCAATTCTGGTGTCTTTGTTGGATTGTCCCAGTAGCGGATATGACCTAGCGAAGCGATTCGACGGTTCGGTTGGGTTTTTCTGGGATGCGAGCCACCAGCAGATCTATCGTGAACTTGCCAAATTAGAAGCGGCAAATCACATCACGGCAGAAACAATAGAACAAGATGCGCGTCCCAACAAAAAGCTGTATTCCGTGACGGAAAGCGGCAAAACATTTTTGATGGAATGGCTAGACCAGTCGGTTTCTCTCTGTCCGATCAAGGATGACTTGTTGGTCAAGCTGTATGGCGGATATCTAATTGAGCCGGACGCCATGGTGAAAGAACTCCGCCAGCAGCGAAAACTACATCAGACTCGCTTGGTGGAGTATCAGGCGATCGAGGACCGCTTTTTCCCTGATGTAGAAGCCCTTTCCCAAAAAGGCACGTACCAATATCTGACCCTACGCAATGGAATTCAATTTGAACAGGGCTGGTTGAAGTGGTGTGATGAGGCGATCGCTACACTACAGTCTTTTGTGGAATCGCCCGAATAACCGTGGTTTGTCAGAAACAGATGGGTACGATTAATCCCATAGGGGGCACTAGTCGATAACTGAAGTAGGTGCAAATTTAGGACTGCAACGATGATCTTCTTTGGCCTCTTTCTAATCATCATTGGATTAGTGATGCTGTTCAATCGGCGCACTCAGAAGCAGAAGCTTTCGTGTGTCAAACTGGCCCGATCAGCAACCGCTTCAGAGCTAACCCAGATGGCCCATGAGATTGCAGCAGAAATTGGCGGCGGTGATTGGCGAGACTACGTAAAGCTGTGGGGCGAGGTGGTATCTGACCAACCGCTTTACTCTGAGCACAAGCATGAACCGTGTGTTCACTATGAATCAAAAGTGATTCAAGAGTATAAGGAGAGCAATAAGGACGGCAAACAACAGAGGAAATCAAAGATTGTCTCTGATACCACGCGATCGACAACGTTTTGGTTAAGTGATCGTACTGGCAAGATCAAAGTTGATCTTGCCGGTGCGGATATCGAAACGGTTGAGATCATGAATGATTTTCGTCCAGAGCAATCAGGCAAAATCCTCGGCCACCGCTACCAAGAGAGAATATTGCCTGTAGGACAGGAAGTCCTGGTGGTGGGAGCGGTCAGCGATTGGACAGGAGATGTTGTGCTCGGCAAACCTGTTCAGTCGAATCACCGATATCTTATCTCTCTCAAAACAGAGGAGAGGCTAGCAGTCAACCTCTCTCGAAACGCCCAAAATATGACCTATGGCATTGCAGGGTGTCTCATCGTCGGCACGGTCCTATGCATCATCGATCTTCTCTTCATCTAGCAACTTCTGTTTAAGTGGAGTCGTTGAAGGAGTAATTCGGCTGCACCGCACAGGTCTGTCGTCTGCCTTCATCCTGTTGCCCTACTTCGCCAGGTGCCATGAAAACTATGAGGAATCACGCTTGGTAAGTGAAGTCGGCAAACGGGTTCGTCCTCTAGGCGATCGCTATCATAAATCCACAGTTCACTTTGATGAGCTGAACCGTCATAGATCACCGTCAGCACCCAGCCTGAGGAGGTTGTAGCGTTTTGCTTCGGTACGTAAATAGGCTCAGAAGGATATCGCTCCAAGCCTGTCTCTGCAACAGTGAGCTTAGCCGTATCAGGATCGAAGCGAGCGATCGCTCGAAACAGTTCGCCCGTGTTGTCCCGATTGGGTGGATCAAGTGAAAGGAAGGTGGGAGCGGTCACCGTTGGCTGATCCGCAGGCACGTAGGGGAACTCACAGTGATGGGCTACCAAGCACTCCTCTGCTCGCACAGTTGCTGTCTCAGGATCGACGCAGATTCGATAAAGCTGACCTAGAGCAGGGGTATCATACTGACCTGTCGCAATTTCTTTGAGTTGCTGATTCGTTGCGAAGTTTTCGTAGCGGACGACTTCCAGCACAATATCGCCATCGTTGTTGACAAAACCTTTGCCAAAATGCCACTGATACCAAGGATCAACAGCTTCTGAACTAATGACCTCTAATGTATCGGCATCAACCACAACGAGCTGGGTGCCGTGTTTTGGCTGCCACATGAGAGCGTCGCTAAAGCTTTGAAAGCCTAGAACGGCTGGTAGGGGATTAAGGCGAATTGGGGGAACACAGAAAACTAAGTAGCGATCGGCAAGTACAAAGTCGTGAACTAGGGGGATACCATTGAGTGGAATAGATTGTTTTCGGTCAATCCGTCCACTAACATCACTGCGATAGATATTGAGGGTGGCATTCGCACCAGCGACCATACCGAAGTTGAAGATATCTCCTGTCTGGGGATGTCGTTTGGGGTGAGCCGAGTAAGGTTCATCTGCCTGGAGCTTTCCCAGGGCATCAACTTCTTGGGTTTCCAAGGTTTTGGCATCCAAACGGTGGGGCCAGCCCCCTTCCCATAACGCCAAAATGCCATTGGGAAGAGCCAGGACAGAAGTGTTGCCAGCGTTTTTAAGCTGAGAACTCCATCGCTGCCAAAAGGGTCCAGGAGCAAGGCTGCCGTAGCCGCTATACAAAAAGGCCTCAGCTTGCTCCTCATCTACATAGCCCGCTGATCGCACATAGCGATAAGTGGCTTCTGCCTGTCCATCGGCGAAGTGAACGGCTAAAACAGCTCCGTCACCATCAAACCAATGACCAACTCGCTGCCCCTGACGCTCTAATCGACCGGGACCGTTGCGATACAGACTGCCTTGAAGATCGGATGGTATAGCACCTGATAAAACTGACAGCGGGGTTAAGGGAAATTCTTGAGCCGGGTCTGCGATCGCCTTAGCCCAAGCTTTCTGCTGTGTCTTCGAGGTCGTTACCGCTGTCATCATTAATTGTGAATATGGAGTAATACGTATCCTTCATTGTGCAGTAAAGATAACGGAAAGGAGAGGAATTAAGAGATCAAGGCGCAAGTTCTAGGGAAATTATCCAGAATACAGTTTGGAAAATTCAAATGCAAAAAGCCCCCTCGTGAGAGGGGGCTTCGATTTGTTCTATCTCAGACTAGCTGAGGGTCGAGGACTAACCGATGATTTCGGGAGCCTCAGCCGCAGCCAAGTCGAGCGGGAAGTTGTGAGCGTTGCGCTCGTGCATCACTT
>NZ_JAQMUB010000019.1 GCF_028330965.1 Oscillatoria sp. CS-180 | reverse complement strand
TCAAGGCGAAACGCCGTTTGCTTGACTTCTACTGAAGCAAAGCGATAGCCCGCAGCATTAGCAGCCGGCTGACCAATCAGTTCGAAGAAAACGGAAGGTGATGTTTGAAAGAGCGAGTAGAAGAGCGAGTCGGTTTTCACTATGTAGAACTAAGAGGATATGACGTGCTGACCCTGGGTCAGCGCAATATTTGCTTCTTTCATTCTTTCAAAGAGTTTCTCTACAGCAAAGAGACTAAAGGATAGGTGGTGACGATGAAGACGATGACTGCCAAGATTGCCAGCATCCCGTCAATTAGATTGCCCAGAAACGTGCCAACTACGGTGCCGATACTGGCTTTCAGAGCAGTTTCCACCCGGGAATCTTCGATCGCTTTGGACTGGCGACGAAATAGCAATTCCCCAACAAAAGCTCCAATGAATGGACCAAAAAGGACACCGACAACGGGGCCGCCAACGGGCAAAGCGGGCAGTAACCCCACAACTCCGAAAAACAAGCCGACAAAAGCCCCAATTTGTCCCCATTTGCTGGCTCCAAACCGTTTGGCACCCCAATAAACCGCCAGAAATTCGACGGCGGAACTGAGGACCAGCAAGGCAAACACGACAATAATGGCCCAATTGATGCCAGCGAATCCAGTTGCAATTGACCAGACAACAATACCAAGAAGGATTAAGCTAGCTCCTGGCATACCCGGAATGAGTTCACCAATGGCGCCGAGCAGCATCACCGCAACTAAACACCAGTAGAGAATTGTGAAGTCCATATGGTCGTCTCCATAATAATGGCGTTTCTGTTTGGGTTATCTTAAGTCGGTTCTTGGGTCGATCTCGCCTTCCCCTTCGGTTAATTCGGGAGGGATACCGTTAGGAAACCTTTCTGCAATCAGGGCTTCTAGCTTTTGCACCCGGTTCTCTGGATTAGGGTGAGTGCTAAGAAATTCTGGCGGACGACCGTTCTGCTCAATCGAGTTCAGAATTTCCATGAGTTCGACGATACCGCGAGGATCGTAGTCCGCATCGACCATGAACTCTAAGCCAAGGCGATCGCTCTCCAACTCATCTTCACGGCTATATCTCAAGTTCAGCAGCTGGTTGACAGACTGGGCAATAATGGCAGCTTGGCGACCACTATTATTTTCACCATCGCTGGCAGCAATGGCGATCGCTTGCACTAGTAAGGCTCCCAAATTTTGTCGAGCTAATCGCTCCGAGCCGTGTCGAGCAACAACATGAGCTGCCTCATGGCCTAGGATCCCAGCAAGCTGCGACTCATCTTCCAACTCTGCCAGCATTGCTGTGGTGATAAAGATTTGTCCTCCGGGTAAGGCAAATGCATTAACCGTCTCTGAATCACCCACCACGTGAAACTCAAAAGGATAGGGAGTCGTTCCGGCAATGGATTCTTCAACGACGCGCTGCCCAATTTGATCGATGTAGGCTTGCAGGGCTTCATCAGGATACAAGCCGCCATATTGCTGTATGACCTCTTGTTTGCCTTGTTGACCCAGCACAACCTCTTGCTGTGGCGTGAGCTGTACTCGCTGTGTTTCTCCCGTAATGGGATTCTCGGAGGTGCTATTGAAGTACGTAAACAGGCCAAAGATGGCAAATATTAGCGACAACCCGAGCCGAGTTATGAGACTGCCCATGCAAATTACCCTCAACCACACAGCGACCTTACGCCAGTGGAGGGTATTTGACATCAACCGTAAGCAATATCGTAACTTTAGCGATCTGGGTTAATACATCCAGTAGCATTCGGGCCTCAGCGCAGAGTCAAATGGCCCGTCGTCTTGTTCTGACGGAACTGAAGCATGATCGCACATGTTATCGTAACGGTCTTCCCTCCGATCTTGAATGGCCATCGTTTAGCTTGGGTCCAATATGTCGTCTACATACTGATACAGCACTTCGTCCTCTTGTCTGGCTAAACGACGCTCCTTGAGGTCAACAAGGGCTGTGGACAACTCGTTGGCGCGTTTTTTGTAATCACGATGCCCAGCCAGCAGATCCAAGAATGCGTTGCGTTCAATCTGATCTCGGCTGGCGTCATCTGCAACGGGCGAGGCAAATTCCCGTTCTTCGACGTCATACTTAACCAGAAAAACAAGCGCTTCGCTCATAGATTGCAGCGTTTTTTGCAGTTGACGGATGTCTAGATCAAGGCGTTCAAATCCAACGACACCTTCGATGCAGAGTTCCACGATGGGGTGCTCGTTGGGGACAAGATCTCTAGCCTGAATAGCCGCTTCAACTTTTGCCGTTGCCATTGCTAGCACGTCGTCTTCGCTCTCGTTTCCTGTCGTGGTTACTCGCAATCGGACGATAGATCGCTGTCGATAGTCCTGTTGTAGGGTAGCCTCAATGCCATCTGCTGTGATATCCACGAGATAGGCACCTCGTTTGAAGCCACTTTCCTCGACATTGTTTGCTTCCAAAGAGCCGGGATTAAAGATCCAGTCGCCTTCCGTGTAGTTCTTGTGAATATGACCCAGCGCCAAATAATCAACCCCTGCTTCCTTAAGAGGAAACAACTCGGTGTAGCGAATTGCTCCGCTATAACGAGCAATTTGTCCCTCCAAGCCATGGTGAAACATTAGAACAGTTGGTCCTGGGCTGGGGGGAAGGGTTGGGATGGCTTCGGCAATTTGAGCGATCGCCTGCACTGCCGTTGCTCCATACCAAGCTGAACCTATTACCCGTACCCCACAGGGTAAGTCGATATATCCGCCACGCTTGCTGGCGTCATCCCAGGGAGAATAGAGCGGTTCTCCAGCTGCCAGATTACCGGGTTCCAGCAGCTTCAAAATGCCCCACTGCGACAGATACTTGAGCCAACTGGTCGAGGTGCCGTAGGGTGTATTGTCGTGGTTCCCCTCAATGGCCAACACGGGAATTTCAGCCGCTTGCAGCATTTGCAAACAGAGTTGAGCTTGGTTCAACACAGAAGGCTGAATAACCCGGTGTTCGAATAAATCACCCGCAATCAGGACAAAGTCCACCTGCTCAGCGATCGCATACTTCTGGATCACATCTGACAAGGCAAAGAAAAAGTCTTTGGTGCGTTCAGGGCTGTTGTAGCGGTCAAATCCCAGATGGATGTCTGCTAGATGAAGAAATCGAGCCATGCTTTCTCACAGTTCTGATGAACTAGCTCTAACAGTCTAAGCGATGCTGTCGAAGGGAGTTAGAAGACGATAGCTAGAAACTAGAATTCAGGAATCTACTTTTCCCCATCCTCCGCGATTTTTGATGAATGGCCATCAATCGTGATACTCACAGTCCAAAGGGAACAGGGAGTACGTGACAGGAAACAGAGAGTACTGGTTTTACTGGCACACTGCTATACGCAGAATCTCTACAGGTAACTCGCCCTAGCAGCCGAATAGCCCATTTGTGTAAGACCTGTTTAAAGTCACAGGTAAAGTGGAGCATCTCTTAACCGATGCATCGGGATGATTTTGACGCATCGGTCGTAGCAAGGATTACCCCTCTGAAAGATTAGCTTCAACAATGTTTTCAGCAAAGCTCTGATAGGCAGCCCCAATTTGCCTTGCCATAGAGTCTGGAAAGACGTGGAAATCGCCATGGTCCAAAGCTTTAAAGATTGCATCAGCGACTAGTGTAGGAGGCTCGGCAATTTCAGTCAGTCCTGCGGCATCACCCATCTTGGTTGCGATTGGGCCGGGATGAACGCTGAGGACAAGGGTGCCCTGTTCTTGCAAGAGTTCCCTTAGTGCCTGAGTAATGGAATAGGCGGCTGCTTTAGATGCCGAATAGGTCGCAAAGTGAGAGAACGTTTTGATAGAAACCACTGAATTAAGCTGGGCAAAGACACCGCCTCCATTGGCCTTAAGCACAGGGGCGAACGCCTGAGCCATCTGAATCAAGCCATACACATTGACGTTCATTTGAAATTCGAGGGAGGCGATCGCATCCTCAGCTAAAGGCGTTTCACCCTGAAAAACACCTCCGTTATTGATGACAACCTGGACATCGTTAGCAGCCTGAGCAGCGGCATTAATTGACTGACGATCTGCAAGGTCGATATGGATCGGCACCACTTTGTCACCGTATTTTTCAACCAGTGGTGCAGCGGACTCCAATCGCCGGACTGCCGCATAGACTTTAGCTGCACCACGCTCGATAAAGGATTCCACAAGCACTCTACCAATGCCGCGATTAGCGCCCGTGACTAGAACAGTTTTGTGGGTAATGTCGTAGCTCATTTTGGTTTCTCCTTATTGTTAGTGATCAAAACCTTGAACGATTGGTCTAAGTTTTCGCAAAAAAATTTAGCTCTTGTCCAGCAACTCAATTGTTGCTGCGATCGCCTCCTCTAAAACCGTGTTGTCATCCATGATCCGACTCAGCAGGGCCAAGCCTTGAGTAGTGCACAGCAACATGCGAGCCAAAGCTCTGGGTTGAGCACTGGGAGTAATTTCTCCTTCTGCTTGAGCGCGAACGAGCGTTGCAGTGAAGGCATCCTCTATCTGCTTTGAGTAAGTTCTCATGACCGTCGCAATTTCCTCATCACTGGTATCGAAATCAGCAATGTTGGTGCCGAGCATACAGCCGCAACTGTCCGGTTGGCTGTGCATCTGCTGTAAGTCTTTCAACAAGAATGTCAAGTTCTCTAATGGAGAGCCATCAGCCGAAAGACGTTTGCGCACTGTGCGAACGGTTGTTTGAGCATAGTGGTCCAAAGCTTTGAGAAATAGCGACTGCTTGTTGCCAAAGGTGTCATACAAGCTCTTTTTCCCAATCCCCATGTGCTTCAGCAACTGAGAAAGACTGGCGGCCTCATAGCCATGCGCTGCAAACACTTCCATTGCTTTAGTTAAAGCGACTTCAGTATCAAACTGCTTGCTAGGACCACGTGTCATCTAAATCAAGACCTTTTTGCTTTCGACCATGGCCTAACAATAGCACAACCTAGACCAATCGGTCTAGGTTTTTCCCGAAAAAGGGCAAGGCAGAAATTTCTAGCATCCTCAAGACTTACGCCAATGAGCGATTCGGCTACTATGGCGATCTTGTTTGGATTTTGAATTAGGTTTCTTTAAACGCCTTCTTCAAAAAGCCTTTTCACCCCCAGAAGTCATCTGAGATGGCTATAGGGCTGTGTGAATTGGGTATTACCTGCGCTCTCCCTGTAGAGATTCTGCGTCAGGTCTAAGTCTGCCTCTGTCAAAGAATAGTTTTGTTGCGGGCTTAGAGAGTCCTGGGGTTAAATCCAAAGCAGGATTCCCAGTACCACCAAAAGTCCTGAGAGTAGCGATTGAAATCGTTCTATGGGGAGGCGCTGATTGATCCAGCCACCAATCGCGATCGCTGCCAAAATACCCGGCAGTGATAGACCGTAAAGCTGAAAGAGGTGGGGATTCCACAATCCAGCGGCGGCATGACTGATAAGGATGCCGATTCCGGTGGGTAAGAAATAGCTTTGTAGCGTAGCTCGAAACTCGGTTGGTGACCAGCGACGCATGTTTCCATAGATCACTACAGGGGGGCCATTGGTGTTGTATGCGCCGCCTAAAATACCTGCAATAAATCCAAAGGGAATTGCCCAATGCATTGATTTCAGCTGCACTAATTGCCAATTCATCAGACGATATAGGCCAAACCCAATCAGGAAAATACCCAGAAAGCGAGTCACCCAATCCCCAGGAACGTATTTCACTAGCCAAACACCAATAGGAATGCCCATTAAAGTGGTAATAATTAACCGCCAAGCCGATGCCAGTTCCACAAGCCGCCAATTTCGCACCAAAATAATGCCTGAAATGGTGGGTCCGACAAGACCGAAAAGCGGGGTCGCGGTTGAAATTCCCGATAGCAGCGTCAGCAGGGGCATGGCGAAAAGTGCGCTGCCGAATCCAAAGGTTGACGAAATGAGAGTGGCTCCAAACAGAATAAGTACAGTTAAGAATGACTCTGCCATACGTTTTCCGAGAAGCCCCGTCTATAATTACCCGTTTATTATTAGAGAATGAAATCAGGATTTTAGCAGTATGGGCGAAATCAATCCCTATCGGCTCAAAATTTCGCAGTTGCGGGCGCTAGTTACCATCGCCGATACGGGAACTTTCAGCGATGCTGCGCTTCAGCTTGACTTGTCTCAGTCTGCCGTCAGTCACGCGATCGCGACCCTAGAGGAAGAATTGGGCGTCGTTCTGCTCAGCCGTGGACGTCAGGGTGCTGTACTCACTCCTTTGGGAGAAGAAGTTACCGCTGAAGCTAGGAACGTTTTGCAAACCTTAGAGAAAATTGGGCAGCATGCCCAACGGGCTAGAGGAATGCAGCAAGGGTATGTGCGGGTTGCTGGCTTTCGCAGCGTAGCGACGCACATTTTGCCTGAGGTGATTCATCGATTCCAAAGCCACTATCCCGCTATTCAGGTCAGCATTGAGGAGCATAACCATTTTCGTATCGTAGAGGATGAGGTCCGTCAGGGTCGGGCAGACATTGGATTTACCTATTTGCCGACTAGTAGCGAGTTTGAAGCCTGGGAATTGCTGCGCGATCGCTACGTACTCTTACTGCCGCCAAATAAAGACGACTTTGCGCCTCCTGACGAAAAAAACGACATTTCTCAATATCCGCTCATCTTGCCGTACTCAGGAGACTGCTGTCGAGACTTGATTAGTCGATACCTAACGGGTGCCGGATACGATATCAAACCGGCTTATCAGGTTCGAGAAGATTCGACGATTCTCAGTATGGTTCAGCAGGGGTTAGGGGCCACGATTATGGCTAGGCTGGCCGCAGAACCCATTCCCTCGAATCTCACTGTGGCGGAACTGCCAATTCCGATGGAGCGGGTTATTGGCGTCATTTATTTGGCCGATGCACTACAGCCACCGCCCATTTACGCTTTCATCGATACGCTGAAGCAGGTTTGGCAGGCGGGCGATCGCGTCATGCAGCCCGTTTAGGAGAGGATGAAGGATCAAAGGTAGTGGGCCTTGATCACATCTTGAACCCTGAGTCACGATAAGGGCTGGTATTTGTCAACGTCTAAAGTAGAGGTATTCGTAGGCTGGCACAGAACGCAGTGAAACTCAGCATCAGCAAGAAATAAATTAGATTGTCCAACGGTGACCTAACTGACACATTCAGGATTGACAGATTACTGGCTTTTGTGGCCATCACCGCGTCTGTGAGAAATGCGTTACTCTTACTGGTCGAAATGTCCCCTTATCCAGGATGATAAGAAGACATCAAAACGCGGTTTGGGGTCGATACATACAGCATGGGGGCAGAGGCAAATTGGGACACCTTGCCAGAACAACTGCTGGACTTGGCAAAACAGGCAGGCGCGGAAGCGGCGGAGGTTTTTCAATCAAGCTCGTCAGCCCGGCCCGTTTTTTTTGAAGCTAATCGTCTTAAGCAGCTCGAAAGTAACCAATTGGAGGGAACAGCGCTACGCCTGTGGACCAATGGTTGTCCTGGGATTGCCGTTGCCCATGGACCCATCTCGCCTCAAGCACTGGTAGATAAAGCGATCGCTATCAGCCAACTCAATGATGCTGAAACGATTGAACTGAGTCGAGGCATGGCTCAGCGCTATCCTGATGTTGGGGTTGACGTTCCCGTATCGCAAATGATCGAGTGGGGAGAAACCGCGATCGCTGAGGTGCGCGATCGCTATCCTGAAGTCATCTGTGAGGCCGAACTAGAGTGCGACACCGAAGTCACTCGTTTTGTGAATTCTTTAGGATTGGACTACAGCTACAGCGACACTACCCTCAGTAGCTACTTGGCTGTGGAATGGGTCCGGGGAGATGACTTCCTCATCGTCGGTGATGGACAAGTGTGTCGTGATGCCCTATTCCCCAATGCTCTCGCCCATCATATTTTGGAACGTCTTATTTGGGCTGAACGCAATGTTCCACCTGTTGTTGGACGAGTTCCCGTGTTGTTTACGGCAAAAGCCGCAGATACCCTTTGGGGCACGGTGCAGTCGGCGCTGAGTGGCAAACGGGTATTGGAAGGGTCATCACCTTGGAGCGATCGTATCGGTGAAAAAGTTACCTCCGAAGCGTTAACGCTTTACCAAGATCCAGATGAAGGTCCCTATAGCTGTCCTTTTGATGACGAAGGGACTCCTACTCAAAAGCTGGTTTTGATTGATCAGGGAGAGCTACGGCTGTTTTACACCGATCGCACCATTGGCAAAGAACTAGGCGGCGGTTCAACAGGCAATGGTTTTAGACCTGGATTGGGCAGCGCTCCTACACCAGGGCTATTTAATACATTAATTCAGCCAGGACAGAGTACGTTTGCAGACCTAATCAAAAGCCTCAGTGATGCCATCATCGTGGATCAGATCTTGGGTGAAACTGCTGGCATCTCAGGAGATTTCTCGGTCAATGTTGACCTCGGCTATCGGGTTAAAAATGGCCAAATTCAAGGTCGCGTCAAGGACACGATGGTGTCCGGCAACGTCTATACTGCTCTGCTGCAGCTACAAGCACTCGGCCAAGATGCCGACTGGAATGGTCCCTGCTACACACCCTCTGTACTGCTGGAGGGGCTTTCTGTAACAGGACGACGATAGCCAAGCAGAATTTCGTAATAGCTTGATGTCGCCTATCAAGGGTAATGGAAAGCGATCAGTAGCCATACGATGGTCGCGTTAGTACAGAACGCATGATAGAAAGGGGATGGATGACTACAGATTTAGAGTACTTGTAGTCCTTGAAAATCCAGTTTCAAGTCTGGACGAGGTTTAAGTAATGCTGCGCTTTCGGCGCTTGCACAGGTTTTTTGGTTCGAAACGGGTTGCTTTTTTAGAAGCCTGTATTATTGGCGTAGTTTCTGGACTAGCAGCTGTTGCGCTGAAGCAAAGCGTTGAAATTCTCACGGATTGGCGGTTAGACAGTACGGCTCCTGCTTGGCTGCTTTTACCTTCGGTTGGGCTGATCGGAGGAATTGCTTCGGGTTGGTTGCTCCAGTGGGTTGCTCCAGAGGCTATTGGTAGCGGCATTCCTAAGGTCAAAGCAGCGCTTGCCTACGTCGATATTTCCCTGGATCTGCGGGTCGCACTTGCCAAGTTATCAAGCACGATTCTTGCCCTCGGTGCGGGACTTTCCCTAGGACGTCAGGGACCTACGGTGCAAATTGGAGCGGCTTTGGCGGCCCAGCTCAGTCAGTGGGTGCCCACATCGCCTGAGTATCGTCGTCAATTAATTGCGGCAGGAGCGGCAGCGGGGTTAGCAGCAGGGTTCAATGCTCCGATCGCAGGCGTTTTATTTGTCGTTGAAGAACTGCTGCAAGACTTTTCCGGTTTGACATTAGGAACGGCCATTTTGGCTTCCTTTGTTGGAGCAGTCGTATCGCGATTATTGGGCGGACAAGGGCTAAACCTCAACAACTTTGGCATGTTGCAGACAGGGCTATCAGTGCAAGATCTCCCGTTTTTAGCACTGTTGGGAGTCATGGCAGGGATTTTTGGGGGCTTATTCAGCAAAGGCATTTTCTCTAGCCTCAATCTCTTTCGCCAGATGACCAATTTGAGTTTGCCACTCCGGATTGGACTCGCTGGATTTTGCACTGGACTGGTTGGGGCTGCACTGCCGATCGCAGCTCAAGACAACACCGGACTGCGAGAATTTTTAGTCACAGGCGGAGCAGCTTGGCAAACTATCGCCATTGTCTTCATTGCCAAATTTGGTCTAACCCTTCTTGCCTACGGGTCGGGAGCCTCAGGGGGACTATTTGCACCTGCTCTTGTTTTGGGCTCAGCTTTGGGCTGCTTGGTCAGTTTTGTCGCTCAAGCTAGTCATGCCTGGATGGGGCTGCCAGCGGGAACATTGGAAAGCAGCAATACAACAACCTATGCCCTGACGGGGATGGGAGCCTTTTTTAGTGCGGTTACACGAGGGCCCATCACCGCGATCGTCATTGTCTTTGAGATGACCGCAAATTTCAACTTGGTCCTACCGTTGATGATTGGGTCTGGACTAGCGTATTTATTAAGCGACAAAATCTCATCTGGATCTATCTATGATCGCCTGCTAGCTTCCCACGGTGTCGAACTCAATCCCATTCCTTCCAATGCCAACCCCTGGGCTAACCTCACGGCTGAAGACTTGATGCAGCGACGAGTCGAAACCCTGTCCGCCAGTATGACCGTATATGAAGCACTGGAAGCCTTCTCAAGATCCCACCATCGAGGCTTTCCTGTTCTCGCTCAGGGAAAGCTGGTTGGCATTGTGACTCAAAGCGATCTAGGTGATAAGACCCAAACTTCGGGTTTGCTGATTAAAGACATCATGACGACTCATCCGGTCACGGTGACCCCCGAATCGTCTCTGCCACAAGTTCTAGATTTACTCAATCGCCTCAAAATTAGCCGCCTGCCCGTTACCGAGGGTAAGAAGTTGGTTGGCATTATTACACGGGGCGACATTATTCGAGCCGAGTCTGAGCGATTGAGCGGTAAGGGAGCGGAATTAGGACCGGCGGCAACACCGTCCTGTGGCGTTTATCGGACGCGATCGCCCGCAACGGGTCGCGGGCGGTTGTTGTTGCCCCTAAGTGACTCCGATACGGCCCCTTTACTGCTGAATATGGCGATCGCGATCGCTCAACAGGAGCAATATGAGCTGGAGTGTTTACATGTTGTTCTAGTGCCCCGCTTTTTGTCTCCAGAAGAAGCTCCAGCCGATATGACTCAAGGACAGCAGTTGCTCAGCTATGCTCAACAAGTCGTTCAGAATACCAATGTGCCTCTGCATACTCAAATTCGTGTCGCCCATGAAGTTGCTCCAACGCTGCTAGAGGTCATCAAAAAGCGCCACATTGATATGGTGATATTGGGATGGAAACGCCCGTCGATTACGCCGGGACGGGTTTTGGGCAATGTCGTCGATACGCTTTTACGGCAATCTCCTTGTCCCGTCATTGTGGTCAAACCAGGGCAGATTACTGCCTTCAACCGCTGGTTACTGCCTTCTGCTGGTGGCCCTAATTCCAAATTGGCTTGGCGGCTATTACCCGCACTCATGACTTTAGGCAGCGAGCCACAAGTCTGTCTCTGCGCGATCGCCCCTAATGGCGAGACTAAAGCGACGCTGCATCGGCAATTGATTCGTCGAGCTAAATTTTTGGAGCGGCACTTACACGCGCCTATTAAGACACGAATGCTAGTAGACGATAACGTTTCGGACGCGATCGTGAAGCTTAGTTATATCCACCAAAGCGATGTCGTTATTTTGGGAGCTAGTCGAGAAAGCCTGTTCAGCCACGTCATCAAAGGCAACATCCCTGTAGAAGTGGCTTATCATAGCAAAGCTACGATGCTCCTCGTTCAATACAACTCTATTAGCTCTCAATCAGGAACTCAATTAGCTGGAACGCACCGTATGATTTCCTCACCCGAAGGGGCGTCTGATGGTCTGTTATCAGAGCCTGACGATTAACCAGGGGCATTCAAAAAGCGACTTGCGAACTTCAGAGCATCCCGCATATCCGTACTGCCATCGCGGTTACTGTCCAGAAAGGCATTGAGTAAGGGATTGCCGTTAGGGATACCAACACCTGGTTTACTAGCCCCCATCTTAAACATTCCCATGGCTGCATTCAGGAGCTGAGGCATCATTGCCTGAACCATGGCCGAATTCATCCCCGTCTTTTGAGCAACCACCTGAGCGAGCTGCTGCTGTATCTGTAGGGGAATCATGGACTGAAGACCACTCGTATTGTTGCCGCCTGTGAACTGATTCAGCAAGGTGCTCAGCTGACCATTGCCCAATTGACTTGACTGTTGTTTGAGAGCGGGCTGGAGTGCCCCTCCCAAAGCAGACATCATGGTGGACATTTGATCATTGCTCAAACCTTGGCTTTTGGCGAGCTGCTGCATTGAGCTAGTGATCTGATTAAGCTGATCAACGCTACCCTGCTTAGCCGGGTCATTAATCGCACTCAGCAGTTCAAAAAACATGATCGGAGTCTCCAGATAGGACAAGGATGAAGGCGGTAGCTTGCTCTGTGGCGCAGTGAGTAGAACAGGAACTCGCCACAGTCTAAACTGTGCTAGAGCCGAATAACAGACAAGGTGATTTCGCCGACATTGTCGTCAGGAAACGTATCTACGAAGAAAGCGCAAACTTGAGCTGGTTCAAGGACATCTAAAGTCAAGGTATCGGCATAGCCGTTTAAGGTTGACCAAGTGGCGCTAACAGGCACTCCAGTCTTTTTGTTAATCACCCGACCGCCATAAATCCACAGCAGGACAAACGGTTCTCCGGGATGGCTCAGGTTACCATCGTATCTAAAGGAGCCTTCCCGTATACGCAAGATATGCAGCCCGTTCTCCAAGGAGTGTTTCGCTGAGACAGCAGCTTGGAGAGACTGCATATGTCCCTCATCTAGCTGTACTGCGTGGCGACGATTATGAACCTGAACGGTCTGAATAGAACATGTCGATCCTGAAACAGTGGGTGGAGCTGTAATGTCCTCTACGGACCCTGCCGGAGTAGCTTCTTCACCATCGAGTTTCTGTATGACAGCATCAACCGTTCCCTCGACGCCTTCGGCAGCACCCCGAGCGACGCCTTCAGGAAATCCTTGAGCGGTACCCAAACCAGTGAGAGCAGCCCTGGCATCTTCAGGTGAAGACTGTTCCAAAATCGGGCGGGGCCTCATGTGTAGAGAGCGAGCCAATTCTCTCCAGCCCCCCTCTTCCGTGCGATAACCAATCTCAGCTATGAAGTCGCGATCAATGGACGGTAGCGGAATGAAGCGATCGCAATCCGTCTCCGCTACCTCGTAGGTCAACACGCTGTGGGGTGGCTGTTTGGTGAAATCAATATCCGTCACGTCATAGATCCGAAGTTGAGGATCTTGACCGCCTGCCGCTTTCAAGGTTGCCTTCGATTCATCAGAGACTTCCCAATAGACGTAAGCCTTTTTGTCATTGCGTGGCGTTAGGATGATGCGATCGCCTTGTGCAGCCTCAACGCTGCCGGTTGATTCAGGGGTAATAGGCTCAGCGTCTTGCGAGTCTTCGCTTAGGCGTTGCCCAACACCGACAGCAGCAGCACTAACAACAGTAGCGCCAGCAGCCCCAAGGCCTTTACTGGGAGTCGATTGAGCCGGAACCCTGACGGCATCAGAAATAGCAAGCGGTAACCAGCGATTGTCTGCGGTGACATGGCCTATCTCTGCGCGATAGTCGCGGTTATTAACTGCAATAGGCAGGTGCCGATCGGGTTCGGTGCCTACACAATCAAACTCGGCGGTATGCGGCGGCAGCGCTGCGTCGGGTGCCTGATCGGTCACATCGTAAAGACGAACCTTCAAGCGATCGCCGCCCTCCTGTTGGGCTGCGTCTAGGCGATCGCTCGGAATTTCCCAGTAGACATAGACATCCTGATGGTCGCGAGGCGTGAGGACAATGCGCGGTTCAGGGCTGGAAGCGGCTGCCGTCGTAGCCGCTACAGGAACTGCCTCTGGCGTCACTGCGGGCGGCGTTTCAGGCACTGCCGCAGGCGGCGGTGCAGGAGGGGCATCTGCCCCAAAATTTTTGAGTAGCCACCACAGCAGTCCTCCCAGCACAGGAATCCCGAGTAGCCATAACCACCCCGGAACTCCTCCTTCTATATCGCCGCCAGCGGTCCCATCAGGCACAAGAGCAGCTTCTTCTTCAATGTCTTCAACGTCTTCTTCAGGGGTTTCAGCGATCGCTGCTTCAGGGGCCTCAGCGGTTTCAGTGTCGTCTGCTTCGGGAACTGCATCCGTTTCAGGCGCGGTTTCTACATCAGTCTCTGCTCCGTCTGCGTCAGTTTCTGCTTCAGCGACCGGAACATCTGTGATTGCCTCTTGACCGGGTTCAGAGGTTGCAAATCCTAGAAAAGCTAAGGTTGCAGGAGCAGCCTCTTCTTGATAGATAAAAGCACGATATTGAGAATAGGGATAGCGAGGATCATCGGGCAAAGTACCGTGCATCGGTAGGATTTGTACGTTCTCAGCGTCCTCTACCTGGGAAAAGACAGCATAGCCAATACCGTCATTTTCCAGTGCTGCAATGACGGTTTCTGTTTCATCCTCGGTCACTGGATCAGCGGTTTCTCCGGTCTCGAAAGGCTGCCCTTGAAAGACAGCGTAGGTACTGAGGGCACGTCGGGTATCACTATAATCAGGGCGATCGATTAAGCGGATGGCCAGATCGGGACCTCCAACTTCAGACCAGTTTGTGATCTCGCCTCGAAAAATCTGTGCAAACTGTTCAAAGGTTAGGTTGCCGTCGAAGGGGTTATCGGCACCTAATAAAATGGCTAATTTTTCCCGTTCAAGGGGGACAGCAACAAGTCCCTGACCAGCTTCCTCATTAGTTAAGGGACGCCCCGAAGCAACCAAATCAATATCGCCGTTGAGCAACGCCGCGATCGCGGCATCGGTGCGGCTGGCATCATGTTCGACATCAACATTGGGATACTGAGCTTCAAAGCGAGATTCCAGGACTTCGTTGGTTACGCGCATGCTGCTAGAGCCATCGACTCTCAGCAATGACCCCTCAGGCAGCGAACTGGGAATCGGAAAACTATCTAGGTTGTCCCCAAACGATTGGGCTAATACAGGGCCACGGGCTAAAAATTCAGCGGCGGGAGTGACTGCGGTGGCAGTTAACAGCAGTGCTGCAAACTTAACTAAAGATGCTTCGTCATACACCATTGCTAAGCCAGGGCTATAGAACGTTTAAAAATGTCAGCGAATCCAGAATGCAGATTACGTATGGGAAGGTGGCTCAAACGCACTTGTTATAGAAACTAAATGCGGACTACCGAAAGGGTCAACTCTCCTTCATTGTCACCAACGTGGGTATCAAAGAAAAAGGCGCAGAGAGTAGCTGGATCAATAACCTCAACGACTAAAGCGTCGTCAAAGCCATTCAGAGAGGTCCACGTGGCATTAACTTCAACGTTCGTCTTTTTGTTGACGAACTTGCCGCCATAAATCCAAAGCAACACGGCGGGTTCGGCATTGTCGTTGGCGGTGTAGCCAAAGCCACCTTCTCGAAGTTTTACAATGTTAGTCCCAGGCTCTAGCCTGACTAAAACGCCCTGATCTTGAATGGCCTGCATTTGCTCCGGACTCAGTCGATAGCAGTTGTGCTGGCTGTGAACTTTAAGATCAGTCACCACGCATCCTTCCATAACGTCCTCCTTTGATTGGCCACTGTTGAATCTACGGTTGCAGGATTAAGAATAGATAAAAGTCGATGCTAAGACTATTCTTGAGTCAAAGCAAACCGATATTGATAAAGCTAAAGATGATCCGGCATTACTAGGACTTAGATACTGAAAGGCGCAAATAGGGAGAACCCCATTCGCGCCTGGGTTGCTTATGATGTAAGTGGAACATCGAAGCGGCAGAAGTTCCACCATGATTACTAGACTTAAATATTAGAGATCGCCACCCCGAGCAGCCAGCAAAAAGACAATAACGGGTCCGGCAATCACAATCATGGCGAGCATCGTAAGCTGAGCAATTAGCTCGAAGTTGATGCCACCGAACAAATTTGAAATAAACTCCATGAATCCTCCCAGACAACAAAACTTGCCTTCTTCCAAGGCTATCTGCGCTATTTTATCCGCTATTGGGAACCCCGGTTTAACTAACGTTACAAAATTCTAAGGGAAATAAATCTGCGAACACTATGGCAAATTGGACCTGTATTCAGGGGTGTGGTGCGTGCTGTCAACTCGATCCTCGCGATCGCCCAGATTTGGACCAGTATCTAACCGCTACCGAACTCGAACAGTATCTCAGTCTGGTTGGGGAGGACGGCTGGTGTATCCACTACGATGCCAACACTCGCCGCTGTACCATCTACGAAACGCGACCTGCGTTCTGTCGAGTTCAAGCGGATACCTTTGGCAGAATGTTTGACATTACCCCTGACGAACTGGATGAATTTGAGATCGACTGTTGTGAGCAGCAAATTGAAGGCGTTTACGGCAATCAAAGTGACGAACTCAAGCGATTTATTGCAACCATAGGGGATTGAAATGGGGCCGTTTCACAAGGTGGCCTAGATGTCCGCAGGATGCCTGATATCGGGCAATAGGGCTATAGAAGAAATCCCTAACTGAGGCGTGCAGTCTATTGATGTCCATTGCAACCTGACCCCCGATTGAACATAATGAAAGGAATGTGAAAATAACTCCAAATCCATTTCAGTCGAACTGTGACTTCAATTCATGAATCTGTGTCCGCCTCTGATTCTCAGGAGATTCCTCAATCGTCTCTCGCTTCATCAAGCACACCGTCTCCATCGACACAGACTAATCAGACAGGATTCTGGCGGGTTTTTGCGTCCACATTTGGCACGATTTTTTTGGCTGAGATCGGCGATAAGACTCAGCTTGCCACCCTGTTGATGAGTGCTGAATCAGGCAAGCCGTGGATTGTCTTTTTCGGAGCAGGTACGGCCCTAATCACGACTAGCTTGATTGGCGTCGCTTTGGGTCAGTGGGTAGCGCGTAAGGTTTCTCCTCACACTTTGGATACCGCCGCAGGAACGCTTCTGCTGGCGATAACGATTTGGTTGCTATGGGACGTGGCGAACGTTTAGGACGCAAGGTATGGATTGGCAGCTTTTAGGATTAAGTTTTGTTGCAGTTTTTTTGTCTGAATTGGGTGATAAAAGCCAGTTAGCCGCGATCGCTCTAGGTGGGTCCTCAAAGCATCCTCGTGCAGTTTTCCTAGGTACGGCAGGAGCGCTTTTACTAGCCAGCCTAATAGGAGCCTTGTTGGGCGAAGGAACGTCTCAGCTCTTACCGACACGTTTAGTCAGATCTATTGCCGCGATTGGGTTTGCCGTCCTTGCCGTACGACTGCTGTGGCCTGAAAAAGAGGTCTCTTTCAGTCAGGAAGATTCGAATGATTCTTAAATAAACGGCAAAAAAATTCAACGCTGTGCTTGGACACTGTGCGGGAACGCAGTAGATAATTGAGAGGTCTCTTTTTGTACGACGGACGGATTGATAATGCTGTCTTTTCAAGTGTCCTCTCAGAAAAAAGACATTTTGATTGTGGACGATGCACCGGGAAATTTGAAGGTTTTGCTGGGTGCGTTGACCGAGCAAGGATACTCCGTTCGATGTGCTAAGAGCGGTAAATTGGCGATCGCAGGATCACAGATTGCCCCCCCGGACTTAATCCTGCTGGATATTCTAATGCCCAAGATGGATGGGTATGAAGTCTGTCAACAGCTCAGACAGGACAGCCGAACCTGCCACATTCCCATCATTTTCCTGAGTGCGCTAGACGATGGTAGCGATAAGGCCAAAGCATTTGAATCGGGAGGGAATGACTATGTAGCTAAGCCCTTCAGCATCGAAGAGGTCTTGGCTCGCGTGAAGCACCATCTTGATATTGGTCGTAGACATTATCAGTTACGACAACAAGCCGATCAATATCGGCACACGAGTCATGAATTGAAATCGGCCCACAACTTTTTGAAAGATGTGTTCAACAGCCTCACCTCTGGCATTGGAGTTTTCCATACAGTCAGTGATGACGACGGCGACATCGTTGATTTTCAACCGAGACTCATCAATGATGCTTTTTTGAGTTTGCTAGACAAACAATCTGATCGATTTATGCGATACAGAAGCACTCTCAGAGAGATGACTGCCCCTATCTTGGATCGCAAACTGTTTGATATCTGTGTTCAAGTTCTTGAAAGTGGCGAAAGTTTTCAAGATGAGCTTTCTTGGACCTACAAAAATGCTCAAAAATGGGTTGAGATTTTTGTGACTAAACTCCAAGATTGCGTAGCAATTTCTTTGCAGGACATCAGCGAATCTAAGGAGCAAATTGCTTCGTTGGAATCTATCAAAAGTGAGCTATATACATTAGCAACTACTGATAGTTTGACCCAATTAGGAAATCGATATCAGTTCGATTCCTATTTAGAGACTGAGTGGCAGCGCTCCATGCGAGAGCAGCAGCCTTTGTCCCTATTAATGGGAGACATCGATCAATTCAAGAACTTCAATGATACTTGTGGTCATGTAACCGGCGATCGCTGCTTAGCAATAGTCGCTCAAACCCTTCTGGAAGTAGTCAAACGGCCCGCTGATCTAGTTGCTCGCTATGGTGGTGAAGAATTCGCGATCGTATTACCCAATACGCCTTTACGGGGAGCTATTCAAATTGCTAATCGTATTCAAACTGCAATTCGTGAATTACAGTTGGTCGAGGCTCCCTTTCCCGAGTGTGAAAAAATCTGTTTAAGCATTGGAATTGCGTACACAACGCCGCAAAAAGGTCAAACTGCTCGCGATTTGATAAAGGCTTCAGATAAAGCTCTTTACAATGCTAAAACGCTCGGTGGTGATACCAATTGTGTAGAACCTTTGAGTTGATTATGCACTTGTAGTTGACCCTAATTCGAGGAAGTTCCTGGCAATGACAAAAGCAGATCCAACTGTGCTGCTATGGCTAGAGTCCTCGGCTGAACGAACGCATTGTCAACGGTTGTTGATGGCCAATGAGGGTTGGACAGGCACAATTCTTCAGCTGCCGTTGCCGGGTTCATCGTTTTCGGTGGGCGATCGCGACACCTACTGCTCAACTGATGTTATTGTGCTGGACCAAAGCACCTATTCGACTCACTGGTCTCGTCTTCAGCCCTTGCGGTCTGAACTTCCCATCTTGTTCTTAGTGCTTTTAGACGCTCAAGATGAAACGCTAGCAACGGCCATCTTAGAGGCTGGAGTCCACGATTATCTACTGAGGCCAGAGCTGACAACCACACGGTTTCGGCATACTCTTCGCAGGCTGGGACAACAGCGCCAGCTTGAACAGGATTTAAAGGTATGTCAGTTGAGAGACATTTTCGATCAAGCTGCAGTCGGTATCAATCAGGCTGATCCGGTAGGCCGCTATATTCGGGTCAACCAGCGGTTTTGCGATTTAGTAGGTTACAGCGAAGCCGAACTCCTACGGCTGCGTTATCAAGACATCACTCATCCTGATGACTTAGCGAAGCAGATTGCTCAAGAGCAGTGCATGTTTGCCGGAAATCTAGGAGAGATCGCTTTTGAGAAGCGATTTATTGCCAAAGACGGAAGAGCTGTCTGGGCGCGGGTAACACTCTCGCTCATTAGAGATGATAAGGGTATTCCTCTTAGTGACTTAGCGATTGTAGAAGATATCAGCGATCGCAAGCAGGCTGAAATGGCCTTACAGGAGAGCGAAGCTCGTTTTCGCCAACTTGCGAATACCGTTCATGAGGGATTCTTTGTTGTTGAAAGTAATCCGGCCTTCTATTCCTATGTCAATCCGGCCTACCGATCAATTACTGGATTTTCTCAAGCCAGAATCGATGCGGATAGTCGCCACTGGATGGACAGTATTCACCCGGATGATCGTGCTCGCATGGAAAACGCGCTGCAGCGGGAACGGGAGGGTGAAAGCATCGATGAGGAATATCGGTATGTACGACCCGATGGCAAGGTGAGATGGCTGCGATCAAAGGCTTTTCCTGTTGTGGATGCAGATGGCTCAGTGGTCCGCATTGTTGGGACGGTTGAAGATGTGAGCGATCGCAAAAACAACGAGAGAATCTTACAGCGCTTAGTCGAAGGAACCGCTTCAGTGACGGGTAAAGACTTTTTTCCAGTCTTTGTCCAAAAAATTGGCGAATCCCTCAATGTCTCCCATGTCCTGGTAGCAAAGCAGGTTGGAGATAAGCTACATCCCCTAGCTTTTTTTGTTGACGGTCACCTGCAGAATGCACCAGCCTATTCCCTTGCAGAAGCTCCCTGTCAGCTGACCATTCAGCAAGGTCGCTATTACTGCTCCAGCAATGTGCAAGCAAAGTTCCCACTGGATCAGGATTTAGTGACGCTAGGCGTTAACAGCTATCTTGGTGTAGCACTGCATAACTCCCACGGAGATGTCCTTGGTGTGTTGGGCCTGCTTGACCGGGCAACCATTAGTCCCCTTGATCGAGCAGAAGCTGTGTTGAGAGTTTTCGGAGCCAGAGCTGCAGCTGAACTTGAGCGGTTAGAGGCGCTGGAGGCATTAGAGACCCTAAATCGTACTCTGGAACTGCAAGTCAATCAGCGAACGTTGGTCCTCAGAAATCGTGAACAAGAATTAGAAACGATTTTTAATTCAGCAGCAGTTGGCATTGCCCAAACGGAACCTCAAACGTATCAGTTCCTCAAAGTGAATGAACGTCTTTGCCAACTGCTCGGCTATAGTCGCAGTGAGCTGTTTCAGTTGAGCTTCATCGATCTAATTGCGCCCCAAGATGTTGACCTGAGCCTTGATCAGCTACAGCGACTCCAGCGACGAGAGATTGAAGCTTTCTCCTTGGAAAAACGCTATATCACGCAAGCGGGCATAACCATTTGGACCAAAACAACAGTCTCAGGAGTGTTTCAAGGGGACGACGCTCTGCTATATCAAATCATTGTTATAGAAGATATTACAGACCGCAAGCGAGCCGAGCAGGCGCTGAGGCAAGCCAATGCTGAACTGGAAAGTCGGGTAGCTGAGCGGACAGCCGAACTGGTTGAAGCGAAAGAGGCAGCAGAAGCTGCAAGTCAGGCTAAAAGCACATTCTTAGCAAATATAAGCCATGAGTTGCGGACACCCTTAAATGCCATTTTAGGCTTCAGTCAACTCTTGAAAAGAGATCACACGCTATCAGCCAAGCAACTAGAGGGAGTAGAAATCATAGGTCTCAGCGGCGAACATTTGCTGATGCTCATTAATGACATCTTGGAGATGTCGAAGATTGAGGCGGGACAAATCAGGTTGTCTCTATCAAGCTTTGACCTTAGCCAACTTTTGCATGACCTTGTGGATATGCTGCGGTTGAAAGCAGAATCCAAAGGTCTGACATTTGCGATCACCTGTCACTCGGATTTGCCCACCCACATACGTACCGATGGACACAAGCTACGTCAAGTGCTGCTCAACCTTTTGAGTAATGCAATTAAGTTTACGCAGGTTGGTCATGTCATGTTGCGAGTAGAGCACGGGCAATCCTATCTTGCCAATCCCGAAGAAATCGAAAAATTAGAGGAAGACGTTCAAGGGCTTGCCACAACATCCCTACGGTTCGAAGTGCAGGACAGCGGTTGTGGAATTGCGGCTGAAGAAATCGATCTTCTGTTTGAGCCTTTTGTGCAAACGGCAAGTGGTCGGAATTCCCAAGAAGGCACGGGGCTGGGGCTACCCATCAGTCGTCAGTTTGTTGAGCTCTTGGGAGGCAAGTTAGACGTTGTTAGCCAACCCCAACAGGGCAGTACTTTCACTTTTGAAATTCCAGTGCAGGTTATTGAGACTGCCTCAGTGAGGCAACTTGAGCCACAGCGGCGGGCGATCGCCCTCTCCCCCCACCAGCCTAGCTATCGCATTTTAGTGGCAGAAGATAACTGGGCTAACTATGTTTTGCTACAGAGCCTACTCACCAACTTGGGGTTTGCAGTCGAGGTCGCGCTGAATGGTCAAGAAGCCATCATGGCCTGGCAAACATGGCAACCTCATCTGATTTTGATGGATATTCGTATGCCCGTCATGAATGGCTACGATGCGACGCAGGAAATTCGACGCCAAGAGCGCCATCATCTAGAAACACCAGCCGCTCCATCCGTTAAAATCATTGGCCTGACGGCAGGCGCTTTTGATGAGAACAATCGCGATTTCACATTGGTTGGTTTTGATGGTTTTATCAGGAAACCCATTTGGGAAAACACCATTACCCAAACCATCGCTCAACATTTGGGTGTGCGCTATCAGTACGAAATCAAAGAGGTTGTGTCCCACACTCGGTTGGCGTCCTCAGTTCGACTGACGGTTGAAACTTTGACGTCCCTCTCAATAGATTGGCTGCATCACTTTCAAGGCGCCGTTATGCAGTTGAGTCAAGAGCAGATGCTAGCGCTGATTGCTGAAATTCCTTCAGAGCATACCCATCTGGCACAAGGCTTAACGGATAAGGTTCACAATTTCGACTATGAAACTCTGCTGGACCTAACGCAGAAGGCGATCGCAACGCAGTCACCCTAGCATCAGCTTAAATTTGGCAACCGTAGTCGCCGATTGCTGAAAGGATGTTTTACAATAGCATGGCTTGGAGAGGTGGCAGAGTGGTCGAATGCGTCCGACTTGAAATCGGATGTCCCAAAAGGACCGTGGGTTCGAATCCCACCCTCTCCGTTGACAGGGTCTGCTGCAAAGATGATGGATCTGACGACAACCCAACCGACACATTCAAGCTTGACAGACACCAGATGGATAAAGCCGTAACCTGCGCAGATAGACTATTCCTATCGATTCCTTGAATTTGGCCTTTGTAGATCATCGACGAAACTTCGTGGTCTTTGAAGGTTCACTGAGTGATATGGGAAAAAGTCGAAGTCAACAAGCCGACATAAAATCAGAAATTTAATTGTTTTCCAGGGCTTTGTGTCCTATGTGACCGACAAAACACATATTTTCTTGCAATTGTAAACAACTGTGTTGTAATTCCACAGGTGTTTTGTGAAAGGACTGGTTGGGTTGGTAGGAGCCTTGGGATGGCTGCTGATGACGCCACTGGTTGCAGAAGCCGCGAAGCTGTCTTTGACGGGTCGCGTTGAGCTAGCAACAGTTGAATCTCCAGTTGAAGATGCCCAAATAACCGTGACGTTTCACGGCCACGAAATGGGCATCCATGAGTATACAATCGAGCGGCGGGTTAGAGTTCAAACCGATGATCTAGGCTATTTCACCGCTGAAGTGAAAGTTCCGAGCGATCGCTACTTCTGGACTCATACCACTGTCGAAATTGCTGAGACCGAGATGAGCAAGGCCGCGATCTCCCGTTCAACCTGTCATATTGATGACATTGGTGGTGGTCGCTGCGACAAAAATTTTCAAGTGAGTCCCCTTACGACCCAACCAGTCGAATAGTCACGCGAAAAGCAAAATGGCGGAGGGATGAAGCGAGCGATATTTTCAGCCAAGGCTGGAAAATTTTATCGATGGCAGCTTGCTTAAAAGGCGTTCAAACGAAATAGGACATAAAAAATAGTTTTAAGAATTAACTTAAGGTCGTAGAGTGGGTTCCAGATTTCCTGGTAGAGAAGGTCGAGCTTGACAACTTCCTCAAAATCTTTGATCGAGGAACGTCCATTCACCTGCCATTGCCCTGTAATCCCTGGTTTGACGTTGAGCCTTTCCCAGTGATGGGCCTCATATTTCGCTACCTCATCATGGGTGGGTGGGCGGGTACCTACTAGGCTCATGTCACCTTTGAACACATTCCAAAACTGTGGGAATTCATCTAGGCTGGTTCGTCTTAGGAAGCGGCCTACTCGTGTAATTCTGGGATCGTCCTCATTTTTGAAAAGCTGTCCTTGAACTTGATTTTCGATCAGGGTCTTGAGGTCATCTGCATTGGCAATCATGGACCGAAATTTCCAAATGTGGAAAGTCTTGCCATGGAGACCATAGCGCTCCTGGGAATAAAACACTGGACCTGGACTGTCAATTTTGATAGCGATCGCAATTGGAACAACAATACCAGTTAACAACAGAAGCCCTATGAAACTCCCTAAGATATCCATACTACGTTTAATGATGCAGGAGACTGAAGGATGAACCACTTCAGGTATCTGCTCATAAATAGAAGACGAAACTGCTTTGGTAGATGCTGTCGATTCCATAGAAGTCGCAAAAATGAATCTTATTAATTTCTAATCTAATGCGTGTTTATACTTATGCACCCAATGTTAGAAATCTAAGGCATTTCTGCAATTACACCTGTGTCGAGGAACGCAATTTGCATGAATTTGTAAAAGCTTCGCTCTTCTATGAAATTTTTGTAAAGTTTCCCTCTTAAAAAATAGAGATTGATAAAACTCAATTGTCAGTATTGCCGCTAGCCGATAGCAGTTTGTCAGAATTAGGCTTGTTTGTTTCGTCAGCCGCTGACAGCATGATGATTTTAGGTTTCTCTGGTTGAAACACAGCTAAGTCAAACCAGAAGGTTGTCCCAATCCCCACTTCGCTGACAAGGTGAACCCGGCTACTATGCTTCTCGACAATATTCTTGACAATGGAGAGTCCTAGTCCTGTTCCTTCTAAGGTGTGGACACGGTTTTCAACTCGGAAGAAGCGATCAAATATGGCTTCTTGATCTTCTGAAGCAATGCCAATTCCCGTATCCGAAATTTCGACCCGAATAAACTCATCCAGGCTGTCTGGATGGTTTTGGTGGGGTAAGCGGTAAGCCCGAACCATAACTTTGCCGCTGGCCTCGGTGAATTTGAGAGAATTGCCTACCAAGTTGCCGAAGACCTGTAATAGCAGATCGTAATTGCCCTGTACGGGCGGTAAGTCAGGTTCGATGTTGTGATGTAGGGTGATTTGCTTGTCTTTTGCGTTGAGTTGATAAGCTCGCAATGTTTGCTCAATGGGTTGAGCAATGTCAATCTCGCCAAACTGATAGCGACGATTGGACTCCAGCCGTGATAGATCCAGAACATCGTTGACTAGGCGAGTCAGTCGATCCGTCTCATGGTTCGTTGTTTCCAGAAACTCTGTTCGTTCCTCTTGGCTCAATTCGTCACCGTACTCATGCAGCGTCTCAATAAACGATTTGATATTAAACAGGGGGGTCCGCAACTCGTGGGAGACGTTGCTGATGAATTGGCTTTTCGCTTCGTTTAGAGCTACCTCACGAGTGACATCCTGAACGGTAAGTGCGATGCCTTTAACGTTTTCACGCGACTGATCGAGGACAGTGTTGAGTAGTACTCGGATAGTGCGGCTAGTTGGCTCTGTCAATACAATCCGCAGTTCGATGCCTTCGGATTCGCCAGCTGTAGCTAAAAACAGTGGACGTGTGAGCTGTACTCTGACCGCATTAGGAAAGTGTTGCAGGACAGTAGTGTCAGAAAGATCTCGACCTTCCCAGCCAAAAATGCGGCGAGCTGCCGGATTGACCAGCACGACGTGCATATTGGTATCCAGTAAAATAGCGCCATCTGCAATGGTGGAAACAAGAGTCTCTAGCTTGGCTTTCTCAGCGGTTAATTCTTCAATATTCTGCTCTTCATATCGTTCGAGGCGCTCAGCCATGTCGTTGAAGCTATAGATAAGCTCCCCGAGTTCTCCACCAAAAGGAAGGTTGATGCGCTGTTTGAAGTTACCTGCGGCAATGTTTTTGACCCCTGTCAGAAGTTCTTTGATGGGCTGAGTAATAGTGAGCGCGTTGAAAACAGCCCCCAAAATTACCATTGCCCAGATGGATACAAAGACAGCAACGGTCACATCGCGCGTTAGATTCGACGAGGCCACAACAGTCGGGTTGGGATTAATGCCAAGGGCCAAGGCACCGAGATACTGACCGTCATATTTAATAGGCACAAAAACATCAGTCACCTGTCCGGCAGGGCTTAGATGCTGACGCACAAAAGGCAAATTTGCGTTCTTGGCATAGTCCTCTGGTAGCTGCATACGGCGGCGAATGGTCAGCGAATTTTGCACTGAGTCATCGGAGTATGGGATACCAAAGTAAATAGAACCTTCCTCGTCGGCGTACAGCATGTATCGAACGCTAGAGGTGCTTTGATAAAAACTGTAGGAAAACCGCGCTAGCTCCTCGCGATCGCCCTCATAAACCAGCGGAGCGACATTCGCTGAAAGCAGTAATCCTAGATCTCGACCAAAGCGAGTATCGTTCAATCGGGCATCCTGCTGAATCGAATTCACGGCCCAAAAGGTCAACCCACTCATTAAAAGTGAGACCACTAGAGTTGCTCCCGCAAGCAGGCGGGTCTGGAGGGTAAAGTCTCTCCACCAACGGACTAAAATATCGCGGGTTCTTGTGAGCAGATTGATCAACGCCATCTCCAGCCAACTGCTTTCTCTACGCAAGTCCTAAAGCGTTAGCCTTCTTTGCCAGAGGGCCTGTAGAAGCTTGATACGCAGCTTGCAAGGTCAAGTGTTTTCTATTGTGGCACGTTGGTTAAAATTGGCGAAATTTTAGCTGGATATAACTTGTTGGGTCCGCTAAGGCAAGATAGCGGGCCGTTAGGGGCTGAGCATCCAGATGCTATTGCCTGTATAAGCCCATAAGGTAAAAGCTATAGCACTGGAGCGCCCGATCATCGAACTCGGAAACCAATATCTCGGCGATAATACAGTGTCTCAAATTTGATTTCAGCGATCGCCTCGTAGGCGGTTTCTAGAGCGCTGTCGAAGGTTTCTCCCAAGGCCGTAACGCCTAGAACACGTCCGCCACTAGCTTGAAGTTGAGACCCTTTTAGGCGGGTACCGGCATGAAAAACAATGGCTCCTTTCGCCGCCGCCGCATCAAGACCTGTCACGGGCATCCCTTTTGTATACTCGTCTGGATAGCCGCCTGCCGCCGCTACGACACACACTGAGGAAGCTGCTTTCCAGCGAATAGGTAGCAGATTAGCCAGTCGTCTTTCAATGCAGGCTGTCAGAATGTCTTCCAAAGGAGTGTCTAATAACGGCAGCACGACTTGCGTTTCGGGATCGCCAAACCGACAGTTAAACTCAATCACATAGGGATCGCCTGCGGGAGAAATCATGAGGCCGGCGTAAAGTACGCCGCAATAGTCAATGTTTTGCTGATTGAGATAGGCGATCGCCGGTTGTAATATTCGTTCCTGGACTTTGTCTAAAATTTCTGGAGAAACGATAGGGGTAGGGGCATAGGCTCCCATGCCACCCGTATTAGGCCCTGTGTCGCCTTCTCCGATTTGTTTATGGTCCTGAGCGGGCATGAGGGGCAAAATGGTGTCGCCATCAGTGACCGCCAAAACCGAAGCTTCTTGCCCAGTGAGATAGGCCTCAATAACGATACGGCTACCCGCTGTGCCAAACTTCCCCTCAAAGGCAGCTCGAATAGCCCCAACTGCGTCATCAAAACTGTGAGCAACTGTAACGCCTTTTCCAGCTGCTAGGCCATCTGCTTTGACCACGATGGGAATATTTTGAGTCTCTAGATAAGCGATCGCCGATTCGGCATCCGTAAAAACAGCAGACTCTGCTGTAGGAATGCCAGCCTCCTTCATAAGGGCTTTGGCCCAGGCCTTACTAGCCTCAATTTGGGCGCCTGCTTGAGAAGGCCCAAACACCTTTATGCCCTGTGCTCTCAGATAATCAGCGATGCCTTCAGCCAGAGGTTGTTCAGGACCAACAATCACCAAACTCAGGTTGTTAACTAGGGCAACTCGGGCAATTCCTTCAAAATCATCAAGTGCCAAACCTAGATTGCGACAACCTGGCAGGGTGGCAGTCCCCCCATTTCCTGGAACACACATGACCTCTTGGATGCGAGGTGACTCCAATAACTTCCATGCAAGGGCGTGTTCTCGTCCACCACCCCCAATGACTAACGCTTTCACAGACTCGCGTACCTTATCTAAGATTCACTTTCTCAGGATGACATCATTCCATACTGTTGTCCTATCAATCACTGAAATTGCAAGATGTTTCTAGTAAATTGAAAGGACCTAAGTCACAATAGTGGAAAAGCTGACCAGGGCCATTGCATCTTCACCCGTCTGCACACTTTCAGAGTAGCTGCGCTTTCTCTTCCACTGTAGAGTCTTGTCTTCCATATCAGTGTCCTTAGCCATGAAGGGAGACTTTCGTCAATAGACGAAGCTTCAGACTGATGGGATTTTACTCCCTTGCGCTATGGAACTTACCTTCGGAGACTTGAATTTGGCTGTTTGATAGAATTTTCACCTCACTATGACTGAGCGATCGCCTCTATCGCAACCCAACTCCGACGCACCGCTTCGGCCAGAACCTTCCATTCTGGGAGATGAGCGTATGCGCCAAGAGATTATCGCCCTGAGGCGAGAGGTCACGGATTTAAAGCTTGAGCTGAACAAGCGTACCCAAGCCCTCCGAGATGCGAAAGAGGAAGCGGGTATCTTCAAACAGAAATTTGCTGAGCAAACTGCTGCCCTTCGAGAGTCCAACGACACGCTAGTGGCTGAGGTGGTTGAGCGCAGCCAAGCCGAAACGAAACTTAGAACGGCTAGAGATCAGCTCCAGGCAATCTTGGATGCGGTGCCGGGAATCGTTTCTTGGATCAGCGATGATTTGAGATATTTGGGGGTCAACAA
Organism: Oscillatoria sp. CS-180; assembly: GCF_028330965.1. Taxonomy (GTDB): domain Bacteria; phylum Cyanobacteriota; class Cyanobacteriia; order Phormidesmidales; family Phormidesmidaceae; genus Halomicronema. Next base: position 147,190 of record NZ_JAQMUB010000019.1, on the reverse strand, counting down.
CCATCTAGCAAAAACATTCAACATGCCTGTTGAGGCCTTTGTGGGACAGGATATTGGGTTCTTACACACCAGTAATCAGTTCAACAAATTTGTGCAGGAATTTTTCCAGAGCAGCCAGATAGATGCTTACCGAGAGATCTCTGCTCAAGTTGCGGGAGATCAACGTCGTTTTTTGATCGTGGCGCAGAAATATAACCAAGGCAAAGCTGCGTTTACGGTCGGTATTGACATTACTGAGCGCGATCGAGCTGAAACAGCTCTCCGGGAAGCAGAGGCCAAATATCGCAATATTTTTGAAAATGCAGTTGAAGGTATCTTTCAAACCACCACAGACGGTCACTACATCAGCGCTAACCCGTCATTAGCTCGCATCTATGGCTATAAGTCTACAGGGGCCATGATGCTGGAATTGACGAACGTTCAGCAACAGCTTTATGTGGCTCCCGAGCGCCGCCGAGAGTTTGTGCAAGCTTTGAATCAAAACGGTTCAGTTACAGATTTTGAGTCTCAAGTTTACAAAAGAGACGGCACGGTTATCTGGATTTCTGAGAACGCCCGCTCTGTCTTTGATCGTCAAGGAGACTTCCTTTACTACGAGGGCACCGTTGAAGATATCACCAAACGGAAAGAAGCTGAGGCCGCCTTACAACAAGCTAACGAAGAGTTAGAACAGCGGGTTGCTCGCCGTACTGCGGCACTCACTGAGTCAAACCAGCGTCTGCTATCCGAGATTCGAGAGCGACATCGTATTGAAGATGCATTACGTGCATCAGAAGCAGAACTGCGTGCTCTGTTCGCAGCGATGACGGACGTTATCACAGTCTTTGATGGCGATGGTCGCTACCTCAATATGGTGGCGACAAATTCACAGCTACTTTATAGTCCCAGCAAGGAACGGGTCGGGCAAACCGTATATGATGTTTTGCCTCCCTACCAAGCAAGCCTGTTTATGCGGCACATTCAGCAGGCACTCAATACGCGCAAGCCTGTTCGCCTAGAATACAGCCTACCTATTGGAGACTGGCAGCAAGCCGGGGAAGCGAACGGACAGACAGCACCTGACGACTTTAAAAACTCTGCCTGGTACCTGGCCATTATTTCTCCGATGCATGACAATCGAGTGATTTGGGTGGCTCGTGACATTACTGAAAAGCGACGAGCCGACATCGCTCTACAAAAAGCAGAAGAGAAATATCGTAGTATTTTCGAAAATAGCGTTGAAGGCATTTTTCAGGCCAGTCCTGATGCCCGTTACCTCAGTGTGAATCCTGCCTTGGCTCGCATGTATGGCTATCTCAATCCCGCAGAGATGATGCAGCGCGTGCTCAATATTGATTATCTCTATGTGCATGAAGATATTCGACAGCTCATGCTGCATCGACTTCACCATCAAGGTGCTGTATTTGAATTTGAATCCCAGGTTTATCGAGCGGATGGGCACATCATTTGGGTATCGGAAAGTGTGCGCGTCGTAAAAGACGATCGCGGCAGAATTCAATATTACGAAGGTACCGTTGCTGACATCACCCAACGGCGTCAGGCGCAAGAGGCGCTGCGAGAGAGTCAACGTACCTTAGAAACCCTGCTAGGAAACTTGGTCGGCATGGCCTATCGCCGTCATTGCGATCACAGCTGGACGTTGGAATTTGTCAGCGAGGGCTGCTACGAACTGACCGGATATACCCCTTCTGATCTGCTGGGGGAAAACGCATTTCCTTTTGAGCAACTCATTCATCCAGACGATCGCGCTTATGTGAGGGGTGAACTGGAGCAAGTGTTACCAGATGGCAACCCTTTTAGAATGACGTATCGCATCTTGACTGCGGACGGCCAGGAAAAATGGGTATTGGAGAAGGGAATTCCGGTCTCAGACTCTGTAACGCAGCCCACCATCGTAGAAGGCTTTTTGACTGACATCACTGATCGCAAAGAGATTGAAGAAGCGCTGATGCTAGAGCAAGAGCGCTCAGAGCGTTTGCTGCTCAATATTCTTCCTGCCTCGATCGCCGATCAGCTAAAACGCAACACTCGCTCAATCGCTTATCGCTTTGAGGAGGTGACGATTCTTTTTGCAGATATTGTCAACTTTACTGAGCTCGCAGCCGATATGATGCCGACCGAGCTGGTCGATCTGCTTAACGAGATCTTTTCAGCTTTTGACCACCTGGCTGAACGGCACCAACTCGAAAAGATTAAGACCATCGGTGATGCTTACATGGTGGTTGGGGGAGTTCCCAGTCAACTGCCCAATCACACCAAAGCGATCGCGGAGATGGCGCTGGATATGCAGACCGCGATCGCCCAGTTCAAGCGTCAAGATCGGTCTCCGTTCAGACTTCGCATTGGGATTGATACGGGACCTGTCGTTGCCGGCGTGATCGGCCTGAAAAAGTTCTCTTACGATCTGTGGGGTGATGCCGTGAACGTCGCTAGTCGCATGGAAACTCAGGGATTAGCTGACTGTATCCAAGTCACGGCATCTGTGTATGACAGTCTCAGAGACGAATACGTTTTCGAGGAGCGAGGCGTCATTGATGTCAAAGGTAAAGGAGAGATGCTGACTTATTGGCTGAAGGAGCGCAAGGATCAACGCTGATGCCAAGATGCCAAATTTTGCTATTGGGCCAGTCAATGGCTTGAGATTCTGTCTTCTCCTTTGTAGACTCGACATGCACTGCAATGATGAGGGCCATGGAAGACACGACTGTGTTGCCTGAAACAGCTGGTGGAATGGCTAATCCAAGAGCGGATGAGTTACCGCCAGATGCCTATCTGACTGTTGATGATGTCCAAAGACAAATCAAACGGTCTCGGGCTTCTGTTTACCGCTATGCCAACACCGATCCTGACCTGTTGAATCCTCCTTTCGATGCCGGCAGGCTGAATCCAGAAATGCGACGCGATCGCGATGATCCCCTCCTGTTCCATCCCAGGGAGGTGCGTCGTTTTGCTCAAGATATTTTGGGGTTAAACCCGACTATTCGAGTTCAGCCCTCAGAAGAGACGACGACTCAAGAAATTCTCAAGGCCATACTTGTGGAACTGAAAGCCATCCGGAGTCATTTGGAGTCCAAGGGATAGGGGCTGGGAGATTTAAGGAGCGAACGCAAGATGTTGCGCTCAGCGCAGTCGTCAGTCCTACAAATTGTGGAGAGGTTGAACCCTAATCTCTAATTGTCCTAGGAAAGAAAATTTCGTAAGCTCTGTCCGTAATCCCACTGCTGCTGTTTGAAGAGAAAAGAGCGATGATGGAATGCTAACATTTTACTATGCGACCACCTGAAGTATGTCACTCAGCTCACACTATAGTCGCTGAAAGTTCTTTACTCTGTTGCTTAATAGGGTAGGGCTTTGGGATTTTAAAGATTCCATGAGCATTTACAGGAATTTATTTTCCCGATGCAGTAGTCTATGCCCATCTGATTGGATCGATCACGCGAGTCTGCCGCTTACATTTTCAGTTTAGATACTGTTTCCCCGTCTTTATGGAATCCATTAGTTCATCTGAGCCTCCTCCGGAACCTCCAAGTAGTCGCTTTTCTAACGTCGTTGGAACGATTGTTGCAGTCTTGACGTTGATACTGCCGCTTCTAGCGATTGCCCATTATTCTTCTACTGAGCAGCCCCCGGCTACTTTACCGGGCTATCCTCTTTCGCAAACCCGTAAATGATTGATGAGGATACCTACGGACTTTAAGGGGAACGGGACGTCTTCGCCTAAAATGCTAGGCGGGGAGTGTTTCTTAATGTGAAACGGTGATGGTCACGCTCTTGAAAGCTATTGCTGGCCCTATTGAGATAGCAGTTCTTGATAGGGAAGATGTGTGGCAGCATCAAAATAATGAGGAACGACTCTCCAGGATCTTGTAGCAAATATCTGGAGACGCATTGTGGATTTATCTCGTATTCCTGCCCAACCTGAATCTGGGTTAATCAACGTTTTGATTGAAATTCCTGCTGGCAGCAAGAATAAATACGAGTTTGATAAGGATATGGGTGCCTTGATTCTAGACCGGGTACTGTTTTCCTCGGTGCAATATCCTTACGATTACGGTTTTGTCCCAAACACCCTTGCCGATGATGGAGACCCGCTCGACGGCATGGTCATGATGGATCAGCCAACTTTTCCGGGCTGTGTCATTGCTTCTCGGCCTATCGGCATGTTGGAAATGATTGATGGGGGCGATCGCGACGAGAAAATTCTCTGTGTTCCTGCTGAGGATCCACGCTATGCTCAGGTTAAGTCCCTCGATGACATTGCAGCTCATCGTCTAGATGAAATTGCAGAGTTTTTCCGCAGCTACAAGAACTTGGAGAAAAAAGTTACTGAAATTCTAGGGTGGCAAAACGTTGACAAAGTTACTCCTCTTGTCGAGAAGTGTATCAGCGCAGCTAAATAACTGTCCTACTGCAACTTTATCGCAACGGTTGGAATGGGTATTCTAGTGTGGGGCTGTGAGTTAGGTCTATGAATATCGTGTTGCAGTCCTAGCACGCGTTGGATTACCTAGACCAACCGTTTTTTATATAGAGCAGGTTAAGTAATGGTCTATTCAGCAAATTTAACTGATAGAAACCCGAGAAAAGAAACCATTCGTTCCCTATCGGATTAATTGTTCTTTTTCTCAAGCCTTGATGAAGCCTATTTGTCTGTTGTCTAGACTCGCTTCCTATACTTATCTGCCGTTAAGTAATAAAATTTCAGCAAAACCTCCTGAGCCTATTTGAGATTATCAGAATATACAAAAATATGTGTTTTGTATTGATGTCTTCTGAAACTGTTGGTTGTCATCTTACCTATCGCTGTTAGCTCCTTCTTCCTGTTGTTCATACAATGTCAGACTCCGAGGCTTCAATGCTGACTGTTCAATCATTAAATTCCTCGACAACGGGGAGAAATTCAACAGTGGCAAATGTTTTCATGTCGCAAGAATTTATTGTTCAGTTTTGGGGAGTCCGAGGGAATGTGCCAACACCTGGCTCGGATACTATGCGGTATGGAGGAAACACTGCCTGTGTAGAAGTTTTAGTTGCGGGTCAACGGATTATCTTCGATGGCGGAACAGGGCTACGTGCATTGGGAAAGTCTCTTCTGGATGCGGATAAACCGATTCAGGCATCCATTTTCTTCACGCATACCCATTGGGATCGGATTCAAGGCTTCCCGTTTTTCAGGCCAGCCTTCACCGCCAACAATTGTTTTGATATCTATGGATCTGCTGCCGCAAATGGTGCTTCTATTAAGCAGTGTTTAATGAGCCAAATGCTGCGGCCTCATTTCTTTACGCCCCTGCAAAAAATGTCCTCGACTTTGACATTTCACAACATCCTGGCAGGCGATGTTGTTTCATTGGACGAGGGGGTTACCGTTGAAACGATTACCCTCAACCCTCAAACGAGCGCTTTGGGTTTTCGCATCACTTATTCTGGAAAATCCTTAGTTTATGCAACTGATACCAGCAATATTGATTCAGAGCATAATCCCAACCTGCTTTACTTGGCTAAAAATGCCGACCTTTTAATTTATGGCGGCACCTACTCTGAGGTGGCTTTTCAAGATTCGACTGAAAGAGGGCGCTTCTTCTGGGAAAAGAGTATTGATCTGGCAGAAAAATCTCAGGCTAAAGAGATGATTCTGTTTCATCATGATCCAGAGCACGATGATGACTATCTTGATCAGGTTGGCACAGAGATTCACAATCGCTGTTCGCGAATTCACCTTGCCCATGAGGGGATGATTTTGCAGCTAGCATCTGTAGATCGAGATGCCTGAGGATCTAGAGTGCTGCGATCGCCGATTGATACAGCGCTTGCAGAGTCTGTCCATGGTTGGGATACGTAACTATCGCTAGTTCAAATAACGGTTGAATGCGATCCCCCGTTGGCAGTGTGATGATTTCTCGTCTCAAAGCCTGGAGCAAAGGTTGCAGCGCTTCTTGGGCATCTGCAGCCGTCGCGTTTGATAGCGCAATAAAAAATTCACCATCACCCCAATACCCCATAGCTTCTGTGCGTTGACGAAAGGTTTGAAAGCACTGACCCCAGGCGTGAAGAACAGCCTGTTTGCCATCTTGACCTTGCTGGTGAGCGATTGTAAGTAAGTCCGAAACCTGGATGACTGCGAAAGAAACCAGATTGTTTTTCTCACTTGCAGTTTTCAAGAGACGAGTGAACAGCTGTTTCGAGTAAGCATAGTTGAACAATCCAGTGTTCGGGTCTTGATGGGACAGCGTGCGTAACAAACGACTCCGCTCTAAGCGATTAAGAAGGCGAATCAATAGCTCTGGGCCAACGATAGGTTTCGAGATATAGTCGTCTGCGCCTGCTCTGAAAATGGCCTGAACTGTCTCGGCATCTCGATGAGATGTCAGAAATAGAATGGGTAGATCTTCCCAGTCGGGGGAGGTGCGAACCGCTTGACATAGCTCTATGCCACTAAACGCCGGCATTTCGACATCCAGAACGAGCAGATCAGGGTGGGTTGCGTGCAACAGTTCCCAAAACTGGGCTGGACTTGCCAAACCAGTAACGCCCAAACCCCAGGGTTCAAGGAGCGATCGCAGTGTCTTGAGAACCAGTGGATCATCATCTACGACCATGATTTGTGCTGTGAGTTGGCGGATGCTCCGATTGAACTGGTTAGCCAGCGTCCAGACTTGGGCGGCAGTGACGGGCTTCATCAGCAATCGTTGGAGACCTGCTTGGGCGATCGCAACCCGATCAATTAGGCTATCTGTGCTGGTTAAACCGATGGTTGGAATCGCCGGTGTGTAGCCAGCTAACCGCTGCACAAACGCTACGCTCGCAGACCATAAAGACAACGCGGCAATATCAAGAATAACCACGTCTGGAGGTGATTGTTGAACTATAACCTCAGCTTCGGCGATGGACGACACTGATTGCCAAGCCATGTCCGTAGCCTGTCCAAAAGCCATCAAAGCTTCTGCCAATGCATCATCTGAGGACACCAGCAACGAGTAGCCTGTATGCATTGGGCTGGAAGTTGGTGTCTCAGCTGGTGCTATTTGAACCCGATTAACTAGCTGCTGAATCAGGTCAGGTGCCTGATCAAGCTTTTCTTCCGAATCTGATAGCAACATCGTTTCGATTTCACGGGCAAGATCGGACCCTTCGTCCAGTTCAAACATGCCCAGAATTCCTGCCAGCTTGTGAGCCGCTGTGGTAGCTGTATCCAGGATTTCAGTTGTAAGCGTATGATCTTGGATGGCGATCGCGGCCTGAATCAAAGCATCAAGCCGTTGGGATATTAGTCCCTGATATTTGCTCCAAAGACCTGCCATGGATTCTTTGAAGGAATCCTCCAGGCTAGCTTCAGTAGAACTTGGGAGTTGAGCAGCGGATGTCGCCCTGCTCGGATGAGGTACTTGAGGCTCACCAGAGGTCGCAACCTCAACCGGGATGGAATTTGACTCTATCTGGGGAACAAACCGATATCCAATCCCATAAACGTTGTCAATCCAATCTTTGACCCCAACGTTCTTAAGCTTGCGCCGGAGTCCCTTAATGTGAGCCTTGACACTGTCTTCTAATGGCGGATCATCAAAACTCCATAAATGTTCCACGATGTAGGAACGGCTGAACACACGGTTGGGACTCCGCATGAAAAGCTCTAGCAGACTGTACTCCTTAGGGGTTAGCTTGAGCAGGCGATCGCCATAGGTTACCTGACAACTCACCGGATCAAGTTGCAAAGCGCCTGCTCGAAGCACCGTTTCAGGAGCCACCTCACCTCGCCGCAAGAGTGCCCGAACCCGAGCATGCATCTCTTGAAGATTGAGCGGTTTGGTCAGATGGTCGTCGGCTCCAGCATCAAGGCCGCGAATGCGCTCATCAGGAATGTCCTTAGCGGTCATCAACAGAATGGGAGTCGATAAACCTTCTTGACGAAGCCGGCTACATAAAGTGATGCCGTCAAGACTCGGTAGTCCTACATCTGAAATAATCAGGTCGTAATCAGTACTTTGTGCATATTCCAGACCTTCCTGACCATCGGCGATCGCGTCTACGACATATTGATGCTGTGTGAGTGACTGCAAGAGCCGATCAGCTAAGATTTCGTCGTCTTCAATGAGTAGAATTTTCACAATGGACAGGAAAAAGAGAGGATTGGCTTAAACAGACTTTGTCATCAGCAGAATATCACCCGTGTGATGGATGAGCGGATGGGGGACCACCTTAGCGTGGTCAATGATTTCAAAACCGTAGCGTTGATACAGCCTGAGTGCTCCCGTGTTCTGTTCAAAACACAGCAGACTGAGGGTGGGTAACCTCCGCTCTTTGGCCTGCTTAATAGCTAGATCTAACAATTGTGTCCCAATACCTTGTCCACGGTATTGAGGGAACACGGCCAACGCGCAAATGTACCACGAGTTAGGGTGTTCCATCATGTAGGGAGCGAGTATCTCCAGGCCAATCTCTTCTGGCAGATCTTGAGGTGATTCCACAGCCGTTTCAGGCGGCACTGCGAAAGCCATCACCATGCCCTGAATGGGGAGATTTTCAGAGCGATCGCTAGAGAGGGCTATTGTGCAGTTGCGATAGCTAAAATTACCCTCATCTTCAGCGTAGCGTTTAGCTCCAATTTCAATTGGCGTGAGACTCGGAAACTCCTTCTGCTGAAGACTCCAGATGTAGTCACAGACACCGTCAGAAGCAATCCGCATGAGTTGAGCAACCGTGGGGCAATCTTCAATGGCGGCGTCACGAAAGATGGTTTGCGTGTGAGTATTCATTGGATTAATGCATCTGCAACAGAAGCAGGTATAGGGATAAATGCAGGGGGCGGAAGCAATCTTTTGCGGAGTTGGGAGTCTGTTCTCGACTTTCTTGAGCGAGGTGGCTAGTACCGCTACGCGGAATGCAACATTCAAAATGCAAAACTGCCTCATCGTGGGTTTCTTAAGCACTTGGAAGGATGCACATACTTCCACCGTCGAGTATTAGGGCCATGGGAAAAACCATATCCGCTGTGCCCGATAGACTTCAAAGTCTAGGTTTCTTCTCTAGCCATCTCCTAATAGGTTTTCGAGAAAGCTTGGTTCAAACGACTCATTGGCAAAGCCAAAAATTGGACAAGTGTATAAATCGGTGGAGTAATTAAAACAATGGGTTTGATTTGAAGTGCTAGAAAACGATGAGACGACGGCAAGTCTAGGGTTGATGATTTGGCAACATCGTTGATGTTTGAAGTCAGGATGATGAAAATACATGAGTTGAATTCCTTAGCCTTACTATTCTTGTTTTTCCTTGCCAACGCTAAGTTTTTGTCAAAGTGCCCAATTGTTCAGGGCTATGTTGGCAAATCTGCTATGCCTCTAGTGCTTCAATCCTAAAAGAGGTCAGATTGGACATTCATCAGAATTGAGGAACTTAACATGGCAAGTGTCCAAGTGGGCTTGTTAGAACTGACGCAAATACTCACAGGTTGGGTTGGGCGATGCTCGCTTTACGCCAGTCATAGCAGTCCGAATAGTATGTCAAAACGGCAGGGGAAGTTCGACAGAAGCAGTAATCATCTCGATTAGCATCCCTTCGAACGATGACATACACGCTAAACATCAATCGGGAAGAATTCGAGAACCGGGGTTGCTCAGCTCAGGAAGAAACCAGCCCAATAGCTAGTACACTGCGGCAGAAATAGACTCACCATTCAAAACACTGAGAAAGCTTATCTGCCTTAGCTTTGAATTTTGAATTTTGAATCCGCGTAGCGGTACTAGTGGGTTATTTGCCGTGCCTATATCTGTTACTGAGCTCATCGTCATCTAAGCAAGCGGTCGTTTTACGGATGGCAACGGTATGCCAAACAAACCCCTAAATGGTCAAAGCGATACAACCATCGCATCATCAAGCAACGTCCAAGACCTCAGCGCATTTCAGCTGAGACAAAGGATTAGCCTGTTTTACGAGTCAGCAGTTGACTAGCATTCAATTCGGAAATTGTGGCAATTCTGCACGCTAGAATCGTTTTGTTTTGAATATCGGCTATGTAATGGAGCCGTTTCTGATCGGCAGATTCCGTCCAAAGTTCTACTCGACAATGCTGTGTCGTATCAGCTTTTTCGATAACCCGTCCCATCACCTTGTTGGTTAGCCACCGCCATCCGTGCTGATTAAATAGTTCGGCTTCCAAAAGTTGCAGAGGCTTGGGCAGCAAACTCCATCCCCGATAGGTTGATAGCACCGGGGCAATGGGTCCCTGCTGTTTCAGCAAATCAGGAAGGACTGCTTCGTTGAGATTGCCGTAGTACCGACCCTGAGGGAAGTCGATCAGAGTGGGCGCGAATCGATGGCCACCAATATGACTGACCTGCCAAGGGACAATATTTTGGGTAAGGCCGAGCTGTTCAATATGGGCGATCGCTGACTGGTAAAAGGGATAGCCATGAATGCCACAGCACTCATTGTGGCTAGCGTGAGTGCAAATCATCAAATGACGCTGCTTAGAGCGACTCCATCGGTAATTGGCCGATGCCGATGGAGATTCCTCGAAAAATGCTTCTAGAGCAGGAGCCATGTCTGCCAATGTTTTGACCTGAATTTCCCAAGCATCATAAGCCCGAGTTGGAGTGTGCTTCAAAGTTAGATGGGCTTTAGCGACTCGCGATGAAGGAGTCCGTTGGAAGATGAGAATGCGCCGGCAAAGCTGTGTTGATGTTTGCTCATTAGCGATGAGGTGCACCCTCAAACCGGTCCGAGATTGGAGGAGCGATCGAATAACTCGTCGGAGAGATTCTGGAATCCCTTCCGACAGTAGGGCGGGCTTAATCCAAGGTTGGGGTGTCTCAAGCAGAATAAAAGTATCCGCTGGAACTGCCGTGCCAATAAGTGATTGATTTTGAGTGTCAGGAAATATTGGCAAATCCATACCTCTGATGCCCTCTTTTCGAAAGTCGCCTTGGGTGATCAAGTAAAAATGAGATTCTTCGGGCTGAAGAAATTTTTGCCGTAGTCCATTGGACTGATGGCATGCATACAGATGAAACTTCTTGTCAATGAAGCCCTGCTAGCGAGATGCAAAACTTTTCTGCTAGAACTTTTCAGGCTTTGTAAGCCTCCATTGCACCGATAGGTTAATGATATGCTTTCTCATTAAAGTACCACGTTACCAGTCAAGGCCTTAAGGTAAATTTCACTGAAATATGAGGAGTCGAAGTATTTTTTGATGCCTGTAAGAAGTTGGAAAGACCAATTTTTTTTAATGGAAAATCTCGCCAAGCTGTTGATAATAAGCTGCAAAGTATTACAATCATCGTCACTGCTTGTTGATACTGGTTATGAATAGTTTTCAAGCTTATAGGGTGCATTGAAATGACTAATACGTCTGTTAATGATCGTGAAAGCCTTTGCCAGTTTGGGATTGAGCATGAAGTCGCTTTCTGGGACTGCCAAGCTAATCAGTTCGCCGATTTTTCTAACACTTCATTCCAGCGGTTCGACCGTTTGATTGACCAACTGCCTGAATATGCTTCTGACTATCCTCAGCTCAGAATTGGAGATATGAACATTAAGCGAAAACGCTGGTACATCGAAGGGTATGAGCGCTTTTCGGAAACTGGTGCACTGACTGATTGTGTGCCCAAAGGCATTGAGATTCGCACGACACTACAGCCCACGATCGCGGGAGCAGTGGCAGAACTTCGAGAGAGTTTCAGGCTTCTGTCGGCTGTCGCTGAACCTGATGGGCTACAACCTGTTCTAGTCAGTTTTAATCCAGTTCAGTCAGATTTTGTCCCTCAACCGCCTTTGAATCGGTATGAACAGGATCGTCGTCAGACTTCTCCAGAAAAGCGCACGGCTCATATTCCTCTACTGACCTATGGACCTGATTTGAATTTTTCTGTTCGTGGTTTGTCTCCTGAAGCCCTGATTCGAGTGGGCAAAAAACTAACGTATTACAGTCCTGCCATCGTTCCGTTCAGCTTTAGCTCGCCGTTTTATGAGCACAAGTTGTGGTCAGGGTTATCCGTACGAACTCATCTTCGTACGGGAAAGAGACCTGCGGTGATGGTCTTTCTCAAGCAGTCAGAAGACTTGGTTGCTAGTTCTCCTTCTCTGACGAAAATAGCCCGATTACCGGCTGAAGTAGGCCGGATCGAGTTCAAAGCTTGTGATAGCTGTGGTGATTTTTCGCTCTATGGCAGTCTTTTAGCCCTAATAAAAGGCTTGGTGTTGGATCAAACTTTGCCGGGGCTAGCCCTGGTTCCAGATGCAGAGGCGCATCAGCAATCAGCCCGCTACGGCTTTCAAGACACCCAATTGCGGAACCAAGCAACACTGCTTTTGACTGCTGCCGAACAGGCGTTAACCGATGAACAGGAGAAAACCTTGTTGCGGCCATTATGGCGATTGTTATATCAAGAAACAACACCCGCACAAGAGATGCGCGATCGCTGGCAGGCGGGTGAATCGCTGGTCAATATTTTGAGTGCAGGCTACCGTTCGGAAACGGCCGTTGAAGAGTCCCAGCTTGTCGCAGGACATTCATAGCAGGTATAGCTAGCGGTAGGAAGGGTATCAAAGGCGTAGAAACGTATAGCTGTCGCCAGTTCCGTTAGAGCAAAATGGCGATCGCACTAAATTTGGATACTATCGAATGCTTGTTAGGTGCACTCGCTTAAATGACTGAGGCTATCAATGCTAAGAGCGCAACCCATACAGGTCGCGCTCTCAAACTAAGCCTTATTGTGAGTCTATTGCCCTAATGACTAGGAAGCTTACGAAGCTTCAGCGCGCTCTTTGGCTTCCTTGATGACGACCTCAGCAACATTGCTGGGACAAGGAGAATAGTGAGAGAAGGTCATCGAGAACTGACCACGGCCAGAGGTCATTGTCCGCAAGTCACCGATATAGCCAAACATCTCACTAAGAGGGGCTTCCGCTTTAATGCGAACGCCAGTGGGACCGGTATCTTGACCTAGGATCATGCCGCGACGACGGTTGAGGTCACCGATAACATCACCCATATAGTCATCGGGTGTGAAAACATCCACCTTCATGATAGGTTCTAGCAGCTGCAGACCTGCTTTGGGTAAAGACTGACGGTAAGCTGCTTTTGCCGCAATCTCGAAGGCGATCGCAGAAGAGTCAACGGGGTGAAAGCCACCATCCTTTAAAGTGACCTGAAGATCAACAACTGGGAATCCGGCCAGAGGCCCTTTCTCAATGCTCGTCTCAAAGCCCTTTTGAACAGCAGGCCAGAATTCACGAGGTACGTTACCACCAGTAACCTTCGATGTGAACTGGAAGCCCGTACCCACTTCTGCTGGTTCGATGGTGTAGTCAATTTTGGCATACTGACCAGAACCACCGGACTGTTTCTTGTGAGTGTAGCTATCGTCGAACACCTTGGTAATAGCTTCACGATAAGCCACCTGAGGCTTACCCACTTCAACCTCAACACCGTAGGTTCGCTTCAGAATGTCTACCTTAATGTCTAGGTGAAGTTCACCCATCCCCTTCATGATGGTCTCACCACTTTCCTGGTCAGTTTCCACATAGAAAGAGGGGTCTTCCTGAACCATTTTGCTAAGCGCAACGCCCATTTTCTCGTTATCGCCTTTCTTCTTCGGCTCAACAGCAACTGAGATAACGGGTTCTGGGAATACCATCGGTTCCAGCGTGGCTGGATCCTTGGGATCACAAAGCGTATGGCCTGTTTGGACGTTCTTCAGACCCACCAGAGCAACGATGTCGCCGGCTTGAGCTGAATTAACCTCCTGGCGGTCGTTCGCGTGCATCTCGACAATACGTCCGATCCGCTCACTTTTACCCGTTGCTGTATCCAAAACATTGTCGCCCTTGCTGATAACACCGGAATAGATTCGGGTGAACGTTAGAGCACCGAAGCGATCGTCCATAATCTTGAACGCCAGTGCCCGTAAGGGTTTTTCTGGATCAACGTAAGCTAGCTTGCCGGTTTCATTACCCTCCAGATCCACTTCGGGCTGAGGGGGAACTTCGTTAGGTGCAGGCAGATAGTCAACCACCGCATCGAGAACGAGCTGTACGCCTTTGTTTTTGAAGGATGAGCCACAGTAGGTGGGGAAGAAAGCTAATTCACGAGTTCCCTTGCGAATGCAATGCTTGATCTCGTCAATGGAGATATCTTCACCTTCCAAGTACTTCATCAGTGCCTCTTCATCCTGCTCAACCGCAGCCTCAATCAGGGCTTCGCGGTATTCAGCGACCTGCTCCTTCATGTCCTCAGGCACGTCCTTGATCTCATAGTTCATAGGATCGCCAGAGTCATCCCAGATCCAAGCTTTCTCCGTGAGCAAGTCAACGACGCCAACAAAATCACTCTCAGTCCCAATAGGAAGCACCATGACCAGAGGTTTGGCGGCCAAAACTTCATCGACCTGTTTGACGACGCGGAAGAAGTCTGCACCAATCCGGTCCAACTTATTTACATAAATGATGCGAGCTACTTTGGAGTCGTTGGCGTAGCGCCAGTTCGTTTCAGACTGTGGTTCCACACCGCCGGAACCACAGAAAACACCAATGCCGCCGTCTAGAACTTTCAGAGAACGATAGACCTCAATTGTGAAGTCAACGTGTCCTGGAGTGTCAATGATATTGAGCTGGTGATCGTTCCAGAAGCAAGAGGTTGCCGCAGACTGAATCGTGATACCCCGCTCCTGCTCCTGTTCCATGAAGTCAGTAGTTGCCGCACCTTCATGAACCTCACCAATTTTGTGGATTTTACCCGTGAGCTTCAAAATACGCTCTGTTGTAGTGGTCTTGCCGGCATCTACGTGGGCAAAGATACCAATGTTGCGATAGCGTGTAAGGTCCTTTTTCATAACTGCTCTCTAGTTTCTGTGCGACAAACCGATGGATGACCACCTTCAAAAATGATCAAAGGAAATCGTTGCTACCTCTTAAAGGGGCGGCTGCATTCTGTATAGTCAGAACGTGCCCACGCTAACTTTCTAATTTGGCAGCATTACCGATTGTAAAGCGTTCTGTCCGAAAGGTGGAAGGATACAACCGAAGTTACTGAGTCGGGACTGCCGAACTAAGCAACAAAACAGACGTGCTCTCCTGAGCTGAACCGCTACATCGACTCAGCTGAACTTGGGAAAAATTTGTGTCACTTGAATATTTTAGCCTAGTTGAACAGAAGTAATAGCCACAGCAGAGTTGGTAATGTCAGCGCACTTAATATTGTTGATAGCACGATCGCTCTAGCGGCCAGGTCTGCGTCCCCACCAAATTCTGTCACCCAGATAAATGTGTTGACCGCTGTTGGCATCGCTCCTTGTAGGACTAGGACCTGAAGATTTTGCCCTTGTAAACCGATCGCGATGCCAATGATGAGGGCGATCGCAGGTGCTAGCAATAACCGTAATCCCGCTGACAGTATCACTATTCGGTCCAAATAGAAGTGGGTTTTGGCGAGCTGCATGCCTAATGTGACCAGAGCAACTGGAATTGCAGCACTTCCCAACAAGTCCAAACCGTCCCCCAATCGCAGCGGTAAGGTAATGGCCAAAATTTGCAGAATCAACCCGGCTAGCATGGCCCAGAAGACGGGTAATCGTAAGGTTGTTTGCAAACCGCTCTGGATGCCTTCTGCTTTCAGTAACGTTGGACCAACTGCGGTGAGAAAAATGCTGCTGCTGACGAGATATACGATCGCTCGTTCTAGGCCCGATTCTCCTAAGGCAAAGGTGATGAAGGGTAATCCCATGTTGCCCGTATTGGCAAAGATTGCCGTTGCGATCAGGGTTTTTTGCAGTAGGGGATCCGTTTTGAAAAGACGACACAGGCTGTAGACCACACCATACAGCACTGCTGAACTGAGAAAAAACCCCACCACAATCTTGGCGGCATTACTGGCTGACAGCGTGATGCCATAGAGACTGCTGGCAATCAGAGCGGGCATCAGCACGTAAAGACTGAGCCGCGATAGCGTCAGCCTATCGAGTGAGAGAGTCCGTCCTGTGATGAATCCGATGAAGACAATGAAAGCAACTGGGACGATTGCAGGCAGTAAGACAGCCATTTATCCAAAGAATTCCATTGTGAGGATAGGGCAAACCATTTCCCTGTCTTTACCGTTACTGTTTATGTCTATGTACTAAGTACTGACCTGGTTTTACAAAGATGATTTTTGGGGTTGTTGGGTTGGGGGTGTCAAGCTACGGAAATAAGTGCCCCCGATCGCAATCATGAATGCTAAATACGCCAAAGCTTGACCGGCAAAGAGGCGATCGCGGTAGCCCAGTAGCGTTTTCAGCAAAATGCCAGGAAACTGCCTATCAGGCAGAACATTATGGGCGTCCCACAGCAGGGGTCCCAAAATGCAGGATTCTTTCGAAATACATAGATCAGCGTTGACGGGATCAAAACTACTAATAGCTAGGAATGCTGCGTCCAGGTTGCGGAAGAAAGAAACGACGAGACCGCCAATGATGAGCAGCAGCAAAACGCCCATGACCTGAAAGAAAACGCGGAGATTGATCCGAATCCCCCATCGAAAGAGCGCTAAACCAATGAGCGTGGCTCCAAACAGCCCCCCGACTGCGCCCAAAGCCGCTGTCCCACTCTGCTGAACGCTTGTGAAGATAAAGAGGACGGTTTCAATGCCTTCTCGTAAGACGGCAATGCAAACCAGGCTGAAAATAGTGAGTCCTGCTGCCTCATCTTCGACTAGGGCTGCTGATATTGAACCCTCGATGTCAGACTTGAGCGATCGCGCTTGGCGAGTCATCCATAGCAGCATCCAACTCAGCATAATGATGGCGATCGCGCAAAACAAGCTATCGAAAAATGGCTCGATAATGGGTTCTAAGGTTGGTAGTGACTGCTCTACTTGGGCAACACTGTTGAAGATAATGACTCCCGTAAATACGCTTCCTAGAAGACCTGCCAAGACTCCTAGATAGACCCATCGGTTCAGCTGAGTTTGTTGAGCTTTGCCCAGACAGGCGAGCACAATGCCGACAACAAGAGCTGCTTCAACCCCCTCTCGAAGGGTGACGAAAAAAGTGGGTAAGGCGGGCGCAAAATCCATTGAGTTCAAAAGAGACAACGTTAGGATGAATGAGTCTAGGGTTCAAAGCTGAAAGTGCAGAACCTTCATTCGCCCTCTACATACACCTTGTACCTTAAACTGTTTCGCTTTTCGGTCGCTACCCGTATCAAGCCCGATAGCACGGTAATGCCGATGTTGGCCAAGCCAATATCGGTCATCTCAAAATTGCCAATCAGTAGTCAACCCTGTCCTTGCCCTGGGCAAACGGTAATGCCTTTTGAAGGAGTAGGACCTACCCGTATCGCCAAACTCGAATGGTTTTGTCGGCGCTGCAACTGGCAATGAGACGGCCCGTGCGATGAACGGCGATCGCCGAAACGCCATTGCTGTGCCCGGTGAGCGTGTGGAGCAGTTGACCTGTCCGGGCATCCCAAATTCTCACCGTGCGATCGCTGCTGCCACTAATGACGGTGCGGTTATCAGGGGCGATCGCCACGGATTTGACTTCCTGAGTATGCCCTCTCAGGGTATGGATGATAGACCCCGTAGCCACACTCCAGAGAATGATGGTTTTGTCTTTGCTCGCACTGACAACAAACAATCCATCTCGACTGACTGCTACGTCGTTGATGGGATTGAAATGCCCAGAAAAGACTCGAATCATATCCCCTGTTTTCAAATCCCATAACCGGACTTTGTTATCCAGTCCGCCACTGAAAAGAGAGGTTTCATTTGACGTCATCGCGACCGCTCGAACTGCCGCCGGAGACCCTAGTAGAGTTCGGATGGGAGTTCCCTTGTCCAGTTTCCACAGTTTGATCGTTTTATCCTTGCTGCCGCTTGCCAATGTCCATCCTTTGTGGCCGATGGCTACGCTGGTGACGTCTCGAACGTGGCCTTTCAAGGTATGGATAAGGCGGCCTGCGGTTAAGTTCCACACCTTAACGCTGCCGTCGTCTCCGCAGCTAACTAGAACTTGTCCCTTGGCGCTAATTTTGACGTCGTTAACGCCTCGGGGATGACCCTGCAAAGTTACCTGCTCATTTCCGGTCTGTAAATTCCAAATGCGGATGCTGTCATCTAGGCTGCCGCTAACAAGCGTTGCGGTGCGAGGATTAAAGGCTACTGTCGTCACCCACGATTGATGACCTGTCAAAACTCGAACGCTCTGCCATTCTGCCGTGTCTGAAGCTGGGGGAGAGGATGGCGGGCCGGAAGGGGCCGGCGCGATCGAGGACGAGGCTGGCGATTGAGGGGGTGAGGCGGTTGGTGACGAAGACGAGGCGGTTGGTGACGGTGACGGGGCGGATGTTGGTGGGGTCGTTGGTGGAACGTGAGCCTCCGTTGCAGATACAGCGACTGGTTTCTTCAAAGACGTAGAGGTTGATAGCAGGGTGCTGCTGGCATGACGGCGCACCCATCCAGGGACACTACCCTGCAATAGTGGCAGGTCCTCAAGAGCTGCCATCACAGCTTCAGCCGTTTGGAAGCGATCGCCAATCGTATCCATCACTAGGCGATCAATTACTTGCCCCAGTTCTGTACTGACAAAACGCTCCTGCTTAGCCAGTACATCCCGCCAGATCCAGCGCCCCTGCAGCGGATCATACAAATGCTCGGGTCTTTGTCCGGTGAGCAAATGCATACAGGTGGCACCCAGACTATACAAATCACTGCAGGGATAAGCCTGTCCCCCTCGCAGCTGTTCAATGGGAGCATAGCCCTCAGTACCAATGCGAGTGCCTGGTCCAGGGGCTAGCGCCTCACCAAACTGCTTAGCAATGCCAAAGTCGATCAGGAATAGGCGACGGTCTGTATTGCGGCGAATAAGGTTGGTCGGTGTAATATCCCGATGAATAACGTTGTGGCGATGGATAAAACCGAGAACCGGCAGAATATCGTGGAGCAAACTACGCACGTCGGCTTCATCCAAGGGGCCGTTCTCCAGCACCTCTTGAACCAACGTCTTGCCATCAATAAACTGTTGGACTAAGTAAAGGTATTGATCCTGCTCGAAATAGGCCAACAGCGCAGGAATCTGGGCATGCTCTCCTAAGTCATGGAGCCTGACGGCTTCTTGATTGAATAAATCAACCGCTTTAACAAAAGATTTGGTCCCCTGAGTCTGAGGCGCGAACTGCTTGATAACGCAAGGGGCATTGAGGCGATCGCTATCTTGGGCCAAGTAAGTGCGTCCAAAACCACCCCGGCCAATTAATTTCACGGGCCGATAACGCCCCCGCAGCAGATGAATCAGGAGCTTGCCGCAACCCCGGCAGGACGTTGCTGCGTCACGATTAATTGGATGAGGACAGTGGGGATTTAGACAACAAATCATTCAGCAGCCTAGCCTGTAAGACCTGGTAAAACCCTCAAGCACCTGTTGTGATGGGGAGAGTATTCGAAAGAACAAAAGCAGCCTTTGGGGTGAAGACCGGGTGACTATAGCAAATGAGTAAACTCAGCATTCAGCGCTATCGTCATAACCTGAACAGCAAAATCCAGAGAGCGCTCATCGTCCATGCAGATGGACTAGGATTTTACCGTTGCCAAAGAACTTTGTCTAAGAGCTCATTCATGAGGGCAACCCTATAAAACCCTAAAACAAGGACATATTGGGCATTAGAACAGTTGCACGTCAAAGTTTTCTGATTCTTAGAAACGTTTCCTGATTCTTAGGGACGTTTCTTTAGCAACCTTCGTAACCAACAACAAACGATCTCTACCTGAACCGACTCAGCATTAAGCATAGTCCAGATTGCTCAATGACTCGCGAATTCGATGATATTCTCAAGTAAATTCTTTCAAGATGGATCTCTCTATAAACCTAAAATAGAAACCCTCGTATCATCTCAATCCATGCAGCATTTCGTTACATTCAATGCTTGAAATGGGTTAGTTCAAACCCTTGCGGTATGGTGTTTGTAAAACACTTCGAAACACCTTTTAACAACAATCATGACGCTGGCTCGTTCTACCCACAAAAAAGCCAAGGCTCTTCGTCCCGGTGCTCGCCGGCCTGCTAAGGAACTCTGTAGTGAGTGTGGCCTCTGCGACACCTATTACATTCACTACGTTAAAGAAGCCTGTGCGTTTCTGAATCAGCAGTTTCCTGAGCTGGAGAATCAGACCCATGGGCGCGATCGCAACCTAGATGATGAAACTGAACAGTATTTCGGCGTTCATCAAGACATGATGGCGGCTCGGAAGCAGCAGCCCATTGACGGCGCTCAGTGGACGGGGATTGTTAGTACGATCGCGATCGCCATGCTGACCCAGGGCAAGGTTGAAGGCGTGGTCTGTGTTCAGAATACGGAGGAAGACCGCTTTCAGCCCAAGCCTGTCATTGCCACTACT
Organism: Oscillatoria sp. CS-180; assembly: GCF_028330965.1. Classification (GTDB taxonomy): domain Bacteria; phylum Cyanobacteriota; class Cyanobacteriia; order Phormidesmidales; family Phormidesmidaceae; genus Halomicronema. The sequence goes on along the minus strand of NZ_JAQMUB010000019.1, from coordinate 126,831 downwards.
CCCGACGAAATTCTCGCTGCTCGGGTCAACAAGCCAACGCTTTCTCCTAACCTGTCCGTATTGGAACAGGTGGAGCAGTCAGGCATGAAGCGCCTGTTGGTTATTGGTGTGGGTTGTCAAATTCAAGCTCTGCGAGCGGTGGAAAAGGAACTCGGTCTAGAAAAGCTCTACGTCTTGGGCACCCCCTGCGTCGATAATGTAAACCGCGCTGGTCTTCAGAAGTTTTTGGAAACAACCAGCAAGTCGCCAGATACCGTCGTGCATTACGAATTCATGCAGGACTTTCGGGTACATTTCAAACATGAAGATGGTTCTATCGAGAAGGTGCCATTCTTTGGCCTAAAGACCAATCAGCTCAAGGATGTTTTTGCGCCTTCCTGCATGAGCTGCTTTGATTACGTAAACGGCCTCGCAGACATCGTAGTGGGCTATATGGGGGCTCCGTTTGGCTGGCAGTGGATCACTGTGCGAAACGATCGCGGGCGGGAAATGCTTGAGCTGGTGATGGATCAGCTAGATACGCAGCCAGTCATGTCAGAAGGCGATCGCAAGGCCGCTGTTCAGCAGAGCATCCCTGCCTACGACAAAGGCGTGACTTTACCGATGTGGGCCGCTAAGCTCATGGGCGTTGTCATTGAGCGTATTGGCCCCAAAGGTCTGGAATATGCCCGTTTCTCCATCGACTCCCACTTCACCCGCAACTATCTGTATGTCAAGCGCAATCATCCCGAAAAGCTAGAAGCCCACGTTCCCGAGTTTGCCAAGCGCATCGTCGGCCAATACAAACTGCCAGAATGATATTGCAAGTTTCAACGAGGGATTTCTACAGTAAAGACCGTACAGACTGTTTGAGGTAAGACCATGCCTACCTACGAAGAGGTTCTATGAAGATCAGAAGAATCAGACTTGCGTTGTGACAACAATCGGCCCTCGTGGTGATGTTTACGAAAGTTGAGCATAAGCATTGGCTTTCGTACAGCATCATTTTTGTCAAAAAAAGTAGCTGCTGATCTAGAGTTTGCTGAGAGATGGGCGACGGCCCAGAAACCCCGTCATCAGCCTTAAGGCAAAAACCTTGAGAGGCGGTACCGTTCTCAGCAGCCACAGACCGAAGCGGCGAAGCTGGACAATCGGCCACCAGCTGTTAGAAAACATGCGATCTAGGAAATCGGTAAAACCCAAGATTGCGAGATTTTCCTTCTTGCGCCAGCGCTCATACCGCTTCAGGACGCGAATATCGCCAATGTCCTCCCCTCGCAAGTACGCTTCAGACAAAACCTGAGCCAAAGCAGCGGCATCCCGAATACCCAAATTCAATCCCTGTCCGGCAACGGGATGACAGCGGTGAGCGGCATCTCCAATTAAAGCCAGTCGTGGCTGCACATATTGCTCACTTTGAAAAAGCTGAACAGGGAAGAGGAGGCGATCGCTGGTCAAGCTTAGTTTCCCCAGCAGCCCTCCTGTGTAGTATTCCAGTTCTTTGAGAAATGTCTCTTCATCGAGATTCAACAGGGCTTTTGCCTCGTCGTGAGGAGCTGTCCAGACGATGTGGCAACGATTTTCGGTGAGAGGAAGCACGCCCATCGGACCATCAGGCCAGAAGCGTTCAAAAGCAATGTCGTTGCGGGCGGCTTCGTGAGTGATCATGAATGTCACGCAGGACTGCCAATACTTCCATCCATTGGTTTTAATGCCTGCCCATTCTCGAATGCGTGATCGCGCTCCATCGGCCCCCACAACCAACCGCGTTTTGAGTTGACGACACTGACCATCGTCTGTTTCTAACTCTATAACGGCTCCCTCTACCGAATAGGTGATTTGGGAGGGCCGAGCCGGACACAGCCAGCGAGCATTATCGCAGTCCTGATTGATAAAGCTCTGAAGCGCCTTGAGCATGACTGTATGCTCGCCGACATAACCTAAAAACTCTGTGCCTAGATCTGCCGTCTTGAACTTTACGATACGAGGATTATCGGCGTCTGAAAGGTAGATGTGACGATACTTGCCGATGTGGGGGAAAATCTTATCCCAAACGCCAATCCCCTCAAAAATCTGCCCTGACAAAGGCGAAAGGGCATAACCTCGTTCGCGGGCAGCAGCTCCTTCCAGCGTATTGGCTTCAATAAGTACCACGTCTAAGCCCGAATCTTTGAGGGCAGCTGCTAACGTTGCACCGACAACGCCGCCCCCAACGATCGCAACATCACAGTCGTAGGTTCGTTCTGTTTCTGAATAATTTGGGGCACTCTGCAAACTTTGCATCTCAGCACTTTTCAGATGATTCAAGTGAATACTTTTACTCGACTGTAGCGCCAGCTTCAAAATTTTGCTGCGACAAAAAAATGAGAATCTAAAACCGATGCTGTCTTGTTAAACCTGGGAAAAGACTAAAGGGTACAGGATGACAAAACTTCAGCACTGTACCCTCATGACTCTCTCAACTGCTTAAGCTTGAACGACTTCGTTTTGATAAACCTCGCGAGACTGAGGCACAGTGCTAACCTTGCGGGCACGGAACATCCCAAAGCGGCAGAGACCAGCGCCAAATGCAATACGCATCAGCACTAGTGTCGGCACTTCTCGCAGGGATTTGATAAAGCCAGAAAAACCGAAAATGATCAGACCCTTAGGACGAATAATGCCCTGCCAAATGGACGCCATCCAGGACGGCAGCGTTTCCTGTGTCCAGTCTGCAGTGACCACTTCGCCGTCGACTAACCCAGTGGCTTCAAGCTGCTCCGAAAAACCTTCAATGCTGGAAAAAGAGGGATGAGACCACTGATCTAGCAGCTGCCGCATCACAGGCTTCTCCCAGAAATTCAAAGGCTTGCGGCGATCATCCCTTTGGTTCCAGTCAGCCACTACTAAAATGCCGCCAGGTTTGAGCACCCGCAGCATTTCCTCTCCGTATTTGACCTTGTCAGGCATATGAGGACCCGCTTCAATGGACCAAACCACATCGAAGCTATTGTCTGGAAAAGACAGCGCTAATGCATCATCCACCTGGAACTTAGCATCTAGACCTTCAGGTGTGAGCTGCTGAGCACGGCGTACCTGCTGGGGGCTAATGGTGATGCCAGTCGTTGAGAAACCGTAGTCACGAGCCAAAATCCGAGTGCTGCCACCAATACCGCACCCGACATCCAGTACGGTCGTGCCGCGCGGCAGGGTATCCAGACCACCCCAGCGCACCATCTCGTGTACAAAATCTGACTTGGCTTTCAGAAAGTCCTTTGAGCGAGGTGGAGAACCGTAGTGACCTAAATGAATGTGTTCGCCCCAGTAGAACTCCAAAATTCCGTCCTGGGTCCATTGGTCATACGAGTTAGCTACTGTTTTTGAGGACTCATAGCTGCGTGGTGTTGCCAAATAAACGACAGTTCCTACGATCAGCAGCACAGCTACTAGCCCGAGGGCGTAATACACAAGCATTGAGAGAAACCCTTAACATTAATTAATCTGTACTCTAATGATTGTAGATCGTTCTCGCATTTCAAAACTAGTCTCTGTCAGTGCGATCGCGATAAACCCGATAGGATAGATGGCATGATGCCGTGGAGATGCCCCACCCATGTCCCCCGCTTTGTCAAAGGAGAACGAAACGCTGTCCGAGGCCGCGACATCCGCTACAAGGGAGCCTGTCCAGTCGCCCTCAGAGACACGAATTCTTCTGTCTGGAGTTAGTTGGGAAACTTACGAGCGGTTGCTAGCGGAGACCGGAGAAGGGCGGAATCAACAATTTGCCTACCGAGATGGACTGCTGGAAATTGTGGTTCCGTTGGAAGACCACGAAGAACCCACGCGCCTGTTTGAGCATTTTTTAGCTGCTTTTGTGGATGAACTCGCCTTGGAAGTTCGTAGTTTGGGTTCATTGACGATGAAGAATCCTCAACAGCGGATGGGTCTGGAACCTGATTGCTGCTTTTATATTCAAAACGAGGCGGCAGTCAGAGGCTTAGACAAATTGGACTTCGAAATCCATCCTCCACCGGACTTAGTGGTTGAGGTCGATAATAGCAGTTCTTCGTTAAACAAATTTCCAATTTACAGTGCACTCAAGGTGCCAGAAATTTGGCGTTTGAAGCGCGACGTCTTGACGATCTATCAGTTAAATCAGTCGCAGTCAGACTATGAGGAAGTAGAGCAAAGTTTAGCGTTTCCTCAGTTGCCTGTGCCGGAGTTGCCGCAGTTCATAGCACGAGCCAAAGTCATTGGGCAAAGAGCCTCCGTGCGAGAGTTAGCAAAGCGTGTGCGGCAGGTTTTAGCCAAGCAAAAGAGTCCATGAAGTAGCCCTTGGGCAAGATACATTGCTGTGTTTAGGTAGAGCCGTTCGGCATTGTGACTGTTGAGTTATGGTTCTTCACGATTGACAGAGGAATGGGTAGCGGGTGATCTGGGTAATCTGTCTAGACTTGTAAGCCTGACTTCCATCGCCGCAGCAAAGTCGGTAACTGCTGCAGGAACAGTCCTAGCCAAAGGTGTGCATGTTGAGGACTGGGGTACTTCTTTAAGTAGTGAGCTAGAGCAGCTGGGGTGAGCCAAATTCCTTTTTTACCTAAAAATTTTGCCAGCTCAGCACTGCCAATCTCCTGATTGAGGCGATCGCACAGCCCTAGCTCTACTGGAATCGTTTCTGGGACAAAGCCAGGATCATAGGCTTTGTTGACCCAACTCCCCTCTTCGCCACGATAGGTTTCTGACTGCTCGTGGCCAAAGCCAATATTTTTGACGATGGAGTGCTTCGGAACGAGGTGGACTCTACCCTGATGCAGGGCACATAGCGTCATTGTAATGACCCAGTCAGTTTTTTGATTCTTCTCTAACCAAAACTGATTAGCTAGGGTTAGCTTCGACTCCACTGTGGTCGGAATGCTGTAAACGTGGCCAAAAGGATTATGCTGCCCGGACTGGTGGACGAGGTCCATAGACTGCCAGCGATCGCGCCAAATCCCAAATCCCCACGAAAAGACGCGGCGCGATGGGAAAAAATCGGTGGCGATTTCTTCGGCTGGTAGGGCACGACTGACATAGCCTGATACAGAGAAGATGTCCTGACGATCTTTGTAGGCTGTCAAGAGGCGGCAGATGCGATCATAAAAGCAGGGATTAGGTAAATCGTCATCTTCGAGATAGACCAAGGTGTCATGGGACTCGAAGACTTCTGTGAACGCCGCAATAACGTTGCGATCGCAGCCTAAATTATGCTCTCGCTGAATCACACGGACAGACCAGGTTGAACGCTCGAAGTTCTTGAGCAGATCAACGCACTGCTGTATTAAAGCTCTATCTTTATCATTTCTAGCCCCGTCTACAAAGGCAATGATTTCTTGAGGCGATAGGGATTGGAGGGCGATCGCCTCCAACACTGGTGCGAGTAGATCAGGACGAGTGAATGCCGTGATTACGATAGGCGGTAAGCGATCAGGCAACTTCACTTCACTTAGACAGGTTGGAAATACTTTTGCCTCGCCCTCCATTCGCACATACCTCTGTGTAAACACGCTCAGTGTTCCCTTAGAGACCAGGAACACTCTATTGTCCTCAGTGTTCTCTTAGAGACCAGGAGCACTCCATTGTCCTTTGTCAGATGGCGCTCAATATTTCAGCTCTAAGGATTAGCCGCTTGAGAACTTTGGATGAGTTCTCTTTGAAGAATGGAATCCTAAGAGGACTGTATATTTTAAAAATTCTCTGCCGGAATGTATATCTTTACGAATAACCGACCCTGAAAAGGCCGATCTCAATCATTTTTATTTACAGGACTTAAAAAAAATTGTTAACTTAAATAACAGACAGGCCGTTTTTCTAATCTTTACCTAATTTAATCATGCAACTTACTTCCACCGCCGCTAAACTGTTTAAGCCCAACGTGTCGGCTAACCTGTGGTCTCAGACAACGCTCACCATCTTGCGAGTCACTTTGGGAATCATGATGATTCACAATGGTCTTGACAAGCTCGCTGACATTGAAAGCTTTGCTCGGGCCTATGTCGAGTATTTGGGATTACCTTTCCCTATCTTCTTAAGCTACGTTGCGGCATACACTGAGCTGATTGGCGCGCCCCTAGTTGCGATCGGCTTGCTCACTCGATTTGCTTCCCTCGGACTCTTCAGCACGATGTGCGTCGCGATGTATCACCACATCTCTGTTGCTGGCCTGAGCCTTCCCTACCTAGAGTTGTCTGCCATTTACGCAGCTTCTTTCCTCTACTTCCTAGTTAATGGAGGCGGGCTCTACTCCTTCGACGCATTGATTGCTAACGCTCTTGACAGTGCTTCTCTATCTCTCAAGGAAAAGCAGATCATGCGCCTAGAGAATTCCTATCAGGCAGTCGAAGCTACTAAAGACGAGAGTGCAGTAGCATAATAGCCTTTGGGCTTAAACTGCTTTAGCTTTTGAAAGTTTGAAAGCGTCACAATCGCCAATTTTGTTAGGACGGCGGCGAACTCCTTCGCTGTCTGCTAACTATCTGGGCGGTACTTAGTGGATTTAACTGAATAGCTAAGGCTAAAAAAGGGATGGGCCTCACTTTGGTCCACTCCTTTTTTGTTGTCTAGATTCGCTCAGTACTCTCCTTACAGGCTCATGGCAAACAGTGGTTTATCCCTGTTGGTTATATCCCGTTGGAGAAGCGCGGAGAAACTGCAAGCCTCTGTTGTTAATGTTCATTGCTTCTAAAGTTGAGAACTGTCTCTACCTGCTTTTGCCGCTCCTCCATAAATAAATCTATGGCTTATAGTGGTGTGGAACTGCTGCGGTAAACCGGTTGAGTGCCCTTCAACCACGTTGTGGTTCGGTATTGTAGACAAGTTCTTCGGCAACGTGTAGGAGTTAGCAGCTATGCGACAGATCAACTTTGTCGTTATCTTCGTTATTTCTCTGGCACTGGTCCTGTTTGGTATTGAAAACACGGACCCCACAATTATCCATATTGTTCAAGGCGTTGATGTAGAAGCTCCTCTCTGCATAGAACTCATTGTTGCAATGGGGATTGGTGCTGTCTTGGCCTGGGTTTTCAGCGTGTGGGTACAAGTGCAAGGTTATTTGGGTATGGGTAAGCAAATTGAACAGCGCGAAGTTCGCATAGAGGAGTTAGAGCGCGATGTAGAACGCTATCGTGTTGAATTAGAAGAGCAGCAGCCGATGTTGCCCGCCTCTAAAAACGCAGGCAATGACTCGGAGTCTAGTGAAGCGTTTGCGAATTAAAGGATTGAATGACGGTATCTCTCGCGCAGAGTGCGATCGCGTTCCTGATTGATTTAGCTGAGCAGGGTGAGATTGACCCCTGGGATGTCAAAGTCATTGACGTGATTGATCGATTTCTGAAAACTCTGAAAACTGAACCCGATGCTTTGCCCAGTTCAGGACGCTCACCCTATGAGGCTAGTTTGTCCGAGTCAGGCAAGGCTTTTTTGTATGCTTCGATGCTGGTGTTGCTCAAGGCTGACACGCTGGTACGGGCAGAAATGGATGAGGAGCAAGCTGCGCTCGAAGCTGAGGCTCTATTCGAGGATGCCGATGAGTTGGCAGAAATGCCGCTGCCCCGCAATCTGGAACAGCACTTACATCGACGGGCGATCGCCCCGCCACCTGAACGCCGTCAAGTGACCCTGAACGAGCTGATTGAGCAGTTGGAAACCATCGCGGCAGTGATTTCGGATCAGCCACCGCGATCGCGGGTCCGTCGTGCTCGTCCCATTCCCAAACGCAATGCAGTCCGCGCCATCACCCAGCTAGCGCACCAGGAAAACCTGTCTGAGATTGCCGATGCGCTTGAAAGTTTTTTAGACCAGTATTGGGACACCCTGCAAGAGAAGCTGAGCTGGCTCAATTTCGAGGAGCTTTTAAGCGAGTGGCCGAAGTATCGGCCAGAGCAGGACAATCACATTGCAGATTCACCGGAAGCGGCTGAAAAACATGAGCGAGTCGGTGTCTTCTGGGGTTTGTTGTATCTCTCAGCTCAATCGAAGGTTGAGTTGTCTCAGCAGGAGTTGTATAGCGAGCTTTGGGTTCGTAACCTGAAGCAGATTGCCGATGAGGATCTCGATATTCCTCCTCACGTTTTGCCCGACTGATGGGTTTAAGCGATGGGCGCGCTATCGGTGGAAGTCAACCGTCATTCGCTAAAGAAAAATAGAGCCTTTCCTGGCAAGTTTAGGCTTCTCTAATGAGTTTAAGATTTCCTTCAGGAAATGTACTAGTCTCTTCATTGACCGAGTTTAGAAGTTGAGCATTTCTGCCGAGAAAGTTGCTGATGAGGGCGGGCACTCTCATGGTCACCCTCTTCTAAAGAAAGCTTTTAGGTGACCGTCCTAAAACGGTAGGTTGAGTTGGTGTCAAGTGAACCCCAAAGGTCTTTCGCAAATGTTGAACCTATTAGCCAAAAGCGAAGACTATTCTTTGTTTGGCGCCAACCTGTTAACCCCTATTTTAATTGGGCTAATCTAATGCGAATTTGTAAATGCGCTGTGCGTCATGGCCCACAATCCCCACTCCATAACGCTTCTGAGATTCTGTTTCATCTCACTAAGTACACAGCTCATCTTTAGAATTCGCCGCTAAGCTATGGCAAATAGTTACGATGACGTTCGACGGTGAAACCCAACGAATGAGTCAACAAACTCAACTAATCGAATTTCTGAAGCAGGAATTCTCCCTCTCCACAGAGGCGATCGCGCTGGGGTTGCGTCGTTCAGCATCGACTCCTAACCTGCTTCCCATTGTGCTCTGGCAGTACGGGCTAGTCACCACTCACCAGCTAGAGCAAATTTTTGAGTGGCTAGAAGCCAGCGTTGTTTAATACCCAAATCACCCTACTGCGCCCACGATCACCACGATCGCCTCTAAGGACCGGGAACTTATTTAAGTATCAACTTTGAGCTTTGGATTCGCTGATGACTCAATCATTCAAAACTCAAAAGTGAGAACTTAAAATTCATTCATTCCTAACTGATTACCTAACAAAAAGCGCTTGCAACGCAGGGCTGAGCGCTTAAACGTCACTTATTTTGGCTGTAGTCATTGGAATTCTCTGGCGCGAGCGATGGAATAGGTAAAGAGTCCCAGGAGGGTGACGATGCCTAGGCCAATGCCTGTGATAGCAGTGGCCCGTTTCTGTGAGGTCAACCGCTGTTCTAGAGCACGACTCTTCTCTGCCAGGGCCTCATTCCGATCTGCTAGGGCCTCATTCTTTTCTGAGAAAAACAGAGCGGCTTTCTCATCGGCCTTCTGCTTGGCGACCAGCGCCTCTCGCTCTCGCTCCTTCGCGGCACTCAGCTCTGCCATCAGTCCCGGTGTTTGCACGTCCCGCACGTAGCGCACAAGATAGTCATGCACGAGTTGATAGCGGTCTTCCGGCTCTTGGGGAATCTGGAACAGCAGGCCCGACCCCACCAGAATTGACAGCACCATACTGAGCTGCTCGTACGCAAAAGGCATTTCCAGTAGAGTTAGCTCGTACTCGATCGCCTCTCGCGTCTTCAAAGGTCGAAACAGTCGCTGTTCTCGATCCTCATCGGTGAGCAAATAGAGGACGACCCAGGCCAGTTTTTCATTGGAGGGACCGCAGTCGCGGACGACGTAGGTTAGGTAATCCTGAACCAGTTTTTCCTTGGGAAAGTCTCCGAGATTCTCGTATTGGGCCAGAGTGTTGATTTCTGCTCGCTGGAGCTGAGCACCGACAACCTGAAGTTCAATGGGGCGCACGTCGCCTGTTTCGGCAGAGAGATCACTGACGAGGCGCTGGATCAGGTCATTGGGCAAAGGATATTGAGCGGCGGTGGTGAGTTGGCGGATAACGTCTTTTGCAGCGGCAGGTTTGAAGTTCGCAAGGGCATAGCGGACGTCGCGGCTGAGAAGATCCCAATCGGGGCTGGTGAGATTGATGATCCTTTCGACTTCAACCAGGTGATGCAGGTAGTCTTCCCGCAGGGCTAGCACCACTTTGATGAACGGCTGGTCGAGGCATTGTTGAAGAAAGTCATAGAAAACTCGGCGTTCTGCTAGGTCGTCTTTGTCGAAAAAAAACTCTTCAAACTGATCGAAGATGAGGATGAAGAATTGATTTTGGTCAATACCGTGGCGGATCTGGTCGAGGAGGGTGGATGGGTGGATGGGTGGATGCGTAGGGAGGGAGAGGACTTCGGTGAGGGAGGTCGGAGGGTTGGAGGAGTGGGGAAGTGGAGGAGTGAGAGAGTGGGGGAGTGAGGTCAGGGCTTCGGCGATGATCTGCTGCCAGTTGCCGTAGGTTTGGATGAGGATGGGGTGGGTGGTGCGCCCTTTGGGATAGAGGGTGCGGGTACGGGGCAGGAGTCCGGCACTGAGGATGGAGCTTTTGCCAACCCCGGAGGGACCGTGAATAACAATAATGGAGTGCTGGTTCCCTTCCAGTCGTTTGGCGAGTTCTTCGACGTCTTGAAGGCGTCCGGAGGCTCGAATTTCGGCGGCAACGGCGGCTTGGGTGGCCTCGTCGAACTGCTTGGTGCTTGTACGCTGATGAGGCTGAACAGCTCCAGCTCCAACGAAGGCTCGCAGGTTGTAGCGGTACTCGACCTGTCGGCGTTCTTGTTTAACGTCGAAGGCTTCCCAATAGCGACCCATATCAAAGTAGTGGTCAATGAGTCGGTTCAGGACCCGCAGGTGCAGGGTCAGGTCAACTTCGGGGTCGGTTTCCCAGCGGGCGGCTTCTAAGTATTGGACAGCGTCTTCTAGTTTACCCAAGTGTATCTGAGCTTCCCCTAGCAGGAAACGATACCAGCCCCGTTGAAAACTTTTAGCAATTTCGAGGGCATTGGCTAACTCGACGCCCTCTGACGTGTCTGCTGAGGTGTCTTCTGCTGAGACGAGAATATCGAGGGCCTGTTGAGCTTCGCTGCGAGCCGTGAGCCAGTCTTCTCGAATTAGGGCAGCTTCGGCGAGAAAGCCCCGATCGCGAGCCAGCCGTATTGGATCATGGGTTTCCTGATGGAGGCTGATCCCCTTATTGGCCACTTTCTCTAGCTCGGACCAGTCGCGCTGCTTTTGTAAAACCTCCGCTAGGGCATGGATGAACCGCGCTAGGTGAACTGTTTGGTCGCGATCGCGAAAGTACTTAATCAATTTCTCGAAATAGCGACGGGCCTGCCGTAGAGATGACGGATAGGTCGCTCGCTGCACCACTGCGTAACTGCGCCACCAAAGACCCAAATGGAGCCAGAGCACCGCCTGCTTGTCTGCCACTGTTAGCCTGTCGGGATCCACCGTGACCGTTTCTATGGGTTCAATTTGTGACCGCCAAAAGTTTAGGCTGTCCTCATAATGAGTTCTTGCAGTGTCCATTTCCAAACGGCTATGGGCTTCGCGTCCCCGCAGAAAATCCAGGCTTGCCTGCAAGCTAGGGTCGGGGACGATGTCGTTGGCCCGCAGATCTTCAACGGCAAATTCCAGTTCGCTACGGACTGCGTCACTGGCATAGAGGCGAATAGACGTGGAGGTGAGTTCGCGATCACCCCCCCGTTCCAATACGTTGGAAAATATCTGATCAGTACCTGCATGCAGCGCATAGAGCAGTTCTTCTGGTGGCAGAGTGAAGGCGATCGCAGCGGGAGAGAAGCTTCGAAAGTCAGGGGCATACCGGGCAAATTTTTGCTGTACCCGGCGATTCATCCACAGCACAATGGGAAACGAAAAGTGCTTGCGAAACCCATCCCGTGACAAATTAGCGCCTTGCAGCACTGACCGCAGCTCTGATTCTTTAAGGTAGTCCAGCCCCACGATTAGCAGGGTGGATGGCGTGCGGCCATCCAGCTGTTGATGAATGGTCTCCCGCAAGCTGATGATTTGGCGTGGCAGGTGCATCACTTCAGCTGAGTATTCCTGCTCCAGCGCCTGATTCACTAGCGTCCGTAAGTGATGGTAATTACAGGAGGCTAGTGTTAGCGAAAACTCCCCTTCGGACAATAGCAGCACGTTCTTCAGCTCGGTCAAACTGTCCTGGTTGAAGTGGAGCAGTTCCTCTGCCGAATGCGATCGCCCTACAATTGGTCCTGTTTCGCCCGCCATTGTCGATAGACCTCAGTTTCGGCGAGTACGGGATTCACATCGACCCAGCGTCCCTGGTCGTCCCGGTACTCATAGAGAAAAAGATTGCGTAACAAACTATTGTAGTCATTGTCTCCCTGAAACGTGCGGTCTTTGGCCGCCCGCGTCAGCAACTGCCACTCTTTTTCGTCAATTAGCGCCAGCATATCGTTGCGTTCGTCTCGGATTACCTGTTCCAGCACTCGACCGGAGATGGGAGGGCGTTGTTTTCGCAAGCAGCCGTAGACATAGCGCAGGACACTCCGCATGTGTCCACCGCTAATCATGCACAGACGACTGAGAGTGCTGGGATCGTCGAAGACACTGGTGATGCGGTCTAAGCGATCGCTCTCTGGCAGGTCCGGGTACGCCCGCGCCATCACCATCTGCCGTAGCTTGTCCATGCTGGACTCATTCAGCAGTCCGTTAATGGTGCGAATGGGCACCATCGTTAATACTGATGGCGAAAATCCAAAACGTTCTTTCAAGATTTGGAAGTCGTCGGAAAAGGCCAGTGATATCGGAATGGTGTAGATCACATGACAGTCCAGTCGCTTCAACTGATCGGCGCGATCAATGAATAGATACTGAGGCTGAGGCCGGTTTCCAGGTTTGAGATTAGGAAAGACTCGATCTAGATTGTCTACGATAGCGACAAGACCGGCTTTGCCTTGAGACTGGAGCTGGGCGATCGCTGGATTCAGCAGTTCTTGATTGATGGCGTCCAGCAGATTTTTAGTTCGTGGCTCCAGGTATTGATGCAGCTGACTCCGCAGATCGGTACTTTCCTTCGACTGAGCCGTAATGTTGGCAATGCCCACCGACAAGCTCACGTCTGTTACCTCCATCGGCATCCGCAGCGTATTGGAGATGCTTTGAAAAAGCTGCTGAAAATAGCTGGGACGTAAACTGATGCCGATGTTCTCCAGGCTGGCACTGATCTGGCGAGCCATCACCAGCAGAATGTCAGTCACTTCTACATCTGCCAACTCTAAATCCACGTCTGATTCAAAGTAGACAACATGGTAGCCTGCCGCTTCTAACTGATCCCGCAGCCGAAACAGCTCTGTTGATTTTCCAGAGCCAACGTGCCCCGTCAGAAGCTGGGTGGTCGGTTCGTCTGGCGACAACTCAGCGATCGTCCGCGCCAGTTCTTCAACGATGTCGCCTCCCCGCACTTCTGAAAAATTGATGTAGTAGCGCGAATCCTGAATTGGTCGGCTGGGATTCGAGGCTTTATAGAACTGGCTAAAGTTGAGATCTGTCACGGCTTAAACTTCCTGACGACGCGCTTTCATAATATCCAGGTTGTTTTGACGAGGACTGAAACAAGGTCCTCATAGCTAAATACCAACCCTGTATGTCATTCGCCTACGATCTGCCGGGCGGCGTTTAACGCTTCTTGGTGACGAGGGCACAAGATAAAGATGTCTGGAGCGAAGTCGTTGTGGCCCGATCCAGCAATATAGTCTGCAACCGATTTTCCATCATTACTGATGACATCTAATTTTTGACAGTGAGACAAGGCTTCAAATGCGTCCTCTTCCTCCTCATCTTGACCTGTCAAATTTGCCCAAAGATCACTGAAGACAGTCTTGTTACAGCGCTTTGAACAATCGAAGTCCTCATTTTCTCTGTCCAATTCAGGTTCTTCACCACCCGCCCTAAAGTCACCAGACGCCCTGCCTGGTGACGCAGGTGGGTTGACAATTACTGGTGGCCCTGATGGCCCTGAGTCTCCGGAAGGTCCAGGCGGTCCGGAAGGTCCAGGCGGTCCGGGTGGTCCGGGTGGACCAGGTGGACCAGGTGGTCCGGGTACCCTAGCCAGTTCTGACAGTCCAGCTAATCCTTGTTCACCGGGTTGTCCTTGAGGACCTCTCTCCCCTGGAATTCCTGGGGGACCGGATGGCCCTGGGGGGCCTGCATTGCCTCGCAGACCTGTCTCTCCGGGTGGACCGGGTGGACCGGGTGGACCAGGCGAACCAGATGGCCCTTGGGGACCAGGCTTACCGGGAGTTCCTGCAATTGAATAGATGCCTCCGCCAACCCCCGTCAGAAGCAGCATGATAAAGAGCGTATTCAGAAACGCATTGAGCAGATTGCCAGAGTCAACCTGAAGTCGAATATATCTGACATAGTCCCTACCGACTTGAACTAAATCGCGATTAGCTACAGCGACCTGAGTGTAGACAACTTGCCCATTGATAGATTGTGCAATCAGCAAATTAGTCTGTTCCACTGACTGCTGTCTGCTTGAGTGGCGACGAGATCGTTTTCTACCAGCGGTTCTATTCTTAGTTGAATTGGGACCTAAAGTTGTTGTCGATGCCTGTTTTGGATCGCTCAGTAAACCTTTTTCGCTATGTCCAGAACTGATTGCTGTTGGAGATTCTGCCAAAATTTGCGCTATCAATCGATCAGTCTCAGCAGCGCTCTCCGATAAATCTGATGCTTGCCAGTAAATACGTCCGTTGGGATAAAACACGGTTACTTCAGGCACTGCATGATCGGGTATTCCTGTAGGAGGTTGGTGCGATCGCAGGGGGTTGCTCGCTGCACACATAGGTGAAATGGGTGAGGGTTAGATAGTGAGTGGGTAGGCACGGGAGTCAGCAGGGATGTAATTTATGACACCAGAGTAAGCGAAACGAACAGGAGGCTTTGTGGTTTAGCTCACTACTACTGGCTCTTTTTATCGCCATCTTCATCCCTGCCTTCCCAACACATCTAGTTATTGAGAAAACGAATCAACTCCTTCGATAAAGCCAGAACTTTGAGCAGGAGAAAGTTTCTTTGTCCAGTCTGTTCCAATGGCAACGTATGAGCCAAGTGCAACGACGACCAGAATAGAAACCCAGACGCTGAGGTTCAGCGTGGTAGAGCGTGTATAGTCTCTACCAACTTGAATATTGTTGCGACCAGCTTTTGCTTTTTGAGTGAGTTTGAAAGGCTGTTTAGGGTATTCCATGATGTATTTTGGGAAAGAACTTTACGCGATTGTGATAATTTTCAGGTTGGATTGTGATAATTTTCAGGATGATTGAAGAGACAGATTAACCGTATTAGCTTGTCTGTCTCTCATTGATTGTTTATCAGCTTTTTGCTGAGGGTTATCTTTTGCCGATTCTGCTGGGAACAAAATGTTCTGAAAATGCTTCAGATATTTTGAAGTGGAAACCAGAGAACTTGATTGACCTGTTGGGAGATAGGCTTGGGCTCAAAGAATTGCGATCGCAAATACGATGAACAAAAATGCTCGCCATTGGGTCTTGAAAACCTTTCTAATCTTTGCTGGGACAGAAAAGATTAGAATGCAAACCGTACTACCCAACGTAAATGTTGAGTAGCTCCCAATCCGATCAAGGCACTCGCAATAGTGCCTACTCAGCCCTTCTATTTCAGGAGATATTGGAAATCTTCTTTAGAATGGCTACGAGAAAAGCCCTGTAGATAACTCGATTTTTAGAATGCCTGATTTCTTCTGATGAGTCGATGGGGAAAAGTTCAGGAAGACTTCATTGCTTCAGAGTAATACTCATTTTTCTTCAGTCTTAGACTTCAGTTTTTGGATGTGACAAGCCTGTATATCTTTTTCAATAAATACAGCTTTAGCCTTCTAGACTTGTGTCCCAATAGCATCTGGGTGCTTAGCCCATAGCTAGATGACTAGCTGCATCGTCCTACCGAAACTGGCAACGGCTATACTTTTAAGAACTGCCTACAGCATCAGTGAGATGGGATTTGGGCGTTTTGGATTGGCGAGATTATTGCGGTCCTGAGTCGAGACTAATAACAATCCAATTCGCTCTGTGATTTACACATGCCTTCAACGAGTACTGCTGTTTTGCAGAGTGATTGCTGTTTTTTAATCAATATCTGTTCTTAAAAAATCAAAGAACTATAGCCGCCTTGTCCTGACAGAACTGGCGACGGCTATAGCCATAGCTCACATGAAGGCAGACGAGTTATTCGAATTAATCTTTCTGCCTTCATCATTCATCATCTATACTCTGGCAGCGGCGGCTGACTCCATCTCATCTCTTTGGGGATGAATGGTTTTGCCTGACTGCATGGAAGCATAGAGGCGATTCAGCGCGTTGAGATATGCCTGAGTGGAGGCGACAACGATGTCTGTATTGGCAGCGTGGCCCGCGAAGACGTTGTTTTCGTGGCGAATCCGAATGGTGACTTCCCCGATCGCATCAATGCCGGCAGTGACGGACTGAACTGAGAATTCAATTAGCTCATTAGGAATATTCACCACTCGGTTGACGGCCCGATAGACCGCGTCGACTGGACCAGTACCGATGGCCGCATCCGTGAGTTCCTGCCCGTCAGGCGTTCTCAGAGTGACGGTTGCCGTAGGCCGGGCGTTGTCGCCGCAGGAAACTTGCACTAGTTCGAGATGGAAATGTTCGGGGGTTTGCTGACTCTCGTCGTTCACCAAGGCGACAATATCCCAATCGGTTACAACCTTTTTCTTGTCTGCCAAATCTTTAAACCGGAGGAAAGCACGATTGAGTTCTTGATCGCCCAACTCGTGCCCTAGTTCCTTCAACCGAGTACGAAAGGCATTACGACCTGAGTGCTTACCGAGAACAATCTGGTTCTTGTTGAGACCAATGGATTCAGCATCCATAATCTCGTACGTGAGTTTGTTCTTCAACACGCCGTCCTGGTGAATCCCAGACTCGTGGGAAAAGGCATTCGCGCCAACGATCGCCTTATTGGGCTGCACAAACATTCCAGTCAAGTTCGAAACTAGGCGAGACGTTTGGTAAATCTCAGTAGTGTCGATGTTTGTCAATGGGGCTTCAGATTCCGCCGGACGACCAAAGAACGGATTGTAAAAGCTGCGACGCACATGCAGCGCCATGACCAACTCTTCCAATGCAGCATTGCCAGCCCGCTCCCCAATACCATTAATGGTGCATTCCAGCTGACGAGCGCCGTTCTTTACAGCCTCTAGGAAATTGGCAACTGCTAAGCCCAAGTCATTGTGACCATGGACTGAAATCACCGCCTGATCCACGTTGGACACATTCTCGGTGATCCCGCGAATCAAGCTGCCAAACTCGGTGGGCGTCAAATAGCCTACGGTGTCGGGAATATTGATTGTCGTGGCACCGGCGGCGATCGCCGCTTCCAAAACCCGATACATAAACTCAGGATCCGAACGTCCGGCATCTTCCGGCGAAAACTCTACATCGTCAGTGAAGGTTTTCGCATAGGTCACCATCTCTTGGGTAATGGCAAGTACCTCTTCTCGACTCTTGCGCAGCTTGTACTGCATGTGGATGTCAGACGTGGCGATGAAGGTGTGAATGCGTCCCTTGGCAGCAGGCGCGATCGCCCTAGCCGCCGTTTCAATATCTTGCTGCGTGGCTCTAGCAAGACCACAAATGGTCGGACCATTTTCAGTGCCCACGTGCTCCGCGATTTTATTAACCGCCTCAAAGTCGCCCGGACTTGCAAATGGAAATCCAGCTTCGATGATGTCCACACCCAGTCGTGCCAGTTGCCGCGCGATCGTCAGCTTTTCATCCACGTTCAGCGTTGCACCAGGAGATTGCTCTCCATCACGCAAGGTCGTGTCGAAAATCAAGATGCGGTCTGGATTGGGGTGATTAATCATCGTGCTTCACAATCAATAAACAACAAATTTGTAGCAACACGCACTATTTTAATCCCCTATTTTGGCCCCTGGTGCAGCGTATTGCGGAAATATTTGTTGGTTTGCTGACTTAGGGTGTAGAGAGTTATTGGTTCCTAAGCAGAGTTGAAAGAGACAAGGGCGGGCAACACTAGTTTAAGGCGTTTTCAGGCAATGAATATCCCCACGTCGGTGGTGTCGAGGAACAAGACCCAACAAGTTCAAAGCCTCTATTTCGTTGGGTTTCCTGACATTAGCCGCAACCTACCGCCTTAGTTTTCTCAGATCATTTCTTGTTAGAACTCTCCTAACCTTGCAGATTACTCGCCCCAATCATCTGCAGTGCTTGATCAAGCACTGCTCAAACTGTCTGTTGCTAGGACTGTAGAACCAACACTTTGGCTTCATACTCCGATAAGTCAATCATCAGAGACCCTCCCTCAGCAGGGATGTCATAGTCGTATCCCCACTCATGCCAAACACCATCGGCAGGGAAATGAGACAGAGTATATCCCGCACGGTATTGATCGGAGACGTTAGCAACGACGACGATCCGCGAACCTTCGTCATTCCAGCGACCATAGGCAAATACTTGGTCCTCTGGGTTTTCGTGAAAGAAGTCGATATTAGCTGTTTGCAGGGCTAAATTTTGCTTGCGTAGGGTAATCAACCCCTTGACATACTCAAACAAATTACGGTTGGAGTCATTCTTGAGCAGACTCCAATCTATCTTGGCTGATTCGATTGTTTTTGGTTTGTATTCGCCGAATTCTTCTCCCATCCATATCAGCGGCACACCAACCGCCGTCATCAGCAATGCCATTCCTAGCCTTACCCGTTTGAAAGCGGCCTCATCAAAAATCTCGTGATTTCCAAGCTCGACCATCAATCGCTGCTGATCGTGATTACCAATGTAATTAACGACGTTGGTCATTCCCAGATAACCTCGACGGCTGGGATCAAGAATCTCCTTCAAAGCGGCGAGATCAA
This sequence comes from Oscillatoria sp. CS-180, assembly GCF_028330965.1. GTDB lineage: Bacteria > Cyanobacteriota > Cyanobacteriia > Phormidesmidales > Phormidesmidaceae > Halomicronema. The sequence goes on along the minus strand of NZ_JAQMUB010000019.1, from coordinate 108,130 downwards.
AATGTTCTCCGCAGAGTTGAGGCACTAATGTGTGATAGAAGCTGTCATGCCAGCAGCCGTCCATTGGACCGTCTTGATTGGTGATGCTGGGCGTATCAGGGATGTGTTCAGCCACGTTATAAAACGGTTTTTCCCCAGCAGCCTGCTTGGTTTCATTGACAATCCAGTGCATAAAGTCATAGTTGCCAATTTGCTTGGCGGCATCGTAGCGGATGCCGTCGATATGGTATTCCTCAATCCAAAAACGTACAGCGTCGCCAACAAAGCGACGGGCAGGATAGGTTTCTAAGTTGTCGTCATAGTGTTCGTAATTAAACTCGGGTCCCCAATTCTGATCGGGATCCTTAGGTTCGTGATAATACCAGTAGTCATGATCAATTTGAGTTAGGGGGCATTCTGCTTCGGAGTGGTTGTAGACACCATCCATCAATACCCGAATGCCACGACTATGACACTCATCAATCAGCGCCTTCAACTCCGCAGTACTGCCGTAGCTCGATTCGCTAGCGAAGAAATAGCGAGGGTTGTAGCCCCAGCTATGGTCACCCGGATACTCTTTCACGGGCATCATTTCAATCGCGTTGATGCCTAATTCACACAGGTAATCGAGCTTTTCGAGCACATGCTGATACTGTCCGCGAGGATATTGGTCTGCCTCACCTCCAGAAAAATCACCAACATGCATCTCATAAATAATGAGCTCATGATCAGCGGGTAATGGATGGCTATCGTGGTTCCACACGTAGGTGTCAACAATACGCTCTCCATCCTTGATGTGAACAATGCCATTCTGTGAGGCATCATCAATATTAGTGGCATAGGGATCGGTAACTTCTACCCACGTATCAGGTTCGAGAAACCAACTTTTAGACTGCACCTTGTATTTATATTGGTAAGTGCCGTCCGCTAAATCTAATTGCACTCGGAAGAAGCCATCTTCCCCCTTTTCCATTGGCACATCTTCCCAGTCAGAAAAACAGCCTTTGAGAATGGCTTGATTGTTGTAAGGAGCAAACAAAGCAAATTCTATTTGACTCATCGAAAAAAGCTCCAGAACGAAGATGACTAAGATGAATTCCCATTCGCCCAATATCAGCAAGCGTTAATGCTGTTGGGCTATCCCTTTAGTAGACTGACTCCGTGTGATGTAAGTCATAAAATAGAGCTAGGCGATCGCCTTTGCTAAACCCCCTAAGATAGAAATCTGTTGATGAATAGAGAGATAAAAAACAGAGGGGGTTAGGCAATGGTGACAAATGAGATAGCTGTTGCCGACTTTGCCGGACAAAACGGCACGCCATCTGGCTATGGCACGTCAGTGGGTCGCCTGTAGATTCGATAGTCAGCGTTGCTGCTATGGGTTGCTGCCCTAGCGAGGTAACAAGGTCTTACCAAGCTCTTCTAAACGATGCAGGAAGGGTCGCTGAGCATTGAGGAAAGTTCGAGCACAATTACGCCCTGGCATACCTGAAATAGCACCACCGGGATGAGTTCCTGCCCCGGTTAAATAGAGACCATTGATAGGTGTCGTGTAATTAGCAATTTCTGGCAGAGGCCGGAAGAAAACCATCTGATCTAGGGTCATATCTAGATGATAGTAATTCCCTTTGTAGGCTCCTAAACGCTGTCCTAACTCAGCCGGACTCTCAACGTTGCGGGCGATGATAGCTGACTTAAGGTTAGGGGCATAGTCAGCCAGTTTGTCGATGACGCGATCGGCGACAGCATTTTTCCGTTCATCAGTCCAACCTGTTCCTGCCAGCCCATCATTTTCACCCGCAATCTGATAGGGAGCAAAGAACTCGATCCATAAAGTGTGCTGACCGTCGGGTGCCATGCTGGAGTCACGGACGGTGGGAACTACTGCATAGAGTGACGGATCAGCATCAGGGATTTTGCCAACCTCAGGTTCCTGGTGAGCGATTTCAACATGCCGTACTGAATCGGCGATGAGCACAGACCCAGTAAGGTACTCATCGCGATGTTGGTATGCTTCGAATCGAGGTACTTCGGCAAGGGCACAGTCAATTCTCAGAATGGTCTCATTATTGTTAACTGTGCGGCGTTCTAACCGAGTTTGTAATTCATGAACATCGCTGCCGACCTCTCTGGCATCAACAAGCTGTAGGAAAACGCGCTTGGCGTCAATGTTGGAGATAACGCCAAGGCCAGCGCGATACTCTTGTCCGCCGTTGACGCGCACACCAACAGCCTTGCCGTCGTCAATCAGGATGCGTTCAACAGATTGATCTGTGAACAAGCTACCTCCCTTGTCCTTAACCAAGCGGACCAGGGCTTCAGTAAGGGCCCCTGTTCCACCACGCGGTCGAGCCATCCCAGGGTTGTGGCGCATAGACATCATCATGCCGCCAACAGAGATGGTCTTTTGTGACGGAGGGGCTCCAAACTCAGACGCTAAACGGGCTAAGGGAGCTTTAATGAACTCGGAATCAAAATACTCATCAAGAATATTCTGGGGACTCGATAGCATCGTACGGATTAGGTCCAGCGTTTCATGGGGACCCCCTAAAATGCTCAACAGGTTTTTGAGACTGGTGAGGTCGTAATTGCCCAAAATATCGATAATGGCTTGAGGAGGTGCGTTAAAGATAGGCACGATCGCTTTAGTGAGCCGCTGCCAAAAGTCAATAAACTCTCGATATTTCTCAGCATCGCGGCGATTGAAGCGAGCGATTTCGGCACAAGTTTTATCAAGCGATCCATAGGAAAGAAAGTACTTACCGTCGGGGTGAGGACAAAATACAGTGGGATCACAATACAAATATTCCAGCCCGTATTTCTTCAGCTCTAACTCTTCTACGACTGGACCAAGATGGATAAACTCGTGATCAATCGCGCACCGATTGAACCGAAATCCAGGGGCTTCCTGAGGCATTAATTCTTCCGTTGTCGCGGCCCCTCCTGGAATGGAGCGTTTTTCTAGTAAAGCTACGCTGTAACCTGCCTTGAGTAAGTAGGCAGCGCACACAAGTCCGTTGTGACCCGCACCAATAATGATGACGTCGTAGTTATTCATAAGAGATGAGCCGTTAGAGATTAGTTGAAGCGACCCTTACAAGCACGCCGCAATCACCTCTCTTGGTTTAACTTAATCAGTGAGCGCAGATACTCTACCAAAAGGATTAATCGATGAAATAAGCTCAGGAATTAGAAGGTAGGAGCTGGAAATTCATCACAATCTGCATACTCGACGTTTTAGCGATCGCCTAATTGGAAAACACTCATAAAACTGCCAATTAAAAAGGGCTTGGCCAAATTCGCCAAACCCTTTTTAGTCTTTCAGAACTGTAGAACTTTCAAACGATAAATAAACTGCACTTAACTAGCTGAACAGTAGAGAACTTACTAGATGTACACAACCTCACAACCATCTTTTAAGTATGTAATCGCTTAGCAAAATGCTTTAAGCGCAATATTGATGTTGTTGAAGTCAATTGTTAACCGTTTTGAACTTTCACCAGCTTTCCAAAAAGCTACTTTTGAAATGCTTGTATCGGTATTCAGTTGTTGCTTTGTTATTACTAAATTATCACACCCGCTCTGAAAAAACAGAGGGTTAACGCAAGTTAATACCCGTTTAACTAAGTTAGGGAATAAGCGTTAGAGATGTTTAAAGAGAGCGGGAATGGCGCGACTGTGCTATTGGAGTTGGCAGAATTTACGGGCGCGATCAAATTCGATGTCTTGCCATGAATAGGCAAAGTGACTGATGGAGTTGATTTCGGGAGCACCCTGCTGGATTGCCTGCATCTGAATTTCGAGAGAGGGGCGATCGCGAGTCGATTGTCCCCAAGTTCCTGCGATCGCGGGCTTCACAAACTGACTGCCCTGGGGACCGGCTACGGCCATGACCTGTCGAATTTCGTCGAGGATGCAGCCCGTGTGTCCGCAGACGCCGTAAGCCATTGGATGCCAAGTCATCCATGTCGGAAAGCGATCCCAATACTGAAGGCGAGAATCAAATCCCTGTCCTATGACCCGATTCCCCCCCGGAAAGAACACAGCTCCTGAACGCAACCCTTGCTGCTGGGCAAATTGACCTGATTGCGTCAGAAAGTCTGTGACGCCCTGGACCGCATGGGCAACGGATAAACGCCACAGTTCGTCTTGCAAAACCGACAACGGTGTATGAGTCTCGGTATCTCCCTTGCTTTCTGAGGGAATGCGGCTTTGCCAAAGCGGTTCAATTTCGTTGGGATATAGCTGACCAATATCGTCTAAGTCAGTGTTGACAAGATATCCCCGGCTGATATAGCGACGAATCAGCTCCAATCCCTGATAGTTCATAGCCCGCTGAAAGAGAGCATTGCGAGATGCCTCGCCGTAAATCCACAGGTCATCCACTTGGCTGGCGACTGAGTGGGTGCCAATGCCGCGAGGATATCGGATGTAATCAAACAGAATGCCTTTGGGGCGACGCTCTGAAATCTCTGCCAACATGATTTGAAAATCCTGCTGGGCTTGCAGACTGTAGGGATCTACAAACACTTCTTGTGCGTTACTCGTTGATCCCGCATTAGCAAACGCTTGAGAGTCTTGTCCTCGTCCATTGATGGCCAATGATTGGAGCCGACCTGTCTGCTGAGTATAGGAATAGCCAAAATTGAGAGTGAAGACCCAAGCATAGGTATCCATCCCGCGTTGCTTGCCGCTCTCTATTGTTTCAGCGAGTAGATCTCGTCGCTCATAACCTGCCGTGTTGACGACGGAGGGCCATACCGTAGGGTTGTCTGCCTGAGGCAGTAGGACTAAGCCGCTATAAAATGCTTCGAGGTAAATTTGGTTGTATCCCAAATTGGCAATCCGATCTAGAACAGCGTCTAAAATGCCGGGCTGTAGATCGCAGGAATAAAGTCTGAGCCAAACCGCTTGCTCATTAGGCCAAGTTGATTGGCGACATTGTTCTAATGCCCGAGCGTGCTGCTCAACGAAAGCGCGATATTGATTACGAGCTTGTTCGTTATTACCCTCAAAAGCGGCTTGTCTTAAGGTCTCTTTACGAACCGCGTCTGCTTGAGAGATATGGCAATAGCTGTTGAGTTGGATTGATTGAGCTGCAGCAGGCCATAGTGAACTTAGAGTAAGCGTGGTCCCTATTGTCAAAACAACTCGGAAACTTTCCGCCGACGAAACCCACTGCAACAGGCGTGTTCGTACCCTTTTCATCTGAATACTGTTGTCCCTAAACCTTATTGAGAGGAAATGATGCAGCGATGTTACTTGATGTTGCGAAAAAAAGCTCTTTTTATGATCTAACTTTGTGTCTGCAACAGTTCAGTTCTGCGATTCCCTGATTCTGCGATCGCTATCTTCAACCCTCTCATCGGTTGGAATCTCGCTGGTCGCCGTCCTCCATTCCCGGTTCTGCTAGTTCAAAACCATCTAATAGGTTTTTCAAGCGCAGACGCTGAATATACGGCCAACCTCCGTTCACTTCAATATCACGAAGCAGGGCGTAAAGTCGCTGGCGATTAGTCGGCAGGGCGTCCTGGAAAAGTTCATCGCGAATATGAGCATGGAGAGATTCTAGGAGACGCAAAAGCTCAAGTAGGGCAATTTCATCTCCCCGGCGAACCAATGCAGTCCGTTCAATGGACTGAGCTAAGGTTTGTAAATCAGCTGGAAGATTGTTTAACTCCAACCTAATGCGATCGCCCATCCCTACCTATGCTCCCATTAGACTCTTCAAAGAAGTCCCCACTACTCTAGCCGTTTCTTTGATGAGTGCAGAGATTAATTCGCTTTACAGTTCTTCATGTTATCCGCTGAATCCGGTTCGACTGCGGTGTTGAGGAGCTAAGCCATGTAGAATGCTAACTTGAGGCTTTACGTGGCTCTCGTCAGCAAGCAATCCTCGTCAATAGAATCAAAATTTTTTTGGCAGATTTATGAGGATGATTTTAGTGGAGACTTTTCAAGCCTCATTCTTTTGGGGATGAGGGTAACAGTTAACGCTGAGATGCTGAGCCACTCAAGTCTGCATTAATATTCTGTGCTGACAGAACTCCATTATAGAGACTCTATGCTTTTGAGGTTGACCATGAGGTATCGTGCGCTCATTGTTGCTTTCCTGGCGGTGTGCCTGGGATTTCTAACTGCTTGTAGTAATGCTCCTGTTGCTACTGCGGATAAACCCCTAACCTACGATGAACTCCGCAATACTGGATTAGCAAATAAATGTCCTCAGCTTTCTGAAACTGCTCGGGGCACCATTCCAATTGACGGAGACACACAATATCAAATTGCTGGGCTGTGTTTGGAGCCGACCAATTTCTTTGTGAAAGAAGAGCCGACCAATAGTCGTCGGGAACCCGAATTTATTTCAGGGAAGAGCTTAACTCGCTACACATCCTCGTTGGATCAAGTCCGAGGTGACTTGGTGCTTGAGAATGATGGCAGTTTGACTTTCTTGGAGAGGGACGGTATGGATTTCCAAGCCGTCACGGTTCAGCTGCCTGGCGGAGAACAAGAACCCTTCTTGTTTACCGTCAAAGGTCTGACGGCTCGTTCTCAAAGTGGGCTAAACGCCATCACGACTTATACCGATTTGGAGGGCAGCTATAAAGTTCCTTCTTATCGAACGTCTAACTTCCTAGATCCAAAAGGTCGTGGTTTGGCAACCGGTTACGACTATGCAGTAGCGTTGCCTGCTAGCGGTGATAGTGAGGAGCTTCGTCGAGAGAATACAAAAGCTTTCGATATTGGCGAGGGTCACATTTCTCTCATGATTTCCAAAGTAGACAGTAAAACAGGCGAAATCGCAGGGACTTTCGAGGCCCTTCAGCCTTCTGACACTGATATGGGAACAGCTGAGCCAGTAGATATTAAGATTCAGGGAATCTTCTACGGCTACATTGAGGAAGCCTACGAAGCTGCCTAGTCATGGTTACGGCGCGATCGCTCTAAGCCATTCGTGAATATCGACAGAACGGGGAGGTTTTTACCTCCCCATTTTTATGGGTTGAGCTATGGCCGGTCTGGGTTGTGTACTCGACGCCAGCCGGATGGGTCAGCCGTTTTGTGCTAACGGAACTGGTGCGTGACAGGTCTATGGTGACCTATCAAGTAGCAAGGGCACCTTACACAATAAGGTTTCTGAAAGTTGGATTGTGGGGTGTAACGAAAGGCAGAATGAACTGGATTCCTCTCTCAATCAGCCTTGGTGCGGTGGCAGGTGCTCTGAGTCGCTACTACATCACGCTTTTTTGGATTCGACACAAAGGCGATCGCTTCCCCCACGGAACCCTGTTTGTTAATCTTCCAGGTGCATTCATGATGGGCCTGATCGCTTCTCTGACAACTGCTTTCACGATGTCAGCCGGTCTTCAAACATTTCTGATAGTTGGATTTCTGGGTTCCTACACGACCTTTTCGTCATACATTTTGGACGTAGCCAAATTGTGGCGATCGCGACACCAAGGCATCGCTATTGTTTACTGGATGGGAAGTGCAGTGCTCGGACTGCTATGTGTTGAACTCGGAATTTTTCTGGGCCAAATAATTATCTCATATTCAAATATCTTTGTGATGTGAAGTGATCAATGTTGCCGCTAAAACACCCAGTTGCAAACAAATTAAGCCTAGAATCGGACTTCCAACCCAGTAAAACAGAGCTTTTTGAAGGTTTGACGTTTCTATTAGCTGAAAAACGTCTAAACCGTAGGTCGAAAATGTCGTATATGAACCTAAAAATCCTGCTGTTATCAAAAGAATAAGTTCTGGTTTAGCTGCCAAACGATTGACGGAAACCGTAGCCACAAAGCCCATCAAGAAGCAACCGCTCAGGTTTATCCAAAACGTATCAACAGGAAACTCGGTCGTTATGGAGAAGGCAAGCCATTGGCCAAGATAATATCGACTCAGTGCTCCCGCGATCGCACCTGTTCCAACTGCAATTGGTGCTCTAAGTAGAGGTTCTTCTGACATTGACAGGTATTTCTGACATTGATAGACACTGACGATTGAATTTGGAAAAGTACTTTCAATGCTTTCCGTGAATGTGCTTATTGTTGGTGAGGTTTAGCTAAGTTAGGGATTTCAATATATTGAACAGCGGCTAGTATAGAGCAATATGCATCTACGGATTTAGCTCTTCGACGGTCAAGTTTTTTAAAACCCTCAAAAATCATGCCTGAAAGAGCAAAACCTGTATCAATCAAGGGCAAAAATTTGTCTCAGCGGTGTGCTTGCCCTTGTCCTGATAATGAAATTGAACGTCTGGCTGCTCTCAATGAATACGACATTCTAGATTCATTGCCTGAGCAATATTATGACGACTTGACACAGCTTGCAGCTTACATCTGTGAAACGCCGATCGCGCTCATTAGTTTTCTGGATCGCGATCGGCAGTGGTTCAAATCGCGTTATGGCCTCACGAAAACTGAAACACCTCGTGAATATGCGTTTTGCGCTCACTCGATTTTGAAGCCAAATGCCCTGTTCATTGTGTCTGATGCGACTCAGGATGAACGGTTTTACCAAAATCCACTGGTGACAGGTGCGCCCAACATTCGTTTTTATGCCGGTGCTTCCCTGATGTCTCCCAAAGGGCTTCCCTTGGGGACTATTTGTGTCATCGATCGTGTTCCCCGCCAATTAACTCCTCAGCAGGAAGAATCCCTCTGGGCCTTGGGGCGTCAAGTAATGGCACAGCTTGAGTTGCGTGTTCAATCGGCCCAACTCCAAAACGAAAAAGCAACTCTTCAGCGTACGCTCGAACGATTGACAACCACTCAACACAGCCTGTTGCAGGCTGAGAAGATGTCAGTGATTGGAGAGTTGATTGTTGATGTGGCTCAAAGAATTAGCGACCCGCTCAACTTCATCCATGGCAATCTCCAATTTTGTCAGGATTACACTGATCGACTTTTAAAGTTGGTTTCGCAATACCGAGATGACTACATATCCTCAGAGAATACTGCCAATCCAGACGTTATAGAAGAACTGGACTATCTCGTTGCTGACTTCCCTAAACTCGTCCTGTCCATGCGGAATGGATCAGAACGGGCCAGAGCAATTCTTCGCTCTTTGCAGACACTGTCGTATCACACGCGATCACCCGGTGCGTTTACGAATGTCAACGAAAGCTTGAATACTGTTTGTGAGCTGTTGCAGGGGCAGTTTCAAGAGAATCTAGCTGCAAAGGTTGTAAAAATCAAAAAGCGGTATAGCGATCTTCCTGCCATTTATTGTGTACCCGGTCAATTGAATCAGGCCCTTATCCATCTGCTTGACTATGCTCTGATGGCCGTGGCAGAGGAGGATGAGTCACATCATTCTGCTGAAAAATTGCCTGAAATCGTCATCTCTACTCATTGTGTTGATGCTACACACGTCCAGATTGCGATCGCAAACAATAGAGTAGGACTTTCTGAAGAGGAGCAAACTCACCTCACTGGACCGATGACCTATGGACACAAAGTCAGTATGGGAACAGCAATTAGCTATCGCATTATTCAAGAAATGTTGGGGACTATAGACTGCCAATGTGTACCCGGACAAGGAACTCGAATAACGGTAACACTGCCGATTTGCGCCCCAACTTCGTAAAGTAAGCTTTCACCTTTCGAGGCTCTTACAGTCTGCTTCCGAGCATCTAGGCTCAGAATCCTTTTTGTAAATAAGAATGCAAATTTATTGAGGTTGTTGTCGTTAATTTTTCGGTAGGTAAATTGTTAACGACCTGCCTACCTCTATATCTTTACAACCGTCATCATAGAAACACCTGTTTCAGCAATCAAAGATCTCTGGATAATGAGCAATTCTAATTCCTCCGATAACTTTTTCGTGGTCGGCATCGGGGCCTCTGCTGGCGGAGTCCAGGTATTAGAAACTTTCTTCAAGCACATACCTAACCGACCAGATGCTTCATTTGTGGTTGTGCAGCACCTTTCTCCCGACTTCAAGAGCATGATGTCAGAGATCTTGCAGCGGCACACCTCGATGACCGTACATCAAATCGATGATGGCACGCCAATTACGCCGGGGACCGTTTATGTCCTTCCTCCACGGAAAAATGCAGTTATCTCAAATCGCAAACTGCACCTGCTGGATCGCCCCGGCAATCTCAACTATCCGATTGATCTATTTTTTGAGTCGTTAGCTAGAGAGTTTGCCGAACATGCCATTGGCATTGTCCTTACAGGTGGGGGAAGTGATGGCACAGAGGGTTTGCAGAGTATTAGTCGAGCTGGTGGAGTTGCCCTAGTTCAGTCCCCTGAAACCGCTCAGTTTGGGAGTATGCCAGTCAACGCAATCTCCTCCGGCTTTGTTGACAAAATTCTGTCGCCAAAAGAATTAGCTGAAGCGGTCTGTGACATTGTGCAGTTTGTGAGCGATCAGAAGGCAGAGCAGGGCGAAGATGAAGCGTTTGTCACCCAGTCTCAACTCCGACAAATTATCGAGGTCCTGTCTGAGCATGAGGACGTTGATTTCTCCGACTACAAGGCTAATACCCTTAGGCGGCGAATTCGGCATCGCTGTGCGCTGAGCCGTTCCAGCAGCGTGGATGATTATTTGCGGCTGCTGCAAGGCTATTCTGAGGAACGAAAACTACTGCGGCAAAGTTTGCTCATTGGTGCTACATCATTCTTTCGAGACGATCATCCCTGGCAGATTTTATCGACAGAAGTGTTGCCCCAGCTGTTGACAGACATGGTGGATGGTCAGCAATTGCGGATTTGGGTTTCGGCTTGTGCCACTGGGGAAGAAGCGTACTCACTGGCGATGATTGTTGATGAAGCTATCGTCAGAACGAATAAGAACATTCAGGTCAAACTGTTTGCTACGGATATTGATAATCAGGCTCTGGCGATCGCGGCTAAAGGTCGCTATTCAGAGACAATCACAAATAATATTTCACCGGAGCGGTTAGAACACTACTTCGTTTACCAAGACGGCTATTTTCAGGTCAAACAGTTTCTTCGAGAGATGCTAATCATTTCTCCCCATGACCTGACTAAAAATCCAGGCTTCTCCAAGATGCATCTTGTGACTTGCCGCAATGTCTTGATCTACATGCAGCCCCAGCTTCAGGAACAGGTTCTGCGGCTGCTCCATTTCACCCTGAGACCCAAGGGCTTTCTGCTACTGGGCAGCTCTGAGAATTTGGGACGCTTTAGCGATGAGTTTGATTCCATCAACGCCAAGTGGAAGCTGTTTCAGAAAAGAGAAACGGGGAATCGCTTTTTGCCCTCAGCCACACCCCGCTCAACACTTTCAATCGTGCAGCCTAGTCGTCAACTTCAAGGGAAACGGCTGCAGAACGAACGGATTGAGAAGCAATTTACGGCTCTGTTAGCTCACTGCTTTGAGGATGAATTAGCAACTTGTCTTTTGGTCAACGCCGAAAATGAGATTGAACGGGTTTTCTATGACTCAGCAAAGCTGCTCACATTTGCTCCGGGCGAGGTCCGCCTGCAAGTGACAAAGTTTGTTCCTGCCGTTCTTAAGCTTCCGCTAGAAACCTCGATGAATCGTGCTCGTCGGGAGAACAAAACCGTTCTATACAAAGACATTTATCTCCGTAAGAACGAGCAAGACTACAGTATCAACTTGAAAGTCGGTCATTACCCGGATGGTCCAGACGGACAGCTCATCATCATCGTGAGTATGGCAGTGTCAACTGTTCGTTCTCATGATGAACAGACCTACCAAATTGACGCTGAAGTCACCAATCAACTATTGGAATTGCAGAGCGAGCTGCAGCAAACCCGTGAGAATTTGCAGGTGACGATCGAAGAGCTAGAAACAACCAACGAAGAGCAGCAGGCGACTAACGAAGAGTTGTTAGCCTCCAATGAAGAACTTCAGAGCACCAACGAAGAACTCCAATCGGTCAACGAAGAACTCTATACTGTCAATGTCGAACATCAGAACAAGATCAGAGAGCTAACTCAGCTCAATGAAGATATCGATAATCTACTGCGTAGCACCGATATCGGTGTCGTCTTTATTGACCGCAACCTTAATATTCGCAAATTCACGCCGAACGTGTCAGAAATTATCAATGTCTTTCCAGCTGACATTGACCGTCCCCTGTCGCATTTCACGCACTCTCTTGCCGACGTTGATTTGAGGGAATTTACCCAACAGATTTTAATCTCTGAAGAAGCTGCGGAACAGGAAGTCTATAACTACCGCAATAGCGACACGCTGCTTATGCGGGGCAACCCCTATTTACGAGGTGATGGAGCACGTGACGGGGTAGTCCTTTCTTTTGTGAAGATCAACGACATAACAGCTATTCGAGCAAAACTAGAAGAGACAAACTCCCTTCTAGAGAATATCTACACGACCAGTCCAATTGGCTTTGCTTTGCTCGATGAAAATCTACACTATCTGCGCGTGAACCGTACTTTAGCTGAGATTAATAAATATCCCGTTGATGAAACTATTGGGAAACACATTACAGACGTTCTAGACGGTGAAGTTGGCAGGCTAGCTCAACAACTTCACGAGCAGGTCCTGGAAACGGGCGCACCTATTCGCAATCGTCTAATTGAAGGTGTTCTTCACGAAGGTGAACAACTCCGTTACTGGACCGCGAGTTATTTTCCGGTGCCGTTACACAATGGCCAGCGGGGTGTTGCAGCAGCCGTTACTGAAATCACAGACCTTAGGAAAGCTGAACAAGCTGTAGAAGAGAGTCAGCGGTTTATCAGTCGCATCTCAGAATCAACGCCTGGTATCGTTTACATTTACGATGTCACAACCCATCGGATTATCTATCTCAACAACACGGTAACCGCTCTATTAGGCTACACCGTGGATGAAGTGTTGCAGATGGACAACCTCCTGGACCAGCTTGTTCATCCTGATGATGTATCAACGCTGCAGAGCTATTACATCCGGCTGATAGCCGTTGATGAGATGACCGAAACGCTTGAGTTGCGTATTCGCAAGAAAGACGGTAAGTGGCGCTGGTTAGAAATGCGGAATGTCGTCTTCAGCCATACCGAAACTGGGGAGATTGAACAATTCTTAGGCATTAGTACGGACATTACTCAGCGTAAACGAGCCGAACGGGAGTTGCGGAAACAAAAGAAAGCTTTAGAGGACGCTATTTCGATGGCTCAAGCAGCAGACTCTGCCAATCAGGCGAAGTCTGAATTTCTAGCTAATATGAGTCATGAGATTCGCACCCCAATGAATCTTATTTTGGGAACAAGTCAACTGCTGTCTCGTACCGATCTCAACCCACAGCAACAGGATCTACTGCGGGTACTTCGCAACAACGGCAAAGTCTTACTAACGCTCATCGATGATATTCTTGATCTCTCCAAGCTAGAAGCTCATGAGCTGAGAATCGAGAGCCATGCTTTCAACCTTAAGCACTCTCTCCATAGCCTGGCAGAGCCATTCGTACATCAGGCTGAACAGAAGGGCGTTCAATTTACCACCGAGATTGATGACGCCGTACCGCAAACTGTCTTAGGTGACGAATTCCGCATCCAGCAGGTCCTGCGAAATTTATTGAGCAACGCCTTTAAATTCACAGAGACAGGGGAAATTCGAATTGCCGTTGTAATAGAGCAGGCTTCAGAGAAGGCTACCGCGAGTGAAGCCAATCCAACAAAAAATGCTTTAATATTTCGAGTCATCGATACGGGTATTGGCATTGAACCCGAGGTTCAAAGCAAGTTATTTGAACCTTTTATCCAGGCCGATACCTCAACAACGCGACAATATGGAGGCACAGGTCTAGGGCTGACGATTTCTAGACGCATTGTCGAATTAATGGAGGGGCAGATCGGTGTCGAGAGTGTTCCTGGAGAGGGTTCGACATTTTGGTTCAAGATTCCCTATGCCATACCAGAGAGTGAAACGACTCCGCAGCCGTTAGAGACTTCTGAAAACACCTCCCAACCAGTTTCTGTACAACCTAACTTTCTAGTGGTGGAAGACAATCAGGATAACCAGCACTTATTGACGCTGATGCTGGAGGAACTCGGTTATTTGAATGTAGAGGTGGTTGATGATGGTCAGGCCTTTTTAGACAAATTGAGTGCAGACCAAGCTGACGGCAAGCACTACGACATCGTTCTCATGGATTGTCAGATGCCTCGCCTGGATGGCTACGAAGCGACAAGGCAGTTTCGTCAAAATGAACCCGAAGAGCAAAACTTATACATTATTGGTCTCACCGCCAATGCCATGCAGGGCGATCGCGAGAAATGCTTATCTGCTGGGATGAACGATTATCTGAGCAAACCTATTGAATTAGAAAAGTTAGCGAGCATATTAGAAAAGTCACTTGAAGAACAAAAGAAAATATAAAAATGCTGATAACCTTACCGAAGTTCAGTATTTTTAACTAGTTCAAATCAAGTGAGAAAATGATCTCTGAAAGCTTTTCAACTGTATTGCTCTTTGAATAGTGACGAACTGTTTGACTTTGTGTGAGTTTATTACTTCACCGTTAGTCCTCAACTGGAAAGTTGGCAAAGCAAATTGAACCTTCGATGAGCTGAGAAGCCGTTTCTTGTTATTTCTTGATAAGCAATCATGGTGTTGTTCAACTACCGTTTTTCTACTAATACTGCTTGCTTTGGGCTTTCATTGCCGTCATAGGCCGTACCTACGAAGGCATCAAAAGTTATTAAAAGAATGATATTTTCGCTTCAAAAAATACCCTTGCTCTGGATTTACAGTGTCAAAGCCTATTTTTCTTGACCTGTAAGAAAGGTTTCTTGTACTCCTGAACAAGAAATGTAAAGGAGTTCTTGCTCATCTTGATAGAAAAAATATTTAAGTGATCGTTCGGTATTGATTCAAAAATTGGCTTGATATCACATAAGAGTGCAACCAAGCATCAAGAGGACTACAAAATGGCGCTCGATTCTTACGAGTTCATGCTCCGCATGACTCAGCGTATCAATTTTACGGATGAAGATAAAACGGCTCTAAAGACAAATGCAGAATGGGGTTTAGCCATTGCTCCAGCCATGGCTGATGCCTTTTATGCCTACCTAGGTAATGACGAAGAAATGAGCGCGATTCTTAATGAATCAGAGGGCCGCATTCATCGATTAAGAGAAACCTTTGTTGCGTGGTTTCACGAGATGTTCACCGGTATGGATGATTGGGGCAAAGATTATGCTGAACGACGCTGGCGGATCGGTCTTATTCACGTCAGGATTGGCATTGGTCCGCAGCATGTTGTCCCTGCCATGGCCACAGTCGTGAATGAAGTGGGCGATCGCCTACGGGCTGAAGGCAAATCTGATGAGCTACGGGCTGCATTATCTCGTATCTGCATGGTTGATTTGGCCTTTATCGAACAGGCCTATTTAGAAGTTTCAACTGCAGCCGTTTTGAAAGAAACGGGATGGACCGAGAAACTTTTCAGACGCATGGTTGTGACGGGTGCAGCAGCAGTCGTGTAGGCCACATGGCTTTGAGTTTGCAACACTCTTCCAACTTGAAACACTCTTCCAAATCGAATTCTGAGAGGCTTTAACAATGGCTATCAATCTGGAAAAAGTATCTAATATCTTGCAGAACTTTGTTTCTGGAACTAACGATGTGCAGGGAGCTGCGCTCGTGACCCCAGACGGTCTCCCTTTGTCCTCGACGCTACCCGGCGGCATGGACGAGGAAAGGGTTTCTGCAATGTCTGCGGCAATGTTGTCTTTGGGTGAAAGAATTGGCACTGAACTAACCCGTGGCGAAATTGATCGCATTTATGTAGAAGGCGATACCGGGTATGGCATTTTAACCAACTGCGGCGATGATGCTGTGTTCTTGGTATTGGCTAATCAAGCTGCGAAGCAAGGGCTGTTGATGCTTGAGATCAAGCATGCAGTTTCTGATTTGAAAGCTCTCTTGCTTTGAGCCAAGTTGGCTGGGGAAAGTTGGTGAATACTTTCCCCAAAACTAGCCATATCTACGCAAACCTTACTCCTTAGAGCCTTATGGAAATCATGCGCCTGGTTGTTACTGGACCAGTGGGAGCAGGAAAATCTACCTTCATCCGCACTATCAGTGAGATTGAAGTTGTTGATACAGATCGACGCGCTACTGATGAAACGGCTGACCTTAAACAACAGACTACGGTTGCTTTCGATTTTGGCCGCCTACAGTTTGGTCCTAACGCTGCGCTACATTTGTATGGCACACCCGGTCAATCTCGCTTCGATTTTATGTGGGACATCTTAATTCGCAAGGCGCATGCTTACATCGTTTTGGTTGCGGCTCATCGTCCTCACGAGTTCCGATATGCGCGTCGGATTCTCAATTTCATGCGACAACGCTCTAACGCTCCAGTCGTCCTGGGATTCACCCACATGGATATGGAAAACGCCTGGTCGGCCAAAAATATCACTCTTGCTTTGGGATATGTCAAAGGGGTCCAAGCTCCACCCACCGTCATTGTCAATCCCACGGAAAGTCAGTCCACAGCCCAAGCGGTTTTGACTTTGGCTCAGTGCTATTTAGCTCAAAACTCCGCCAATCAAACTGCCGAAATTTGTGGCTAACGCCTGCCTATTACACTGCGGCAGAAATAGGCTCACCCTTCAAAACACTGGGAAAGCTTATCTGCCTTAGTTTTGAATTTTGAATTCCGCAGGCGGTACTAGTGATGACTTCCTTTTACTTTTAGGGCTTACGCAAAATGAGTACCTTTGGCATAGCGTAGGGCAGTCCATGCCTAATTTACTGTGAACACTCGATGCGAATCAGTAAATTTCAGATCTTGCACTAAAGCATGATTCCTTGCATTCGCCCCCTAAATCCCCAAATTTGGGGGGCAGGGGGGCCAAAGCAGTTAGCGTAAATTCAGCTGCAAGATCTAAGTAAGTCCTATTTTTCCTAACGGCTACCCTCTCTCAAACAGAAAGACAAATGGCTATCACAGGACACCTAGCAGAATTTTCACTGGCTGAAATTTTTCAGTTTTTAGAGCAGGGCCATAAAACTGGTTTACTGTCAATCACTCCTCTGCCGGAACCGTCAGATCAACAGTCAGCCAGATCTCACTATGTCTGGTTTCAGCAGGGGCGGGTCATTGCTGCTGCTAATCGATCCGACGGTCGTGGGTTGCTCTCCCTAATTAGTCAACGAGGATGGCTAGGCGATCGCGCTGCAAGTCGTCTGGTCAAAAACTGCGATGTTTCAACCGCAGCTGGACTATATTTCAAATCTCAGGGACTGCTTCAAGCAGATCAGCTGAAAATGCTGTTTTATGTGCAGGTAATGCAGCAGGTTTGTGCCCTGTTTACTTTGGAAGATGGCTGGTTTCATTTTGATACTTCTCGAAAAGCGCCTTTTTCAGAACTGACGGGCTTAAGCGCACCTGCTGTAGATGTAACGCTATCAGGGCTACGAGCATTGAAAAATTGGTCTGCCCTAGAAGATAAGCTACCTGATCCAGATTCTGGCTTGACCAGCATGATTGAGGGTAAACCCATGGTGAAGCTGAAGCAGATGGAGTGGCAGGTTTGGGAATTTGCCGACGGACAGACGACGTTGGCTAAGATTGCTCAGCATTTGCAGTGTCCTGTCAAGAAGGTTCAGCAAGTGGCTTTTCGACTGATCGTTGTCAGCTTAGTTGAAGAGATGCCGCTATTAGGCAGTATGCCGGAACCAGAACTCTCCTATTCCATCTCTCCTCAAGACGTTGGCGGTCAGGGTGCAGAACCTATCAATCATTCTTTCCTAGATAACCTAGTCGGCTTCTTAAAAAGACAGGTTTAATTTCGCCAATGTATGTGGAGCCTCGCCAGTTCTCCGTTAGGACAAGACGGCGAGCCATTTGGCTATGCCTTTACATCACAGAGTAGAGCGGGTTTTCCTATTTAGTTCTGTGACTCGAACAGGCCAGTTTCGCCGTCGATCTGATATCGATGTGGCTATTGAAGGCACAGACGCCGAAACCTATTTTGCTTTTTGGCGCGATTTGGAAAATGCCTGCCAAGATTGGATGATTGATCTGAGGGAAATCAATACTCCTTCTCATTTCGCAGAAACGGTTAGGCCGTACGGAGAACTGGTTTATGAACGCTCAAATCGCGTTACTAAGCGCTAGTATCGATGTCTTGAATCCGGTCAATTAGTGCTTGAATGCGGCTGTAGTGGGCACCTTTCCAATACACCTGCTGACATTGTTGGCACTGGGCAAATTCATCGTAGGTCAAGCGAGTGTAATAGGGAATCCGATCAAGCACTTGTTCTTTGTTGACCTGTTTGAGTGTGCCGTTGCAGCGAGGACACCGTTGAAGTGGTGCGATCGCATTGCCTAGCTCAAACCGTTCCAAGATTTCGACAATTTGCTCCTCAGGATAGGGCGATCGCACGGCATATCCGTAGGTCACTTTTCCCCGCTTGAGGAGACCCCGATCCTGAGTGAGCAAAATCCGGTTTTCCTGGCTGGAGATTTCCGCTAATTCATCATCGTCATAATCATTGCGATAGAGGGTATCAAAGCCTAAGATTCGCAGGTAGGCTGCCAGCTTACCCAAGTGGACATCTAAGACAAAACGAGATTCTGGCAAGGGCGGTGGCTGCACTTGGGAGACGTGAGTAATGTCGAGAGCTGTGAACTGCGGATAGACGCTAATGCGATCGCCCGCCTGCACTAAATAGTCAAAACTGACTGATTTACCATTGACTAAAATTAAGCTGACCTCTGGGTGTGGTACTCCAACGCCCTCAATGGTGTCTTTGATAGAACCCCGATCTTTTAATCGGCGCGGGAATTCGATCTGTTGTCGCTCCGGAGGCAAGAAATCGTTTAAGTTGCCATAAAAGCGAAAATACGCGGCGGGCATAGAGTCAGAACCGTCAACTAACGTTTTTGATAATAATGACAGAGTTGCAATGTGTTGGGTGGGACTCAGATAGCGAACCACGTCAATGAGGGTTGAGCTGATAGTAATTTTGTTGGGTTTCCCCAACATCAATCCGACTCGCATATCCTCCAAGTCTTAGCTTTGACAAAGCACACGCAGAATTCAAAATGCAAAATCTCTACTCTTCAAGAACGCCAAAGGCGAATGAGAAGAGCAAAGCTCTACAGAATTCAAAACCTAGGCAAATAAGCTTTCCCAGTATTTGAATAGCGGGCCTATTTCTGCCGTAGTGCATTAGATGGCTAAAGCGATATTAATAAAGCCCCCTAGCCCTCGCGAGCGATACTCAAGACTGCTTGAGCGCTGACAAGAACTAGAAGGCTAAGTTGAAAACACGTCCCGTGATTCTAAGCAAGGGTTTCTGGACAATAGCCTAGACCCATGACGAACTGGTGTCTAAATGCTTCAATCTCTTTGCGATCGGGTTTGCCATGGGAAACCACTGCAACCTGATAACGGCGCATCACATCGACAGGAGATTGTCCGGTTTCTAAGGCCCAAAGTGCCATGCGTAACCGGATATTGGGCTCATAAGGAATTCCTAGCTCATCCAAATAAGCTCGAAAATCGCCAGCTACTTGCTCCTCAATGGAATCGTGCATTCTTACTTTGATCACCCAGCCGTCAATTTGGTGAATAACGGTCAGCCAAGATAGAGGTAGTTTGGGTGTTCCCAGTAGATGCTCAACAATTCGAAGACTCAGACTGGCATTGGCAAGGTGATAGATATAATCCATCTCGGAACCCTCTGGTGGGTGCTACAGTTCTATTGTCTGTAGTGGCACCTTTTCCAGCTACTGAGAATCTCCCCGGTTTGCCTAAGGGGTTCTACCCAATTAAATTCTCTCATATGGGCGATTACGAGCATTTAGACCTACAACTGTCGGCTTATCACTATGAGTTGCCGTCGGAGTGCATTGCTCAAAATCCGGTTGAGCCGCGCGATCATGCACGTCTTCTGACCATAACATCCGCGACTCACCATAACCACAATCATGTCTACGATTTGCCGGAGTTGTTACAACCTGGAGATTTGCTAGTCCTCAATGACACCAAAGTGCTGCCTGCTCGTCTGTTTGGGCGCAAACCTGAAGGCGCTGCGGTGGAGATTTTGTTATTAGAAGAGCGATCGCATTTGGAATGGTTAGCTCTTGTTAAACCAGGACGTCGTTTGAAACCTGGGACTAGGATTCACTTTGGTGACCCAAGTGCACCGCCCGAGCTAATGGCTGATGTTGTGGCGTCTGATCCGGAGACGAACGGTCGTATTCTGCACTTCACAATTCCTGGAGCAGCGTCGTTTTATGAGGTGTGCGATCGCTTAGGCAAGATGCCTTTACCGCCCTACATCACCAATTCGACCGCACCTGCTGATCGCTACCAAACGATCTATGCTGAAAAAGTAGGAGCCGTTGCAGCGCCTACCGCAGGTTTGCATTTCACTCCAGAATTATTTGAACGATTACAGTCAAAAGGCATCGATCATACTTTCATTACCCTTCATGTGGGCGTAGGGACGTTTCGTCCTGTTGAATCAGAGACCATTACTGAGCATAAAATGCATGCCGAATGGCTGGATGTCTCTACAACAACTGTTGAAACAATTCGCCAAACCAAAGCAAAAGGTGGACGGGTTATTGCAGTAGGCACGACTGTTACTCGGGCATTGGAAGGCGCCGCCCAATCAGGTGAATTGCAGCCTTTCCAGGGCAAGACAAACCTGTTTATCTATCCTGGCTATCAGTGGCAGGTGCTAGACGGGTTGATGACGAACTTTCACTTGCCAGAATCAAGTCTGATGATGCTAGTCAGCGCCATGATTGGACGCAAACGACTATTACAGCTTTATGGAGAAGCCGTACGTAGCAGCTATCGATTTTATTCGTTTGGTGACGCGATGTTGGTTTTGCCAGAAGGATGGCAGTGACGTGGCGCACTTGAATAGCAAAGGCTCTAGCATTTTGGGCTGCCCTAGCTAGAGGTGACGGTTTGTGTTGATGGGTATAGCCATCAACAATTCCATTAGGACAAGACGGCAAGCCATCTAGGCTTATCTGGGTTGTATACACCTGATGTCTTCTCGTTTTATTCGTTCAAATTGTGCTCTGGTGGATCGCCAATTTCCTCGCTTTGCCCCCTAACCGGAGGCAGCTTATCCACTAGACCCATCTCAAAAGCAATGTCAGGGAGTTCGCCTGCAAGATATTTGCCGGGCTCAAACATCCGTCCTGGAGTCAAGCACATCTGCCGGAGTTCTACGACTTCGGTTTCCAAAAACATGGCGCGAGAGAGGCGACGTTCTAATGGCATGAGACATCTTACTCCTCAAATTGAAACAGTTCACGAGTGTAGCTTTCGTCCAAGATTTTCTTCGGTCGCATGACAATGAGCAGCTTACCCAGAAGTTTGGTTTCGGGAGTCTCTGCAAACCACTCAATGGCAACCATGCCGTCTTGGTTCGTCAAGAAATAATTGTCAGCGTTCCAGTTACGCTGAGCGCGATCAACAATCAGCATCACAATTTCGGGATTATCAGGATTTTGCACGTTAGGCAGCTGATGGGGCTTCGCTAAAATGCCAATTGGGTCTTCCGCCTGGAGAACCACTTGCCAGCCTGGAATGGGTGCCCATGCTCCAGGTCCGTTGTGCCGGACGATGCCAAAGGTCTCTTCGGGCACTATGACAGGAACTTGCTGAAAGTCTTCAATGCTCAGCGGTAGTTCACCGGCCAGAGGAATCACGACTGGAAGCTCAGAATCCGTTTCTAATCGGTAAGTCGGCAGGGTTGGCGCAGGACGAGATTTAACAACGCTGAAATCCGTCAGGAGTTTCTCGATCTGCTCACGGGCACTGTCACTTGTCGCAAACCGTAGAGCCTGGGCAATCAGCCGCGATCGCGACTGTAGATCCGATTGCTGTCGAGCTAACTTCCAGTAATTGTGAGCTACAGCATCGCCAGCCGTATCTTCAAAACCAGACGGCGGTTCCTTGAAGTAGGAAAATTCCTTGAGTGCTTTTGCCACATCTTTAATAGAGTCAGCATCCAATCCTTGATTAAAAGCAAGTTCCGCAGCACGGGCGCGATCGCGCTGAGCCAAAATCCGCAGCTCATACAAAATATCGCTTCCTCGCTGCTGAAAATGGGACTGTACGGCTTCCATTGCACCAGCCGCAACCAAAGAACCATAAACCTGAGAGCCAACAATGACTTGGTTTTGATGCGTTGGCTCAAAACCCGTCTCTTCAAAAATCTTTTGAGGGTTCATACCGCTCTTTTGCAACAGCTGGCAAGCTTTACCCCATTCAACCCAATTTCCTTGTTTGCGGCGCAGCTGAGTAGTCAAGACGTCTATGTCGACAGATTGATTTTCAGAAGATCCAGGAGATGCCATACTTAAGCGCAGTGCAAATGAGTTCACTGCCCTGACTCTAACCTGTTTCACAGAAATAGCGTCGTTAACTTATCTGTAGAGCTTGACGGCGACAACTTCAGCAAGGCAAGATAATGAACGCATTGCTTGGGGCTATAGCTCAGTTGGTAGAGCACTTGAATGGCATTCAAGGGGTCAGCGGTTCGAATCCGCTTAGCTCCATTCCCTAATTCGAGATTGGCAAGGTCAACTTGTTGACTTGCTGAGTGCTTGATCCACTGTTCCATGCAAGGTGCCAGCGCGTCCTTATAGTGGGTTGCCTATCTGATAAGGCTGTTGCGATTTTGCGCAGATGGACATTTCGATGGCATGAATGCCGACGTTAGTAAAGATGTCTCCTCAGGCAGAACTCAGGCTCTCTCAATACTATTAAATAGATATAGGTCTTCTAGAGAGAGAACTCAGTGACGCTATCGAAAGGGTTTGAAGTCGAAATCTATACCGGAACGCCGACGGGTGAAATCGTAGGGTTTTCTGATCGCATCGTCGCTAATTTAGACGGTTTTGTTCGAGAACCCGATGCTCGTAATGTGGAATATACGACGGCTCCGCTTAAGCGATATGAGCAGCTTCTGTGTGAATTGGTTCGACCTCGACAAACACTGCGTAGCTACTTAAAGACACTGGGCAACTACACACTGATTCCCGGCAGCACCTTGTCTTTAGGCGATACTCAAACGTTTTATCGCTCAGACCCACAGAATCCCTACCATACGTTTATTGAACAGACGTATCATACGGATGTGGTTACTGCCAGCATTCACATCAATATTGGTATTTCTGATCCAGAAACGCTGATGCGGGCTTGTCGCCTGATTCACATGGAGGCTTCGCTGTACTTGGCCCTAACAGCCTCATCTCCGTTTCTTGCCGGAGCTGTAACCGGACAACACTCTACTCGTTGGAGTCTGTTTCCGAAAACGCCTAAAGTGGTCCCACTCTTTACCAGTCATCAGCATCATATCGACTGGATGGAGGCCCAATTGGCAGCGGGTGCGATGCGAAACGTGCGACATTTGTGGAGTTCTGTGCGTCCTAATGGCGATCGCCGCCCTTATTGCCTCAACCGTTTGGAGTTGCGTATTTGTGATTTAGTTATTAACCCGCTTCATTTGCTTGCCATCACAGCGCTGTTGGAAGCTCGTCTTCTACAGATGATGGCGGATCCGCTTTTAGATCCATTGACTGCCAGTCAGCTCAACAAAACTAGTCGAGCAGATGACCTCATCAAAATAGCTGATGCCAATGAAAAGGCTGTCGCCAAGAGCAGCCTCGATGCCCAAGTTCATCATTGGTATGACGGTCGCCCCTTAACAGCTAGACACTGGATTCAAGACTTGTACGAAACGCTGTGGCCCATTGCTCACCAAAATGGCTTCGGCTGCTTCCTAACGCCTATCAGCAAGATTCTAGAAAACGGTAACGAAGCTCAGCGCTGGTTGGCCCTCCATGAGCAAGGTTTCAGCGTTCCAACTATTATCTCTAGGGCAGTTGATGAAGCGGAACAGCAAGACCAAATGTTGGCGGAGGAACTCTGTTTGCCTTGTCTCGCCTAAAGCATATTGTCCGCTCTTGATAGATGAAGATACGGTGAAGCAAACCGGCAAAATCAGGAGTTATTAACAATTTCTATAGATAGGTCCTTGGAACCCATTGTTCAATCAACGGTAGAAAGCTTGGGCCATCAACTCTACTGTGTCCCTATCAACAACATAGGTTAATGGTTTGCAGCCCTTAGTCCATCAAAGCTTCGAGATGAATGGCTTGACTCTAGTAGGGTTATCTTGCCATCACTCTACACTGTGAGAAATGCCACTAACTTCACAATGCCTAAAGTTGTTCTAGTTCATCCGGAGATCCCACCCAATACAGGCAATATTGCTCGAACCTGCGCAGCGACTAAAACTGAACTGCACCTTGTGCAGCCTCTGGGGTTTGAGTTGAGCGATCGCTACCTCAAGCGGGCTGGACTCGACTATTGGCCCTATGTCGATTTACATTTGCATGATTCGTGGCAGCTGTTCCTGAAAACCGCGCGTCAGACAGGTACCGCTTTGATTGGGTTCAGCACTTCAGGAACAAAGAGTTATGTAGACATTGTTTACCATCATGACGACTGGTTAATTTTTGGGAAGGAGACAGCTGGATTGACGCAAGAAATGCTTGCAGCCTGTGATGTCACTGTTCGTATTCCCATGGCTCAGCCCAGTGTTCGTAGTCTGAACCTGTCATCGAGCGTAGCCATTGGACTTTTTGAAAGTCTACGACAGACTTATCTATAGATATAGTCTGTCAGTGCTTCTTTGATATAAGAGTCACTTAACCAGTGAGTTGTGCAGTAGTGCATCACTCGAAAGCTATCGAAATTACATTCTTAATTCAAGTGATTTTACGGAGATTGGTCGATTCCTTTCTCGTGAAGGCTGGAACGACAAACGGAGTCAGAGCTTAGTACGCTGGGATACAAATCCGTAGGTCGAGAAATAAGAATTTTCTATCATCTATTGCTCAAATATATTTGCGAAATGGGTTGGTCCTATATGGGTTGCTTTACTAACTGTCCCAACATCAATAGGGGCTTTAGGTATCACTTCGGCTCAAGTATGCATTTCATGAAAGTCCCTTTGGGAAAGGCTTTCGACTACATGCTTTGCAATGCCTGCAAACATTATCAGGTCTTTTAGGCAAATTTTCCTGATAAAGGTTCTCAGTCTTTGACAATCAGAGTAAGGGGGCAGACAAAATCGCTCCTATGAAGACATTTCAGGGTTTTTACGCATCAAAAGGAGCAAGATTTAAGTATGAGTGATCTAGGTTTTCTTGCTGATTTGTTCGGCAAATGTAAACTTGCTTAAATCTGACAGGCGGTGTATCTTTAGCTCTCGAAGCTAATTTGCTCCCACGAGGATTGTGGACATGGCCTTAGCTTCTGGAGCAAACTCAGTTCAGCTGAGTTTTCCCAACGGTGGGATGCCCCAAGAAGCTGTCGAGCTCTGGTTATGAGGAGGATTATCCTTTGAGCCCTGTTTTTACTCAGGAGTTTATCCCGGACACGCAGAGTCAGTTGAGTCCTTTGGTTCCTTTTCAAAGCACTCAAGGAAGTATCGAAACGGGTCGAAAGGTTCGTACCTCGTTTACGGTACTCAGCCTTGCACTCTCTATCGGTGCTGCTGGTTCTTTTATATCAAGTGCTGAGGCTGTTGACTCAACGCACTTAGCCGCTTTGCCATCTGTCACTAATGCCCCCAGCCCATTACCCTCTTTTGGGTCAGCTAGGCCTGAAGGCGCATCAGCGACTTACCATACTGTTTCTGTCGGTGAAACAATTTGGGACATTGCAAAGCATCATGGCGTAACCGTTAGCGACATCAAGTCGGCTAATGGTATCGGCGAGGACCAAGTTATTCAAGCCGGACAGGTGTTGAAGGTTCCTGCGATCGCACGGTCTACGCCGGCCACGACGCAGCTATCTCCTGTAGCTGATTCTTCTCCAACGGTGGAGGTTGAAGAAGATGTGGCTCAGTCTGAAGAGACGATTGTTGCCCTTGCTAACCCTCAGGAAAGCGTTGTTGATGTCCCGCAGTTGAGTGAGTCTGTTGAAGAAGCTAAAGCTTCTCCTTCTACTTTGTCAGAATTTTTGGAAGCTCAACAGCCTGAACTTGAAGCTAATCGGTCTGTTGAGACTGCTGCTTCCAGTGCTGAGGGGATCCAGTTATCTGAAGTCAGCGTACCTGTGCCAGACTCACCAACCACTGACTTTGAGCCAGAGGCGAAAGCGGAAGCTGTTCCATCGCTAGAGATGCCAACTGCATCGACCTCTACTGAATCCACGTTTTCACTTGAGGCGCGGCTTTCAAACGAGTCAGATGGCAAAGCTGCGGAGGTTCCGTCCCTCGCGATCGTTCCTGCGGCTACTGAGGAGCGTGAGCTAGTTCACCACGTAAGCTCGGGTGAAACCCTCTGGTCTATCGCTCGCAGCTATGGTGTGGAGCCTGATAATCTACAGCAGGTCAACCAGCTATCCAATCCGAACTTTATTGTCTCGGGCGATGAACTTGTTATCCCAGCGGATGTTGCGTTCGAAGCAATTCGTGAAAGTGAGCAAGAATCTGCTACTACTGCGATCGTCCCGACCACTGAGAGCGAGACCGTTGACGATTTCCCAGTGGATGAATTGGTCGCCTTTGAGAAGTCTACGGGTTTAAATGAGGCGTCTTTTTCAGAACCTGCGGAGACGACCGAGGCTGTGGTGACCGATCCGTTTGTAGAAGGTCTCTTATCCGATGTTGCGGAAGCTACTCGTTCTCAGTTGGACGTAACGTCTGACACGGCTGAGCGATATTCGAGTCAACTAGTTGAGGTTTTTGAGCCAGAAGAGTTGGCTGCGGTAGAGAACGCTCAATTAGAGGCTGATGGTTCGGCTTTTCCTGAGGAAGATATTATCAATCCTCAGTTCTCCGATGCAGCAGATTTAGATTCCAGTGTTGAACTGGATGTAGATCCGCTTCTCGCTGAGGAGCTACTGGCAGCAGCACCTTTGGGTTCAGAGGTGTATGCCCCCATCATCGAGACTCCTGAAGGTCGGGTGGTTTCTCCTGATATGCCTGTGCTCCCCCCCCAGGATGAGTACCTGCCTGAAGCTCCAGATCGTTTTGACGGGTATATTTGGCCTGCTCACGGCGTTTTAACTTCTGGTTACGGCTACCGCTGGGGACGGATGCACCGTGGTGTTGATATTGCTGGTCCAGTGGGTACACCCATTTACGCCGCTGGTCCAGGTGTTGTAGAGCGCTCAGGATGGAACTCTGGTGGCTACGGCAAGCTGATTGATGTGCGCCACCCAGATGGCAGCATGACTCGCTACGCTCACAACAGTCAGTTGTTAGTCAGTGCAGGGCAACAGGTCCGTCAAGGTCAGCAAATTGCTGAGATGGGGAGTACTGGATACAGCACAGGTCCTCACCTCCACTTTGAGATTCACCTTCCTGACCAGGGAACGGTTAATCCAATGGCTTATTTGCCGAACCGTTAACGCAATTTTGACCAGTGATAGGTTTTCGAAGGGAAGGCGCGATCGCGTCTTCCCTTTTGTTTATCTATAGCCCTGTGCCGCTTGGTGAAGTATCGCTTTAGCCATCTAGGCTTGTGCATCTATTAGCATCCGGGTGCTTAGCGCGTCGCTAGATGGCTCGCCGTCTTGTCCTAACGGAACTGGCGACGGCTATACATCTCAGTGTCTTAGAGATTGAGAAACAGGGAATAGGAAATGGAGTGTGCTGACTCCAATGTATGTTCCTCTACACGTCAGGGTTTTGTTCAATCGGTCAGTGCAAGATGTTCAGTAATGAACCCTTCTGTGCTAGATTAATGAAGTTGCGTTAAGCACGCCTGGCTCAGTAGCTCAGTGGTAGAGCAGGGGACTCATAAGCCCTTGGTCGCGTGTTCAAATCACGCCTGAGCCATTTCAAGCAATTCATTTAAAGCTTACGTAAGGGTCTCTGACGGAGTTGATTTACCCCAGACGGTGAAATCACCCATTTGATGGGGAACTCTGTAACTGTAGAGAACCGATTGGGTTTGGTAAATAATTAACAATGCTGGAGTCCGCATGTGTCGGGGATTGGCTCTGACTTTAGACTTCATTATCTTTTGCCAGACTAGATCGCAAACGTTTAACTAAATTTGCCGTGTTGAATACGGGTACACAATTAGGGTTTGTTTTTCTGCAAGTTTTCTCCCACGAGGGGGGAATTCAGTCTTATATCAAAGACGTATTGGCTGCTTATCTCAAAGAGCCAACATCTCCCCCAGCAGACGTGTTTTTGCTTAGAGATGGCCCGGATTGTTACAACCCTTTTGAAGGCGACAAGATCACATTCCATTACTTGAAGAGCTTTCATCCGCTGGTTGAACGAGGTCGGTTAGCGGTAGAGATTACAAAATGTCTGCTAAGCAACTCATATCAACACATCATCTGTGGTCATGTGCTGCTGACACCTCTGTTAAGTCCTCTCTGTCAGCTGTTCGACACCCCTTACACAACAATGATCTACGGCAAAGAGGTGTGGAATCCTGTTCCCCTGAGGCAGCGTAAGGCTTTACAAGGTGCTAAATACATTTGGGCCAATAGCCGCTACAGTCGTGATCTGGCTTGTGTGGCAAATTCTTTGAATCCTGCTCAATTTCATATGTTGCCGTGCATCGTGGATGGCGATATTTTCAGTTCTGGTGCGAAGAACGAAAATCTGCTGAGGCGGTATGACCTACAGAACAGGCGCGTGTTAATGACCGTTGCACGACTGTGGTCTGGCGATATTTACAAAGGGGTAGACGTTACGATTCGAGCGTTGCCGACGATCCTACGAAATTTTCCAGACGTGAAGTATCTGGTTGTAGGACGGGGTGACGATCAGCCTCGTCTCGCTGAATTAGCTAAAGATCTAGGCGTTGAGGATCAGGTGGTATTCGCCGGTTTTGTCCCTAATGAAGACTTGGTCGAGCATTATCGATTGGCCGACGCTTACATCATGCCCTCCAAGGAAGGATTCGGCATTGTTTACCTAGAAGCAATGGCTTGCGGCGTGCCGACGTTATCTGGCGATGACGATGGTTCAGCAGATCCGCTACAGGATGGACGCTTAGGGTGGCGCGTTCCCTATCGTGATCCAAAGGCTGTCGCAGAGGGCTGTATTGAAATTTTAAAGGGAGATGACATTCGCTGCGATGCTGCATGGTTGAGAGAACAGACATTAGCGCATTTTGGGCGTGCCAGCTTGCAGAAAAGAATAGGACACCTGCTGTCTCATTTCTGACGCATCAGGAGAACGCAATATAGGCCGTCATGGCGCAGTTACAGTTTTTAGGTACTGGAGATGAGGCGACTCTATATGAAGCTTGCTCCGACAGTTCGCAGGTTTCTTGAGGGAATCTACGAACTGTCGACTAGATGGCTGATGCTGTAAATAAACAGTGCTATGGCAAAACGCGATCGCCCCAAAACATTCAGAGCGATCGCGCCGTTACACTTAGCATAGGCAGCAATTTTTCCGCACCAGGTACAGCCTCAACCCTCCAGCTTCAAACTGTTAAGCGTGTCACAGGCCCCAAAGTAGAAGTGCTGTCTCAGCCTGCTTTTCCTTACAGTAAGCTGATGTTTGAAAATCGGAAAATCTGCTCGACTGGACCCTTTTCGGTCTCAGTCTGAATTTTCCGCTCGGTGAGAATAACATAATCCCCAACTTTCTCGTAGTTGTCTTCGAAAACGCTGCGCCCCCCCTTTTGATCGCCCGTTGCCGGATCGTGATAGACGGAGTCATAACGATGGGAAAGATACCCCTCACCTGTGTCATGGCTGCTGAAAGTGTGAATGGTGACGACCGTGCCGTGAATGTGACGGTGTACCATGCTCACTTCATTATCGCGGACATGGTAGCGATCGCCCTCAGCCTTACCGCCCATAAAAATTTCGACGCTGCCATCGTCCAAGGTCTTGCCATAGGTGAAGGTATTGTCGCCGTGAGTATCTTCGAAAGCGCGACGGATGCGGTGAATTGCGACTTCCCAAAGCTGATATTGAATTGCTTTCTGAGCTGCTTCGTCCTCGATGTCAGTGACTTCGGCTTTAAGGTCGGCGCTCACGTGAGCCTTCGCAGTAACAGTTGTGTCACCCGAGATAAAAGTGACGTCTGCTGTGTAGCCAGGAAAATTGTGGTCCCAGGTGTAGCGATTCTCATAAGCTGAGCGGAAAAATTCGCGAGCTGAGACTTGAGTGCCTACCATACCCTACTCCTTCAGAAGAGTGAAAATACCTTTTAGCATGTTAGCGCTCTACTTCTATGAAAGACAGTCAGGAGAAGCGAAAGCAATCATCTTCGAGTTCAAAGTTTATTTTTTCCAATCTACCTGAGTCCCCTTGCCTCTCGGAGACGTTCCTGTTTGAATAGGGTCAATACAAAATGAACTTTTATTAAATTAGGGATACCTATGTACATCGTGCAGATTGCCTCAGAATGTGCACCCGTCATCAAAGCAGGAGGATTAGGTGATGTCGTCTACGGCCTCAGTCGTGAGGTGGAAGAACGCGGGCACTGTGTAGAAATCATTCTGCCGAAGTACAACAACATGCGCTATGACCACATTTGGGGGCTCCATGATGCCTATCGGGATCTGTGGGTGCCTTGGTATGGTGGCAGCGTTCATTGCTCAGTTTTCTGCGGATGGGTACACGGGCGGCTGTGCTTCTTCATCGAGCCGCACTCAGAGGATTTCTTCTTTGATCGCGGCGTTTACTACGGCTGTGACGACGATGTTATGCGCTTTGCCTTTTTTAGCAAAGCCGCATTGGAATTTTTGCTAAAGAGCAATAAACGGCCTAATGTTATCCACTGCCATGATTGGCAAACAGGCTTAATTCCTGTAATGCTCTACGAGATGTATCAGTATCACGGAATGGACAATCAGCGGGTACTGTACACCATTCATAACTTCAAGCATCAAGGTTTTGCTGGTTCTGAGGTTCTCTGGGCAACGGGCCTTAATCGCGAGTCCTATTACTTCCAATATGATCAACTGCGTGACAACTTCAATCCCTTCTCACTCAACTTTATGAAAGGTGGGATTGTCTATGCCAATCACATCAACACCGTTTCACCGCATCATGCTTGGGAAGCTATGCACGGTGACGCTGGATTTGGGCTAGGACACACCCTACACCTCAAAAGCTTCAAATTCTCCGGTATTCTCAACGGCATCGACTATGCAACGTGGAATCCAGAAGAAGACCCGCACATTCCCTACGATTACGGTATCAGCACTTTTGAGGATAAAGCACTCAACAAAAAGGCACTTCAGGAGAAACTGCTTCTGAGAGCCTGCGATAAACCTATCCTGGCTTTCATTGGTCGCTTAGACGATCAGAAGGGGGTTCAATTGGTACATCACGCAATGTACTTTGCGCTCAGTCGAGGCGCTCAGTTTGTGCTGCTAGGATCTGCGACCGACAGCGTGATCAACGATTGGTTCTGGCACGAGAAGCGTTACCTAAACGAGAATCCTGACATTCATTTAGAACTTAGCTTCAATGAAGAACTTGCTCACCTGATTTATGCAGGGGCAGACATGATGGTGGTGCCCAGCAAGTTTGAACCCTGTGGTCTGACCCAACTCATCTCCCTGCGCTACGGTACGGTGCCTATTGTCCGGGGGGTAGGGGGTCTTTACAGCACCGTGTTCGATTGGGACTACGACAATGAGCATTCTCGTGAAGAGCGCACTGGATTTGTCTTCTATGACAGTGATAACTATGCGGTTGAATCGGCAATGAATCGGGCGATCGATCTCTACTACAACGAGCCAAAGCTTTTCCAGCAGCTAGCGATGCAGGGAATGCAGTATGACTACTCTTGGAAGCAGTCCGGCGAGGAGTACATTAAGATGTATAGCCAAATTCGCCATCAATAAACCAGACCCTCGTTTTGAAGGCATAGGCTTTCCTGAAACGGTTTCTGGGATTAGTGCTCTTGAATCAAACTCGCTAGAGAATAAAAAGCCTTTCCTATCTCGTGCATTTCAGTATTTTCATTCAGACAAAAGATTTTCTGTCGCTACGAGGAATGGGGTTTTAGAGATTCTTCGGCGGGAGTGACATGTGAGCGTTAGGAGAGTTCTGAGAATGAAAGTACCCGGCTGTGGTGCATTATGCTGCGCTAATGACACCCTACCAGTGGTAAATGCTTTTCTAGTCACAGGTGTTACCCCTACTCTGCAAGTTCTAACTGCTGGTTTTCCCTTACCCACTGTCGAAACGATTTCATTGTCTTATTTCGTCCCTCAACCCGACTTTGCTCAACGTACTTTGGAATTACTGATGGTAATGACCATCCTGGAAATGTGGGACTATCTTGAACTTCCACATAGCTCCCATCTTGAAGCTGATAAATGCGAATAGATTGTCCCACTCGTCGCCACAGCTCGGGAACACCTAGCGCAGCATAGGTTTCAGGATGGGTGCGGGAGGTAATATCCACCTCCAAGGCTAGATCTGGAGGTGGATCTACGGTTAGGTCCAATCGCTTCTTGCCGCGAACAGCTGTTTCGTACTGAATGTAAAAACATTGGTCCGGTTCAATGCCTTTCAACATTTCTGAGTGCTTAAAGGTGGTTGAACCCAGCGTCAGAAATTCAATGTCGAGTTCCTCTAGGAAAGCTTTCAGTAAATCACTGATGATTTCTTTATCAGATTCGTGTTCGGGTAAAGGGGCCATGATTTCCAGGATGCCGTTATCGTAGGCGATGCGAGAGGCGCGATGTTCTCCCAGTTCTTCTAAAATCGCCTCAAATTCAGCCCAGTCCACATTGTGTAGCAGTAATCGTTGTCCTGGTGGCACGTCGAGTTTTCTGAGCGGAATCATTACCATTGCATTCCTCCCAAACAATACGCGGCAATGCGCTAATCATAAGTCACGTCACGGCTGGCTGGGCAATTAATCGACGTATGAGCTGTCGATCGCAGCGCTATGTCACTCCCATCTACTGGGTTGCCTACAAGCGTCACCGATTACTGTCAGGACGCACATGGCGATCGCGAATGCCGTTGTACTGCCATCCTATTCTTTGAGGGCCAGTTCAAGGCAGGTGCAGGAATAACCGGCGTTCATGCTCTCGAAGGCATCGACCACCTGAAATCCTTCACTTTCATATAGGCATCGTGCCGGTGTGTTACCGGATAGAACGATCGTCCAAGCTTGGGCACCAATCCGATGAATGGCCGATCTCAAGAGCCGTCGCCCAATGCCCCGTCTGGCATACTTTGGATCGACATAGAGCCAGGAAATACAGTGCTGGTCGATGCCAACAAAGCCGATAACGGTATCTTCAAAGCAGGCAACAAACTTTTGGGAGCGATGAAAATCATCCGCTTCCTCGTGGTCATTTGCCAAGGGTACAAAGGCTTTTGGGTCACAGGAATTTCTGAGTTCGAGCGGGCGAGCACGATCATGAACCGCACAAACGGCTCTCCAATCTTCTGGGCGATAGGCTCGAATAGTGACTTGTGAAGCACTTGGCAGAGTTGTGTTGGCAAGCATAATTCTCTCCAAAGTAGATGCGTGGTGGTATGCCTCATGGGTGCATTGGCTGTGCAGCCTGACTCATGTTGCTTAAGTACCGTCCAAAGGGCATAGGAAGCCAGTGACAGGAAACAGGGTGGACTTGTTTCACTGCATACCGCTGCAAACCATTTTGGGATCTACAGTGCGATCGCGGGATTCTTCGGATGACGCGAGAAAATTTTGGTTGCTATAGCCGTCGTCAGTTCCGTTAGGACAAGACGGCGAGCCATCTGGCTATCGGCTAGTAACTGGATGCTATTAGGTGCACAAGCCTAGAGGGCTAAAGCTATAGATGCCATGATTGAGCCTACACAGGGGACGAGAGATATTCTCCTATATCAATACGATTGCCGTTAGCAAAATCCCATCCAGTCTGAGCCTTTTTACCGCTAGGCTTCACGGTGTGCAGCAGCAATAATCCATCGCCCGTTTGAATAATGGGGCCAGTTCCCTTAGCGATCGCCACAACTGTACCGGGTTCTCCGTTTATCTGGGCCGTTTCACAGACGGATTGCAAGTCCTGAAAAGTTGCGGGTAGCAGGCTCCAATAGTCTTCCCCAAGGGGAACGGTCACCTCAATCTTGAGATCCTTGCTGCGAAATTTCGTCAAGCAGTTGGGGTAGAAACCACGGATTTGGTTGTGCAGTTGAATCGCCGGTTTATTCCAATCCAGCCAGTAGTCGTCCTTTTGAATCAAAGAGGCATACGTCGCCTCATCGTCATTCTGCGGTACTGGTGTCAGCGTTCCTGCATTGAGTTGGTCGAGTGTTTTGGGCAACAGGTCAGCACTCATGGCAGCTAGATCCTGAGCTAAATCCCAAGCATTGTCTAGCAGACCAATGGTTCGCTTACGGTCTAACAGCGCAGGGCCTGTATCCATGCCGACGTCCATTTGCATTGTCGTAATGCCGGTTTCCGATTCCCCGTGATACAGGCACCACTGAATCGGGGCGGCGCCTCGGTATTTGGGCAACAGTGATCCGTGGGCATTGATGCAGCCTAAACGAGGCATCTCCAAGATGTCAGCTGATAAGATTTGTCCGTAAGCAACAACCACAAAGGCATCGGCCTGCACAGACGCCAGCTTTTCCAACGTTTCGGTATCTTTCTTGATGCGCTGTGGTTGCCAGACAGGGATGTTAGCAGCGGTTGCGATCGCTTTCACTGGTGAGGGCGACACTTGCTTGCCCCGTCCGCGTCGCTTGTCCGGCTGCGTCACCACCGCCATAACTTCAAAGTCAGGGTGGGCAATGAAGGTTTCTAAGCTAGGGACGGCGAATTGGGGAGTGCCAAGATAGACGATACGCATAGATGGGTAGATGAGTGAGGACGTGGAGAAGGAGAGGATGATTTTTGAATTCCGCGTAGCGATACTAGCTTCTGACTCCCTTCAACTTAAACTTCCTTTCCATAACTCACGGCACGATCGCAATTGTAATGCGGCGGGTCAACTGAATCCCCCCTGTGCTACCCAGGGTGCTGTCACCGTAGCCCACGGCAACCCAGTGAACTGAGTCGTCGCCGAGTCTTTGAGACAGGTAGCGCTGAACAGCGATCGCCTGTTGGTAGGAAAGCTCGGTTGCCGTATTGCTGTCTGTTTCAATGTCTGTATAGCTACCAACGACGATAGTCGCGTCACGATAGCGTCCAATATCTTGCAAGATATTGTCCAGCAATGGCTGAGCGTTGGATTGCAAAATGGCTTCTCCAGTGGTGAAGAGCACATCGCTGGGTAGAGTAACTCGATAGGCGTCTAACTGGAATAGTGGGTCGGGTGCTGCTTGCAAAGCAGGTTGAAGCGTGGGCGTTGGAGGTGCCTCTTCGGCAGGTGCTTCTGTTGAAGGCGAAAGCCGATTGGTTGCGTTGTCCAGTCGTTCTTCTAGAGAGAGCGCAACATCGGGAAGTCCTAGCTGCTGCTCCACAGCAGCCGTACGATCGCGCAATCGCTGAACGTCCGCTGCGATCGCGTCCAACTCCACAGAGACTTGTTCTCGTTGGTCATCAGATAGTGCAATGGGTCGGGACGGTTGAGTTGGGTTAGCGGGAGCGGTCTCAAGACGCGATGAGACGGATGATGTACCGAGATCAACAGAGTCACCCGCCCACCACTCTGGCAGGCGACCTAGTTTCTGGAAAAATCGACTGGTCCTCCTTGTGACAATCTCTTGAGCGGGTGGCTTTGGCTCAGATGCAGGAAGAAACTGAGCCACCAAAATGCCCAACAGCCAGGCCCCACCAACGCCCACCCCCAGCAGCGACCATCGCACAATCCACGCTAGCAGTGACCGAATGCCCTGCCATCGGTTCGGCGACTGGATTGCCGGTTCGATTTGGGTTGGGACACCTTCCGGCAGACCTTCCCCAACAGGACCAATTTCTGTCTGCGGTGGTGGATTGTTGAATGGTGGCAGTTCAGGCATAATCGCTACTGATGTTAAGCGTTCAACGTTGGAAGATGAGGGCATTCAACCTTAGCTTGAAAATGCTTGGATAGGGTTTGAAGTTCAAAATCCAAAGAGGTCAAAACATCACCCATCCCTGACCCTGTTTACCTTCGACGGTTCATCCTGTTAACTCTCTGGTTCCTCAGCGGGTTGTAACGGCACGTCAATTTCGTAAGGATCTTTCCAAAGAATCAGCTCATCGCTAATGGGCTGTAATTCGGTGCCGGGATAATAAAATTTGACGATACGTTCGCTGCTCCAGCCTAGATCACCCAAATTATAGGCTCCGGTCTGGCTCATGCCGACGCCATGCCCAAATCCACCGCCAATGAAGCGGTAGCCTGTGAGTTCAGGTTCTGTTGCGCCCGGAGGTTGCTCGTACAGCCCAGCAGTGTAGAACAGAAGGCTAAGAGGGGCAGCGATCGCCCGAATCACTTCATCTTTCTCCAAGGTGACGACACCAGCATCCGTAGCAATTTGCAGTATTTGAACTCGCCCAGACTCCGCCCGTTCAGTAACCACCAAGCGCTGCACTTCAGTAAAGTTTGCCAAAGGATGACTACGGGCCTGTAAGTACTCTTTTAGGTCCTGCCCAATGTCTTCTAAGCTAGCGTCTTCCTGCCAGCGAAAGGTGTCCCAGGTCTCTTCGTTGAAGCCTGTCTCTAAGGCCAAAAACGCTTTGAGGTTGGCTTCATCATTGAGAGGACGCTGGGCAATGTTCCAACTCCCGGCCACAGAATCAACAACCGGACGTAGGTAGGGACGATCCGGACCATTCCACACGTGGCTAAAGGCTGCTGTAACCCCCCCAGCGTTGGAAGAATAAAGGGCATCAACTAGTTCGTTCTCGTAAGTTAGGACTTGTCCTTGGGTGGCGGCGATCGCCCGATCCGTCACGTCGGCTGCCCCGGTAATGCCGCGATAGACCTGACATTGGGTATCGGCACAGAGTTCGTAATCATCAATCTCGAAGCGGCGTAGATTCCTTAACACATAGGTGCGAGCGAGAATAGCCTGAGCCTCAATGGTTGTCGGCGGCGCACCTAGTCCAATCTCGTAAGGTACTACACCACGTAGATAGGTTTCAATCGGGACCTTGTTAACCAGGGTGTAGCTACCGTAAGCGTTGGGCTGTAAGCGCAAATTACCGCCGTAAACCCGCACGGTCTCTTCGACATTACCGACTTTTTCAATGACTCGAACCCGCTGACTAGCAGTTGTGATGCTGAAGATATCGCGGTTGTAGCGGAATCCGTTGAAAATTGCGGCTGATTTCGGCAAATCTTGCAACACTCGGCTGTCGATATAAACTTCGTCATAGCCCGCTGCTTGTAGATCCTTGTGCAACATACGTCGCAGCAGCGGCGTGCTGTAAACGTCTCGTTTGGCCCACACCTGCCAGTCGTCAGGTTGAGCAATCTCGGTCTCAATTCCCTGCTGTCGCCACTGATTAGCACTATCTTCAGCACTCTCAAAGCTGCGATGGGTACTCAGCACAACCCGTTCTTGTAACGCAGCCCCCTCTAATGGAGTGGGTGTTGTATCGAGAACAATTTGGTTGGTGGTGACTGTTTCGAGTTCATCGCCTGTCTTGAACTGTACAGTCAGCTGATCACCCCCTAGCGGCTCTATCACCAGCGTTTTGGTATCGTCTCGACCAAAGCGCTGCACAATGCCAATCTGAAGAATGGGGTTTTGAGGTGCTTGGGCCTGCGATCCTGCTGGCCATAAAAAACTGGCCGAAATTGCGACACTAGCAGCAGTGACAACATGCTTCAGAACAAGGGGCATAGGGAAATGCGATCGCGCCATATCCAACTCAATTCATTCTCTGCAAACGCTCTTCGCATTGTAGCCGAGCGATCGCGGATGTTTTGCGTATGCATCAACTTCAAGCAGGCGGATGCCACCCCACCTTGACCCAGAGCTTACGAGAGAGGACTAATTCCACTCTATTCATCCGTAGAGTATCTATTGAAATCCGCCCTACTATCGTTTTCCCAAACATCAATGTACTGTCAGAGTTCCACTCAAAGTGATCAGACCATAACTGCTTTTGAGGGTGAAACAGACGTGTCTCCTGCTGGGAAGCAGCATCGAATACGGCTACCCTAGACGCTTTATAAAGATTACAATCCCAACATGCCAAACAGAGGTTGTCCTTCTCTGTCGCTCCTCCAAGGGACTCCGGGATAATGTGATCAACCGTCAGGCGAACTCCAGAAATCTGCTGCTGAGTTTGGCAATAAGCACAACGAGATTGAAACTGCTCCACAATTGCTAATCGAAGGCTTTCTGAGATTCTGCTTTTGCTCATGGAGATGGAGCAAGTTTTGCAATATCGTGGCCTCGTTCCGCCAGTATGACCGCAGCTTGGGCTCGAACCATCATAATTTGATTGAAGTGATCAGATAGAACCTGAACCTGTTCTGCTTCAACCGATGTGAGTCCTTCGCGCTGTCTTTTCTCCAGCAGAACTTGCATTAGATCATTATCTTCATCAGAAACTGCAAAGGTTGCTGCGTCCCACAATTCCTTGTCAGTTAGCAGAGAGAGTTGATTCAGCTGTGCTTCGATGTCAGCAGCGTATTTTGAGTTAGTGGATAGGGCTGAATTCAAAAGATGCAGCGTTTCTTCTTCTAGAGGACGCTCCGAGTCATGGGCCAGCTCAACAAGCTTCTGATAGATTGAGTCTGGTAAGCGTATAGTAAGGGTTTGCATCGTCCCAGTAATCCCTCATTAAGACAATAGCTTTGCTAATGCAGACTTGCTTGTATCTAAACTCAATTCATTCGCTGCAAACGTTTCTTGCATTGTAGCCGAGCGATCGCGAAACACCTGAAGATCGCTCGCAGTAGCTCTCAGAAACTCGCTAGAATATTGAGCACACTCTCGGCAAAGCCAGCTATTGATGACTAATCTACTGGTTAAATCCGTAAAGACGCTGCTACCCATCAATCTTTCCTCATTTTTTGAACTGTCAGAGATGAGTGAGGAGCAGTTCTATGATTTTTGCAAAACCAATCCTGATTTAAGGATTGAGCGGAATGCCGGTGGAGAAATCATCGTTATGCCTCCAGCCTTTTCAGATGCTGGAAACCGTAACGGTCGAGTTTTTGGACAGCTTTATATTTGGTCTGAAGCCGATGGGACAGGAGAAGCTTTTGACTCTAGCTCAGGCTTTACTTTATCCAATAGTGCAACCCGATCTCCGGATGCTGCCTGGATTTCATCTAACCGTTGGAACAGGCTAAAACCAGAAGAACAAGCCTCTTTTGCACCGATCGCTCCTGACTTCATTGTAGAACTACGATCAAGTAGTGACACGCTAACGAATCTGCAAGAAAAAATGGCAGAGTATGCCGCCAATGATGTTCGATTAGGATTATTAATTGATCGAAAAAATCGCCAGGTCCATATTTATCGTCCTGAGCAAAGACCCAAAATTTTAGACAATCCTGAATTGGTCAATTGCGAACCTGAAATGCCCTTATTTGAATTAAAAATGGCAAAAATTTGGTGAAGTTGATTGCCTAATTTTTATGCATTCACTTATTCAGAAGTGTCAGCACAATGGTGCAATGATGACGCCCAAGACACAGTAACTCCGTAAAGTAGGATCTGAACAGAGAGTCACAAGCAGCAGAGGGATTAAGTCATGCGAACGCTAACCAAATGGTCAGTTGCAGACTATCAGCACATGCGAGAGCTAGGCATCCTAGATCGCCGTCGCTGCGAACTCATCAACGGAGAAATTTGGGACATGGCTCCAGAGGGGGAATTTCATCGCTTTGTCAACCATAGAGGAGTTAAGTATTTACGCAAAGTGATGAAAGGGATGGCAGAAATTTTCGAAGCTCATCCGATCACGCTTCCTGAATCTGAGCCACAGCCGGATATTGCCGTCGTTCGTTCCCCTGATACCCGTTATCTGAAACATCATCCGTATCCTGAAGATATCTACTGGCTAGTTGAAGTGGCCGACACGACTCTGACTTACGACTTGAACACCAAGCGAGAGCTTTACGCCAAAGCTGGAATTGAGGAGTATTGGGTGATCCATGTCGCTAGCAAACAGTTGACCGTGTTCAGAGATTTATACAACGGTGACTTTTCAACTCAAACCACGGCTGATAGCGGCATCCTTTACCCTGTCGCTTTTCCTAATGTAGCAATTGATATTCGCAGCCTAGTCAGCGTTCCAGAGGAGTATTAAGGCGATCGCCCACCCGATCAATGGCAATATGTTCTAAACAAACCTACCGCCCTAAGCTTAGCGATCTTCAATTCTTATCTAATGAATTTGCAAAATAGTCTTACTTGTAAAGAAATCCAGATATTTCCGTACAGTTACGGAATCGCCAGTGTAGTCTATGCACGTTGATAGGCTGTAATTTTTTCACCCCCTTCGCGTAAGCAACCTCTTTTGCCTAATGAATTAGTAGGTGAGAGCTGTGTTCGTTTGGGCTGTAATCAATTACCCTCTACGGCATCTTTCAAGTTCCCCTTAAATAGAAAACTCTCATACATCTCGTACCAATTGTGGAGAGTAATCACAATCACGACCCAATGAGTTATCCGTGTGCTTGTTGTGATTGCGATATTTGGTGCATTAACCCCAATTTCTCAGGACTATGCCAAACAATAATTCTCTAAGTACTGCTCAAAATCTAGGAGTTTTGAGTGGAGCAATCACGCCAATCTCAGAATTAGTCGGTTCAACTGATCGCAATGATTATTACAGGTTTACGTTAAACCAAAATAGTGACGTGAATTTTGGTCTGATAGGTTTGGATCCTGATCCTGCACAACTGCAAATTATTGCAGATTTTAATAACGACGGAATTGTAGATAACAGCGAAATTATTGAAGAGGATGGTATCAATGATTTCTCTTCAGTAACTCAAGATCGCTTCATCATCACACCATTACCTTCAGGAACCTACTGGGCAAGAGTAAATACGACAAGGGAGAATCAGAACACCTCTTATACCCTGACTGCTCAAGCCTCAATTAGAGATGGAGATTTACAGTTTGACCCAGGCAATACTCTTAGTACAGCCTTTGGCCTAAGCAGTCTGGGTGTAGGGCAAATCTTGAACGATACGGTTGGTTCACTGGATCGTGATGACTACTATGCATTTACTCTGACTCAAAATAGCGACGTTCGGTTAAGCCTGACGGGTTTGGGTCCAGATCCTGCACAGCTACAAATCATCACAGATTTAAACAATGATGGATTGGTTGATAACGACGACATCATTGCAGAAGACGGCGTTAACGATTTTTCTTCTACAACACAAGATCGCTCTATCGTTACGTCACTGACTCCAGGAAGTTACTGGGCACGAGTAGTCACAACTAGAGAAAACCAGAATACAGGCTACACCCTAAGTGCACAAGCTATAGGTAGAAATAGCGACTATCCTATCGATCCAGGCAATAGCCTGGAAACAGCTGTAGACTTAGGTAATTTAGGTCCAGAGCGAACTTTTGAGAATGTCGTTGGCTCAAATGATCGCGACGATTACTACAAATTCACCATTACTCAAAATACTGAAGTTCGCTTAGTCCTAACAGAATTAGGAAATGATCCAGCACAGTTGCAGATTATTACCGATTTCAACAATGACGGATTGGTTGATAGCAACGACATCATTGAAGACGATGGTGTTAATGATTTTTCTTCTACGACACAAGATCGTTCCATTGTCGCGCCATTATCTGCAGGTACCTATTGGGCTAGAGTATTTACGACTAGAGAAAACCAAAATACGGGATATACCCTAACTGCACAAGCCATTGGTTTACCGGGTATTGATAACAGTTTCGAACCCGATGATTATCTAGCATCAAACCCTGACTTGCTCTTAGCGTTCGGCTATGACTTAAATGCCGCAACACTTCATTACCAAAACTTCGGGCAGGCAGAGGGGCGACCACTAGATACGTTTCCAGAAGAGCAGTATCTAGCTTCTTATCCCGATTTACAAGCTATCTTTGGCAACAATACGAGCGCTGCCACTCAGCATTATATTCAATTTGGTTTCAGCGAAGGGCGCGATCCATTAGCTGGCTTTGATGGTGCTGCTTACATTGCATCCTATGACGATTTAATTAACGCCTTTGGCTTTAATCCTGCTGCAGGTGTAGCGCATTTCCGAACTTCAGGGATTCAAGAAGGCCGCACAATCACGTTTGATCCGCAAGAGTATTTGGCTTCCTATGGGGACTTGATTCAAGCATTCGGTTATAACCTTGCAGCAGCGACTCAACACTTCATCACGCTTGGACAGTCAGAGGGGCGTAGTCGTGATTTGTTTGACGCTGCGGAGTACGTCGCTCAATATCCAGATTTGGCTGGTTTCGGTAATGATTTGGCGGCTGCGACTCGGCACTACATTCAATCTGGTTTTGGTGAAGGTAGAACAGTGGCTTAGTCGGACAGGTCTTATGAGAGGCTAGAGAACAGAAGTCTATCAATAACTTCGACTCTATGCTGGATAAAACTGGAAGCTCTGAATCATCTACCGATCGCCTTAAAACGTTGATGGCGGCGGTGGGGGTTCAGAGCTTTCGGGCGTTGGCTCAGAAGGCGGAGGTTTCTGAGTGGGCGGTGCGGCAGTTGAGGCACGATCGCATCACTCAGATGCGTATCGAAACCCTACACAAGCTAGCCGCCGCGCTTGACCTGTCGCTACCCGAATTGCTGCAAGTGTTTGGGGTTGTCGATGACAGTTTGGACGGCTCTGAAGTTGCTGCGATTGGACAGGCAGAGGATCAGCGCGATCGCATCTCTACCCTAGAAGCTGAATATCAGCGGCTACAAACTCAGCATGAACAGCAGGAGAGCTTGCTGCAAGAGCGGTTTCAAAAGGAAGTCCTTGCTGCGATTGAAACGTGGCTGCTACAGTGGCCGACGATTGCTCACGCCGTTGAGAAAAATCCAGATTTGCCCGCGAGTCGTCTGGTGCCGATCGTTCAACCTGTGCAGGATCTGTTAGCGCACTGGGGAATAGAGATGATCGCGTCCGTCGGTGCTGAAATTCCTTATGATCCTCAACAGCATCAACTGATGGACGGTGCTGCTGAACCGGGTGATCTGGTCAGAGTGCGATACACCGGCTTTAGGCAGGGGACACACCTACTCTATCGGGCAAAAGTCAGCCCAGTAGGATAAGCCGGGAGCGTCCTGAGTTGAGGCTCTGAATAGGTAGGAC
Source organism: Oscillatoria sp. CS-180 (assembly GCF_028330965.1). GTDB lineage: Bacteria > Cyanobacteriota > Cyanobacteriia > Phormidesmidales > Phormidesmidaceae > Halomicronema. The sequence goes on along the minus strand of NZ_JAQMUB010000019.1, from coordinate 65,055 downwards.
ACGACGCAACCTCAGGACAGTCGCGATCGCGGTAGCGACGAAAGGTTTTTCGGCGTTCGGACTAATGCCGTGCAGGAGGAGCAGCACAATTGCGGCCCATCCTGGGAGATCGCGAGGTTAAGGAGATGTCATGCTTTAACCCATTCGGCTTGCTCTTAGGGATCAAATGACTTATCATCAGCAACCATAGCTGCCTCCGTGCAGCTTGCTGTCCCCGAAAGTTTGGTCGGCGGCACTGGTAAGTGAGGCAACACAAACCAGCGCCTAACCCATAGACAGATCCAGGCTGTCGTACGGGCTGTGCCTATTTTAGGTCGCCCCACCGAAGCGCTTCGTCTAAGGGCGACTGAATCTTCGGGGATTCCAACCCAAACCGATTCTTGGAGGAATCCCCAGTGATTACTATTCAATATTTCTTGCCGTCTCACCACGCTGAGGCGGCACCGCCGTCGCTGCCGAGCTATCCTGCTCATCCTCAGCGACGACACAAGCGGCTACGCCTTTACTTGGTGGGCACTGAAGCGGACACCCAAAGCGCCATTGATTTGTTTCATCTACGGAACTGCATCGAGCGCATCGAGTGGAGTCCGAAGATCGACGTGCCGGAGAACGGTGTATTGATAAGGCAAGATCCTGGTGACGTTTTGCGATACTTGCAGCGCGACAGGCTATTCGAATAGCAAGCTCCCCGGTTTCTTGGCAAAGTTCGAATGATGTCGGGCTTCCTAATGGAAACCGGGAGTTCGAGGGATGAGGTGCGGCATCCAGTTTGAAGCAGTCTCGTCCCTCACCCCTCACCTAATGAGCTGCAACGCGGACGTGCTAACCACGCCTCTTTTTTCAAGATTGCCAGCACAATCGTTTCCCCTTGCGGTCACAAAAAAAGCGATCGTCCCCAAATGGGCGATCGCTCAAAAAACACTTTCATCACTCGCTACAGGAAACTTCTCGGCACAATAACCGGGTTAAACAGGTCATTGTGTCTAAAGTTCTTGCAGAAGCTCTATATCAGTATAATTTGATGTTTCGATTTTTTCTATAGGTGATATTGAGCATATAGCGGCATGTACTTGCGTCAAGCACCCCTTGCATTCCCTATTCCTCAGATCTTGCAGTTGTCCCGACATTGCCTGGTCTGGCCCCCCTGCCCCCAAATTTGGAGGGGTTCTGAGATCGAAGTCCCCCAAATTTAGGGGATTTAAGGGGGCAAATGCAGGATGCTGATGTACTAGGGCAAGATCTCAGTATTCCCTATTCCTTACTCTCCTAAAACACTGAGATGGATTTAACCAAGCTGCACAGGGCTATAGAAAATCCAAAGGGGCGTGCCAAGTTCACAATTGGCACTACCGTCAAAGAACAGCGTGAGTAGCCCTATCGAGAGCGACTGAGAGAAGCGACGCTGGCAGTGACAATACTGACCCCCAGCAATTGCAAACTTCCTAAAGCCTCTTGAATGGCAACCCAAGCCAGCACCACGGTCAGAGCTGGATTGGTGGACCCAATCATAGCCGCAGCGGTGGCGCCGATAGATCGAATCCCCAGGTTGTAGAGAATGTGACCGATGAAGGTGACAATGCCTGAGATGATGCTGCCAATCCAAAGGGGCGTCCACCTCAGCTCTGAAAGATTATCGATCGGCCAGATGATGAGACAGAGTGCCGCAAACCATAGCGTGAGCGCAAAGCTGGCCCACGTATACGTCAACGGATGCATGTAGTTGAAGCTTTTTTGAGCGTTGATGGTGTAGGTGGCATAAGCCATACCGCTAGCGATGCCTAATACGGCTCCCCAATAGCCACCGTCACCCGTCCACTGCTGCGGGGGAATGGTCAATATGCTGCCCAGCAAAATGCACGTCATGATGCCCCATTGCAGAGCCGTTGGTTTTTGCTTGAGAAATCGCCATGACAGCAAAGCCGTGAAGATGGGAAAGGTGAAAAAGAGGGTGAGGGCGATCGCGGTCGCAATCAAGCCAATCGACACATAGAGCAAGCCCAAATAGGCAAACATCAATCCACCCCCGGCTAAAGCATGGCCAAGGGCTTGGCGCTGGGACCGTTTCGAGAGCTTGCGAATTTCATGCCAAATGGGAGGATAGAGCCAAGTTGCCAGCAGCGCCATCAAAGGCACAGCTGGCAGCATCCTCAGCAGCAGTAGCAAGAACGAATTGTGTAAGGTCGGGGCTACAAATCCGCCAGTTGTGCCTAACCCCAACACAGTCTGCTCAGCAAACAGAATCCGCACGACAACGTTCTGGATACAGAAAAAAATTGAAGAGAGTAAAACTAAACCGAATCCCAGCAAATGATTCTCCGCGTTTACTCTAGACCTGTTCCCAAAGAACGCGCAAACCATCCGGCAATACTTTCGAAATTTCCTTCGCTTGCTCAGGAGGAATAGACTCTCTAGCAGCAGAGAAGACCGCAACGACAACCGCTTCAGCAGAAACGTTTTTAGGAACTCCCCCCTCTTGCTTAACTCGCCTCAGGAAAAGCTCTTCGTCAATGTCTAGGGGAGGGCGAAAGCGGCTCAAGAAGGACACAAAGGGATTGTCGTCTCGCCAAATTTCAGCAATATCCGCATTTTTGAAGGCAGCCTCAGTTTGCTGATCAGTCTCAGTCGTCATCAAGTCTCGTAGAGTACGGAAGACGACCGTTGTCAGGTCCCGTGCATCATAAATATCGGGGAGACTAGCCCGCTGCATTACTTTCTCCAAAAAGGCTCTTTCAGTAGCGCTAAAGTTTTCGGCCATAACCTTACTTCCACCCCCTTCCGCACAACATTTATTTAAAATCAACAGGATTTGTTTCCCGCCGATGCTATCACGCAGCATGAGACAACTGTCTAAATTTTGTTGCAGGCCATACAGACAGTTTCGCTTGCCACGTTCGGATATTAATCCCAACTAACAATACCCATAGGCGATGCACCCATGCAATGCCCCCAGGGCGCACTCAAACCAATGGTAAGGCCGTGTATCAGCAAGGGAGGCAAAGTTCCCATCCATCAATATTGATAATGGTCATGTATCGAAAGACAGTGTCCAAGAACAAAGCAATCTGCAACGCTAAAATCTAAATGCGTTTGATGGGTCCATGTCTTTTTTTAATCTATTTCTCGTTTTCCTGGTCATCTCTTCAATTCAGCCAGTCATTCAACGACGCAGGGTCGAAATGAAGCGGCTAAATTCAATCCGAGCCTTCGAGCAAAAGCGCGGAAGTCGGGTCATTTTGATGATTCACAGACAGGAGTCGATCAGCTTGCTTGGGATTCCACTCTCCAAGTTCATTAATATTGAAGACTCCGAACAAATTCTACGGGCCATTCGACTGACGCCCCCAGAAATACCTATTGACCTAATCCTGCATACGCCCGGAGGACTGGTTTTAGCGACTGAGCAGATTGCACGAGCTTTGATCCGACATCCTTCCAAGGTGACGGTGTTTGTGCCTCACTATGCGATGAGTGGTGGCACTATGTTGGCAATGGCAGCGGACGAAATTGTCATGGATGAAAACGCTGTTTTGGGGCCTGTCGATCCGCAGCTGGGCAATATCGCTGCGGCCAGCATCTTGAAAGTCTTAGAAGAAAAGCCGATAGAAAAAATTGATGACCAAACGCTAGTTACAGCAGACGTGGCGCGTAAAGCGATCGCCCAAGTTAAATCTTTTGTGCGTACGCTTCTAGAAGACAGCATTCCTGATCAGAAAGTTGCTCCCGAAAATATTGACGCCATTATCAATCGCTTGACGACAGGGCAGGTCACACACGACTATCCCATTACGGTGGAAGAGGCCGCCAGCTTGGGTTTGCCTGTCACTGGAGGTCTGCCAATAGAGATCTACAACCTGATGGAGATGTACCCTCAGCCCATGGCAGGACGGCCTTCTGTGCAATACATCCCTCTGCCCTATCAAGATCGTCCAGTATTGCCCGGCAAAGCAACGAGAGAATGAGCATGGGGAATGAAAGGCTGAAACAGAGCGAGCAAAGGAGAGTGTTAGACTGCAACCTGAGCGACGTATTTTGTTTTTGCCTCATCAATGACCGATCTAATTCCTATTCTGAGTCGTGAGTTTGACTTACCGTCTCGCTACGTTGAGAATGCCCTAGCACTATTTCAAGAAGGAGCGACGGTTCCCTTTGTTGCTCGATATCGTAAGGAACGCACAGGGGGAATGGATGAGGTGCAGCTGCGATCGCTCCAAGAGCGGCACCAATATCTAACTGAACTCTTGGAGCGCCGAGAAACTATTCTCAAATCCATTGCTGAGCAGGGGAAACTGACCGATGCCCTACGCCAAAAAATTGAAGCCTGCTGGCAAAAGACCGATTTAGAAGACCTATACCTGCCCTATCGACCCAAGCGTCGTACCCGAGCAACGATCGCGCGAGAGAAGGGACTACAGCCCCTAGCGGATTGGATTGCGGAGCACAATCAGACGGGTTCTCGCAACGTCAACTTGGTCCAGGCAGCCACGCCATACATCAATACCGAGTCTGGAGTCACAACCGTTGATGAAGCGCTAAAAGGGGCTGCGGATATTTTGGCAGAAAATATTGCCGAGCAGGCTGATCTACGAGCTTGGGTGCGTCAATACCTCATGCGCTCTGGCACATTTCGCTCTCGTATCGCGAGTGACATTCCCGAAGGCAGCACCAAGTTTGAGCTGTATCGTAACTATGAAATTTCAGTTCGACAGATTGCTCCTCACAACTTTTTAGCGCTACAGCGGGGACAACGAGAGGATGTTTTGTCCTTTGAGTTAGCTTTCGATACGGATGAGGTGCTTCAGTACTTAGAGTCTCAGGCTATCTTCACCCGAGATGCCGAGTTACGGGCATTCTATCAGTCGTTAATTCAAGACGCTTTTGCTCGTCTGATGAAAAACTCCCTGACAAATGCGGTCATCGCTGAGAAGAAAGCCTGGGCAGATGAAGAATCTATTCAAACTTTCGAGGCCAATCTACGGGATTTGCTGCTGGCTCCTCCGGCAGGCATGAAACCGACCCTGGCAATTGACCCCGGCTTTCGGACTGGATGCAAGGTAGCAGTGGTTGACCAAACAGGAAAATTCTTGCACTATCAGGCCATTTTTCCGCATCAAAGTCAGGGGCAGCGAGAGGCAGCAGCTCAAACGCTACGGCAGCTGATTCAGAAACACGACATTGCGCTTATTGCGATCGGTAATGGCACCGCCGGCAGAGAAACAGATGCCTTTGTCGGGGAAGTGCTCAGTTCACTGTCCCAGAAACCGACGAAGGTGATGGTCAATGAGGCGGGGGCTTCCGTGTATTCTGCTAGTCCTCTGGCGATCGCTGAGTTCCCCGACCTAGACGTTACTGTGCGAGGTGCCATCAGTATTGGTCGTCGCCTGCAGGATCCTCTAGCCGAGCTGGTGAAAATTGACCCTAAATCTATCGGCGTCGGGCAGTATCAGCATGATGTTGACCAAAAGCGCCTGAAGCAAAAGCTAGAGGAAACTGTTGAAAGCTGTGTGAATTATGTTGGGGTTGATTTGAACACGGCTTCTCAAGCGTTGCTGACCTACGTTTCAGGCATTACACCTGCGATCGCTAACAATATCGTTGCCTATCGCGATCAAAATGGCGCTTTTCACAGTCGCAAAACGTTGTTGAAGGTTGCGAAGTTAGGACCAAAAGCATTTGAGCAGGCGGCTGGTTTCTTGCGCATTCGCAATGGTAAAAATCCTTTGGATAATACAGCAGTCCATCCAGAAAGCTATGGCATCGTTGAAACCATTCTACAAGATGTGAACATCAGCCCTGCATCACTCGCCGCTGATGCTGAACAGCTTTCTGGACTGGCAAAAAATACCATCGACTTAAAACGCTATGTGACTGAGTCTGTGGGTGAGCCGACCCTCCGTGACATTCTGCATGAACTGGAGAAACCAGGCCGTGACCCGCGATCTCAGTTCGTGACGGCTCAATTTCGAGATGATGTCCAAACGCTGGCCGATCTGCAACCTGGCATGACCTTGGAGGGCACGGTGACCAACGTGGCGAATTTTGGCGCTTTTGTCGATATCGGTGTGCATCAAGACGGTTTAGTGCACGTTTCCCAGTTAGCCGATCGCTTTGTGCGCAACCCGAAAGAGATCGTCAAAGTGGGACAGGTTGTCAAAGTTAGGGTGCTGGAGGTAGATGAGAAATTGAAGCGGATTAGTCTATCGATGCGATCTCCGGATAGTGCCCCTCCTTCCCGCAAATCCAAACCCGCTAAGCAAAAGTCAAAAGGCCATTCCTCAAACTCGACGCTGCAAGATTTACAGGCCAAGTTCAACCGTAAGCGCTGATGAAGGTCATGGTGGGCGCGTAGCCGTCTTGTCCTAACGGACCTGACGACGGCCATAGTTTGAAAGAAGAAGCACTGGATGGCTAAAGCGAAATCTTGCCGGCTATTTCCCGTTAGGGGCCAGGTGTCGCACAAGAACGTGGTCCGTCTGAGCCTCATCCCCCAGCACGAATATGTGGGTTCCTACGGGCTGAAATTTCCACCGCTGATAGAACGCCTGTGCTCGCTCATTGTGCTCCCAGACGCCGAGCCAAATCGTTTCACAACCGTTGCTGACGGCGTAATCGAGGCAAGCCTGCATCAGTTTTGAACCGTAGCCTTGGCCAATATGACTTTGCTCAACATAGAGTCTCGATAGTTCTATTGGCGTCTGGGCTGCTTCATGACAGGGAACTGGAGAGCCTGCAATCAGCTGAGCATAGCCGATAGGTGTTGTGTCAGGGGAAGAACCTTCATGAGCGATGAGAAATGTAGATTCTGGAGCCGATAGCTTGTCCGCGATCGCCTCCCTAGAAAAAGCGCTTTTGATATAGCGGGCTAAATTTATGGGGTCGTTATCGTCTGCATATGCCCCCATGAACGTGCCCTTACTCAGTGCCACAAGCAAGTCAATATCCCTGTCTGTTGGCGTGGCCTTGCGGATGTAGCTGTGGCCGTAGAGTTGAGCATCGTCAGAGATGTCAAACTCACCGGGAGTTATTTTGTCTTCTGCCTGCATTCTTTGACCTTTTGCTAGGGGTATCACAGTCTTGAACGTTGTGAGCAGCCATGAAAGCAGTGCTTCAAAGCCGCCCCGCAAAAATAATCAAAACATGAAGTTGAGAAGATGGAGGACTGCGGAATCAAGCGATTTCCACACCGAACATTTAGCCTCTCATGAAATGCGTGTAAACCCGTAGAATATCCTGGAAATTCCTGAGTGATAAAGCCAGAATACAAGAGTCGCTAGAGAATTCTGTTGGGTCATGACTGCGCCAAACCTCTCCCTTGCTATTGATGATTTGTACGCTCGCACAATTGCAACGGGCAAAATCACCTACAGTCATCGACGAGTTCTGATGAATGCTATGGGTTCGCCTACCTTAAAGGCAAAAGAACGATCCATTATTGATCGTTTGCTTCAAGACTCAGTCAATGGATGTTTGACGGTCATTGATGAGTAGCGTCAATTAGATCCCAAGTCGCTGATAGACCTCATCTAGATTTCTCAGGTGATGGTTGGGGTCAAAGCAAGCGTCAATCTCCTCAGTCGAAAGTTTTGCCTGCACGCGATCGTCCGCTGACACCAATGCCCTGAAATCACCCCCTTCAGTATTCCAAGCAGTATGGGCAAGGGATTGCACCACTTCATAAGCCTCTTCCCGCGACACCCCTTTCTCAACCAGAGATAGCAAAACCCGCTGACTGAAAACGACTCCACCGTAGATGTTCATGTTTCGGGTCATGTTTTCGGGATAAACCAGAAGCTTCTTGATGAGATAGGTTGCCTCGACCAACATGAAGTGAATCAAAATACAAGAGTCTGGCAAGATAACCCGCTCGACAGAGCTGTGGGAGATATCTCGCTCGTGCCATAGCGCTACGTTTTCAAGCGCTGCCATGGCGTTACCCCGGATGATGCGGGCACAGCCAGTTAGCCGTTCAGAGCGAATCGGGTTGCGCTTGTGGGGCATAGCAGAAGAGCCTTTCTGCTTCTTCGAGAAAAACTCCTCAACTTCTAAAACATCGGTGCGCTGTAAATTTCGAATTTCGACAGCAAACCGCTCAATCGAGGCTGCTAGCAAAGCTAGCGCATTCATGAATTCTCCATGAATGTCACGAGAGATCACCTGAGTCGAAGCAGTATCAGGTCGCAGGCCCAGCTTCTGACAGGTTAACGATTCGATCCTCGGATCGATATTAGCGTAGGTACCAACCGCGCCTGAAATTTTACCGACCGCAATTTTTTCTTCCAAATGGGTGAAGCGATCGCGATGACGCATCATTTCAGCTAGCCAGCCAGCCAGCTTAAACCCAAAGGTAATGGGTTCAGCATGAATACCGTGCGATCGGCCAATCATGACCGTATCACGGTGCTCCTGCGCCTTGTAGCGAATCGCCTGAATCAGGTTTTCAACATGGGTTTTAATGACATTTAAGCTCTCGACCAGTTGCACAGATAGGGCGGTATCAAGCATGTCAGAACTGGTCATGCCCAGGTGAATATAGCGACCCGCTTCACCCACATGCTCATTGACGTTCGTCAAAAAAGCAATGACGTCGTGACGCACTTCTGCCTCAATCTCTAAAATCCGCTCAGGATCAAAATCTGCCTTTGCCTTGATGTCTTCTACAGCCTCTTTGGGAATATAGCCCAGCTCTGCTTGAGCTTCGCAGACGGCAATCTCAACTCGCAACCAAGTCTTGTACTTGAAGAAGTCGCTCCAAAGTTCGCCCATCTCGGGCAGCGTATAACGTTCAATCAAGGCAAATAGTCACAAACAACCGATCTATTTTACATAACGCTTGAACATCTGCTGGGCAGAATTTCATCTTTGGCAAAGAACTCAAAAGTCAGGGAATGGTGATTTAGGTGGTTCGAGAAATAAGGAGGAAACAAAACGATATCAAGACTAGAACATTCGAAAACCCCTATATTTTTCCATCTGTCCAAAAAATTGGCTGAGAGTTACGCTGATTTTCTTGGCCTAGGAGTGCAAGTAGCTATAGCTGCATGAGAAGCGCTGAGGTTTAGAATGGCAAAGTTGCAAAAAGTCCCAATTTCATTTTTGTCGATGTCTAGAACGCACATCATAAATGCCTGCATCTATATTCTGGCAACCTTGGGCGCAAACTATACGGCGGACTGGTTCATTCCTCTGCCTGTTTTTGGTCAGGTGGCCGTTGGAACCTTTGTTTTTGGCATCACTTTCACGCAAAGAGACAGACTACATAGCGCTGGGCGTAAATGGATTTATCTGACTATTGCAGCGGCAGCGACCGCCAATATTTGCATGAGTGTGCTGCTGGCAGTTCCGATACGGATTATTCTGGCAAGTTTCTTTGCCATTGTCTTAGCCGAAACAGCTGACACCGAGATTTATCAACAATTGCTGCCGCATCCTTGGCTAGTTCGCGTAGCGGGTAGCAATGCCGTCTCGATTGTGCTGGACACGCTGCTGTTTACACTGATTGCTTTTGCTGGAGTTCTGCCAACAGCAGAGATTGTTTCCCTCTTGTTTGGAGAAACCATAACAAAATATGCGATCGGAATTCTTTTTGCGCTTTGGCGACAGGGTAAATTTATCTGGCAAGAGAACTAACTTCGGGCTTTAACCTACGAGTTAGTCAAGGCTTTAGGATGCCTTGAAAAGTGAGGAATCCAAGTTCTATCCGTATGCTGGAAGTAAAGATTGACTCTAAATTGATGATTGAAGGATGTGTCCATATAAAGCTGCCGTATGGACTGCTACCTTGAAATTTTGATTATTAAATAGAATTTCATGATGCGATACTGGGCGCTCTCTTTTGGGAAAAATTTCCATGACAACCAGCATCTGAAAACTGAATGGTAAAACTTTTGTCTCGATCTCTACGCACATCTCCAGCGTCCCATTTTCTTGAAATCAATCTGGCAACCTACTGTCACTCTTCAATTCAATGACTCCCCTCTAATAAGTTTTCTTATTTTGCTGAGTAAACTCCTCAATCTGCACAGCTATGAGGCAACCACGCGAATTTACGGAGACATCATAGGGATTTGACAAGATCTTTACGACAGCTTTAGAGACTAACGACAAGTCAAAGATGTTTTACAAAATCATTCCCCTAAAATGAAATTGGAATTAGAGTGTTCAGGTCTATCGGTCAACTCAATACCCACCTAGCACCGTCGTGGGAATGATGTGATTTATGTATGAACTAAACAATACTGAAAGGCTCCCGGTTTATCATTTACTGCTATGCCTCAGACCTATCGAGACGATATAGTCCAATCTTCCGTGAAGCAGCCCCCCGACTCTGACTCGGTTTTGGATCGAATCAATAGTCATAAATTATGGATCGTCAATAGCCGTCGTCGGAATGGCATTGTCGTTTACAAAAAATTCCACGCCGAATTTGCTGGTCCTGGTGCGGCAGTTGGGGGGGCACTGGATGCTGATTGCGATCGCGTCACAGCTCTGGGAAACCTTTCATTAGTCGAACCTAAATCCTACGAAGAGCAGCAGAAAGCTATCCGGATTCGGCTTCAGTGGGTGAGACTAACTCAGAATTTTACGGATAAGCCTGTTCCCCTAGAACGTGCTCAGATGATTTTAGAGCAGTTCAAAACCTATTTTGACCAAGGCATTGTGGATAGCGTGCCAGACGAAGCTTTTTCGATGCTTGTGGGCGTGTTTCCTCGGACTGTACAAAGGGCCAGACGTCGATAGGCATAGCGTGTTGATAGATGCAGCGTGGCGCGACAATTCTTTAGCGCTGGCGCCGCCAGTTGAACCAGTTCTCTGACCAATCACGCCGCCAACGCCCCGGATGCCAGCGATCGCGCTCCCACTGGCTCACAGTCTGTCGCAGAATGTCTGTCAGGCTATTCGGCAAGGTGGGATAGTGAGCTACCGCCCACCAAGGTGCTTGGCGAACCATCAATACCGCCATCGTTTGGACCCATTCTCTTGCTTCTGGGCCAACGCCATGAACGCCCAAAATTTCGCCGCTGCGGTGAGCAATCACTTTGCAGAAACCGAGCGTTGCTCTCCGCCATTGCGCCTTAGGTAAGTCGTAAAGTGTTTGTCGAGCAATTAAGAGGTCGTCTTCACTGTAGCGCCGCTTGGCTTGCGCCTCTGTAAGACCCACTCGTGCCATTTCAGGACGAGTCAAAAGAGTGTAGGGAATTGTGCAGTAGTCGATGCGATAACGATTCCAAAAAAGCGCATTGCTGACAGCAAGACGAGCTTCTTGACGGGCGATCGCAGCTAGTTCGTGACCACCTATCGCCGCACCGCAGGCATAGATACGAGGGTGGCTTGTCTGCAAATAAGCATTGACCGATAGGCAACCCTCTACTGTCCATTTTTCGATGCCAACATCCATAAGGTTAGGCAAGGGTGGAGCGGCCACGACTAAACAGGCCACACTTATTGTTTCATGAGGAAGTCGAAGACAAATACTGCCGTCTCTGTAGGTAACCGTTTCGATGATTGTTCCCAGCTTTAAGCGAACACCTTCTGCCCGCAGTTGAGCCTGAATCCATCGAGAAGTATCAGGGTCTTCACGGGGTAAAAGAGTGTCCTGTGGCGCAACCAGGGTCACAGCACTGTTCCAGCGGCGGAGAAACTGACATAGGGCAAGTCCTGCAGGAGAGCGACCCAGCACTATCACGGAGCCTGGCAGCTTTTCTTGGTGCAGGAAAGTGCTAGGCGTCTCATAGGGGACAGAGGCTAAACCTGGAATTTTGAACAGTTGAGGCACGTTACCCGTAGCCAACAGAACGGACCGAGCTGTGAGCTGACGGCTAACGGTTTTGACTTGAAGGGGGCGATCGCGAACCAATCGACCCGTTTCAGCAATAACGTCAACACCCTGTACCATTAACCGCTGCAAGTCCTCCTGGGTCAGGACATCAGCGGTCAACTTGGCTCGTTCTACAGCCCGCTGCCACTGAGAAGATTGCGATGCAGACGGCTCGGATTGTGGATTTGACAATAGCAGAGTTTCCAGAAAGAGGGGCGATCGTCGTCCCTCTTGCCCATTGAGTATCCAAGCTACCCGTGCTCCCAATTGAGCAGCTTGTTCAGCAGCTTCATAGCCCTCCGGAGTCCCTCCCAAAATGATGAGATCGTAGTCAACCGCCATGAATGCCCCAATGCTCTCAATGCAAGCCGCAATCGAGTGTAACGCCTATGGCGGGTAGGCGACAGTGAGCATCGTTGGATAAGTAGGGATTGCATCTGTTGAGTTGATTGATAGCTTTAGCCATCTAGGCTTGTGCATTCAATAACATTCAGGCCCTTAGTCCATAGCCAGATGGCTTGCCGCCTTGTCCTAACGGAACTTGCGACGGCTATACAAAGCGTGTGATGGGCGATCGCTCAGTGTTCAGGAAGGGTATTTGAAATTGGGGTCAGGTTGAGCGGTACTGATGGGTTTTCAGAAGCTGCGTTGATTTGTGCCCGCTTCAGTTCCTTTACCTTTAAAACAATCAGATATTCATAAAACCCTTGTAGAGTACACCAGGCTAATCCCGCCTCACCATCGCGCCAGCCACCCAAAAAGAAATACATGTAAACCCACCGTATCAGCGGTCGTAGCGGTAATCTCAGCGAAAGATCTTTAAGCGCGTGACGACGCTCTACTTCTGTTTTGCCAAAGAAAAGCTGCTTCCAGTTCACTCGCCCCGTCTCCAGCTGACGTAAGGTCTCTCTGGCTTCATCGGTTGAATATCGGTTGTGTTTTTCAATCCAACGATTCATCCCTTTGCCACAGGTGTAATGAGGATAGGTTTCTTGCAAAAAACCAGTAGCGCCTTCGCACACTTCTCGTTCAGTGTGACCATAATCAGTGAACCAGACTTTCCCCAGCTGGAGCAGACGTAGCTGGTAACGCGGAAACTGAGTACTGTGTTTGATCCACCGATCCATGAACATGACACGCTCAGCAACGTAGTAGCCTACATGCTCGGCTGCTCGAATCTTGTCGCAACACTCCTGAAAGAGTTGCCGAGTCATGCGCTCATCAGCTTCCAAAATATAGGCCCACTCATACTTTGCAGGAATATTGTTAAGCATCCAAGTACGCTGCTTGCCGTGGCTTTCAAAAGCATGCTTGACGACTCGAACCGGATACTGTGAAGCAATTTCGACAGTGCGATCGCCGCTGAAAGAATCCACCACAATGATGTCGTCAGAGAGTTGAGCGGACTCAATACACGCCGCAATATCTAATTCTTCGTTATGGGTCAAGATGTAGATCGAAAACATAGGCGCTCTGGATGAATAGTGAGAGATGCCAGCGATTTGCAGTTCTCGGCATGCAACCGCAGCGAGGAATTCAGCAATCTTGAGAAGCTTGAATGGAGGGCCATACCCCTCAATGCCCTCCTTTAATGTTTCCCCGACAACATAGATATTCAGAACGAGGCCTCAGGTTCCGCTAAAAATTCACAGAATCGTTTTATCTCGCCAAGCATCAGTTTGTCTCTTTTGAGATGAGTTCAAGACTGAATCGACATCCAAAAAATGCCGAGATTGAGCACCAGAAGATCGAACAAATGCTTGCCATTGTTCGTTTTGCCTCATTCAGCTTGGGCTAAAAATTACTATCTCCCCTCGACCCGGTTCATCCTCACTTCTGTCGATTTTCTAGGGAAAGGTACTTATTCACTAAAAAGATAGAGGTTGTCTACATTGAATTTTGCTTAAAGTACAAACCTGAATGCCTATTAATCAGACACGAGTATTCAGGTTATGCTAAGTCGCAGAATGGATAATTCTTCACTAATCAGCCAAGGAACAGGAGACCCCACGCTTGTTTTTTTGCACTACTTTAGCGGTGCTGCGGCGAGCTGGCAGTGGGTCACCCAGGAGCTGAAGGAAGATTTTCGCTGCATTTCCTTAGATCTACCTGGTTTTGGCGATACCCCTCCGCTAGCGGAACCAACTTTGGCGGAATATAGCAACTATATCTGGGAGTTGTTGTCTCGCTTGGGCATTGATCGATTTGTTTTGGTGGGACATTCCATGGGGGGAAAGATTGCCTTGAAGGTTGCTGCCGATGCGCTCTTTGCAGGACTCGAACACATCATTTTGGTGGCCCCCTCTCCGGCGACTCGGGAACCCATGCCAGAGGAAGAGCGCGATCGCATGTTGGCGGATCACCACAGTCGCCAGGCTGCTGAAACTACTGTAGAAGGCGCTGCTCAAGCCACACTGCCTCAAATTCGCCATTCTGTAGCAGTGCAAACGCACACCAAAGCTGAGGACAAAACTTGGCAGTGGTGGCTGTTGGAAGGCATGAAAAACTCCATTGCCGATCAAGTGAAAAAAATCCAGGTTCCTGTAACCGTATTGGCTTCTCCAGACGATCCGGTAATTCCTTTTAACGTTATCCAGCGAGATGTGATCGATCTTCTACCGAATAGTAAATTGGTTACAATTCCTAATGTGGGACATCTGATGCCTTTAGAAGCTCCTGACCTCGTTGCTCAGGCTATTCGTCAGGCGATCGCCCGTCAGGGACAGGGCGTGTGAACTGCTCCAGCCTATTCATCTTTTGAAAGATACGAATTAGGATGGCCTAGATAAGGTTGGTGCGATGGAGATGCTTTCCGTATGCCCAAATCTTCAATTCATGTTTTTGCTGTTGTGGAGGAGCTGGACAAGGAATACCCTGTGTATCCTCTCCAGTCCACAGCAATGTTCGATGTTTTTCACCATCAGCTAGCTGCTGCTGATGTGCTGCCGGTGCTGTCGCAGCAGTTTTTGAGTCCACTGGCTGCACTTGTCTTGGATTTTCATACGCCGCTTCAAACAAGTATTGGAATCCTTGAGCAGCTCAGAATGATAATACCCCAAGCATCTCCTATTATCTTCGTTGTTGGTGACAACGATGCAGAAGTTGCTGTCGCAGCGATGAGAGCTGGCGCCATTGATTATGGCGTCCGAAAGCGAACATCGCCCCAGAAACTGCTCGACATTCTACACTCTGGAATTGATGCGACGAAGGATGCGACGAATCTAAACCACCGCAATTTGACTGATGGCAAAGATGCTCGATTGGACAAGGCCGATGAGCTTGCGCCGATGGAACAGATGTCGTCTGAACCGATAGGTGAAGAAAGTCATGATTCCACAATTAGCACTGCCTTACAAACCATCTCGCAACTTCAGCAGTCCAAAAAACAGCTGCAGCGGAGTCAAAAATTTATTGCTGAGATTGCCGAAGCGGTTCCTGGAATGCTCTATGTGTTTGATTTGGTGGAGCAGTGCAACACCTATATCAACAAACAGATGGGGAGTTGGTTAGGCTACACCAATGAGCAGGTGCAAGCGATGGGGGGGAAGGTTCTGCCCTTACTAATGCATCCTGAAGATTTTGCACGGGTTCCGGCTCATCTTGCTCAGTTTCAATCTGCCCCGGATGGCGAAATTCTAGAATTTGAATATCGGATGCGCCATGCCGACAACACATGGCGATGGTTGCACACCTGCGAGGTCGTTTTTCAGCGGGACGAAAACCAAACACCTCAGCAAATTTTGGGCATCACACAGGATGTGACTGCGCGCAAAAACACTGAAGCATTAGCCCATGAAAGTGATGCTCGCTTTCGGCTGCTGGCAGAAACGATTCAAGATGTCTTTTGGATTATGGATCTGCCTGACCCAAAGATTGTATATGTCAGTCCAGCCTACGAGGAGGTTTGGGGGCGATCGCCTGAGTTCATTTACCAAAACCATACAGCTTGGTTAGACACGGTCCACCCCGATGATCGTGATAATGTCCTAGCCGGACTGTCGAATACTCCCCAAAAGGACGTCGCGATTGAGAAGGAATATCGAATTGTACGACCGGATGGAGAAGTGCGCTGGATTCGCGATCGCGGATTTGCGGTCACAGATGAACAGGGACACGTGTTCCGTATGCTTGGCGTTGCCCAAGACGTGACAAAGCGTAAGCAAGCAGAAGCTGCGCTCGCTGAGAACGAAGCCCGTCTGAGAGGATTTGTTGAATCCAACGTCATTGGCATTCTTTACGGAGATATATATGGCAACATCTTTCACGCGAACGACGAACTGCTGCGAATCGTCGGCTATTCCCGGCAGGAGCTAAAAGCGGGTCAGCTCCACTGGATTGAAATGACACCGCCGGAGTACTTGCCTTTAGACGAACAGAAAATTTCAGAAGCTCAGGCTGAGGGGGCCTGCATCCCTTATGAAAAGGAATATATTCGCAAAGACGGTAGGCGAGTCCCGGTTTTGATTGGATATAGCTTGCTGGGAGAGCATCGCGAAGAATCGGTGGTGTTTATTCTTGATTTGAGCACCCGCAAACGGGCCGAAAGAGCGCTTCGCCGCAGCGAAGACCGGCTGAAGATGGCAACAGAGTCAGCCCAAATAGGAACTTGGGATTGGAATTTGGAGAAAAACGTTCTGTCATGGAATGGTCGGTGTAAGGAGATGTTTGGATTATCACCTGATGCCAAAATTACCATCGAAACGTTTTTTGAGGCTTTGCACCCCGACGAGCAAGATCGCGTCAGGCACATCGTCGGGGAAAGTTTGATCGCAGCGAGTGGTGGTCAATACGATATTGAATATCGTGTGATTGGGATTGAAGATGGTGTCGAACGGTGGATTTTAGCGAAAGGACAAGCCTATTTTGCTCAAAATGGTGTCCCTCGGCGCTTTGTTGGCACCGTCATGGACGTGACTGACCGCAAGCGAGCTGAAGCAACTCTAAGGGAAAACCAAGAGCGTCTGCAAATGGCCATTGAGGGAGCTGAGGCCGGTCTATGGGATTGGCATATTGACACTCACGAACACTATTCCAGCTCAGAGTGGCTACGGATGCTGGAATATGGGCCCAACGAGTTGCCGGCCAAATACAGTTCTTGGGAAAACCTGATTCATCCCGACGATAAGCCAATGGTGATGGAGAAACTCTATTCTCATCTTCAGGACTCCTCTATTCCCTATCGGTTTGATTATCGACTGCTAACGAAATCTGGTAAGTGGAAATGGATTGCCAATTTTGGCAAGGTTGTGGTGCGGGATGATGAAGGCAAACCAGTCAGGATGTCCGGCATTCATCAGGATATTAGCGATCGCAAACGCGCAGAGCAACAGCTGCGCCTGAGCGAAGACCGCTATCGGACACTGGCTAATGCAGTTTCTCAACTGATGTGGGTCAACGCTGCCGATGGCAAAGTTGAATTTTTTAATCAACAGTGGAAAAACTATACAGGCGTTAAAAATTTAGAATTGGATATTCGTTTGTGGACTGATATTGTTCATCCAGACGATTTTGAAAAGGTTCAGGCAATCCGTATAGAAGCCATGCGGAACAAATCACCTTACGAAGTTGAAGTCAGGTTTAAGCGGCACGATCAAGTCTACCGCTGGCATCTATCCCGTACAGTTCCTCTGATAAATGAGGCAGGGGAACTGGTGAACTGGTTTGGCACTGCTACCGATATCGACGATCGCAAAGCTGCTGAGGCAGAACGAGAACAGCTTTTGAAGCAAGAGCAAGCCGCCCGAGCCGCTGCAGAACGAGCCAATCGTATTAAGGATGAATTTTTGGCGATCCTGTCCCATGAGCTGCGATCACCACTGAATCCAATTTTGGGCTGGACCCAACTTCTCAAAATAGGCGGTCTCAATGCTGAGAAGACAGCTACGGCATTGGAAACGATTGAGCGCAACGTCAAGTTACAGACTCAATTGGTCGATGATCTTTTGGATGTTGCCAGAATTCTACGCGGCAAGCTCAAGCTGCACAATGCTCCTGTTGATCTAGCCAAAACCGTTGCGGCGGCCATTGAAACGGTGAATACTGCCGCAACGGCTAAGACAATTACGTTAAATACTGACCTCGAAATGTCTGCTCAGGCTTGGGGAGATGCTGCTCGCATTCAGCAGATTGTTTGGAACTTACTGTCTAACGCCATTAAATTTACGCCGATTGGGGGAGAGGTTACTGTACGACTTCAGCAAACTCCAGGCAATGAGGGGCGAATCATCGTAGCAGACACCGGAAAAGGAATTCATCCTAATTTCTTACCCCATATCTTTGAGTCTTTTCGACAAGAAGACGTGTCTATCACTCGCCAGCATGGCGGCCTTGGGCTAGGTCTGGCGATCGTTCGACACTTGGTCGAAGCTCATGGCGGTGAGATCGCGGCTGATAGTGCTGGAGAAGGACAGGGAGCGACTTTTACCGTAACGCTACCGCTGATGTCACGTCGAAGCAATATGGTAGATGACTCGACGTCAGCATTGGAAAATCTGGAACTCAACGAGGTTCGGGTGCTTACCGTAGACGATAATGCTGATAGTCGAGAGGTTCTATCGACTTTATTAGAGCAGTATGGTGCCCAGGTGGTCGCCGTCAAGTCTGGACGTGAAGCACTGGCCTGCCTTGCAAGCTTCAAGCCGGATGTATTAATCAGTGACTTGAGCATGCCGGATATGGATGGGTATGTCTTGCTGCGGCAGATCCGGGCATTATCTTCTCAGCAGAATAAACCAGTTCCTGCGATCGCCCTCACGGCTTGCGCTCGTCAAGAAGACGAAAATAGCGCACGAGCGAACGGCTTTCAGAAGCACATTGCTAAACCAGTCAATGTTGATACCCTGATTCAAGCAGTTTCCGAAATTGTTAAAAGCAATCGCCAACAGTGATGATATGGAGCGATCTACTGCGATCGCTCCATATCAGATGTGGCTGAAGAGTATGAATAATCGAGACGACTGTCCGGTTGATCGGCTATCCGTCGAGGAATTTGAACCTGGAAACAGGTGCCGTGTCCCAGTTCACTGGACACGGAGATTAAGCCTTCCATCATGCCAACTAAAGAATGAGTAATTGCTAGACCCAAACCCGTTCCTGGATACCTGCGTTGAGTGGTTTGATCCCCTTGCCGAAAAGGATGGAAGATAAAATCTAGTTTTTCCTCAGTGATCCCAATTCCAGTATCTTCAACAAGAATTTCGATGCTATTTAGCCCTGCCATCTTCACTTTGATTTGGACATAACCATCGTCTGTAAACTTGATGGCGTTGGATAGCAAATTGACCAAAATTTGTTTAAGTCGTTGTCTATCGTTATAAACAACTCTGTTATTCAAATTGATAATCAATCGAGTTTCCAAGCTTTTTTCTTGAGCCAGAGGCTGCATTTCCGAGAACGTTTCGCGGACCAGCGCTTCTAGATCAAAAAAATCAGGCATTAACTTCAGACGATTGGCCTCAATGGTTGACATATCTAGGATGTCGTTGACCAAGTTCAACAAACTTTGACCATTCGAGAAGATCCGATTGACCATTTCTAGCTGATAGCTATTGAGAGGCCCCTTTGTCCGTCCTCTGAGGATTTGAGAGAACCCCATAATGGAATTCAAAGGTGTCCTCAGCTCATGAGTGACGGTTGCCAAAAACTCGGATTTGTGGCGATCTGCTTCAAGGAGGCGAAGGTTTTGCTGTTCAATTTGATGGCGTTGGTCCTCAAGCTCTTTATTCTGCTGCCTTAACAGCAAATTAGTTTGCCGAAGTTGCTCTTGAGCCACTCGCGTCTTTTGTTCGGCTCGATAGACTCGCAGTGCTTGACGAAGAACCTTAGCTAATCCATCGGAAGAAAGCCGCGATTTAGATAAATAATCGGAGGCTCCAGCTTTCATCAACTCAACGGCGGTCTGTTCATCTCCCTGGCCTGTCAGAACAATGATGGGTAGATTAAAGCCGTCTTTTCTCAAACGTTTTACGAGAGAGAGGCCATCATCATCAGGCAACCGATAATCCAGACAAATGCAATCGAATGTCTCGTTCAGGAGATAGTCTTTAGCGATCGCAGCATTTGCTGCTTCAACGACTTCTAAATGGAACTGCGTCTTAGACAAACATCGACGTACCGCCATACGGTCTACATCATCGTCGTCTATCAGCAAGACACGCAGGATTTCATTCATTGATGAAGAGGGTGGCAATCCTTGAGCCTGAACAACAGAGGGCTTCATGGCATCTCGCACAATGTCCAGTATTTATTCAATGCAGCCATGACTTCTGCAAAGCTGGAGAACGTAACAGGTTTCAAAATATAGCCAGCAACGTTCAATTTGTAAGCCTCAACTCGGTCTTGATCCTCATCTGAGGTTGTAAGAACGACAACCGGAGTGAGTGCTAGCCCAGGATCTTGGCGTAACTCTTGAAGAAATTCAATACCGTTCATCTTAGGCATATTGATATCCAGGAGAACAATCCGGCGGCTATTCGGAATAACCGGACTAGACCCGGCGTGACCTCTCAGCATTGCAAGTGCCTCAAGGCCATTACCAGCCGTGAAGAGAGGGTTGGCAATCTTGCTTTTTTTGAAAGCACGCTTGACATTCATAACATCAACCTCATCGTCTTCGACAAGTAAGATGTTGATTGCTCGTTCTTTCACGTGCTTTCCTCTAGTAAAAGTAGTTCTTCACACGTATAGCCTGATAGAAGAATTAAGGCGAGTGCCCAATATGTTACCTATACTACCTACCCTTGTGTCAGGTAGCCGTCTTTCCCAAGATGGAGTTTCCGCTGCTACGACAATCTTAGTGACCTTATAGATAACAGAGAGAGCTATCAGACTCCAAACTGTAAGGCTCAAAATTGAGTACCTATTAAGTATGGGAAAAATACGAGCAACAATCTCAATCTTAAAACAAGCTTAAATTAAATATTCAGAAGTTAAGCAGTATGGTTAAGAACCATAAACGATTTAAGCAGGTCAATGAACTCATCGCTGAGAGCATTCAGATTAACTAAGGAGCTGTTATCATTTAGCGCTCAATACCTTGTTCGAACAGGTTTCAACCCTAGTTGATAAATTGAGAATGGGCGCAGCAATGATTGTGCCACAAGGCTTTCAGAATTAATTGATGACGCGCCCTAGGTCGTTTTGGATCTAAGGTTCTGATGGTTCATTGAGAGGCCAACTGAAACGAAATGTGCTGCCCTGACCAACATCTGATACTAGGTCAATGCTGCCTCCTTCAGTGTCAATGATTTTCCTGACAATAGCTAGGCCAACTCCCGTGCTTTCAAACGTATCTCTGGCTTTCAGCGTTTGAAAAATAGTGAAGATTTTCTCGTGATATTGCGGCTCAATGCCAGGACCATCATCCCTAACTACAAATTCAACGAATTCACCTTGTCGTTCAGCCGTAATTTGAATATGGCCATCCTCGCGGTTATGGTGCTTAACGGCATTACTGATTAGGTTGGAAAACACCTGATTTAAGGCGATGCTATTAGTGACTAACGTTGGCATTTCATCGGGTATTGAAATAGTGAATGATGTGGGAGGATCTATGAGATCAATGACCTCAAGCAATAGCTGTCTCACATCCACACTGTCGATCTGCCGTTCTCGTCGGTTGACTCGCGAATACTCCAGCAATCCATTAATCAGTGCATCCATACGATGTACCCGATTTCTTAGCAAAGCAAGCTGACGTTTGTTTTCATCAGGAATTTGATGACCTAAATCCTCTTCAATCCATTCGGATAAATTTGAAATTGCGCGTAAAGGTGCCTTCAAATCATGAGAGGCAACGTAAGCAAATTGATCTAACTCCGAATTGCGCTTCTCCAGCACTGCATTCGTTATGGCTAGCAGCCCATTCACCTGCTCCAACTCCATGGCCCGCTGCTGTAGATCTATTTGGATTTGTTTAAGTTGGCGAATATCTTCAATCACTGCAATAAACACTGCAACACTGCCATCACTGCTACGTTCCACAGAGACCGTAACGCCAGACCAAACGGGTTGACCATTTTTGTGTAAGTAGCGTTTCTCAAAACGACAAGAGTCGATTTCACCCCTTAGAAGTTGGTGATAGTAGTGATCATCAGCTTCTAAGTCGGCGGGATCTGTAATGGCCTGAAAAGATTGACCTATGAGTTCTTCTGCGGTGTATCCCAATAGATCGCAAAGTAATTGATTGACCTGAAGCCAGTGACCCGATGCAGAAAGGCGGGCCATACCGACCGCAGCCTGTTCAAAAACCGCGCGGAAACGAGCTTCACTTTCTTCAATCGCCAAAATAGATTGCTTGGCTGCCGTAATTTCTTGAATGACTCCGATCATCCGCTGGGGCTGTCCGTCAGCGTTGTAAATAAAACGCCCCCGGGCTAACACCCAATGCACGCTGTCATCGGGGAGGCAAATGCGATATTCCTGTGAGTAAATGGTGCGACTTTTCTCAGCTTCGGCTATTGCCGCCTTGACACGTGATAAATCTTCAGGATGAACTCGTTCTGCCCACGCAGCATAATTCGTGTCGATAGAATCCGACTTTACACCTAAGATGGCTTTTGTCTTGGGCGACCAATATTGCTGTTCATGTTTGATGTCCCAGTCCCAAGACCCCATATCGGCAGCACTAAGAGCAATGTTTAATCGTTCAGCGGTGTCTTGCAAACTATCCAGCGCGTTTTCCAGATTAGCCCGGGCAGCTTGTTCCTGCTGCAGCAGTTTCTCGTTGGCATCTTTAGCCTGTGCCAGTTCAGAGGTCCGTCGGGCAACTCGTTCTT
Organism: Oscillatoria sp. CS-180; assembly: GCF_028330965.1. GTDB lineage: Bacteria > Cyanobacteriota > Cyanobacteriia > Phormidesmidales > Phormidesmidaceae > Halomicronema. The sequence continues at coordinate 42,468 of NZ_JAQMUB010000019.1, read as the reverse complement.
CAAGTTCGGTATTGAGCTTGTTTACCGTTTCTTCGGCTGCTTTGCGTTCGGCAATTTCTTGAGACAGTGACTGATTGAGCGCTTCTAGCTGTAGCGGACTGGGCAGGGTTAATGCCTTAGGAATATGGGGCACTAATGCAACTGCTGTGTAAAACGAAATGAAGGCTGTAATAGCTTTAATTCCACCTGAAAACCAATACTGGGGAAACCACAATGTCCATATTGCTAGCGTGTGCGTGGCTCCACAGGCAGCAATAAAAGCTGCAAATAACCAAAATAATTTTCTGAAAGGAACATCTTGGCGTTGCTGAACAAAATAAAGGAGGGTAAATGCGATGACAAAGTATGCGATCGCAATAATCCCGTCTGAAACCGCATGGAGCGAGACTAAACTCGGTTTCCAAAGATAACAGTGACCATGAGGAACGAATAGATTGCCTATCGAAGGGAAGTTGATGAGATTCAGCATAGAACTAGAGACGTGCTGTTGTTTTTGGCTTGTAACCTAAAGCAACCTGTAGGGAACAGACCAAACCGTGCGGTGTTTGCTTACTTTGCCTTGTTATTTAATATTCCGGTGTATCGAATCCGATTTACTTAAATTTTCTTGAGATTTTTGACCAAGACAGAACTAAAGACAGAGCTATGTTTGCATCAGCTTCCATCTATAGGTATATGCATATTGGAAACATCTTTTAGATATTAATGATGTTCCTATAAGTGTTTATGTCGTTGTTGGTACGCTCGTAGGCTTCTTGCTGGTATTTATGGCTTTAGCTGCCTAAGCTGGTGCATCCAGTAGCATCTGGGTTTTGCGAATAGCTAAGTGGCTTACCGTCTTTTCCCAACGGAACTGGCAAAGGCTGTATTTGCCCTGAGACTCCAATGACGCCTGTTAGAAGAGATTGTCGATGTCTAATATTCGGATTGTACTGATCGAAGATCACAACTTGACCCGCATGGGAATCAAGGTAGCCTTCAAGGAGCAACCCGGCATGGAACTTGTCGGTGAAGCTGCAAATGGGATGAGTGGCGTGAGTTTGTTGGAGACCCATCTTCCTGATGTTGCCGTAGTGGACATTGGTCTTCCAGACATTGACGGCATTGAAGTTGTCAAGCGTTTCCGAGCTAGTCAGGCAAACAACGATGCGACGTCTAAGACAAAAATTCTCATGCTAACAATGCATGACAGCGAAGAGGCTGTTATGGCGGCTTTTGCAGCCGGTGCCGATTCATACTGCATGAAGCAGACTGAGTTGGACGACCTGATGACAGCTATTCGTGAAACTGAAACTGGGAACTCATGGATTGATCCAGCGATCGCCAGTGTTGTGTTGCGGCAAATGCGACAGTCTCCAGTTGCGGCCAATACTGTTGATGCCACTGTATCTATCAGTGCTCTCGAACCAGAATATACCCAAGTCATTGAAACGTATCCGCTAACAGAGCGAGAGCTAGAAATTCTGGAACTTATTGTAGAAGGCTGTAGCAATGCCGAAATTGCTGATCGCTCCTACATCACAGTGGGCACGGTAAAGACCCATGTCCGCAACATTCTGAATAAGCTCGGGGTTGATGATCGAACTAAGGCTGCTGTGCGCGCTTTACGAGCAGGGTTAGTCAGCTAACCCATTCAGTTGCCCTGCCACGGGCCGAGAAACTCACAACGGAATCTTGTTGGACGTGTTGCTCTTGACTGGCTTAGTCGTTGAGGATAGCAGCCCTGACATTTTTGAGATAGGCAGTTGCCTGATCAACGGGCATGGGTTTGGAGAAGTAATACCCTTGTCCATAATGACAGTTGGCCTCTTTTAACAGAGCTAACTGCTCAGGACTAGAAATTCCTTCAGCAACGAGATGCATATTGAGCTTCTGACCCAAGCTGATGATAATTTGAACAATCTCGCGGTCCTCAGCACTGTTTTCCATACTGCTAACGAAGGACCGATCAATTTTCAGCGTATCTGTGGGAAACCGATGCAGGTAGCTGAGGGAGGAATAGCCTGTGCCAAAGTCATCGATCGCAAGCTCAATTCCTAGCGCCTTCAATTTGAGCATCAAATCATGGGCAGCCTGGAAGTCTCGCATAATCATACTTTCGGTAATTTCAAGCTGAAGCATGCGGCCTGAAATTCCTAACTGTGACAAAACAGCTTCTATTTGTGGCACTAGATCAGGCTGGTCAAATTGTCGCCGTGAAAGATTAATGCTCATCTTGAGCGACAGGTCTGGAAATTGTTCATTCCACGCTTTGATTTGATGACAGGCCGTCTTCAGAATCCATTCCCCCAAGGGGATAATCATGCCAGTTTCCTCAACCACCGGAATGAAATCGCTTGGGGAGATTAAGCCTCGTTTTTCTTGTTTCCAACGGATGAGGGCTTCAAATCCAGACACTCTTCCGGTCTCAAGATGAATAATCGGCTGATAGAAGAGAGAAAATTCCTTATCCTCCAGCGCTTTGATTAAATCACTCTCCAGGTCTAAGCGAGCAACGGCCTCTTCTCTCATGTCATTGGAAAAGACTTGATACTGAGCCTCCTTCAGCGCTTTGGCGCGATACATAGCAGTATGGGCATCCCGAAGCAATTCATCTGGAGTTTGACCATAGTTGGCTTTGGTAATCGCGAGGCCAACACTGGCTGTGATAGAAAACCGATGACGTCCCAGCATCAAAGGACTTGACAGCACTGAACGCATTTCATTCAGAAAGGCTTTGACATCCTGCTGACTACTCTTATGGAACAGAATCGCAAATTCATCGCCTCCGATGCGAGCAATCTGAGCATGCTCACTCAGAATTTTGCGGAGGCGTTTAGTGATCGCAATTAAAACGCGATCGCCTGCAAAGTGCCCCAAACTTTTGTTGATGATCTGAAAACGATCAATATCTAAAAAAGCAACAATGACTGGATTGGCTTTTTGAGTATTGAGTGCCCGTTTGATGTGAAGCAGAAAGACTTCCCTACCGGGCAAATCTGTCAAGCTGTCATAAGTGGAGCGATAAATAGACTTCTGGGCGATGACCAATGCGCCTGCAACCAAGATACCTAGCAGAGGTTCGAAAATAGGTAACCAGACGAGTTCGGCCAAGAAAATCCAGCCTATTACAAATAGTGAGAGAACAAAGGCAAAGCTCGCTATCAGGAGCACTTCAGGACTCCGGATTCGCCAAGTTAAGACACTCGTCAGCACGGCCCAAGCTATTAGCCACAGGAGTTCTCCACCAACAGGAAGAAAGTGATATTGAGCTGACCGTCCCTCAGCAATGTCTAAAAGTTGACTGATAATTTGGGCGTGAACAACCACGCCTGACATGGTGAAGCGATAGTCTCGATTAGCACTATAAGGAGTGTAGAATTCGTCCTTTAGACTAGGTGCGACAGACCCAATTAGCACAATCCTGCCATTCAGCTGAGCCGGATCAAAATTGCCCTTCAAAACATCATCGACTGAGATTTGATCTGCCGGTGCTATGCGAGAACGAAATCTCAGTAAAGTTTGAAAGCCTCGGCTATCCAGTTTTTCATAGCCGCCTGAACGGGTTTCTAACCGTCGAATGACCTGACTGCTGATATAAAGAGCTTCGTCATCATAGTTGAAATTGGCTTGCTGGCCTGCTAGATAAGCCAGTGTCGCTCTCAGCGCAAAGGAGTAGTAGCGTTTGTCAGAAGCATTGACAAAAAGTAACCCGCGACGAAGCACCCCATCCGGATCAATGCTGAGATCGTTGAAGCCAATTCTTTCCCACGGGATACCTGACGGTGGTGGAACGGCGTCAATTGTTGGATCCGTACCAACGTTCGTAATAACGATCAGATTATTGGCGGCTAACTGTTGCTCTAAAGCCTGCCGTCCCGGCGGGTGAAATGTTTTCCGATAGATATCTAAGCCAACAACTTTGGGATTATGGCGCTGGATGCCAGCTAGGATATCTGCGACACTCTGATCAGAGAGGGGATGACCGTATTTCTGGATATCGGCTTCTGTGATGCCGATGATAACCAAGCGAGAATCTGTGCCCTCATCCGCCTTCAATCTGACTAGCGAATCGAAAATAAATAGTTCAAAGCGTTGTAATCCACCAAGCTTTTTGATACCTGTTACAAATGTTGCGGCGACCAACGTGGCAATCAAAATTGAGCGTCCGCTAAAGGGAAGGGACTGGGACAATCGACTGATGTAAGGTTTAGTCCACCTATAGAGGTCGGCAGGCGATCGCGCCATCTTGAGTCACTTTGCTACACAGCTGGTTTGTAATAACGGTAGTAAAAAGGTTTTTAACAATTACTAAAGGAAATCACGTTTGCATAGAGCAGGCTGCATTAAGTGACTCGATTTGTTTAAGCAAATATGAATCCAATTAGACACCGTAGGCTTAGTTGCTTTAAAGAATAAAGCAACCCCAACATCAATAGAAAGTTGGGGTGCTCCCTGTTTTAAGGACTTTCACCGACCTGTTTTCGTTTGAAACAATTGATCACTTTCAACGTATTTCTGAATATCAAGGAGGCAAACAAGATAACCTATCTTTTTCAGAACTTTCAATCCCTGAAAATACTGAAATATATTTCATCTCAGACCATCAGTTTTTCAGGCCCAAAAGTCTTAAGAATCAAAAATGTTGAACACAACGAAATACGAGATAGGTCACTCGTAGAAAGCCTTTATAGACGATCTATCGTAAAATCGCAGTTAAAAAAGTGACATGGGTGCCTCCTCCTTGTCGCTGTCCTGGAAACTGATCGCCTCCCGAACCTTCTGCCAGACTCTTGGCAGGAAGGCTTAGAAACATCAAGCCAACGGTACAGAAAATGCTTAAAAAGACCAATCCACGGGGTAATACCAGTAGTTGAATCAGTAATGGTTTCATGGTTTGTGCACCTGAGACTCGCTTTCATGGAACATAAGTGATGGCCCAAAGGATTCTAAAACCTATTGAAAAGTACAGAATTTGTGAATTCTTTTGTACAATTCAAACTTTTTTGAAACGGGCTTCAACCTCTGTTCACATAACATTAAAGCTATTGTTTACTGCTACTGAACATGGGGAAGTCACGGGTTGAAAACAACTTTTCTGAAGGTGTATCGACGAGTGCTTAAGAAAGTTTCATGAAATAAGGTTAAGCTATTCAAGTATTTTCTGTGGAAAACATTAAAAAACAAACTCATTCATCTTTCTTGCTGTACTGACAGAGGAAATATATTCCGGTATTGCTAGGGAAATCAGGTTCAATTCAGAAGAAATAATGAATTCCTTTCTCAGTAGGAATTCTGATAGGTCAGTAAATAAAGTAGTGGGGGTTATATGTAAGGTGTGGTGAAGAATGTTGATATCGACAGCTATAGCCCCACGCAGCTTAGTCAAGTACATCTCAATGTCTTCAGGGAGCAGAGAATAGGGAACAGGGAATGGGATGTGCTTGATGCAAGTGCATGCCGCTATATATTCCTAATCTCCTTAAGTTTTAAGAGGCCAAATGCCCTGAGCCTGAATCAGGGGGTTAGGACGTAAAAAGGGGACTGCATCCGCAGTCCCCAAGGGGCAAATATAGCTTTAGCTACCTAGGCTTATGCCTAAAGCATCTAGGTGCTTGGTCCATAGCCCGATGGCTCACCGTCTTGTTCTACCGGAACTGGAGACGGTTATACCAATGCCAGGACGTTGTTAGCAGGATTACTGTGGCATTTGTTCGCCAGACCGAATGGCTTGTGTGTATCCTCTGTCCAATTTGAAAGCAATCACCGCAAGAGGAGGAAGCGTTACATCTATGGAGTATGGCTGTCCGTGGTAAGACCAGTCATCCGTCCATTTTCCGCCCAAGTTGCCCATATTGCTGCCGCCAAAGTCACGCGAATCACTATTGAACAATTCGCGATAGTAGCCGCTTTCTGGCACACCCACACGATAATGACTGTGAGGTTGGGGTGTGAAGTTGCACACCGCCACTATGAAGTCATCACTGTCCTTATCCCGCCGGATAAAAGAAACAACGCTGTGACGGTTGTCATTACAGTCGATCCATTCAAAACCCTCTTGCAAAAAGTCTTGAGTGTAGAGAGATGGTTCATTCTGATAAAGCGCATTCAATCTGGACATGAACTTGTGATGCTTCTGGTGCGCTTCATAAGGCAGGAGATGCCATTCTAGATCTCCCCAAACATTCCATTCACTCCACTGCCCAAATTCCATGCTCATGAACAGTGTCTTTTTACCAGGATGCAAGAACATATAGGTCAGCAAGCACCGTAAGTTAGCAAACTTCTGCCATTCATCTCCGGGCATTTTGCCCAACATGTTGCTTTTGCCGTGAACGACTTCATCGTGAGACAAGGCCAGCATGAAATTTTCACTGAAGGCATACCAGATGCTGAAGGTGACGTTGTTCTGATGAAATTGGCGGAACCAAGGATCCATGTGGAAGTAGTCCAGCATGTCGTGCATCCAGCCCATATTCCACTTCAAATTGAAGCCTAATCCCCCGACGTAGGTCGGCCAAGAGACCATTGGCCAAGACGTTGATTCTTCCGCAATTGATAGAACACCGGGATAATAGCTGAACAAGACATGGTTGACCTGACGCAGGAAGTCAGCGGCTTCAATATTTTCTCGACCGCCATAGTCGTTAGTAACCCATTCTCCTGGTTCGCGACAATAGTCGAGATAAAGCATAGAGGCGACAGCATCTACTCGAATCCCATCGATGTGGTATTTGTCAAACCAGAAAAGGGCATTAGCGACGAGGAAGTTACGAACTTCATTACGGCCATAGTTGAAGACTAAAGTTCCCCATTCTTTGTGTTCGCCCTTGCGCGGATCAGCGTGTTCGTAAAGGTGTGTCCCATCGAAAAAGGCAAGACCATGTCCATCTTTGGGAAAGTGACCTGGAACCCAATCCACAAGGACACCAATTCCGTTCTGATGACATTGATCGATGAAATACATCAGATCTTCGGGTGCCCCATAACGGGAGGTTGCAGCATAGTAGCCTGTAACCTGATAGCCCCAGGATCCGTCAAAAGGATGTTCGGCGATCGGGAGTAATTCAATATGAGTAAAGCCCAACTCCTTGACGTAAGGAATGAGTTTATCTGCTAATTCCCGGTAGGTCAGAAATCTCGCACCTGGTTTGAGTTCCGCGACCTGTACGGGAGGCTCTACCGTACCATCAGGTCGTATGGCTGGGTCAGCCGAAGAACCATGCAACCAAGAACCCAAATGAACCTCGTATACCGAAACAGGAGTTGACAATGGCTCGGTATGACGGCGTTTCTCCATCCAATCTGCGTCTTGCCAAGTATAGGTGTCTAAGTTCGTAACGATGGAGGCTGTTTTAGGCCGAACTTCCTGTTGAAAACCATAGGGATCGGATTTTTCGTAGATGTGACCGTGATGGTTTTTGATTTCAAACTTGTAATGCTCACCAATACCAATTTCAGGAATGAACAGTTCCCAGACGCCATTTCCAATGACGCGCATCTGGTGTTTGCGCCCATCCCAGTAATTGAAATCGCCTAGAACGGAGACATTACGGGCACCTGGTGCCCAAACTGCGAAATAAACACCCAATACACCATCAAGTTCAGTGACGTGGGCACCCAGTTTTTCGTAAATGCGGTGATGGTTGCCCTCGGCAAATAAATGAATATCGAAGTCAGTTATATGACGGGTTTTGAAAGCGTAGGGATCATAAATGAATCGCTCGTGCTCCCCTTCCTTATATCTGAGTTGATAGTTAGCAAGGTCTTTGACTTCAAGTACACATTCGAAAAAATGTGGGTCATGGCTGCTCTCCATCGCATGTTCGGTACGGGCCTCAGGTAAAACGACCCAAGCTTGTTGAGCGTTGGGCAAGTAGGCTCTTACGGCCCATACCGTTTTCCCATCTTGTTGAATCATATGTGGGCCAAGCACTTCAAAGGGGTCGTGGTGCTGGTTCCAAGCAATGCGGTCAATCTGTTCAGGGGCAACCGTAACAGCCATAAATATCCTTGCTATTGAGAACGCTTCAAACGGGTTTTAAGGAGTCAGCGCATCCGCTTTAGGACGTCTGACGTCATTAATATCTGCGACTTACATTAACAAAACTTTGCGATCAACATGGATGACGAAAGGAAGAACATGACAACTTAATTTGCATTCTACGGAAGAATTGGAACCACAGGCTTCAAAACTCGCCTAATTTGAAGCAAGAAGATTGCTTCTCTAACCTGAGAGGACAACAGCGGATCGGTATTTTCCCTCAGGGCTTCTTGCAGTTGAGCATATTCTGTGGCGGTCAAGGGTTCACCTGTTAAGGGCGATCGCGCTTCCAGAATAATTTCGGTGCGCAGCACTTCTTCTGGCACTTCTTCTGGAGGAGGCAAAGCGTCGACAGTTTGCGGCCAGCAGATGCCTAAGCCGACGAGCACAGCCAAGAGAGGTTTAGCAGGTGTCATGAGAATGTTGCTGTGGTCTGCATCCGATGGTTTTACATTAGCGGAGAATGCTCTGACAAGCCTCTATTGCGCGGCTTATAACTAGGGCTGTCGTCATTTAGCACTCAAATGCTTTATTAAAACAGGTTTCAGTCCCCAGCTGATAGATTGAGAATGGGCGCAGCAATGCTTGTGCCAAAAGGCTTCCGGAATTAGATGATGCGCCTTAGTTGAAAGATAATTCTTCAGTCTTTCGCAAGCGCTTCCAACCCTGATACCCCAACCCTTCCATTTTGCAAGAACCGCAGCTTAATGCAAACAACCTACAGATAATCTGTTTTGTTGACCAGCAGACTCAGACCAAAGTAGTCATTGAGAGATCGCTGCATATCCAACGGGTCTATGACTTTAGTAAAGGTGCTGATAAGGGAACCGTCCTAACGGTGATTACATCTAGGTCTTTAAAGAACAGCACTGCTGGAAGCCCAACGCCTATCTGAATATGGTTTGAGCCGGATGAACAAGGTGCATAATGAGTGGGGCTAACTGCCAAATACTCGATACCCTGATTGTGATTAGACAAGGACGTTCAAGATGAAGCATATTTTTTCGAGAACTGCGGCTTTTTTGACTGCGGCGATCACGATTTCGGGGGGCTACTTGATTGGTACGATGGGTGAGTCTATGGCCCAAACGCTCTTGGAAGAAACAGGGACTATAGAGCCTGCGATGCAGGAATATCCTCTGGAAATGGAAGCTGGCGATGCAGTGACCATTACGATGACGAGCGAAGACTTCGATACAGTGCTTACCCTCGTTGGGCCTACTGGTGAAGAGGTGGCTTTTAACGACGATTTTGCGGGTACTTTGAATTCTCAGATCGTCTACAACGCTGATGCCTCAGGAAGTTACGTTGTCGTAGCTGAATCCTTTGACGGCGAAGGTGGCGATTTCGATATTTCTGTACGCCCGGCGACTGCCTACGAGATTGCCTACAGTGAAGCGCAAACCAGTATCCAAGCAGGGGACTTTGCCGGTGCGATCGCACTCTATTCTGAAGCTATTGAGCTAGAGCCTGATAATCCTGAGCCCTATCTTGGTCGAGCAGACGCCTATTTTGGTCAAGCGCAAGCAGACTTAGAAGCACAAGGTAATTTTTTAGAAGAGCCCAGTGATTTGCCTGAGGATACCCGTGAGGCGATCGTGGACGATTTTCAGAGAGCTGCGGATATCTACGAAGCAGAGGGAGATCCTTTCGCAGCTGAGTCGCTGAGAGAGCAAATTCAGTACATCGAGACAGGAGAATTCCCAGGTCCTGATAGTGGTACTCGGTAGATACGACTTTTATGGGTTGCCGCATCTTATCTCAAATTACGGTCTATTTTTTCCGGACAGGATTGTAGACGTGAGAAAAGTGGAATGGTAGATGCACCCTGATTTATAGCCTTCGGTCTTTGGCCGGAGGCTTTTTTGTTGCTGACGAGGAAGACTTCGCCCAACAGAATCTCTCAAAATTCGTATACTGAGATCTTGTACTAGTACATCGGTATCCTGTATTTACCCCCTCAATCCCCCAATTCTGGGGGACTTCGATCTCAGAACTCCCGAAATTTGGGGGGCAGGGGGGGCAGGCCAGGCAATGTCGGGACAACTGCAAGTTCTGAGGTATAGCCGTGAGCCGGGTGACGTTGCTTCTAACTTCAAGACGCCGTTTCTAGTGTTGGATTTTGCTGGTTCCACTCAAGCTTCAATTGAGCGACTATGACTGTTCCTGTCGTGCCATGCGGCATAGATTTTGTTGAGATATGGGCTATCGCGACTTAGGATTGTGATAAGCGGTCTAACCGAGTCGGGATTGACCAGCGGAGTATGAGCTTAGCCTCCTTAACCCTGACGTGTGGAACTGAACTTTAATGATTCATAAGCATTGGGTTGTAAGACTTAGATCGGTTCATCCCGGTGACCCTGACAAATGACCTAAGATCTTTACTGTGACCGCCGCTAGTGCCGTTAGGACAAGACGATAATCTTCTGGCAGTGCCTCTAAGCACCCAGATTGTGCACTAGCCTAGACAACTAAAGCTCTCTTTATCGAGTTCAAGACAGTCCCATCTCTGACGAAACGATTTATTTAAAGGTCGAAACAGCTGAGCCACCGAGATTAGACCGATGGCTCACAGCCCATGTCAAGAATCTCTCGCGCAATCGGATTCAGAAGCTTATCGATTGGGAATACGTCCATTTAAATGGCACAGTTTGTACTCACAAAAAAGCGGGTGTGCAGGTCGGCGACACAATTGCGGTGACCATTCCTGCTAACAAACCGCTAGAAATTACTGCCGAGGATATTCCACTAGACATCCTCTATGAAGACAAACATATGGTGATTGTCAATAAACCTGCTGGATTGGTGGTCCACCCCGCCCCGGGGAATATGAATGGAACGTTGGTCAATGCGTTGCTAGCACATTGTGGAGATCAACTTACAGGCATCGGTGGTGTAGAGCGCCCTGGCATTGTGCATCGGTTGGACAAAGACACAACTGGAGCGATTGTTGTTGCTAAAACAGATCTGGCCCATCAAGATTTACAGGCTCAGATGAAGGCTAAGACAGCCCGGCGAGAGTATCTGGGGGTTGTTTATGGTGCGCCTAGTGTGGAAGCAGGGACAATTGATGCTCCTACGGGGAGACATCCGAACGATCGCAAACGACAAGCCATTATTCCCCCTCTCAAAGGGGGGCGCTATGCTGTGACCCATTGGCAGGTTGAAGAACGACTCGGCAATTTTACGCTGATGCGATTTCGACTAGAAACGGGACGAACTCATCAGATTCGAGTTCACTGTGCTCATATTGGGCATCCGATTGTCAGCGATCCTACGTATGGAACAGGACGGTCAGTTGGTGTCAACTTGCCTGGACAAGCATTGCACGCTGAACGACTCACTTTGAGACATCCTGCAACGGGGAAGACTGTCACTGCGATCGCTCCACTTCCAGAGCACTTCGTTAAACTCCTCAGGGTTTTGAGAAACCGCACTAGCTGAATTTCTCGAAATTTTTAGCTGAAACCGTTAGCAAGCTGAAGTAATCAGACTATCCTAAAGGCCTGAACTTCATGGCTGCCAACACGCACCTCTAATGCTATGGGCATAGAATTCTTGATTGTGACCATCTACCTCATCTGTGTGGTCTATGTGCTCTACCAGATGGCGCTGTCAGTCGAGGACAAGCTAGAGGATCAGGTGAAGATTGTGCTAGATGGCGACATTCTGGAATCCGAGATAGCAACTCAGTTACAGCAGCAAAAGCTTTATCAGGCTGAAACTGAGATTCAGACAGACAAAACAGCACGCTTAAAAATGACGTTCTTCAACCAACAAGAAGAAGCTATTGGTAACGTCACGCTGCAAGTTACCCCTTTTGGAAAGCAAACGCTAGAGCCTCCTATTCGGAATTTAGATGTCAGTATCGTAAACACGCTACCGAACCAACAGGTCTTCATCAATTGGGACTATAGCTCTATCTCGGTATACGGTAACTCTGCTCAGCGAGTAATTCGCGGGGTGCCAGGTAATCCTATTGATCTTCATACGCCTCAAGTTGTCACGGTGGTTAATCCAGGATTACAAACGACTGTTCCCGTGACTAATGAAGGCTTACTCAGCCGATCTGAGAATCAAATAGCGTTGGGAAGCGGAGCGGCACTGGTTGACTTAAAGAAGATTCCAAACATGAAGGAATCGCTTCGTCACTATTCACTTCAAATCTTGATGTGGGTACGTTCAATGAGCGACCCGGATAGTCCGGCGCTACAGCTGTTGATTCCTTTCGTGTTCAAAATCGAGGTGCTACCCGATCATGTAGCACTGCCCGTGCTGAGTTGGCTACTGAAGTTCAATCCGTTTTCCCCAAAGCCTTCACAAAAGACTCGCTAATTCGAGCAAATTCCTACTCAGATTATCTGTGAAGTAGCTAGCTGTGACACGACTGAATGAAGCGTAATCTGCTCACAGCAAAATCAAAAACTTTTAAGAACTCAAAAACCAAATTGAACAAACGATGACTATAGCTGAGTTTATTAGAAAGCGATTTGTTGTTGCTCTTCAGCTATTGATAAAGCGGCCACTTCAAAGTTGAGAACAGGTCATCTACTCTTGCTCTACATATGCGTTTTAGATGACCTAATCGGAACTAATTCATACCCTTTTCAGAGTGACCGCGATCGCAACAATTGTCTAGAACACTCGCTCAGCTGCTTTAGTCAACAGCGGTTTGATCGATATCATTACCCTTCAAGTTGTCAGGATCAACGTAATGGCAACTTGCTTCATCAATGCAAATCAACGCCCAACCAGACTGCTCAATACCCACTAGTTCGTAAGCGGCATCTTGAACAAAAAAGCCTTTGTGATTACGAGTCTCTGGCTTTACTTTCACAGTACGTGCAACCATTGCTCCTACTCCGTTTTTTAATTTGACTGAATAAAACTCAAGTAAACCTTATCGGTTCATTGAGTAAACCTTATCACTGGATTTATGGGAGTGCCGTTAAGTTATTTATCCAGACTTTATGATCCTCAGCCCTTTCTTAAACGGTTTCACACAATTCCCGAAAATATGGGAGGTGATTGCGTAGTGTGCATTTCAAGGCACGTTAACTTCTATGAAAAGCCAAAAAGTTTGTAATAGACTTCATGAAGCTTAATTTACATGCATCGTCGTCCAGAGCATACAGAAGACTCTGCTTGAAAGCTTGAAACCCTTGATGTGATTAGCTTTCAAATAGCCATTTTTGAACCCTTTGCAAACTCTTCCAATCAGGCTTTCTGCTTAATCCTTCTTCAAGATTCTGTTTGACTTCTTCCTTCAGTTCTGACGAGAGCATCATCACGTGCAGGGCTTCGTCGATGTGATCTCGCACGCCTTTTTTACCCGAATCGAGCATGGCAAGAGCAAGATTGATCCGGCCTTGAGGATCTTGAGGGGTTATTTTGACTGCTTTCTGAGCTGCCTTTAAAGCCGAGTTGGGTTTTTCTTCCAATAAATAAAGCCAGGCCAAACAGGTTAAAGCAGCGCTACTTTTAGGGGCGCGATCGCAAACTTCTTTGAAGACTGGAATCAGGTCGCTAGCGGGTGCACCCGCCTTGTATTGCTCTATTCCTTGTTCAAAAAGTGATTCGGCACTTTGAGTCATCAACATAACTCCAATATCGTCGTCATAAAGCGTACAGCAGGTTTAGGCCCTTGCGAACCCAAACCTGCTGCCCACTAAGGTATTAAGTTGTTTGCCATGCCAATTGCCGGTCTATCAAGTCCCAAACGACTTGCCGCAACCGCAGGTCTGAGAAGCGTTGGGATTAGTGAACTGGAACCCCCCTCCAATCAGAGCATTGCTGTAATCCAGCATGAGGCCATAGAGGTAAAGCAGACTTTTGCGATCGCAGACAACCTTGAAACCGTCGTAGTCATAGACTTCATCGTTTTCAGCAATGTTACTAGGGTCTTCAAAGTCCATCATGTAAGACATGCCAGAGCAACCACCCTGACGCACCCCTACTCGTAGACAGAGATCTCTACCGCCTTGTTGTTCCTTCAGCAACCGAACATGCTGAAGGGCGGTATCGGACATTAAAATACCTTTCTCTTGTTGTGCCGTCTGTGTCATTGTTTTTTCGATGGCTGTATTGCCGACCGTAGTAACGTTTCTAAAAAGATAGTGGAATGATTTTTGGAGAGTGTCCTCTACTCGTCATCAGTTTAACGTAGGTCATCCAAGCATTGAGCATAAAGTAATGCTCAGTAAAAGAGTGATGACAACTGTGAAAGCCTTTGTTTATCAGGTTTTGGAAACGCTTCGACAAATGATGGCTATGAAAGCCATAAATTTTTGATGGGCTATTGAATTCTTGTTAAATCACGTCTCAAGAAAATTCCATATTTCTTATCAACAATGGTAAACCTTGCAAGATGTAGCGTTGCCATGCCTCAGCTTAACTACATCTAGAGTGTGTAGAGCATTTGTATCTATGAGAAAGGCACTGTGCTGGCCTAAATTGGGGTCATCAAGATTCTGATTTTTTGTGTGCTTTATCGGCAGGCTAATCCGCCAAACTGAGGTTTATCGATGCAGTACTTTACGCGCCGCGAAACGGTCATTTTGACCCGCACCGATTGTAAGCGTTTGACCTATCTTGCACGAACAGGAGTGGTTGTGCCTGCTCGCAATCAAGATGCTGCTGGTGACGTGTATTACTCGTGGAATCAAATCTTAGAATTACGGACAATTTATCGTCTGCGACGGCAAGTTTCGCTGCAAACCATTCGAAAGATATTGGCCTTTTTGGAAGGGATTGGCAGCGATCGCGCTCTTTACAACAAGCACCTCATCATTGCAGATGGAGAAGTCACTTGGTTAAAGGCGGGGGAGGATGCTATCCCTCAAGCAGTGCAGATTGCTACGAAAGCCAATCGGCATGTTGGACAAATTAGATTGATGTCGCCTTTCTCCTTGCAGGACAAAGAGTTCAAAAGCGACCTTTGGAGAACATCCCCCCAGTCTAAGGTCGTTGATTTTGAAAACTTTCGACAGCGGATACTGCCCCTACAGCCAGATTGATGATTTCTGTGAAAGTTTTGACCGAAAACTTCAAACCATAGTCTTTCTGGCGTGATACTCGTCACATCGATCTGTATCATTCATCACCGTTTTGAGATTGATCGAGTCACGACAATGGTTTCAATAGATCACCAGGTTAGATAGAGGACATCACAGGATGTCTCCAGTGTAATCACGGAAAATAACTGAGCCTTCGGAAATAATTAGGAGTATGAAGTCCACGTTAGTTCCCGGTAAAAGATTATGACCACTATGACTGCTGTTGCCTTTCGCATGAACATTGCCAATGACTTTAAAGAGCTTGGCACCACGTATTGGCAAAAACTTGTCAGGGAAGGTGTTCCCAAAAATGAGGCAAGGACAATTGCAACTGCGATCGCCAAGTTGGAGCTGTTCGCAAAGCAGCCTTCTTCAGAACAGAAACAGCTCATCTCAGAGTTCAGCCGTTTCATCTGTCGTGCCCAACTTTGGCGCAGTGACTTGTTGATTTGACAGAAGTTGGTTTGTGTTGCTAGATGGCTATTTTCGCTTCTGGCTCCATCAGTGGTGTTGTTTCTACAACGTTTAGTTCCTTAGCCTGAGTTTTTGTAAACCTACATCCCTTCAGATTTGCCTTTGACAGATTCACGCCCGTTAAATCAGCCGCTCTAAAGTCGATATCTTCTAAATTTGCACCAGATAGATCTGCGTAGCAAAGCTGTGCTCCCGAAAACGTTGCCCCCACAAAATCAACGTCTCGTAAATTGGCAAGCCTCAGATCAGCCTCATCAAAGTTACCTCGACGAGCATCACTGCCTTGAAGCTGACAACGAATCAGGATTGAACGGATAAATGAAGCGTCTTTGAGCTGCGCATAAGAGAGATTGATCCGCCACATCATTGCTTTAGAAAAATCGGCTCCGTGCAGTACGCCGTGACTCAAGTTACTTCCTGTTAGGTCAGCACTCCGAAGAACAGCGAGATCTAGCTTCAGACCGGGCATCCATGCTTCTCGGAAGTCTACACCGCTGAAATCTCGCCTTCCGGCTGAGTAACTTTTTAGAAGCTGAACAATTTGCATGAATTTTGCTTGTTAAATAAGGCTATCAACCAGCGAACCTATGCCAAGAAGTAGGTTTGATCCGTAAACTTTTCCTGTATATCGCTTGTGTTAAATAATGTAACAACTATCGGGCGTGATTGCAGTGGGAATTAAGAATGCGGCCATTAAGTGATCCTTATTGTGGGTATCACCATAATGGCCGTTGGGGTTCTGTCTTACCGTTTCTCTGCGGTGACAACTCCAAAAATACCGTTTGGTTCCATCTGTACCCGTATGTTTTGAAAGCCTGCGGCGATCGCCCACTGTTGGGTCAATTGCCACGGACGCAAACGCATTACCCAAGGACGACCCGTATGGGACGGCAGAGTTCGGGCAATGAGTTCTAGTTGAGGGTGATGGGGCTGGATTGTGAAGATCAAGGTTCCAGGGGTATCCATTATTTGGTAAAGCTGCCGAAAGTGATTCTCTATCAAGGCATCATTTGGCAAGATTTCATGCAGACCCGATACGACAATGACGGATGGATCTGGTTGTACTAAGGCTAAGTCACTGTCGTTGAAGGCGTCTGCTTGTTCAATACAGGCATCGATATCGAGTTGGGTAGCTAACTGCCGCGCTTTGATGACGTTTTCTGCTTTGTAGTCGCGTAGCGTCGCCTCAACGGTTCCGGGGGGTAAATCTTGCAACACCTCTAGGTCGTAGCGTCCACCACCACAGGCGACGTCCAGCAAATGACAAGATAGTCCTTTATGACGGCGAGTTTGTAGAACGTGCCGTAGGGTGGTTTTCAGAAGTTCAGATCGGGCGCGAATGCCACGCCACCCCTGGGAATTTAAATATATCCAGTCCATTAGGGTTCCTAATGGTGTCAGGCCATTGGGCTGGTTGCGGTATACGTATTCCAACATGACTCCGGAGTCAAAACCGTAGCGGTAGCCAATGCGAATTCCTGTGGAAAGTTTGCCTATGGTTTTGAGGGACAGGCTGAGCAAGCCGTAATACCAGGACTTGGGTTGCCAAATGGGAAGTGGACGGCAAAGCTGTTCGTAGGAGGGTAAGGAGTGGTATGTCATGGTGATTGGTCCAAAGACGTGTTCAAGCATTTCAAGTCAGGACTTACGCAGTTGCATCCGGCTTTGGCCCCTGAATCCCCAAATATGGGGAAGCCGGATGCAACGTCCCCCAAAATTGGGGGATGCAAGGGGGCCGCGCGTAAGTCCTACAAGTTTTGGGAGGCAACCCTGATTGCAAAGGGAAAGACGCAAAAGCAAGGGAATAGAGCTATGGGGTTGGGGTTGGCTGAATGGGGTGAAGGCTAATCTTCAGGAAGAGAAATTTGTGATGGTTTGTGCAGATGGTTACTGTCTTTGCGCGGGAATGGGGGAGTAAGGCGAAACAGTTGGTGATGAGTTTTGAAGGCTGCTTGGGGGCATTTCGATTGCCCCCAAACCCCCTCGACCAGGACGAACCGCCGTCCTGGACCTCGCGGAAGGGATTTCTAGTGGGAAAATTCAGGAGATTGTTGCTGTCAAATGGCTTTCTAACCTAGACATAACCGCCCTTTCACGGAGGATGCATTCACGCAGTAATGCACCACAGCCTGGGTATTACAGATCGTGGATTTGAGTGACGAGTGTGTCTAAGAAGCTTTGTTTACAGCCGTTCCAAAACAGAGCGGAACCGATCGCGACTTGGCAGACAAAGGGGACTAACAATAGATCGCCTTTGGGCATTGCTTTTCCTAGTCCCCGCATAAAAATAGGCACAACGGGCACGTTGGTATGGCGTTTGGCAATGTGGGCAATACCGCTGTGAAACTGCCTTAGGTGTTCTGGCTCTCCTCGGGATCCTTCGGGAAATAGAATCAGGATTTGATGTTGAGTGAGTGCTTCGTCGCAGTGCTGCAGAAAGGCACGGTGATTATGGCGTTTGCTAGAGGCACTCTTGATAGAAAACTCACAGGTAACTGGAATAATGTCTAAGACCTGACGGGCAAACCACGCTAGATAGCGATTTTGCTTGAGAAAGTAGTGTTCGTTGGCGACCGGACGCAGCTGAGTTGCCATTGACAATGGGTATAAAGCCATGAGCACTAGGGCATCTAGATGACTGTTGTGGTTGGCAACTAGGATGGCAGGTCCTCTTGCAGGTAGTCGTTCTTGATGGCTAACTTGCAGTCCTAACAGCAGCCACGCGATCGCTTTTGCCATTAGCACTAAGCCGATTTTTAAGGCTACTTTCATAACCACTGTCCCCCCACGTAGAAGTAAACGGTGAAATGAAAAAAGAGGGGTGCTGTGTAGGTCAGACTGTCGATGCGATCTAAGATGCCACCATGTCCTGGCAGGAGTGTGCCGCTGTCTTTGAGTTTGAGGTCTCGTTTTAGAGCTGACACTGTAACGTCGCCAATGAATCCCATCAGGCTTAGCAGTAGCCCTAAGCAGAGGGCATGCAAAGGGCTGAAGGGGGTCAGCCAAGGAGCCAGCACGACTGCGATGCCTGTCGTTACGGTCATGCCCCCTAGCAATCCTTCGACGGTTTTACCAGGACTCACTTTTGGCACAACTTTGTGTCGTCCGAGCAGCTTGCCCCAGCAGTACTGCGCAATATCATTGATTTCCGTCAGCAAGACTAAATAGACTAGCAGTCCAGTTCCACCTGCACTGGGATTGGTAGCGGTTGGCACCATCAACAAATAGGAGAGATGACTCAGGGCATACACTGTCAGCATCAAGCCCCAGTTGATTGTTCCGATCGCGTTCAAAAATCCCGTGGTCTCTCCAATCAGCACCATTCGCATGGGCAGGAAGAGAAACATATAGACGGGGATGAAAATGAGGAACATGCCATACCAGCCGATGTGAACCCAGAAGTATTGCAACCCAATGGCTAAATAGGCCCAAAGAATGACTCGGCGATCGCTTAAACGAGTTGGGATAAGGGATAGATACTCTCTCAGTGCCAGAAAACTGAGAATGGCGAAGAAAAGGATGGAGATGGTGCGGTTGAGAAGCAGCGCTCCGCTAAAGACCGTCACAATAATCCACCAGGACTGTATGCGGGCTTTGAGTTCTCTATGGTCTTGATCCTGATGGATGTTAGCGAGGCTAAGGGCGATCGCAGTTGCGATACCCAGCAAGGCATACACGCCAGCCAGTGTCCATAAAACGGGAGTGGGTAATGCTAACGTCATTGGGGCACCTCTTTTAAAGCGGCCCGACAGCGATTGACTATTGTGCAGACTTCTAGAAGGCAAACCACCCCCCAAATGCCGGTCAGCCAAGCACCAGGGGAAATGCCTAATCCCAGCAGTAAGCCTAATGCAGCGAATACAAAGGCGCGATCGCTTTTTCCCATCGGTCCGCTATAGGAACGTTTTGCCAGAACGGTCGGCCCTAGAATGCCAGCAAACTCGGTTAAAACCGCCAGAATAACGACGCTGATAACCCCGAAGCCGGACACCCCCGGAATCAAACAGAATGGTAGATAGAGCACTACGTCAGAGAGGACATCGCCCAGTTCGTTCAGGAGGCGTCCTAGAGATGTCATCAAGTTGTGCTCACGGGCGAGCATACCGTCAATAGCATTGAGGGCCATTCGACCCAGGAGGATAAGCGGCACACACAATAGCGGTCCTGAAGCAGTCGGCAAGAGGGCGATCGCGAGACCGTTGAAGGCAGACAATACGATCGCGGATACGGTTATCTGATTAGGTGTGATGTGCCAACGGGCTAACTGATTCACTAAGGGACGCACGCATTTTTGAAAGGCAGGTTTGGCGTGATAGAGGGTAAGCATCGGGGTGTGTCATAACTCATGGCCCTATCATGAGCGGATTGCCCCTGCACTGAAAATGAGCGAGACGAGTCAGCTGACAGTATGGTGTACAGTGCCGAAACCAATAGAAGCATATCGAAGTGGTGCGAAGTTTTTGAGAAGGATTATGATAACGGCATCGCAGCCAGTACCACCTAGCTGACGAAGTTACAGCAATGCATTGCCCTGACGCTTTGCTCAACATCACATCTGACGCCGCTGATGTCTCCCTTTCCTATTCTTGATCTTGAAACGCTGCAACAGTGGCTTCCCCAAGCCCTACACCAACGATATCTTGATTTGGTGATGGCTCGGTTTGGTATGACGCGGCGACGGGCGGAATGTTTCTTGCGGCTTTGGGTATACCTCTTGTTGAAGGATCAATATTTGCGGCACTCGCTACCCCAAGCTCCACTTAAAACCTTGGTGTTTCCGGCAGGATGGGTGGAATGTAGCTGTCGGGAAGCGGCTGATGTGTTTTATGGCGATCAGGATCGGGGTAGCGATCGCTCGGCAGGCATGATGCTTGACAAGTTAGTGGCTTTGGGCCTAATCCAGAAGCAGTTTGACGGAAACTGCACACAAATTAAAATCTTGGCGCTGCCAGACTTGTTGACTCAGACTCCAGTGGATCATGAAACGGTGGAATTGATACCTGATGCGTTCGATCCGCGCTGTGATGCCATCCCTGTTGCCAACCTGCTGTCTATCAACTACAACCTTCTCAATAACAACACGAACGCGATTCCCTATCGCATTGCCAATATTCTGCGAGACTGGGCCGAACAATACGACACCGGAATGCGAGTCTTGCGCCGTCGTGACAATCAAGATCCTGTCGGCTTCTACATTCTTTTCCCAGTCGTGAGAACCTCGGAGGTCAAGTTTTTTGCCCCTCCCAGTCAGGGGCTACATCTGAGTCAAGCCACTGATATCGATCCGTTTGAGATGGCTGCTCCAGGTGATCAAGACTGCCGGGCTGTTTTTGTCCGCAGCTTTGTCGTGGACACTCAGTACCCCAAAGAAGCGCAAGTTGTTTTTATCCAAGACGCTCAGCAGACTCTTATGAGCATGCGGCAAGACTTTCCTAACCTGATGGACATGCATACTCTGATTATTCATCCTAGCTATGCAGAGTTGGCACAGGCTCTCGGATTTCAAAAAACCAGCACCGACCCCAAGCTGCCTTTGCAATGGATGTATAAAGCGGTTGATCGCTTCCTAACGCTTGATATTGAACAGGCGATCGCGCAACTCTAATCTTTAAGGCTATCGCTAGTACACTACAGCAGAAGTAGGCTCGCTATTCAGACCCCTGAGAAAGCTTATCCGCCTTAGTTTTGTAGAGCTTTGCTCTTCTCGCAGAGTATTTTGAATTTTGAATTCCGCGTAGCGGTACTAGGGAATCATCTTCACTTGAGCAGGCAAGCCCGCCTGATTCAGCCGACGTGCATTCGATTCTGCTTCTGCTAGGGTCGGGTAAGCCCCTGCTTGGATATACGTTTGACCATCAACTTGGACTGAAAACGCATCCGGTACGATTGCTTGGACTTGATCTTCGGTAACTTGCTCTGTAGAGGCGATCAAAACTCGATAATTCAACCCCAGTGACGAAGCTAGTGATGGTGGCGGTGGTGGGCTTTCAACGGGAATAGTGGCTCCTGCACCAACCGTAAACAGTTCTGGCACATTGCCGCCTGACCCCATAGGAATTTCGGAATTCGGCACGGTCAGTCGCGTACTGTCACCTGAAGCCGCATTGGATGGAGAGGCAGGCAACTCTGGTAAATCACTTGTCGCTGGAACAGTATCTTCAGGGATGCTGCCAGTAGCAACGGTGGGCGGCACAGCGTCAGGCGTGGCAATGGTTTCTATGGGAGGTGGAATAATGGGAATGTCGATCGGTGCCAGGTTTGATGACAGTTCTGAAGAAGCAAGATTAGGCGTTTGTTCTACCGAAGGTAGGGGGGCAACTAAATCAGTTTCAGGTGTGGCAGCTTCAGCCGTTTCATCGTGATCACGACGCGGCTCATTCTCGGCAATGGGTTCCTTGTCCGTAAAGCGAGCTGCCATCTCTTCAGATGCCGTTGCTATTGGGGATAGATCTAGCCCGGCAAAACTGGCGGTAGCCACCGTCGCAGGAACCCACGCCACATCTATCGACGTCAGAGCCTCATTGGTCTGAGCCATTTCGTTGGACAGGTTATCGCTTAAAAAGGTTTGCACGGCTACTGGCGGATTTTCTGCCACCACCGGCGAATTCTCTGCTGCGGCTAGCGCTGGAAGAGTCATCGCATCATTGTTCTCCACCTCTTCCTGAGTACTCGGTTCCTGCGCAATCAAGGTTTCTTGATCGGATGGATCGGTCTCGCTTAGCTCTGGCATAGCTGCGATGTCCACTGAAGCGAGGTCTGCGGCGGGTTCGCGGGCGGGCGGTTCAGAAATGACTTCAGGGGGGGGATTTGTAGCGATCGCAATCCCAGTTTCCGCATTATCTGTCTGAACGGCTTCCGGTACTTCAGCGACTGCGGCAGAGTTGTCCGAGGATGGAGACGTTGCGGCAGCTGTCCGGCTAGGTGGTGGCGGTTGAGCCGCCCCAACTACCGATGCAGTTGGGGTATCAGTCCAGGTGGAATAGTCCAAAATACTGTTCCGGCGATTGCGGGATATCTGATTGTCCTGCAGGGTTGGTCGCGCTTCGGCATGAACGACTAAACCATCCAAATTGCTGGAAATTTGGTTGTTAGAAATGGTAGGTGTAGCGCCAGGGGCAACAGTAATTCCAGTTCCCGTGTTTTCAAATATGTTCGATTCCACAGCGGCAGACGATGGTCCTGCGATGACTAAACCTGCGCTGCCATTCTCAGAAAAATAATTGCCGCGAATGACGGGAGCACCGCTACCAGCAATGTAGACACCATTCGCCCCGTTTTGGAGAAAAGCGTTGTTCAGAATGACGGGGTCGCCTGATTCAATCCACAGACCTGTCCCCTCGGGGGCGGCATTCGATACTGTCACATTCGCCAGTCCTGCATTGTCTGCACCCAAAATAGCAACGTTGCGGAGGCCTCCGACTGAACTGTAATAGCTTCCCCCTCCCTGAATAATGACGTCTCCAATATCGAAGCCGATCATGCCTTGCACAGTTACGCCAGACTTTAAAGTAATAGGAAAAACCTCTCCACTTCCTGCACTGTAAACGCCTCCGGCTAGCAAAATCAGCGTACTACCCTCTGCTTGGGCAAGCGCATAGGTAATCGTTTGAAGAGGCCGTAGCTGAGTACCATCGCCTTGAACATCACTGCCTGATGTAGCGCTAACGTGGATGATGTCATAGCCTCTGGAATTATCGGGGCGCTGTTCCTCGGTTTCGGCTGACTCGATCGCACCCTCTTCAGCTGTTTCTCCCAAGACGCTAGGGGCAGAGACAACCAAACTAAGACACGCTAGCAGTCCACCCATTAGGAAAATTTTCGAACGTCGCAGGCAACTGTCCATAGCACGGCCTAAATCTTTTGGGGAATTTGCCCAATTTGATAACGTATCTCCCGAAGTTCAGAACGATAAACTTTATTAAACTTAACCCGTATGTAGCGTCTTGATTGTGGATCAACCTGATCGCGATCGCGCACTGATGATTCCTTCGCTTGAACAGCATTGAGCAGTTCGGTGAGATCAATTAGCCCTAACCTCACGTCCTATCCGGTAGAGCAGTGGCAACACTAGAAAGAGATGAAAAGCCAGTACACTTTCTGGTTTTGACACTTCCCTCAATCAACCCGGCGATCGCTAGGATAGGATGGCAATTCGTAGTGATGGATACGCAAATGGTCGGTCAGCGTCGATATCTACCGTGGTTAGTGAATACTGTTTTGGGAATAGGAGTCGCGATCGCCAGTGGCTGTAGTCAAACGCCTCCTAATGTCGCCACAACTCCTACGGCTGAACCCACTGCAACAACGGCGCAGCGTTCTCCCACCACCTTACGTCTTCTCTACAGCCGTCTACCGACGACCCTAAACCCTCATTTGGCGGCGGGTGTCCAAGACTTTGAAGCAGGACGAATTGTTTTAGAGCCGCTGGCGACCGCAAATGAGCGAGGAGAACTGGTGCCTATTCTGGCGGCAGAAATCCCGACTGTGGATAACGAGGGTCTAGCGGCAGACGGCAAATCTGTGACTTGGACGCTGAAATCTGATGTGAAATGGTCAGATGGTGAAGCGCTGACCGCCGAGGATGTTGTTTTTACATTCGATTTCGTCAGTAACTCTGAAGTTGGCGCGGCTACTGCTCAATACTACGAAGCGGTCGAATCGGTGGAGGCCATTGACGACCAAACTGTCAAAATCAACTTTAAAGAAGTTACAGCCGCATGGCAAATTCCCTTCACGGGACAAACTGGGGTAGTCTTGCCCAAACATATCTTTGAACCTGTCAATGGCCCCGAGGCGCGACTGGCGGAAGTCAACCTACAGCCTATTGGGACAGGAGCTTATCAGGTTGCCAGCTTTCAGCCCGGCGGCATCCTATTCGAACCTAATCCTAACTATCGCGGTAATCAACCTGCGTTTGAAGCTGTGGAATTTGTCGGGGGGTTGGCTCCCTATGCAGCGGCCCGCGAGGTACTGAGTACAGGCGAAGCTGATTTCGCCCATAATCTCCAGGTCGAAATTGATTTGCTAGAAGATTTGCAGCAGGACGGGGAAGGGGTTGTCGTGCCGGTATTTGGGGGACTGGTTGAGCGAGTCATGCTCAATCCCACTGATCCTTTTCGAGAAACTGAATCAGGGGAACGGTCTAGCTTGACAACGACCCATCCTTTCTTCGACGACAAGCGAGTTCGTCAGGCGATCGCCTATGCCATTGATCGCGACACCATTGCAGAAGAACTTTACGGTTTCACCGGACAACCTACGGCTCAGATTCTGGTCGCTCCTCTCCCCTATGCCAATCCCGGCACAATCCCCTATGAATTCGACCTGGATAAAGCGAAGGCGCTTTTAGACGAGGCTGGCTGGGTCGATACGGACGAGGATGGCATTCGCGATCGCGACGGCGTTCCCATGGAGATCGTTTTTCAAACCTCGGTCAATCCTGTACGACAGAAAACTCAAACGCTGGTAGAACAAAATCTACAAGAGCTTGGCATTGACGTTGATATCAAACGAGTGCGGGTCGATGATTTCTTCTCAGGAGATCCCCAACAGACCAACAGCATCAACCACTTTTATGCCGATATGCAGGCATATACGACAGGCAACGATCATCCCGATCCCACTATTTATCTCGGCTGGTGGACCTGCGAACAGATCGCAACTCAGGCAAACCAATGGCAAAAACCCAACAACGCCCGCTATTGCAGCGCGGAATATGATGAACTTTGGGAAGCGGCCAGCCAAGAACTGAATTCAGAGAAACGGGCAGCTTTGTTCCAGGAGATGGATGCACTACTGGCTGAAGATGTAGCGGCTATTCCTATCGTGCATCGGGCGATCGCAAACGGTGTGAGCCAGGATCTGGTGGGCCTAGAACCAACGCCTTGGGACACCAGCACCTGGGATATTGCTCGGTGGCAGCGCCAAAAGGATTAGCATAGGATTTGCGCCAATATCTGAGTAACTCAAACGGGATGAGAGCGCCCACATTACGCTAGCTCTAAGAGTTGATTAAGGGGCTGTCGAGTTTGAATTTGACAAATCACTTTTTTATTTGCGCAAGTCCTCGAAAACGGACCGCTTCATCCTTTTACAGAGTCATACTGTTCCTACCGTAGCCGCCGTGGCTAGGACGATTGAAAGGTCAAATCAATCAGGGGCAAGGGATTAATGCCTCCCGCCTTTCGTCTTCTGACCGCAGTTCTAATAAATAACCCCCAGCACACAAGGTGCTGGGGGTGCTTTAGATATAAAGGGTTCCGTATAAAGTTGAATCTTGTTCGGGTGTCTTTCGACATCTTTATATTGCCTCACTTGGACAACGTTGTAAGGTTTTCTCCAACAGGTTCATCAAAACTGTGTAGAACCGTAGACTCTGCAAACTTTATGCCAAGTGTGTCATCAGTCACAGGGTCTATTTCATGAAACTGTTATGGTCGGATATCTACTAAGATTCATATTTCAGAAATCTTCAGGACTTACGCAGTTGCATCCGGCTTTGGCCCATTAATCCCCAAATATGGGGAAGCCGGATGCAACGTCCCCCAAGATTGGGGGATGCAAGGGGGCCGTGCGTAAGTCCTAATCTCCTTACGTCAGAATGGCCCCGCCCATGAGTTTTTCGTAGCGACGCTTGAGTTCTTTGCGAAGAATGGGACAGTCTGCGAGTTCAGGGTCGTTATTGACCAGAGTCTCAGCGGCTTGACGAGCTAAGGACAATGCATCCTGATCGGCGACGAGGCTAGCGAGGGCAAAGTCGGGAAGTCCTGATTGGCGGGTGCCTAACACCTCACCAGGACCGCGAAAGCGCATGTCCATTTCGGAAATGAAGAAGCCATCCTGCGACTCTTCTAAAACTTTGAGGCGCTGCAAGGCGACATCGTTGCGGGTGCTGCTCATCAACAAACAGAAAGACTGGGCGGCACCACGACCCACTCGGCCTCGGAGTTGATGGAGCTGCGACAGGCCAAACCGTTCAGCATGTTCGATCAGCATGACGGTGGCATTGGGAACATCGACTCCCACTTCGACAACCGTTGTGGACACCAGGATATGGGTTTGACCGTCGCGGAACTGACTAATCGCCTCATCCTTCTCCGCTGAGGTCATGCGTCCGTGGAGCAGTCCTACGCGAAACTCAGGAAACACGACCTCTTGCAGCCGCTGATGTTCATCGATCGCCGATCGCAAATCCAGCTTCTCAGACTCTTCCACCAATGGCAGCACAATATAGACCTGTCGCCCTTGAGCAATCTCGCGACGGATTAGGTCGTAGGCGTGGGTGCGATCACGTCCCTTCAGTAATGTCGTCTGAATGGCTTTTCGTCCTGGCGGCAGTTCATCAATCTGGCTGACGTCCAAATCGCCGTGTAAAGTCAGCGCTAGTGTTCGAGGAATGGGGGTTGCTGTGAGGGTCAACACGTGAGGATTATCGCCCTTGCGCTGTAGTCGCGCCCGCTGCTGCACCCCAAACCGATGCTGCTCATCGATGGCGACGAGTCCTAATCGCTGAAACTGCACTGGGTCTTCAATCAGCGCATGCGTTCCCACCAGTAGCGGCAACTGGCCTGTTTCTAAGTCTGAAAAGATTTGACGGCGCTTGGCGGTACGGGTTGATCCGGTCAATAGTTCCACAGGCAAGTTCAGAGCGTTGAACCAGCTGACCAGCTTGCGATAGTGCTGTTCTGCGAGTACCTCAGTTGGTGCCATCAATGCTCCCTGATAGCCGGCCTGAATGGCGGACAGGATTGCGATGACGGCAACCACCGTTTTACCCGACCCCACGTCTCCCTGCACCAAACGGTTCATTGGCGTCGGTTCTTGCAGGTCGGTGAGAATCTCGTTGACGACTCTCTGCTGTGCCCCAGTCAAAGCAAAGGGCAGATTGCTGTAGAACTGATCGATCAGCGTTCCAGTGGGTGGCAAAACAACAGAAGTGGCCTGTTGTCGTCGCTCTTGCCGTCGCCGCAAAAGTCCGACCTGAAGATAGAAGAACTCGTCAAAAACGAGCCGTTTGCGCGCCTGCTGTAGGGTATCGTCGTCGGCAGGGAAGTGAATGTGAGCGATCGCCACTGCCAAATCCACTAAACCATACTCTGCCCGAACGGCTGCGGGTAGGGGATCCTCCAGGTTCACCGCTAGCGGCAATGCAGAAACTACGGCACGCCGAACCAGTGCTGCCCCAACCCCTTCTGTTAACGGATACACAGGTACAATGCGTCCCACAGTTAGCGATTCCGGGTCACCTTCTGGCCCATCCAGGACCTCCAAATCAGGACTATCAAGTGTGATGCCATACTTGTTTTGCTTGACCAAACCTGACGCCGCAACAACGGAGCCGACTGGATATTTACGTTTCTGCCCCTGCTGCCAACCGGGATTACGAAATCGCTTGCCAGGCCAAAATTTGCTGATTCGAATTTGTCCAGTATGATCCGTCAGCACCAATTCCTGAATCGTCAAATTGGGATTTCTGGGACTACTGAAACAGCCAGAGCGCTTTACCGTGCCGACTAATGTAACCGTCTCTCCCGGCTTGAGTTCTCGAATCGCGACCTGCTGGGCATAGTTGATGTGATCGCGAGGGTAATAGTGCAGCAAATCCAGAGCTGTGAAGATGCCCAGCTTGGCCAACCGTTCGGCATTCTTGGGACCTACCCCTTTGAGATAGGTGACGGGCTGTTCCAAAGGGGACTTGCTACGGGTCGCGATCGCCGATTGCAGCTCGGTACTGTTGGTCTGTGTAGCCTTTCGAGTTGTCCGACTACTGACTGCTTTACCTGCCGACTTTGGCTTTGCGTCTGCCTTCTGTGGAGTGCCTGAAGCTTGACGAGGTGAGACTTGCTCCAGCGACTTGCGCGTTTCATAAAGGGTTTGACGGGTCTCGGCAACCAGATGCTGTCGGGCCGCAAAACTCATATCGCTGTAGCGACTGTAGTCAGCAGCGAGCGATCGCCATTGGCCCTGTCTGTCCTGAGGCAAGGGATCAGGGGGCGCAGACAATTCGTGTTGCAAGAACTCGCTGAACCGCTGCTGATGGCCTTCTAGGTCATTAAAACCCCGATCAGCTTCGACCATCAAAGCTCTCTGTAATCGAGACCAATCAGGTGCTTCGTCATTATTTCTCTGATTAGCAGGAACTTCGCTCATGGACTGGTTCGGCAAGCTACAGAAACCGTTGAAGCAGTGAGTATGAAAACGTTTTAGGATTCTAGCTTAATGCAGGTGAGGACGAGCGAGGGGGAAAAGCGACGGGAGTTAGGTGGTGTATTCGGCGTTGATGCGGACATAGTCGTAGCTAAAGTCGCAGCCCCAAGCAATACCTGACCCACTGCCATGACCGACACAGACTTGAATATTAACCGTATCTGTTTTCAAATAGTCCCCTTGGGTGGCCTGCTTAAGGTAGTCACTGGCAGCGGGGCGATCAAACGCCAAGGGCTGACCGTGCTCCATCAGTAGAAAGGGGCCTAGCTCAATTCGCAAATCACCTTGATCAAAAGGAATGCCTGCTTTGCCTGCGGCCATGGCAATGCGTCCCCAATTGGGATCATGACCGTAAATGGCGCATTTGAGGAGAGACGAACCGGCAATTTCTTTAGCAATCTGACGCGCTGCTTCGTCATCAACGGCCCCTGCTACCGTAACTTCGAGCAGACAGGTTGCCCCTTCACCATCACGGGCGATCGCCTTTGCCAAATGATCGCAGACTGCCGTCAGCATGGCCTCCAACCGATCTGCCTCTGGTCCTGCATCCGTGATTGCAGGAGTCCGAGATTCGCCATTGGCGAGGGCGAGCACGCAGTCATTGGTGCTAGTATCGCCGTCTACTGTGATTTGGTTGAAACTGTGGGCGATCGCTCGACTCAACATCGATTGCCAGAGTGACGGGGAAACGGTTGCATCACAGGTGACAAATGCCAACATGGTCGCCATGTTGGGATGAATCATGCCTGATCCTTTAGCAATACCGCCGATGCGGATAGGTCGGCCTTGCCAGTCCATTTCCAGCGCAATGGATTTTGTGACCAAGTCAGTAGTGATGATGGCTTTAGCAGCATCGTCAGATCCGGTGGTGGATAATGCTGCAACCGCTTTGGGAATACCTGTGGCTAGAGCCTCCATAGGGATGCGCTGACCAATGACGCCCGTTGACGCGACTAGCACTGACTCTGTTGGAATATTAAGAGTTGTCGCCACTGCTTCGCAGGTTGAAACTGCATCCTGCCAGCCTTGGGGACCTGTGCAGGCATTGGCCTGTCCTGCGTTGATAACGATTGCTTGAGCATAGGGCTTGGATTCTAGTCGCTGTTGGCAATAATCCACACAGGCCGCGCGGACATGACTGAGCGTGTAGACCCCCGCTGCGATCGCTTCAGTATCCGACACAATCAACGCCAAATCAGGAGCACCAGATGGCTTCAGGCCCGCCGCAATACCCGATGCTCGAAATCCCTTCGGCGCAGTGACGCCCCCTTCTACCCCTTGCCAATTTGCCATTGCTCCAATGACCCGCTACGCATTTGAAACCTGATTATACGTTGTGGGAAGTGGGGAAAAGGCGTAATCAAAGGGGGAGATGAGGTGAGAGTTTTATCTAGATTTACCGGAAGCAAAAAACAGTTGTGCGAAGACAGATAAAGTCATTTCAAAAGACTGCGGTTGGGTGAATAGATTTTCCAAAACTGCGGTATTCTTAGGCGGCAGATTCCATACTGGGATCTTTTCTATGATCTGCCTGTTGATTCCCTTCGCAAAGGTCTTAACTATGAAGCGTCTATCTTTCCTTCGGCGTTTTGCCTCTGATTACGCCATCTCCATCGATCAGAGACGGCGTCAGTGGATAAAGAGACTTTTCATGGTGTTGCTATTGGTATCTACGGCACTAACGGCACTGGCAACTAATCTAGAATTCAATCCGTCACGCCAGGCGGCCAATGCATCGGACATGTCCATGGCGGCACTGTGGCAGCAAGCCTCGTTTCCGGTAGAAAATTTCCAGGCGTATACGTCTCCTTTTGGCTATCGCGAAGATCCCTACAGCGGCAACCAACGGTTTCACTATGGGCTAGACCTGGCGGCTCCAATGGGCAGCTACATTCGCAGCTGGTGGAACGGCCAGGTTATTGAAGTCTCCGACGACAGTTCTTGCGGCACGTCCGCTGTCGTGCAATCCGGTAGCTGGATGCATATCTACTGCCATATGCAGGGCCACGTGGTTGTTGAAAACGGCGGTAAATATCTGGTTGACAGCGGTGGCGGTCTGCGAATCCGCGAAGGGCAGGCCGTGGACACCGGCACCCGCATTGGTCGCATTGGCATGACAGGCCGAACAACAGGTCCTCATCTACACTGGGGGCTAAAGTATGACGGCGACTGGGTAGATCCTGCGTTAGTCTTACGCGCCATGTATAGCAGTCAGCAAGCATCTGCCCAGACTAACTAATGTGATCTTGGCAAGCCGTATCAATCCTACTTGCGGATACAGCGGCATGCATTTGAAACAAGCACACCCCACTCCCTGCTCCTATTCTCTGCTCCCCTAAGCCGGATTTAACCAAGCTGTACAAGGCTTATTTTTATCCTTCTGCCTTCGTCCTTAAACCTCCTAGCGTTTCAAAGCCAGCGCTAATCCATCACCAACGGGAAGGATACTTAGGTCGATGCGATCGTCGGCCTGAAGTTTCTTATTGAGCGATCGAATGCGTTCCGTGCGGTTATCGGTCACGGTTGGATCGGCGACGCGCCCATACCAAAGCACATTGTCGATCGCAATCAGTCCCCCTGCTCTAACTAACCTCAAAGCCTGCTCGTAATAGGTGTCGTAGTTGCTTTTATCGGCATCAATAAAAGCGAAATCGAAAGTGTTCACTTCGCCTGCTTCAATCAGATGATTCAAGGTGTCTTGGGCCGGTGCGATGTGAAGGTCGATTTTTTGGGCAATGCCTGCTCGCTCCCAGAACTGACGAGCGATCGCAGTGTATTCATCGCTCACGTCACAGGCAACGAGTCGTCCTTCTGAGGGGAGAGCAAGGGCCACCGACAGTGCACTATAGCCAGTGAACACCCCAACTTCGAGAGCCTTAGTCACCTGCGCCATTTTCACCAGAAGCGCCATGAATTGCCCCTGTTCTGGTGAAATCTGCATCCGAGCCTGACTATGGTTTGCCGTATAGTTGCGCAGGTCTTGCAGCACTGGATGCTCTCGCAACGAAACTGACAGCAAATAGCTGTGGAGATTAGCGTCTAGCCCGATGGATTGATTAGACATGACGACACAATGACTTCTTCAATTAACTATCCTCTAACATCCATCGATCTTATGCCTAATGCACATATCCTCTGTGCACCCCCATAGTTTAAGATTAATTTAATGAGGATATTTCTATGGAAAGCATAAAGTTTGTTCTACTCTCGGCAATGCCCAATTGGATCATTGGGGTTAGCCACACGCGGGAGCAGGGGTATCAGTGCTGGATTATCAACGGCGACTTAGCTGTCCTGAATGACGGTAACCGATACACTACTAGCCATGCGGCATTGGCAGCAGGACGGTCTTTTATTGAAAGTCATTAGAGGCGATCATCGCTCTCATTAAAAGCGACGCGGTGCAATGGCTTTGCCGAACACCCCATGCGTTTTGCATTTTGTTGATAGCGGACCGCTTACCTACTGTGAGTCTCTTCGTGAGTTTGACTAGGGATTGTCCTCAAGAGATGAGAGTGAGGGACTACACTATATAGTGACGTGGTGACTTATTAAATGTAATGGCCTGTTGTGGCTGCACGTTAAGTCAATTAGGTGTCATGTAGGCGATCGCTGCGATCGTGTCCCTCTGGCTATCTATTCTTAAGGGAAGTTCAGTGGCAATTTACATTGATATCTGTTGTACTTCATACAGAACAGTCTGAGCGAACATCGCAGGCTGAGGATAAGTCATGGTAAGTATGGACGCGGGAAGAGCGGGGAGACACGATTCGAATGGGAAAAGTTGTTGGTATTGACCTTGGGACAACCAACTCAGTGGTCTCTGTGATGGAGGGCGGTCAACCTGTTGTCATTGCCAATGCAGAAGCAACGCGGACTACACCGTCAGTGGTGGCCTTTAGCAAAGATGGTGAACGACTGGTCGGACAGATGGCCCGGCGTCAGGCGGTCTTGAATCCCCAAAATACGTTCTATGGCGTCAAGCGATACATGGGGCGCAAGTACAGCGAGCTGAATGATGATTCGAAGCGTGTACCCTATACCATTCGCAAAGGTGACAATGGTGATGTTCGTATTCGATGTCCTCGTTTAGAAAAGGAATTCGCGCCGGAAGAAGTGTCTGCGATGATCCTTCGCAAGCTGGTCGAAGAGGCGAGTCGTTATCTTGGTCAGCCCGTGACCGGAGCGGTGATTACAGTTCCCGCTTATTTCAATGATGCTCAGCGACAGGCCACTCGCAATGCGGGACGGATTGCCGGCTTAGAGGTCAAACGCATCCTCAATGAACCCACGGCAGCGGCGTTGGCCTATGGCCTTGACCAGCAATATAGTCAAACCGTCCTTGTCTTTGATTTGGGGGGCGGCACTTTCGACGTTTCTATCTTGGACGTAGGGGATGGTGTTTTCGAAGTGAGAGCCACCGCTGGAGATACGCAGTTGGGCGGCACTAACTTTGACAAAAAGATTGTGGACTGGCTGGCGGATGAATTTTTGGAAGCTGAGGGCGTCGACCTGAGACGCGATCGCCAGTCCTTGCAGCGTTTAACCGAAGCGGCTGAAAAAGCCAAGATTGAGCTTTCTGGGGTCAACATCACTGAAATCAATCTACCCTTCATCACGGCTACTGCTGATGGCCCAAAACATCTAGAAACAAAGCTTTCTCGCTCTCAATTTGAGGGTCTTTGCGGTGATCTTCTGAGTCGCCTGCGGGGTCCCCTCAAGCGGGCCTTGAACGATGCTGGACTCACGCCGGACCAGATCGACGAGGTGGTGCTGGTGGGTGGTGGCAGTCGGATGCCAATGGTACATGACTTGGTGCGATCGCTGATTCGCCGTGCGCCCAATGAAAATGTGAATCCGGACGAGGTAGTTGCCATTGGGGCCGCCATTCAGGCAGGCATTTTGACTCAGGAAGTGCAGGATATTCTGCTGTTGGATGTCACTCCCCTTTCGCTGGGGCTAGAGACCATCGGCGGCGTCATGAAGAAGGTCATTCCACGCAACACAACCATTCCAGTGCGGCGATCAGACATCTTTTCAACCTCTGAAAACAATCAGACGATGGTTGAAGTTCATGTCCTTCAAGGCGAGCGAGAAATGGCGGCAGATAATAAGCCCCTAGGCCGCTTTAAGCTGATGGGTATTCCTCCCGCACCGCGCGGGGTCCCCCAAGTTCAGGTCGCCTTCGATATTGATGCCAACGGCATTTTGCAAGTATCGGCAATGGATCGCACGACTGGCCGCGAGCAAAGCCTGACCATTCAGGGATCGGCTTCGCTGAGCGAGGCTGAAGTGCAACAAATGATTCGCGATGCCGAAGAGTATTCAGAAACGGATCGACTGAAGCGAGAGCAGGTGGAAAAGCGTAACCGCGCTGAAGCTCTTACTTACCAAGCAGAGCGCGTGCTGCGAGAAGTCGTGCTGGACTTTGGTATGCAGTTTGCCCGCGATCGCCGCCGTCGAGTCGAGCGATTGATTCAAGAGCTGCGGGAATGCCTGCTCAACGATGATGAGCGGGGCATCGATATTACTCAGGCAGAGCTGCAGGACGAGGTCTACGAACTCAACCGTGAAGCTTATCTCTATGAAGATGACACCGAAGAGACCGACCTGTTGGGTCAGATCGGGGGCACCCTGAAGCGCACCTTTATGGGTGACGAGGACGAATTTAACCGCTATGAAGATAGCTGGTCTCGTCGGCCTGCTTGGGAAGATGATGCTTGGAATTATGATCGCCCTCGTCTCACGGGTGCTCCTCCAGCCAACGACTACTACAATTCGCCGCCCCGCTATCAGCCCCCAAATCCCTACGGCTCTGATCCCTATCGTGCGCCTGGGAATGCTGCTCCTTACCGGGATGATCGCCGCGACGCAGGCTATGGACAGCCCCCCGCGCCTCGCGGTTATTCTGACGATCGCTATGCTCAAGAGGCCAATCGCAATCCCAATTATGGCGGCGATCGTGCCTACGATGATGCCCCCTATCGTTCTCCAGAACCGGATCGCAACGCTGGCTATGGTAGCGACCGTAGCTATGGCAACGATTCCTACCGTACGCCCCCTGACCCTTGGCGAGAGGCGGATCGTTCCGCTCCCCAGCGTCCCCCAGTCGATTTTCGGGATGGTCGTGATTGGAATCGTTCTCCAGACGTAAGACAGGAATCAGGACCCTCGCGATCACCCCGAGATGCCCGCCCAGATCGAGGCCGCGATCGCAACGTGCCCAATCGTGGGTACGGGAACAGCTATGATGACGATTGGGGCGACGAAGACGAGTGGCTGTAGCCGCGTTTTGGCTTCGTTGAGGCGATTGATCCACAAGGTTCAATCGAGTGCTAGACCTATTGGGCCTGTGCTGAGTCTCTCGCCTATCAAATCTGGCTGCTGCCAACACCCTGCTGTAAATTGCGGTCATGACTGGATGACGAATGAACAGCTTGTTCCATAAACCTCTGTCTTAAACTCAACCCCAAACCCTGAACCTTCCTGATCCCAAACGCACAGGGCTACATGCAAAACTTTCGTAACTATTTTGAAATCTTGGGAGTTTCACAAGGCGCTTCGGCAGCGGAGATCAAACAGGCGTATCGACAGCTAGCTCGCAAGTATCATCCTGATTTGAATCCAGGCGATAAAGCTGCGGAGGAACAGTTCAAGCTGTTGGGGGAAGCCTATGAGATTCTTTCGGATCCCGAGAAGCGATCGCAATACGAACAATACAGTAGCTTTTGGAACCAAAAAGGATTTCGTCAGCAGGTCAGCAAGTTCTCCTTCAACAACTTGGACTTTGGCGACCTGGGCGACTTCAACTCATTTGTGGATCAGCTCCTCAACCGTCGCGGCGATGTAGCTGCCAATCGCAATGGCCGTTCTGTAGATCCACCCCCCTATGCTTCCGAAACAGCGCCGCCTCGCCCCCCCCAATCTCGACAGTCGTCTGCCCGTCCTAGCAACCGTCGAGATGCCGAAGCTAGTCTGATTGTCCCTTTAGAACGAGCCTATGCGGGTGGACAAGAGCGCATTCGTTTAGAAGACGGGCGTGCTATTGAGGTTGATATGCCGCCTGGAATGGTGACAGGCCAGCGCATTCGCCTCAAGGGACAGGGGATCGGCGGCGGCAATCTTTACCTCCGCATTGAAGTCGAACCCCATGAGTTTTTTAAGCTGGTGGATAACGATATTTTCTGCCGCGTTCCTGTCACTCCCAGCGAAGCTGCCCTCGGCAGCACCATCACCGTCCCCACACTGGATGGTCCTGTCCAGCTTACTGTTCCTGCTGGCGTCCAACCGGGTAAGCGCTTGCGTCTAGCGGACCGGGGCTATCCTATTGGACGCGATCGCCGGGGTGACCAAATCGTCGAAATTGATATTGCCGTTCCTCCTCAAATCAGCGATCGCGAGCGGACTCTGTATCAAGACCTGAGAGCGATCGAATCCTTCGATCCTCGTGCGGATATCCTGCGATCGTGGCAGCCTGTTTCTTAATAGCCTCACTTGTAAGCAAAATGGGGCAAGGCTGTACGTTTTCAATCGGCTTGGCTATGTTCAGGAACCCAAACTGAGACCGATCCGGGTGGACAGGAAAACTTGGCCCACCCTTCCTCGTTAGTTGTGACAGACTCGCTAACGTGTTCCGTAATGTCCACGTATGTCGTATTGGGCTGACCTACTTCCATCCACTTGTATCCAGCATCGCTGTTACTCAGCACAACTGCCATTCCCTCGGGATGGTTTTCATTGCCTAATCGTGTCCACCCAATGGTTTGGGGGTGATCAAAATAGTCATACTGTTCCCCAAAGGCATAAGTGTGTCTGACGTAGAGGAACTTATCAATCAGCCATTGATGGCTATCCAGCCAGATTTCATGCTCATTACCGTCTTTCCCGAAGTCCTTGTAATGTGCGCCGTAGTAGTCAGCGTAGAAGATGCAAGGATATCCATCTTGACGTAATAGAATCAGCGCATAGGCTAGCGGTTTGAACCACGGTTCAACAATAGATTCCAAAGACTGCAAGGGCTGTGAATCATGATTATCCACAAGCGTGACTGCTAAGGACGGTTGCTGAGCAACAAGCGTGTTGTCAAAGATCTGTCTAAGATCATAGTCTTCACCCGCTTTGCTAGCTTCACTGAAGTTGTAATGCAAAGGCGCATCAAATAAATGAACGTCACCTCCTGTCACTTCGATGAAGTGATGCAAGGCTTCAATTTCATAGGACCAGTATTCACCAACGGCAAACAACCTGCGACCCGCTTCACGGCGACAGTGATTTAGCCACTGTGGAAAGAAACCAGCCTCGACATGCTTAACAGCGTCAAAACGAAATCCATCGACCTGGGTTAGATCGGTGTACCAAGCTCCCCAGTCTCTCAGGGCCGTGCGGACTTCCTCTGATTCCATATCCAAGTCGCAACCCATGAGGTAATCAAAGGCCCCTTTTTCTAAGTCAACATTGTTATCAAAGGATTTACCTTCGAAAAGATAGATGGCTTTAAAGTCTTCGTTATTAGCATCAAAATCAACCGCGTCGAAGTGCCACCAGTGCCATTCCATATCGGAATACTTGCCATCACGCCCTGGGAACTTAAAGTGGGTCCAGACTTTGACTGTGCGGCTTTCGCCGATGACCTCGTTGCGATTATCGAAATTGTAGGGTGTGGCAACAGTTTCTTCAGTCGCATCAGCTCCCGTCATGTGGTTGAACACAACATCGGCATACACGCGGATTCCTGCCGTTTTTGCAGTTTGAATGGCGTTGAGGTACTCGTCTTTGGTCCCATAGCGGGTTCGGACACTTCCCTTCTGATCAAACTCACCTAGGTCATACAAGTCATAAACGCTATAGCCAACATCATATCCACCCGTGTCTCCCTTATACGCAGGTGGTAACCAGACAGCGGTAATACCAATTTCAGCTAAATCTTTTACGTTCTCAGCAAACTCATTCCACAGTTTTCCATCAGACGATGCGTACCAATGAAAATACTGCATCATCACGCCGTTAGGTTCAGACATGACTTAAGTTCTCCATGCGCCAGATGTGGCGTTAGCCTTACAACTATGGCAAAGGACGAATGAAGACCAATCCGCCTATGGAAATATATTGATACGTTCCAAAAAATAACCCGTGCAATGGCTCCAAGAAAGAAGGACCATTACACGGGTAAAAAGCCTGTTTATAGCTTTAGTCATCTAGATTTGTACAACCGAATAGTGTTCGGGTGCTGAAGGCTAGCTAGAGGGCTTGTGCTTTGTCCTAACAAAACGATCAACGGCCATAAACTCCAGATTAAGCAGTTGAGCTGATAGTGAAGATTTGCCTCTTGTTCCCCCCAATTTGAATGATTCTGAGGTCGAAGTAGGCCCTATCTGCTCTTCTACTCACTGACTGTAGCAGTATCTGTGAGAGGTTCCATTTTACCTTGGTGTACCAGGGCTTGATGGACCATTGCAGCTGCAGCGCCCCGAGTAATCGCCTCATTGGGCTGTAGTTGATTAGGTTGAGGATGGTTCACAATGATGCCTGATTCAGTGGCGATCGCCACCTCATCCCGTGCGTAATCAGGAATCTGATCAGCATCGATGTAATACTCGCTCAAATCAATTTCAGCAGTGTTGTCCTCATCAACTTGAGGATTATCGGCTTGGGCTGCTGGTGGAGCTGGTGTGGCCTGAGCGGGCGGTGCAAACAGCTGCATGATGGACGTTGAAGCCAATGGAAAAGCTAAAAAACTAGGAGCTGCGGACCTTGCTTGACCAGATTGAACGGGTTGGACAGATTCAGCCGCTGCTGGAACAGCCACCGTTTCAGGCTCGGTCATTCCAAGCCCTTCCACTAGGGCTACGATCGCATCCGCACGGCTAATTTCATCCGTTGGCTCGAACTCGTTAGGCTGAGGTGTGCCCATAAAACCGGTTTCGTAGGCTTCCTCAATAGCGTCGTTGGCCCAATAATTTTCAGGCACATCTTCAAACGTACTCGCTTCAGGAATAGACCGCACTGGCTCAGCTTCAAAAGCCTGACGAATCACAGCTGCATATTCGTCCCGATCCATTGCCTGCTCTGGTCTAAAGGTCCCATCTAGGTAACCCGCCAAAATATCTGCGTCACTCAGCTGCTGAATAAACGGTTGTGCCCAGTAGTCAGCGGGTACATCAGGATAGGTAGTCTGGGCGTCAGCCACAAGCCAGCCTGCTCCAGGAATGACAGAAAGAGCACCGACGCTGCCAATTAAGGCGATCGTTCTTTTGACCGACCAATCTTGTTCAAAATTCAAAACGTTTCCCTCCAATACAGTGTGCTTCAGCTTTTAACGAGTGCGGTTGTCTACGTCTGGGTGACCTTCTTGGTGCACATCGAGCTCTTCACGACGTAGGGTTTCACGGACCTTCACAACGTCTTGCTCCGTTTCTTTGCGGATGGTGACTTCTTGGCGAACAACAGGCTCTTTCCGGATATCAGCTTGTTCCTCGTACACATCCATTTCCGCCACCTTGCCCGCCTGAAAGCTTCCCGCCGGAGTGTTGACCTGAGTCGCGCCCGCAACCGATTCAATCTCAATGACAACTTTCTCTTTTTGCACGGGTACAGAAGCTTCTGCCTGTTCAGTTTCAATGTGCTTTGAAACCTTAATTTCGCCTGTCTTTTCGCGATGCTTATCAGCGACTAAGCGCTCTTCATATAGACGAATGCGACGGTGGTTGTCATCATTTGTCGCATAAAGTTCAGGTTCACGGTCATATACGTTGACCTCAGGTTCACGTTCAATCGCAGCAGGCTGATTAATTTCAGGAGGTATGGGTGACTTTGCAACGGTTTGTGCTGCATAACCTTTGATGCCAGCCTGCTCAACGGGTACAGACATTTCAACCGGAGCCGTTCTTTCAGCACTTGCCATGCGATAAACAGAACGAACTCGCTCCTCATAGTCGTAATCCAGCACCATTTCATCGCTGTATTCGGGCAGATTCTGCACTTGATCCTTCGTCAAATCAGCGACATAGATGCGATCGCTCTCAGGATCGTCAATACATCGACCAATTGGCAAAAGAACCCTCTTCCCAAACACCCAAAACCCAGTATCGACGACGAGATATCGAATGCGTCCTGCTTCGTCAACTAGAACCGTATCAACATTACCAACTTTGTCGTCTCCGCTTCGGGTACGAGCGTATACATTGACGCCCATGATATTGTCTCCGTCAGCGAAACGCTCCTTATAGTCAGGATATCGGTCGTCGATTTTGAAGAGTGCCATGGTGGTGATAAAGCTTGCTTAAGAGATGTTTACTACCCCTAATATTCAGGAGTGTTGTTCAAATTTCCTCCTTCAACAGAAGGAAACTTGCTCCTTTGTTGGTTATATTTTGATGATTCCTAATGGGTTTTTGCCTTTGCGATCTTTTTTTAGAGGGAATGAATAATGCGGAATTCAAAACTCTTTCGAGAGAAAAGATTAGCTCTCTCGGAAGGTAGAGGCTAGTTAAAAATAGAACCTATAGAGTTATTCGATAAGTGACCTAATGGCGATCGCTGAAGTATTCGAAGCGCGATCTTTTGGGCCAAGATATTTAGGAGACATTTGAAAATGGCATATGCAGAAAGGCCAGAAGCGCCTTACCGACAAGTAGCTCAGCAACCCGTGGTTAATCCCGTTGTGGAATATCATGATCGCGTTCGCTGGGGTCCGATTTTCGCAGGGATTGTGGTTTCTATTGCCGCCCAGCTGGTTCTAAGTGCTCTGGGTGCGTCCATTGGTCTGAGCGCAAGCGCAGGTGGAGCGTCTGCTAGAGCGGCAGGGATTGGCATTGGTATCTGGTCAATCATCAGTCTTTTGATTTCTTTGTTCTTAGGAAGTTGGGTAATGGCAAGTACCTGCGGGCCTATGAACAAGAAGACAGCTATGCTCAACGGCACAATTTTATGGGCAACAACTTTAGCGATCAGCGCATGGCTGCTGGCTAGTGGTGTCTCTGGCACATTTGGTATTGTTGCTTCCAATGCTGGATCGGTTGTTGATCAAATTCAGGAACCTGGTGGTGTTTCTCTTCCTGATCCCGCAGCAGTTACTCCTAACGTCACTCCTGCTGAGGCTGAGCAATATGCGGCTAATGCAGCGAAGGCTGGCTGGTCTTTCTTATTTGGTTCACTGCTTGGTCTAGTTGCTTCGTTGATTGGGGCTACTGTCGGTGCACGTAAGCCTAGAGCTGAGGTTCGCTAGGGATAAGCAGTTTGAAAAGCGTAAAATTTGCGTAGGCTAAAAGCGTAACGGTGATGCTTCACCGTTACGCTTTTTCTCTTATAAGACTTAAGAATAGTCCTCTTTATTACTCGATTTCGGACGACATTGATCTGACTGCTCCATATTGGCTAATCAAGAAGTCAAAGCTGACTGGGCTCTGTAAGTCTTGTCTTGATAGATGCGTCATTGCGAATTTCCTATGGAGAAAAACCGCAAATAAATATCTGAAAGCAAACCATAAACTGCTATTAATCTGTTCGACATGTAGTGCAGTCCTGTCAATTCTTGACTAATTGATTTCGGACAGATGAGTTTGCTTCTGTGAGTAAAAACGGCTTTAAAAAGTCCAGCTCCTATCGATAGAGAGAAATGTA
The DNA here is from genome assembly GCF_028330965.1 of Oscillatoria sp. CS-180. Lineage (GTDB taxonomy): Bacteria > Cyanobacteriota > Cyanobacteriia > Phormidesmidales > Phormidesmidaceae > Halomicronema. The sequence goes on along the minus strand of NZ_JAQMUB010000019.1, from coordinate 1,092 downwards.
TAGAGAGCCATCTCTCTCTATTGGAACATGAATTCAATGACTTATTTTTTTATTATTAAATTGCTTAGTGATAACTAGGAGAAGCAAGAAAATATGGCTCTTACAAGATTTAAAGATGCATACCCCAATCACCGTGCAACCTTTGGTGATGGCAACGATTCCGCTGATTTCAGCGATTACAGCGTCTATGCCCAAGGTGATGATAAAGTCGGTACTATTCAGGACGCTTTGTTTGAAAATGAAACGGGCAACATTCGGTATTTAATTGTTGACACGGGTTTTTGGATCTTTGGTAAGCAGATTCTTCTACCGATCGGTTTGGCCAGTTTTGATTACTCTCAAAAGCGCGTCTACGTTAACGGTTTGACGAAAGAGCAGGTTGAGAATATGCCTGCATACGACGATAACACTGTTATCGATCGCAATTACGAAGACCGTGTTCGCGCAGGTTATCGCACAATGGGTGAGAACCGTAAGCGTCAGTTCATGGGTAAAGAGTACAACGTAGACAAGTATCGTGCTTACCCAGGAAGCGCATCTTTGTATGGTGTCACCGAGCAACCCGCAGGTACTTCTACCGCTGTTACAGGTTCGGCGGCAGCTGATGTCGATCTATATGACTACGACAACGAGCCTGGCCTGTTTGGTATGGATGAAGGTGCCCACCAGCCCATTCGTCTCTATCAAGAGCGTTTGATTGCTGACAAAGATCGGTTTAAGGCGGGTACCGTTTCGGTTGGTAAGCGTGTTGAAACTACGACTCAAGAGGCTTCTGTTCCTGTTGAGAACGAGCGCGTTGTCATCGAACGGACCACTCCTACAGGAACTACGCCTGTAGCAGGTACTCCTGACTTCCGCGAAGGAGAAGTTGCGCGCGTAGAAACCTACGGCGAGAAAGCTGATATTCGCAAAGAAGCGTTTGTTCGCGAAGAAGTCAACGTCCGCAAAGAAGTTGATCGTGACGTTGTTACCGGCGAAGAAACCATCCGCCGTGAAGAACTTGATGTTGACACCACAGGCAATCCTGACGTCATCAAGAAATAGGGTCAAACCAATCGGTAATGCTCTTTTGAGCTAACTCCAGTGGGGGGG
>NZ_JAQMUB010000018.1 GCF_028330965.1 Oscillatoria sp. CS-180 | reverse complement strand
CTGCCCTCGTCTAGCTGCCACCACACCAGCAGGCTGTCGTCGGGAGTGGCAGCAACGGCGACCGCGACCGCGACATCGGTAGTGGCTTGAGCGCCTTGTTCATCTTGGAGAGTGTATTGGAACTGAGCGATGCCTGCAAAGTCAGTCTCTGGGGTGAAAGTGATGGTTTGAGCGATGGCATCGAAGCGGACAGTGCCATTGCTGGGGTTAGTGACCTCCACAACGGTGAGACTGGCCGTTTCAACATCGCTGTCGTTGTTCAGCAGGGTGCTGACCGGAATGGTCAGCGGCGTATTGGCGGCAGTCGCTACCGTGTCGCTGTTGGCGATAGGCAAGTCGTTGACGGCATTGACGGTGAGGGTGACGGTTGCCGTGTCGGTGCCGCCGTTACCATCGCTGAGGGTGTAATCAAAGGTGTCAGTGCCGTTGAAGTTGTCTGCGGGGGTGTAGCTGAAGCTGCCGTCTGAGTTGATGCTGACGTTGCCGCCGTTGGTCGAGACGATGTCACTGCTGGTGACTTGTAGGGCATCATTGTCCCCATCGCTGTCATTGCTCAGCAAGCCTTGGGCTGCTGCAACCGACAGTGGGATATCTTCATCCAAAGTGTACTCATCGGGTTGGGCAACAGGGGAAAAGTCGTTAACGTCAACGACTGTTACGGTAACGGTGGCAGTATCCGTGCCGTCGTTGCCATCGCTGACGGTGTATTCGAAGGTGGCTTCTCCGGTAAAGTCGACATCAGCCGTAAACGTAATCTCGCCGCTATTGGGGTCTTGAGTTACACTGCCGTTGCTGGCAGCGCCGACGCTGGTAACCGTTAAAGCATCGTTATCGTCATCACGGTCATTAGCAATTAGGTCGTTAGGGGCAATGACGAGGGGCTGATTCTTAGTGGTGATTTGAGCGTCACTAGTGGCGATGGGAGCATCATTGACCGCAGTGACGGTGAGGGTGACGGTTGCCGTGTCGGTGCCGCCGTTACCGTCGCTGATAGTGTAATCAAAGGTGTCAGTGCCGTTGAAGTTGTCTGCGGGCGTGTAGCTGAAGCTGCCGTCTGAGTTGATGCTGACAGTGCCGCCGTTAGTCGAGACGATGTCACTGCTGGTGACTTGTAGGACATCGTTGTCCCCATCGCTGTCATTGCTCAGCAAGCCTTGGGCTGCTGTAACCGACAGAGGGGTATCTTCATCCGTGGCATAGCGATCGCTGACGGCTACGGGTATCGTATTCTGCGATGTTAGGGCAATACCAGCGGCATAGAGTTGTTCGATGCTGCTGCCAGAGAGCACATCCGCAAAAAGCGCGATTTCGTCAAGACTGCCACTGAAGAAATCTTGCAGCTGATTAGCAACCAAATCGCCACTACGGGACTGACTCGCGCCTAATACAAGAGGTTCTTCATTGCCCACCCAACCAAAGGCAGACCGCTCGTCGATGGCAACTTGTTCCCCATCAAGATAAACTCGGATGCCATTGGCCCCCCAGGTGACGGCAAGCAGCTGCCAGGTATTCGCTACGACGGGTCTGCCAGTACTGGTTAAGAAGCGACTCGATCCCGTGCTTTGAGTACGTAGCTCTAAAGCTTGGTTTTCGTTGATTGAAAGAGTGAAGTGACCGCCATTGTCAAACCCACTCGAATCTTTGGAAACGAGGGTTTGGAGTTGACTGGTCACATTGGGGTTAATCCAGAATAGTAGTGTGCCTTCAGCAAGGTCGAAATCTACACTGTGGGGAATTTCGAGATAGTCATCAATGCCATCAAAGCTGATGGCTGTTGTAGAGGCAGTCGCGATCGCACCGGGTGCCCCCAGGGTCAAATCATTTTGATAAATGCCATCGTTCGTACCAATACTGTCTACAGCAGTCGTACCGGTTATCTCATCGCCGGTCCAATAAGCTAGAGGATTGAGACCCCTCACTGCTTCCGAGTAGTTAGGCAGATCAGGAATCGCGATCGTAAAATTGCTCAGAGTTATGGCAGGTACGGAGTTGCCACTCAAATCTGAGACTTCATCGCCATTCAGCAGAATTTGATAAGTACCGTTATCGCTGGTATTCCAGTTACCGCTAGTCGCCGTAATCTGGTAAGTCCCTGTTATCGGAGTTCCATCATCAGATGCATTGACTTCAACTAGCACAGCGGTCTGACTAAAGCCGTTGGGACCAGTCACAGTAATGTCGTTACTATCAAGACTGGCCAGAGCGATAGCTTGGTCATCACCATAAGTGACCGTGAATGTGTAGACATCGCTCCCGAATGTGCTCAGCGTTAACGCGCTAACGTCGACAACGCTGGGAGAGGTGGTATCGGCAGTGATATTGACAACAAAGCTTCCTAGAAAACCAGCAGCAACAGCATTTTCAGCCGTGTCTGTAACCTGATCGGCGATTTGACGAACACTGTAGGTACCATTATCCGATTCATCCCATGCACCTCCCGGTGCTTGAATCGCGTAGGTTGCGACTAGGGGAGAGCCGTTTGAGGGTGTGTCAGCACTAATGAATGTAACTGGGATGGACTGCCCATTTTCGTCAATGACTTCGACATCTTGGTCATCCAAGGACGAGATATTGACCGCTCGATCATCTGAGTAAGCCACATTGAAACGATAGATACTCCCCCCCTCAATTTCTAGATCAGCGGCGTCCAGGATCGCTGTGGGGGCGGTTGTATCGGGGGTTGCTAACCCTTCAACCACAAGGGCCCAGTCAGAAAGGTAAGGCAGTAGCAGTTGGCGATCGTTGCCAGGTTCAATGACGCCAAAGTTTATTTCCTGGTACTCAGCTTTTGTGTCAACGGCAATAACATTCGTGGCCCCGACCAAATTTGGTAGATCGACCTGTATGGCGTCGACGTCTTCGCCATAAATGATGTAGCGGCTATCATCAGATCGCTTAAGTAGATAGGTATTGGGAGAGTCAGCGAGATCGTTCGCCTGTTCTAAATCTAAAGTGAAACGGCCATTGCCAGTCCAAAAGGTCTGGTGAGTCCGCAACTGCTCAAGATTAGGGTAGGGAGGTCCTTCATTACCGGAGCGATCAAAAAAGCCATACCAACCAGCAACCCCACCCGCCATGGCTTGCCACCACAAAGTACGGCGGGTTTGATCCACGTCATACGTCACCCCGGTAGTGCTACCCACGAAAGAACGGTTGTGAGTAAAACGCTCTTCATAAAAGTGAGGCTTTGTGGAGTCAGAATTGATATCAGCAATGACTTCTTCGATATTGAGCGGACCTACCGGAGAGGTTTGCAAACCGGGCTGATTATTCCCCTTAGAAGAATAGGAGTGACCGCTTAGTGCAGTAGCAACCCAATCATTGTTGTTGGTTGGGTCAACAATATCGAGTCCTGGTGCGGCTGCGTACCCCCTGGCAAACAGCAAATGGTCCCACCCCATCAGAGACAAGAGATTATTGGCCCAAAAATCCATCTGGTTATCATTGGTGAATTCTTGCGTATCGAAGGCATAGCCCATACTCCAACCAGGGAGCGGGCCTAACCGGGCTGCTAGATACCGTTGTAATCTTTGATCAGCTGCGCTGTTGATACCGTCAATAGGAGTCCACTGCCGGTCTTCGTCTCCCCAAGCCCAAAAGTGAACCCGTCCGCCTTGCTGGTGAACATCGACAATAATCTGTTCCAGAATTTGGAAGGTGTCGAGATCAGGATTGCGGCTGTCATGCTCCGTTCTCGCTTCTGCACCCAAACTGAACCAATTGTTGTTGACCTGAAAATACAAGGTTTCAAAGCCACTGTTCCGAGCATCATTCAAGTAAGCTGTAGTATCTGCCGAGGACCAACCTTGTCCTAAAGCTCCCTGCTTAAAATGCTCGTTCTGGTTCATGTAGACATTCGGCAGATATCCCTCAAGGGTATTGGCATCCGCTGTTTGGATAGCGAACTTGTTGCCAACGTGAGTGAGAAACCCTTGAATGTTTGGGTCATCGTTGGTGCTGACATCAACGGAACCGGTAAACCCATTCAGGTCTGAGTCGGTACTCTGAGTCTGAAACGTCCATTCTCCCGATAAATCGCCTGTAAACCGAAAACTCCACTCTTCACCACCGTCGTAATAAATCCCAGTAGTGCGAGTCTCTCCGCTAGCCGTATGGGTGAACGTGACGCTGCCCATCAGGTCGAACGGATTGCCGCTGAAGGTAGGGTTGAGCAAATCCCACTCGGTAAACTCCCACATCTCTGTAGTGCGATCGCCCAGATCACTGTCCGCAGTAGGAGGCTCTGCTACCGCTATGAAAGGTTCGAGGGCATTGAACCAGTTTTGAGCTATTTTGGCTTCACCTGATTCGTTAGGGTGAACACCATCATAGGTATCGGTGGCCGCATCAAACCCAGCGTATTGATCAACGACCACAATTTGAGAATCGACAGTGCTGTTATCAGCCGCAAACTGGGGAATCGCTTCATTCAAGCTAACGAGGCGGTCATCTCTGTTTCCTGTAGTTGGAATAACCTGCGCAAGCAAAACTGTGACGTTAGGATTATCTAACCGTAGTTGCTCGATGACATTTTGGAGATCTGCTAATGCCGTTTCGACTGTGTCATTCCGAAACATGTCGTTAGTCCCCAGATGCATGAGGACGACATCTGGCGTATAACCAGTAAGCCATTCGGCCAGTGTGCCACTGCCAGAGCCTGATTCGGGTGTCGGGTCACCTGAGAGAATTTCATCCGCAGTCCATCCCCAATGCCCTTCGTGGTCGAGATCAAAATCGCTGTACGGATTTTCATCGTCATGATTTCCGGTCAAACTACCGACAAAATCAAAGTCATAGCCTGCCTCTTCGAGCAAAAAATATAGCGGACGGCGGTAGCTCGCTCGTCCTCTTTCGCCTTGAGTAATGGAGTCACCTAGGGGCAGAATTTGGATAGTCATAAGGTGCTAAATAGATTTTGCAGATAAAATGAGCGGAGCTATGCTGGAAACTTAAACACTCAGTAATAATGCGCAGAAGTAAAGCGCACGAAAAGAACATGGTATTTATGCGAAGATTTGATCTAAGTTTTCAGAAACATTGAAGCTCGACAGACAGAAGCACCTATCGAAAGCCTTTTCGGTTTTCTCGGTACGGCATGAGAACCATCGTTAGAATACTGAATCTTCAGTAAAAATTTCTGAGTATTAGTAGCCTTTCTTACCTTCATTTCACAGAAGTAGGCGTTTTGTATATTTGAGTTAAACTTTCTGGGCACCTAAAGCTAAGTGCCAGAACTGATTACTCGGGAGCGTCACGAACCGTCGATCAGTCGATAAACTAGAACATCGTTGCGATCGAAATTGGCAGACCACTAGAGCATCGTTGCGCTACGGTTGCTATGCAGTGCCATCTCAGTGTCTTAAGGGAGCAAGGAATAGGGAATGGGGTGTGCTTGATGCAAGTGCATGCCGCTATAGGAGCCAGATTCAGGCTCGTATGAGTGAACTCAGAGACTGGATGAAGGCTACACAAAGGTAGGAAGGAAATGGAGCGGCATGTCAGTGATCTCTTCTGTCGTAGATGGAGTTCCCCATTCTGACACTTAGAGTTAAGTGACAGTGCCGTGAAAACCTATCATGAAGATTTCCGGGGCATGTTTAACGAAACAAGACTAGTCTGGGATTTACAGCGATCCAATCAAATTGCCCAAAGCTTTTCTAACTCTTTGGATTTAGACGTAATTGCTCACCTGGCAACGGAAGGTTTGGTTCAATATTTTGACTGTGCTTTTGCTCGGGTTTGGCTAGTCGAACCTGATCGCAAACAGCTACAGTTAATCGCCTCATCAGGACTATACACGCAGATCAATGGTTCTTTTAGTCGCATCCCAATGGGCCAATTTAAGATTGGCAGGATCGCTCAAAACCGCGTATCACTCCTGAGTAATAATCTCGCAGAGGAGTCCTGGATTCGGTATCCTGAATGGGCGATCGAGAATAAAATCAGAAGCTTTGCGGGCTATCCCTTAGCGAATTCTGGCAAAGTTATTGGCGTATTGGCTGCCTTTGGCTATGAGCCTATGAGCTCAGAGTTTTTAGAAGTGCTGTCTAGCTTCTGCACAACCTTGACAGTAGCTTTAGCGACTGCTTTATTGCATCAGAAAGAAAGTCAAACTTCCCAGGCTGCTAAACCTCAGGCTATCCTCTCGGAACTCTCACTTCCAGATAGTCTTGCCCATATCTTAGGTCAGACAAGCATAACCGTTCTAGGAACAGAAAGAAGCCTCGATCTATCCCAGACTCAGGTATTCCTAAAACTTGCTGAAGGGCTTAAAGCTTTAGATTGCACTTACTGCCGTTTAACCTATGACCTAGATTCGGTTTCTTTAGAAGCGATCGCTGCAATTCAACCCCTCACAAACCAAGCACAAGACGAATGGGAGCGATCAACTTTCGGCAACTTATCGGCGATCTCGTCCTGCTTTGGTGGGGCCTTTAGAATTAATACCGAAGCCAGTATTAAGGCAATTCAGATTTCACTGACATTTCCTACTTCCGCTGATCTTTCACAATCCTCTCTGCGAATTCAATGTCGCCTACCCTTGCTACAGACGGGTTTCACTCAGCTAGCCTATGCAGCAGGATTTAAGGTTGAGACTGAAGGGGAGCGTCATATTCCCCTATTGACGGATCACGCTTCTTTATTGGCAACCAGTGACTACATTATTTGGGTTAGTCATACGTCAAAAAGGGCTCCCAGTGAGGCAAAAGCCCAGGTCAATCTATCGACAACTGCCAGTGAGTTGCAAGCAGCCGTTGCAGCTGTCATGCGAGGCGATACTTGGGGACTTGATCAGACGACTCAAGGGCATCCAAAACTTTCTCAGCGAGAACAGGAAGTGATGACGCTTCTAGCGAAGGGATTGCGCGATCGCGAGATTGCTGATCAGCTCTATATTAGCGATAGCACTGTGAAGTTTCACATCAACAATATATTGGCCAAATTGGCGTCAAAAACTCGTATGCAAGCGCTATATACGTTAATGAGGGCGGAGGGGCTAGAGCTTTGAATTTACCAGTGCCAAACGTATTCAAATTGTTCAAAAAGATCGGTTATCTGTCTTTTTGTGATCAACACTGCGCCATCAATAAGTCGGTCTTCGGGTAACGCTCGCTCATGAATGTCTTCGGCGATCGCATAAACGGCGATACTCTGGTTCATCATCATCTTCAAATCCTGATCTAGTTCAGGCGGGTGTGTCTGTTGCCACTCACCAAAGTGTAAGTTGAATGGTGTTTGCTCCTTAACTAGGTAATTCACGGCATTGCCCCTAAGCAATACTGCGATATCAACCCCAGCACTCTGAAAACTCTGACTTAACCAAAGGATAGTGTCATCCTGCTCTTCTAAGGTTGCCCGATAAGCCGTTTCGATAATATTCAATACCTTCATTTTCTATGCCTTCAGCGAGTGGGAATCACTAACACACCATCACTTTTTGCCACTGACTTTATAAAATCTGCAGGGCCACCCCTTCGTACTCCGTCAATCCAGTTCCCGGCTCCCCTTTCATCAACACACAGGCCGCAGTTGATCCAGTTCAGAGTAACGCCTTTCTCCCAGGCCAGTTTAAACAAGGCAGAAACCCAATCCTTCGTTGTCGGATGGTTCTCTTCTTCTATTGTTGTGCCTTTAATCGAGTTGGCATGAGGGGCTTGCTCTTTCATGGTTAAATTGACAGCACCCTCATAGGCGAAGACATCAACATTGTGTCCTTGATTCAAGGCGCTATGAATAATTCTGAGCGCCGTGGTGGAATTTGCGGACTCATATGGAGCGTCCATGATAGCAATGCTCAAAGTTTTTAGGGACATTGGCTTCTTCAGTTACTAAATAGCGATCGGTCTATCTTTCAGCGTTGAGTTACACGATTTCTCAACCGTATAAAATACTCAAACATGCACGCTAGAAAGAAAAAATTGATGGTTTAGCATTCAGCCCTTTTGACAGAGATAAAACTAGTGCCAAATTGATTTAGTCTCCGATTCAAAGCAAAGCTGGATTAAATGATCCAAATTGCTTTTTTTGACATGAATAGAAAGATTTTGAATTCCCCGCTCCTTTAAGGCAAAGAAATCAGCAAAAGTATTGACGCCTAATACCTCAAGCTTGGCAAAATACTCCTCAAAGGAAGTTCCCTTGCGAGCAGGCAATACTCCATTTTGCAAGAGAAATAGAGTTACCTGATGTCCTGCCTTTTTTAAATCCATAATAATCTGCTGCATATCAACCCAATCAGCCGAGTCATAGGGATCTCTTGATTCCAAAATCAGATAATGAGTCATAATCTTTTTTAGCTTTTCAAGTAATTGATTAATCCGTTCCACCATACCGGGGAATACTCTTTCCGATTCGGTAATCGCCAGTCCACAAGTAGGCAATGCTGAACAAGCCATCCCGTAGCGATGCAAAACACTCAAGCGATCAGGATTTATTTCGACGCCATAGGTGTCTAAGATCTTACAGAGTTATCCCCGGGAACCGTCACACAATACTTAAATTTTCTAGGGAGATAGTTTGGCCCGTAAATAGGTTCTACATCCTTAGCAAATATTTCGGCGTTGAGATCTTGTTGCCGTGCTAACTAATGAGTTATGTCTTGCAAAAGCTCTGTTGCCAGCGGCTCACGCAAGAAGTTGCTACTTGCTTTGATGCTTTCTATTTTTGAAGGTTTTCTATTTTTAGGATTTGAAGCGATCGTCATGGCTCTGACCTGTCAACAACAATTGAAAGCACTAAAAGGTGTTTAGTAGCGAATTGGTCTCAAATTACATCGACAGCTAAAGCTTCCACAACTCTATATTCTGCGAGTATTTAACTAAACGTTTAGAGAATGATGTCTACTTTCTCATAGATGGTCGAAAACTTAGGCTGAATCAGGTCTCACAAGTAAAACTTTAGGCCGATAGTACAGAAGAAATGTAGAAGTACCTATCACCTCTATTAGGTAATAGCTTGGAAAAGTTAAGCCATTCTGATCTCGCTAGCAACGATACCTATGAGTTATACCAGGGATGCCTTTTGGTTTTACTACCAGGTGACGAGAGCTAGTACTGATAACTATGATCACTGTTGTCGAAAGCCCTACAGAGAAGTGCAACGATGACCCATGAGCATCCAAATATCTCTCTTTTGCAGCAATTAGATCTCAGCAACATAGCCGGAGCTTCTGCTCTTTTTGCCGAAGACTTTGTCTGGCATTTTTTCAATCCTCACCTGCTAGATATCCAAGGTGACTATGTTGGCGTGAATGGCCTTCAAACCTTCTTTGAGAAACTGGCTGCACTAACTAACGGAACCTTCCAAGTTGAGGCGATCGCCGCTATCCCTTGCGGTGATGAATTGGTCGTTACCCACGTCAAGGATAGGATGCTTTGGGAGGGGCAACCGAGTGAACTCGACGCAGTCGTTGTCTGGCGAATTGTGGGAAATCGCATTGCCGAAGCCTGGGACATCCCGTCTGTTTACACGGATCATACGGATCATTTGCCGATAGTTGCTTAGGAAAGCATTTTCAAGACCATTTCAAGGTCAATTAAACGCTTCTTGTTAATAACCCATTGACCTTTAAATACCTAGAAATCTGCTCCTATTCATTCCTCACAAATCCTAACCATGATGCTGTTCGTTAGGTTTCTGGTGCAGATGAAGGGAGTTGAATTCGTCTGGAGATATGTAGATGAGGACAGTACAATCCAAAGCCCGTGGTTCGCTCGATCACTTAGAAATGATTGAGAGAGCCGTACCGATACCCGATGACCACGAGGTAATCATAAAAATGCAGGCGGCCTCGCTAAATTGGAAAGACATCCTGATGATTATGGGTGGATTTGGGGTTGGTGATGACATCAAACTTCCTTTTGTTCCTCTCAGTGATGGTGCTGGTGAGGTGGTGCAGGTCGGTAAAAAGGTGAGCCGTGTTCAACCAGGGGATAAAGTCAATCCTCTTTTCTTCCAGGACTGGTTAGCGGGTCAATTGACAGCAGAAGTAGCGACTAGTTCACTGGCTGGAGGACAATATGAAGGTATTCTCAGTGAATATGTGTGCCTCAATGAAAACGGCGTTGCAAAATATCCGCAACATTTAACAGCTGTACAAGCCGCAACGCTTCCTTGTGCCGGAGTTACAGCTTGGTCGGCACTATCACAAGCCGGGATTAAAGCTGGAGACGTTGTGTTGCTACAGGGTACAGGTGGCGTCTCTACTCAGGCTTTGAAATTTGCGAAGGCTTTTGGTGCTGAAGTCATTATGACCTCATCGAGTAATGCCAAGCTTGAGAGAGTCAAAACCATGGGGGCCGATCATTTGATTAACTATCGTGATAAGCCAGATTGGGCGAGCGAGGTCACCACATTAACTGAAGGGCGTGGCGCCGATATTGTTTTAGACGTAGGCGGTGCTGAAACACTTCAGCAGTCTATTCACGCTGTTAAAGTTGGCGGGGTAATTGCTGTTGTTGGTGTGTTATCAGGCACGATAAAGGACCTGGTCATTCCAGAACTTATGTTTAAGGCTATACGGCTTCAAGGCATATCAGTTGGTAGCCGTGAGCATTACCAAGATATGGTACGAGCTATGGAATTCCATCGTATCTTACCTGAAGTCGATAAAGTCTTTCCGATGGAACAGACATCTACTGCATTGTCTTATTTGCAGCTGGCCAATCATGTTGGAAAAGTTGTAATTGAGATTGAGCAACGGCAGTAGATGCTACCGAACAGCCTGCTGATATTGCTCAGGAGATGAACTGTACAACAGGGGTAATACCTGTTACTTCCGCAATAAGCGGGCGCTGATTTTGTTTGTCCTGCATCAGGTGATGGAGCAACTACGGGTAATGATGGAAGCTGCGACCTCTAGTTTCTCATGAGCTGATCGATTCATAAAGCTTTTCCCCTTTACCCTTTCCAGCCCAATTTTATGTTTATGCAATCTTTCAAGGAATCCCTATCAATTTTGCCAGGTAAATGACGGGTTGACTCACATTTTTATCAATCAGGCAACCATACCTATTGATTTTGTCAGGGACAATATCTAGGTTTTTTCAGGTGACTAAATCTGCTTCAAATAGATATGCTCATGAGAGACGCAGTTGGATTTAGCTAAAGACAATAGGAAGGAAGATAATTATGACGATAAAGAAGAGGACTCCAGTATGATTCGACTGTTGGTGGGTGTATTAGTCTTTGTGATCGATGGCGTTTACCAAAATCGCCCCTATCCCCGTTTCTACGTGCTTGAGACCGTTGCGCGTGTTCCCTATTTCTCCTATCTTTCTGTATTGCATCTATATGAGACACTAGGATGGTGGCGAAAAGTAGATTGGCTCAAAGTTCACTTTGCTGAATCCTGGAACGAGCTTCACCACCTGTTAATCATGGAATCATTAGGCGGTAATGGTCGCTGGGCTGATCGGTTTTTGGCACGCCATACGGCCTTAGTCTACTACTGGATTGTTATTGCGCTCTATTTAATGTCTCCTAGAGCAGCCTACCGTTTTATGGAGCTAGTTGAGCAGCATGCCTATGCTAGCTATGACAAGTTCTTGAAGCAAGAAGAAGGGACGCTAAAAAGCCAGCCAGCTCCCCAAATTGCCATTAATTACTATCGAGATGGCGATCTTTACATGTTTGATGAATTTCAAACAGCACACTTACCAGCTCACCGTCGGCCTGAAATCAACAATCTTTACGATGTGTTTGTAGCGATTCGAGATGACGAAATGGAACATGTCAAAACGATGGTGGCCTGTCAGCAGCCCGATGCCCAACACACGTTTGCTAGCCCCCACACTCATTTACAGCCGACAAAGCCTTAGAGGCTTAAGTAGACGACTTTAGAGTGAGATGCATGCTCTAGGTCAATCCGGGCAGCTAACTTTAAAGCAACTTCTGAATGGAGATTTTCTGCATTTCCAGCTTGCAGTAAGGTTAGAGAGATTATCAACAAATCTCTAGCAAGAGATGGCGATCGCACCTGTCTCATTACGACTGACAAATTCAGGTGCTTGCCCCAATATCTCTGCTGTCCTATGTTGAATGATTTTGGGAACATCTCGCTCTATCTGAAAAGTCAGCAATGATAGAAAACGGGAGACCGCTCGTTTCACCTTAACCCTGGATCATCTATGCATGTTTTGATTCTTACCCTCGGTTCACGAGGCGATGTCCAGCCCTATGTTGCTTTAGGCAAAGGCTTGCAAGCTGTAGGCCATACCGTTACCCTCTGCACCAGTAGCCGCTTTGAATCGTTCATTACAGAACACGGATTGAATTACGGCTACATGGACGATGCGATGATGCAGCTGATGGATTCGATGCAGGGGCGGGAGCTGATGGAAGATGTTACCAACCTCTGGGAAGTCATCAAAGCGACGCGCCGCTTATCTAAACAAGTTGCCCCCCTACAGCAGAAGATACTGCAAGATTGCTGGGATGTAGCCCAAACCATTCATCCTGATTTGATTCTCTTCCATCCCAAAACTTATGGTGGACCTCACATCGCCGAAAAATTAGGCATTCCGGTAATTCTGGCAATGCCCCTACCGATGCTGGTGCCTACCGCAGAACAGGCCAATATGGGCTTTCCTAAACTGCCGCTGGGTGGGCCATTAGGCAGATGGTACAACCAGCTGACGTATCAGATTACCAACCTGTTCTTTGCATTTTCAGCCGGGAAGCTTGTCAAAGACTGGCGTGCCGAACATCATTTACCCCGTCAGTCCAAGTTTGATCTTTTGCATACTCATACGGGAGAGCAGATACCGGTGCTGCATTGCTACAGTCGTCATGTTGCTCTGGAACCGACTGATTGGCCTGAAAATGTCATCGCTAGCGGTTATTGGTTTTTAGACCAGCAAACGACGTGGAAGCCGCCAGAGGATTTGCAAGCTTTCCTGAATTCAGGCGATGCCCCAGTTTATGTTGGATTTGGCAGTATGGCTGGGCGCGACCCGGAGCGGTTAGCCCACATCGTGATTGGGGCTCTACAACGGGCTAGAGTTCGCGGCATCCTAGCCACAGGTTGGGGAGGATTGTCAGCAGACGATTTACCCAAGACGATTTTCAAACTTGAACAAGCTCCCCATGATTGGTTGTTTCCTCAAATGGCAGCGGTTGTTCACCATGGTGGAGCCGGGACTACGGCTGCGGGGCTACGAGCCGGTTGTCCTACGATTATTTGCCCGTTCTTCGGCGACCAGCCCTTTTGGGGGCAACGAGTTCATGAGTTGGGGGTAGGCAGTGAACCGATTCCCCAGAAAAAACTGACGGTTGAGAATTTGGCAGCGGCGATTCAAACGGTGACAACACTCCCAACCATTCAGCAGAAAGCTAAAGCACTGGGTGAAAAGCTCCGTCAGGAAGACGGTATTGCCAGAGCGATCGCCCTACTAAATGCTTGTCTTGAAGATGATACAACGTCCATTTGAAGTCGTTACGTAGACAATTTTCAGCCTAATCCCTTTTCGATTGCACACCATGATGACATCTCGTGATTACAGAAAGCTATAGCAATCAACGAATGCATCCGTCGATTGCTATGGCTAGCCTGAGCAAACAATAACCTTTTGCCGTTCGCAAGCAGCGGTTCGATGTTGGGATGCGGCGCGATAATCGGGGTCGGTATATAGCCCCATGAAGGATTCAAGGTTGGGATACGTTCCGATCGCGATCAAATCCCAATCCTCAGCCTCACCTAAGAACATGCCCTCAAATGGTCCCACAAGCAGGAACTTACCGCCAACCCGCTCCATAGTGGGAATGCTCACTGATGCATAAAGTTGGAAAGCATCCCGACCGGCGATGCGTTCTCGGCGCTGGGGACTGTCTGGGGGGTACGCCGCGATTGGTCGGTATTTGAAGAAATTGATCAGCGTAATCGATTCATTCGCGGGTCGCTCAAGAATGTGCCGCCATTGGTCTGCCGAGGGGGCTGAACCATCTTGTCCATCGCCATACCAGGCGCACAGTTGCTGTACGTTGGCATCGATTTGATGCTTAATGCTCATGATAATACCTCTCTATGCTTGACACTTGTAAACTAACGAGGAACGCCTCGATACCGGTCTGCTGACTTGCTTTCGTGCCCAAAATCTTGCCCGTCGCTAGGGAGCTGATTCGCCTTCGGGCTACGGAGCCAGATGCTGCGGCTGCCTGGGAAGATCGCATGTCCAGGCTTGCGATCGTGGCTGCATCAACTCATCGACATTACACATCTGGTAAACACCAATTGGTGTGCAACTGACAGAGTTGATCGAGCAGGTCAGCGTATTTAGTGCGGATTTCGTTGACTTGGTCTTGGGGAACCCTGAAATACAGGTATCCGTGTGGCCCTGCGTTGGGTCCACCGTGATCCAAACTACCGACACGACCTTTAGAGTCCATCGGTCCCAAGTGTTCAGTGATGACGTAAGGTGCGTAGGGCATATAGTGCGGAAAGCTTACTGTAATCTTTTCGTCAGATTGTGCTGGTGCTCCATAGGCGCGATGAATCGGCGCAAACATGTAAGACAGTCCTCCCTGCTCCGGTGCGGTATAAGTACCCTCTTGAAATCGAGTTCGCAGAATTGTTTTTGCCCTCTCGGGAGGCACGCCCTCGACGCGCAGGCGCTCTATATCGAAATAGGGCTGCATGTGATGCTGCACACCTACCCGATCAAACGCGACTGGAATCAGTTGGTCGCTGGGATACGTGTAGGGCCACTCAGCGTCATAAAAGCGCACACTCGTACGCGCAACGAAGGTCGTGAACCCGTTCGTGCCCTGGCGATGCAGCACAAAGCCTTTTTTCGGGTCGCGAACATAAATCGTCGCGTCCTCCTGTAGCTCTTCTGGTAATGCACTTAAAGCCAGCTCAATTTCAAGATCGCGAGGCAATTCAACAAAGTCGTCTGCGATCGCGGGCTGTACGACACTGAGCAATAAGACGGCAGCAACGATAACAGCAGCAATGACAACTATTTTTGTGGATCGTACAAGCATGATATTGAAACTCCTGAGTTATTGTGCTCTGGTCGGCTTAGAAAGGCCAACCGACACCTAAATTGAGATCAGCTGTCAGGCTGTCCAAAAGAACCAATAATGAATAACTTCATCATGAGTGAAGGGCATTTATTCGCCTTGTTTTTTGATTGACTAATCGTGCAAACATCATAGGCAAAGGTTGGTATCAATTGACAAGTAGGCAGTTTTTTCTGATGTAGTATTGTTTTTGATACTAAGCATTAAAATAAGACTAAATAGAGTTATTAAAATAAAGCGAGAAAGACAATGTCAGAGCCCCCCGTACCGGTGATTGAAGGTGTTTGTCCGATGCCAAATATCGCTCAATTAATTGGCGGTAAATGGAAACTCATCATCCTGCAAATTTTGATTTTTCAGGGCACTAAACGATTTGGTGAGCTGCGAAAACTGATTGATGGCATCACCCAAACGATGTTGACGAATCAGCTCCGTGCCCTTGAAAAAGATGGTTTGGTCAAGCGTCAGGTCTATCCGGAAGTCCCGCTGCGTGTAGAGTACTCCGCCACACAGCGTGCACTCGACCTAGAAGATATGTTTCACGCTATGCACGCATGGTGGGAAAAAACGAAGCTTCAGAACTGATGACTCGGGGCTGGCGCTTTGCGCTGCTCATGTGGAATCTAAGCGGATAGAGCGATATACCAGCGAGGTAAAAACCAGCTATGCCAATCCCTCAGGAATACCAACGAGCAACAGATTACTTCTATGAGTTCCTCCTCGATGCTCGCGACACAGCAGGTTTGGGAAGCACTCATCAGACCTACACTATGGTGCAAGGGGTGCTTCAGACTTTTCGACGCTGTCTTGATATCAAAGACGCCGTCCTCTTTGCCAGTGTCCTTCCCGCCGTGCTACGGGCCATTTTTGTGGCGGACTGGAATACTGATGAGCCCCGTCGTCCTTTTGAGGCTCGATCCTTGATGAAAAAAGAGATCCAGGCCCTGCGTGCTGATCACAACTTTGCAACTGAAACCGCTATCAGTGATGTTGCAAACGCGCTGAGACGGCATGTGGACGAGGATGCGTTCAATCGAGTTCTCGCAAAGCTTCCTGAGGGCGCTATCGAATTCTGGCAATAGCGATCGCAGGATCCTTCAGGTCTCTGGCAGAATTTCGACTCCGGCCATGCTTAAATCAGTCCCCCGCTGCCACCGCTTGACAAGAGCCGAGCAAAAAAGATATAAAACGATTGTTCGTTTTTATTCTTCTATGCCTAAACTTTCCGAGCAAGCTATGCAGGCTCGTCGCGATCAAATCTTGGAAGCAGCCATCCGCTGCTTTTGTCGTTTGGGCTATCAAGGCACCACCATGCGAGACATTTTTGCCGAATCTGAGCTGAGTGCGGGGGCTGTTTATAACTATTTCCAGAGTAAGGAGGAAATCATTCAAGCGGTAGCCGAGCGCAACCGCACAGCTGACCGCGACACGATCGCTCCGGAGGATCTGACCTCTGAATCAGCCGTTGCGGCTCTGCCTCGATTAATTGATTTATACTTCGGCAGCTTAGAAGCCGAGCGTCAAACAGGGTTTGCGCGTATGGAGGTTTCGCTGCTTAACGAGGCAGCCTTTCAGGGCAATGTCGCAGCTACGCTGAAAACCAACCGCGCCGAAGTCCGTAAATCCTTGACACAATTCGTTCGCCACTATTTGGCTGGGGCCATGCCTGATGCTGATGTCAATCCAGACCATTTCGCCGAACTGATGTTCGCAGTTCACCAAGGGCTGATGCTCACGGCAGCCTTGAATGAAGAAGTAGACATCCTTGCCGTGGCAGCCTTACTGCCACAGATACGTTTTACATAGCACGTTTTACATAGCACGTTCGTTTGCCAAAGCTGTTTGCCATTGAAATAAAACGGAGGTTCGATTTATGAGCGTTAGTAATCAGAGGTTGGCCTCATCGTCCCCGCTTCCTGCTTATGTACCGCGCTTCAACCGTGCCAAGCCAGTGATCGCGGTTGTGGGAGAAAATCGCGCGACTGAACTAACGGACTATGTCGTTCCCTATGGCGTGCTTTCGGAGTCAGGTGTTGCCCAAGTATGGGCGATCGCCACCCAAAAAGGACCCCTTCAGATGTTTCCTTCCTCCCTGCAAATAGAGCCTCAGGCGACAGTGGCAGAATTTGACCAGCAATTTCCAGAGGGCGCCGATTACGTTGTTGTTCCAGCGGTTGTTCATGCTAAGGATCCGGCTTTACTCGCCTGGATCAACCAACAGGCCACAAAGGGGGCAACTATGGTTGGCATCTGCGATGGCGCTTGGGTCCTTGCGAATGCAGGTCTAATGGCTGGACGCAAAGGCGTTGGCCATTGGTTTTCGGCCAAGCGCCTCGCCAAGAGGTTTCCTGACACTGAATGGCTATCTAATGTGCGCTATGTTGCGGACGGGAATGTAATTACAACTACTGGAATTGCGGCCTCAATTCCGGTCTCAGTGGCCCTTGTCGCAGCCATCGCCGGGCGCGATCAAACGGCTGCACTCGCCCAGCGTATTGGCGTTCAAAGCTGGAGCGCAGAGCATCAAACTGAGCTATTCAAACTGAGCGCAAACACCATCTTGACAGGTGTCGTCAACGGGCTGTCATTTTGGTCGCATGAAAATATTGGGATTTCTATTACTGATGAGGTTGACGAAATCGCGTTGGCATTGGTTACAGATGCTTATTCACGAACGCTCCGCTCAAAAGTTTTGCTAGCGGCTGCCGATGGTGAAGTAAAAACCAAGCGCGGTCTAGTGGTCTTACCCGATAAAGTTCAGCGCCCAAACAAGAGAATTGACCGCACCATCGAGTTACAAGACACTCTACCACCCATCTCATCATTGGATATTACCTTGCAGAACATTGAACAGTTGTATGGATCTGCTACTGCGAAATTTATCGCCCTACAGCTCGAATATTCTGCTCATCGCTAGCGAGATTTCGGAGGGCCTAAATCAGATTCAATCGCACAAGTTTTGCCTTTATGCCTAGTTCACTACGACGGAAATGGGCTCGCTATTCAAAACGTTGGGAAAGCTTGTTTGCCTTGGTTTTGAGTTTTGAGTTTTGAGTAGCGGTACTAGTAGATAGTAATCGGCGGAGAAGGAGTTAGTTCGATGGATGTTATGGGCGTGGTTTCTGAAACCGCATTAATTACCTTAAAAGCAAGAGTCATTGAAACAGAAAAACCGTACCCAATTATTCAGGATGTTGTTAGCAAGCAATGTTTAAGCATTATCCAATCGCACCTGCCTGCTGATGTTCAGAATAGAATTCTGAATCGAAAACTGCCGTCTTCTTTAACTAGTCATATTGCCCTTAGGACTCGTAAGTACGACACCGAAACAAGTGCTTTTATTGCCAACAATCCTAGTGGCCTAGTGGTGAGTCTTGGCTGCGGTTTTGACACAAGATATTGGCGGGTATCGGACAAAGCATGGAATTATGTCGAAATTGATTTGCCGGAGGTTGTTGCAATCAAGCAAGCGATCTTAGCTGATCGTATCACCTACCCTATGATTGGCTGTTCAGTGTTAGATGACAATTGGATAGAAGCAATTCAGCAGCTACAAACTGAAAATGTTTTCTTTATCGCTGAGGGATTGTTAATGTATTTAGCTCCAGCAGATATAATCCGCCTGTTTGATAAGCTGTCGCAATCCTTTACCAACTCATTTGTGCTTTTTGAGATTGTTCATCGACGATACACTCAAGGTCTCTGGAAAAAGAATATCGAAGCTAAGATGAAGCGCGCTTTGGGTACTGATGCCGGGGCTGTCTATCAATTTGGTATTGCAACCGCAGGCGAAGTTGAAACATATGGCAACGATATTAAAGTTATCGAAGAATGGTCATATTTTCAGGACGAAGACATCAGACCGAAATTCTTGCGGTTGTTTCGACATCTCAAATTTTTCACGCGATCGCAATGGACGATAAAAGCCAAACTCAACTAGACGAGCATCGCGCTAATGACTCCAAGTCAATCCCACTCAGCCAAAGCCTTGGCTCCTTCAAGACAGCATCTTGGCGTTCTGTCACTATGTTCCAGGGGTCGCTGAGAAATGCCCCTGTCACATCTGAAGTGTCTGTCTCGTCTCCTTGAATGAAGACCTTACAGGAAGACAACCCATGACAAGACTTGAATTAAACAAGGTTGATGCCACTGCCTATCAGGCCATGATGGGCATCGAAAGCTACGTCCGCAAAAGTGAGCTAGACAAAACGCTGCTCGAACTCGTTAAAACTCGGGCTTCCCAAATTAACGGCTGTGCTTTCTGCATTGATATGCATACTAAAGATGCCAGACACGCAGGTGAAGCAGAACAGCGCCTCTACGCCCTCAGCGCCTGGAAAGAAACACCTTTTTTTACATCCGAAGAGCGTGCTGCCCTAGCACTAACCGAGGCGGTAACGCTGATTAGCCAGCAGGGCGTACCTGATACTGTATATGAAGAGATGAGTCGCTACTTTACTCCTAAGCAAATTACGCAGCTGCTGATGGCGATCGTCGCAATCAACGCCTGGAATCGGATTAGCATTACGACCCAGATAGTACCCGGTAGCTATCAAGTCACAGCTGCTGCGTAAGATGAGGTGACTATGATTTCCACAGCAAAAAATGGCGCAGTAAAAACCGATTCCGTTGCTCAGGTTGAGGAGTTTAATCAGTATCGTTCGCTGTTGTTTGCGATCGCCTATCGTATGCTCGGCAGCATTGTCGATGCTGAAGATATGGTGCAGGAGACATTCCTCCGGTGGCAGCAAACATCCAAGCAAACCGTCAAATCGACCAAAGCCTATCTCACCACCATTGTCACGCGCCTGTGCATTGATCAGCTGCGTTCAGCCCGGGTTCAGCGCGAACAGTATGTGGGGCCGTGGTTGCCCGAACCCATTGTCGCAGACCCCGCCAGCGACCCCTATGCTACGGCTGAGCTAGCAGACTCGCTGACGATAGCATTTTTGGTTTTACTAGAGCGGTTATCTCCGTTAGAACGGGCCGTCTTTTTGCTGCGGGAAGCCTTTGGCTATGATTACAACGAAATTAGCGAAATGGTTGAAAAAACAGCTGCTAATTGTCGTCAGATTGCCCGACGAGCCCGCCAACACCTTGCAGATCAGCAACCGCGCTTCCAAGCTTCACTTCAAGAGCAAGAACAGCTCACCCGCAAATTTATGCAAGCCTGTCAGCAGGGTGACTTACAGGGATTGCTCGACTTACTCGCTAAAGACATTACCCTGTGGTCGGATGGAGGGGGCCAGGTCGTGGCCTGTCTTAAGCCTTTGCATGGCGCAGCTAAGGTGGCTGGTTTCCTACGGGCAATTTGGCGTCGCGGGCAAAAACTGGGCTTGGGCTATGAGGTGGCACTGGCTCAGGTCAATGGTCAACCCGGCATCATTTATACCCTCGACGGCACTGTTGCTAGCGTCGTAGCACTTGAGATTACTGATAACCGGATTCAGTCTCTTTATTTTATGAGAAACCCCAACAAGCTGAAGCGGAGCTTTTCATAAAATGTAGTCGCGATGCCGTCTCTACTCATCAGTCAATAAACCAGCATATTGCGCGATACCGAATGTATCGCGCAAAACTTTTCTCTCAAAAGCACAAAACAGCTCTACGATTTCTGTCCTGTCATATCCTCCCTATCGACATTTTGGCTCTGTCCTTTGCGACGCTCCTGAGCCATCAGTTCTGACACTGAGGAACGGGAACTTATTTAAGTATCAACTTTGAGCTTTGGATTCGCCGATGACTCAATCATTCAAAACTCAAAACTGAGAACTTAAAATTCATTTATTCCTTAGCCCAGATAGCAGTTACAGAACTATCGCGAAGAACAGCGCTATTGAAGCCCTCACTAGAGCCAAAGCCTTGAGGTCGCTAAAGCAAGCATCAAACAAATACGGTGGTAGCTCATTGCTGCTAGCTGTCCTTGTTCTCGACCCGTTTTACAACATGTTCCAATTCGAATTCCAATTGCTCGGGAGAAGGCAGAACATTGGGAATTCGATGTTCTGTAACCGCGATCGGATTGTGTAGATTCCTCAACGCATACTCAGCAATAATGTGGTTTTTTGAAGAGCACAAGATAATTCCAATCGTCGGCTGATCATGCTCTTGCCGTTCTTGGCTATCGACGGCAGATAGATAAAAGTTCATCTGTCCAGATTGTTCCGGCTTGAATTCTCCCATTTCCAGTTGAATGACGACAAAGCAGCGTAGTCGTAGATGGTAGAAGAGCATGTCAACGCAAAAATCTTCTCCTCCTACATGGATAGGGTAGTTGTGTCCCACGAATGAGAAGCCAACACCAAGAGTCAGCAAAAATTCTCGCATGTGAGCCATTAGCAACCGCTTGAGATCCTGATCTTGAGTGTTTTCATCTGCATAGAGAAAATCCAGGTGATAAGGGTCGCGAATCAGTTGCCTTGCTAGATCAGACTGAGGCTTGGGAAGCGTCAAGTCAAAGTTGTTTACCCCCCCTAGTCGCTGTTGGTATAGTTTGTTTTCAATATGCCGAGTTAGCGCACTACGACTCCATTCATGCTCAATTGCCTTGTGTGCATACCACAGTCGCTCCTCAGTATCGTCTAACTTACTGAGAAGGACCGTATTTTGGCCCCACGGTAAATGGGTCAACACTTGTTGACTAATTTCAAATGACGACCAAGCGTCCGCAAACGCCCTCATGTATTTGAGGTTGGTTGTCGAGAATCCTTTCATGTCTGGAAACTCTCGCTTCAGATCCTGCGATAAACGAGCAATGACCTTGCTGCCCCAGCCTTGCTGCTTCTGACGCACCAAAATCTCGCGACCAATCTGCCAATACAGCAGAATCAATTCTTGGTTAACCGCGATCGCCGCTTTGATTTGCGATGAGCGAATGCGACCCTTTAGCTCTTCGAGCAGCACCCGATAATCGTCGTCTGGGACTAGATTGGATTTGGGCATGGATGGTTCTCTTCACCTTCCTAGCAACAGCATCGGTGGCAGCACATTGATAACTTCCAAACCCGATAGCTGGCCAGCGACTTGGTCATCTGGCAGCACCAGGAAATCAAACTATGCCTCCTTGCGCTGGAAATAGCAACCTTGAGCACTCTCAACGTGATGTCATAGAACAATTGTGCCGACTAAGTTTTTCTGTAGCGCGCGGATCTACAATAGCTAAATCCTAAGGCTTCTTAACCCATGCTCAATAGGTGAGGAATTGCAATCAACTGAGATTTTGTACTAGTACATCAGCATCCTGCATTTGCCCCCTTAAATCCCCCCAATTTTGGGGGACTTCGATCTCAGAACCCCCCAAATTCAGGGGGCAGGGGGCCAGACCAGGCAATGTCGGGACAACTGCAAGATCTAAGATAAACGGATGTCAAAAATGCATTGTAACCATAAAACAAAGATAAGATAACCTTAAGATACGGATACAATAAAGGCAGCTGAAACTTCCATGTCTCAAACGCTTGCTCAAGACTGCTTAGAGAGTGCTGCTAGCAAAGGAGCAACTAAATGGCTTCAGCAGTTTATTCGGATCTACCTGGCGGAATTGCACGCGGGTAGACTTACCCCCGAAGCCTTTGCCAATGAGCTGGAGGAAGAGTTCGCATCAAGAGGACTCAACACCTCGGCCCAGCAGAAAAACTATCGCTCCAACGTCGTACAGGCGCTCAAGGTGCTTGATCTTAATCATCCTGCTATTGCTTTAGTCGCGCTTTCGACAGAAGAGTATCGTAGACTCAATGACGAACAGAGGGAACGAGTCGCTGATAGAGAGACGCGCTTTATCCATCCTGAAGCAGTCGATACAATAGTTGAAATTGCTGAGAATCTACTGGCCAGTGATGAATGGTCCGATGTGGGGGCGGGTCTCGCTGTGCTCATGGGTCGGCGGATTAGCGAAATCCTGCTCTCGGAATTTGCCTGGAAATCGCCTTGGAGTCTCAGCTTCAGCCGTATGGTGAAGAAAGCCGATGACTTAGATGTCACGATTGAAATTCCCACCCTTGCCCCTGCCCAGCCTGTTCTAGAGGCGATCGAACGATTGCAGCACAGCCTGGCCATCACCGATTTGAAGCGCAGTAGTACGTCTCCAAGACAGGTGAGACAAGCGGTCAATCGTCGCTATAGTCTGGCGATCGCTCAGAAGTGCGACGAGTATTTCTCGGGGTTGGTTCCAAACAGGAGCGATCGCGACAACCTCTACACCCATCTCTTCAGAGCCGTGTATGCCACCATCGCAGCCCACTGGTTCTGCCCACCTACAGTACCGGAACATCTCTTCAAGGCTGAGATTCAAGGCCACTTCACGCTTTCTCAGGCGGGCAAAAAGCTACCGAACTATGCCGCTCGTTCCAACTATGACGACTATGCTATTGGCGACGGCCAGGGCAACAAAGACGGCAGGTTGGGCATCAAGCTAGGGCAGCTTCCAGAGTTAGACGTCATTGAAGCGTTTCGGGATGAGCCGGTGGATGAAGCCGCCCCTGCACTAGAACCTGATTTTTCAGCGATGCCTGATGAGAAAGACGCTGCCGGTGCTCAGCCCACCGAAGTTCAGATCGAAGTTCAGGTCGTCGATGTCGAAACGGAGGAAGCACTCATGCCCCAGTCTCAGGAACGTCCAACCAAACGCCCTCAAGTCTATGCTGATGACTTAGAACGCTTAAGTAAGCTGATGGCCCTTGAGGGCGTTGAGGGGACCACGGCTGAACACTTCTCTGCTCTATTGGATGCCTACGAAGCGCAACGAGAACAGCCCCAGCACCAGCAGACTGAGACCGTTCATCAGGTGGCTCAGACCTTCAACTGGTTTACCGCTGAGATTGAAACGTTAAGAGCGAATGTGCGGTCACTACAAGCCGAGTGCGACCAACTCAAAACGCAGGGGGCGGCTCCTGTTCCCACGGAGAACCTGAAGGAACATATTGCTCAGCTCGAACAGGAACGAGATCAGCTCAGAGCTCAGCAGATTGACCCCGATGAATTTGCTCGCCTGCAAGCAAGGAACGCTGAGCTAGTGGTGGAATTGCAGGAAACCCAGAGCCGATTGGAAGGGATTCACAAGCTTTTGGGGACGCCTGTCAGCAGCGCTGCTTCTGCTCCTTCAGCGTCAACTCCTGAGACAAAGGCACCTGATAGCAAAGTGAAAGCAGATCCGGCTGAGGCCAGGACTTCGACTCAACAAGAGACCAAACAGCGCGAGCCTCGTTCCGAGGGGCTACACCAACGCTCTGACTCTAAGACCAAAGTTGAAGCGATTGTCCAAGACTTAATCAACTGGAACACGGCTCAGCCTGGAAACAAGACCCGCCTGCGGATCTCGGTCTCTATTATCAAAGCCCTCGGTTCGTTGGTGGGAGCGACCTATCAACCGGTCATCATGGAAGTGCTAGAGGAACAGCGTCACACCATTGATGAGATTCACGAACGATTCCTGCTCGGTGCTCGTCACAACGTACGGGTGGATAAGGACAACGTACTCCAGGCGATCGCTCGGGACTATATGGGTGTCGAAAACTGGCAGGACGCGACCTATGGCTAATTTGCAATTAGGTTCAGACCATCGTGATTGGTAAGTAGATCTGCAAAAATATTTACAGTATTTTGAGCAGAAAATGAGCGATTCTAATCAGGACGTCTCTATCGACTTTTGTCCCCAATGCCCTTGAGCCGAGAAATCACCCCAGAAACACAGCACCTGCTGGAACGCCTCTACCGTCGCAGTCGCCACCATCAGGTGCGTCGGCGCGCCCATTGTCTACTGCTGCGCCATAAGGGTTCAAGAACATCACCTTACGAACTATCTTTGCGATCAGCGAGAAAACCCTTTACAACTGGTTCAATGCTTGGAATGACCGGGGCTTTGCGGGACTCTATGACCGACCGGGTCGCGGGCGTCATCTGAAACTCAACGATGCGCAGAAAGCTCAAGTGCAGGCATGGGCCAAGGCGTCCCCGCGCAACCTCAAACCCGTCCTAGAGAAAATCCAAGCCACCTGGGATATCACCATCAGTTCGGACACGCTGAAACGCCTCCTCAAAGCGCTGAAGATGACGTGGCGACGCATGCGGCGAGTTTGCGCGAACACCCCCCCAGCCGCCGAGTACGCCCAGAAACGTGCCCAACTTGAAAGCCTCGAAGACCTCGACAGCGAGGGTCTGATTGACTTGTACTACATCGATGAAGTGGGCTTTACCCTCGTGCCAGGGGAGCACGTCATCCACTGGGGGATGAAAAACAATCAAGTTGATGGTTGAGATAAAGGGATCTCAATTTGAGCATTTGTGGCAAAGACGCTTCATTCCATTGAGCCCCCGTCACCTGCAATCTGGCATCGATTTGTTTG
>NZ_JAQMUB010000017.1 GCF_028330965.1 Oscillatoria sp. CS-180 | reverse complement strand
GCTTTAGGACAAGAGCGAGACGCGGCTACCGGTCAAACAATTGGTGAGGTGTTGGTGCAGTTGCAGCGGGTTCAACTGGCGACCGATGAAGATGAGTTGATTTTGGGGTGGAGCGGTCCACGGTTCAGGGGTAATGCTACACCGCTTGCCGCTGAGCTGAAAGATGTGGCGCTGCTCCTCGCCCTCAAACCAGAGAATGCCTTTGGCGCGAAAGACATCAACGGGCATCTGAGCCGTCAAGAAATGCTCAAATTTAGTCAGATTGAAGGGGCGATCGCTCTTGAACGGTATCGAGATAAAGCCATCCTGGGCCAGATGGGGAGATGTTTGGTT
Source organism: Oscillatoria sp. CS-180 (assembly GCF_028330965.1). Classification (GTDB taxonomy): domain Bacteria; phylum Cyanobacteriota; class Cyanobacteriia; order Phormidesmidales; family Phormidesmidaceae; genus Halomicronema. Next base: position 31,161 of record NZ_JAQMUB010000017.1, on the reverse strand, counting down.
TGATGTCTGAACCTCCCCTTGGTCTAGATCTACCACAGGCGGTTCTGCTAAACCCACGTCCAGCAGGGCAGAAAGTGGCAGTCCGTCGGCCTCTGCCGTCAGCGAACACCGCAAGAATCGGGCTTGTTCTTTGATATCTTGAATGTAGGTTTCTAATTGAGATAGCTTGGCCTCGACCACCAAATCAGCCTTGTTCAGCAAGATAATGTCGCCATAGACCAGCTGATTGAGAGCAACATCGCTGCTGAAATGGTCTTTGGTAAAGGCTTCTGAATCCACGACCGTAATAACAGAGTCTAAATGGGTGAAAGCTTTCAGTTCCGTACTCAAAAATGTCACCATAATGGGTAGCGGATCAGCTAGTCCTGTGGTTTCCACAACTAAATAGTCCATCCGCTCTTCCCGTTCCAGCACGGTGTACACAGCATCTACCAGGCTGTCGTTGATAGTGCAGCAGATGCAGCCATTGCTCAGCTCCACCATGGTTTCGCTGGCTGATACCAGCAGCTGATTATCGATGTTAATGTCGCCAAATTCATTCACTAGCACTGCTACCTTCAAATCCTGACGGTTGGCCAGAATGTGATTCAGCAAGGTGGTTTTGCCGCTACCTAAAAATCCAGTAATTAGAGTCACTGGCATCCCCCGCTTGGGAATCATTTTTGCTAATGAAGTAGTCATAGTATCGGTCTCAAAACGGCGGGCTGAGTTGCCATTGACAGAGGAGTGGGCGGGGGGTTAACGCATCCGGGGTTTGGTTCATAAGGCAAGTTAGGGAGCCAGAACACGGGCAGTTGGAATGAGAGCGCTCATCAGGAAAATCACCAGTTGCACGGTGACAATGCTCGGGCCAGAGGGAAGATCAAACAGGGCAGACAAGAGCATGCCGATGACAGCGCTGACGGCACCTAGACCTGCGGAGATGAGGATGTAGTGGGAGAATTGACGGCTGAGCAGGCGAGCCGCACAGGCTGGAATAACCACAAAGGCGCTAATGAGTAAGACGCCGATCGCTTTGATGGAAATGCCCACTACCAGAGAAAGCAGAACAATAAAAGCGGTGCGCTGGGCGGAGACGTTGACACCCCGAGCGATCGCCATGGGTTCGTGCAGAGTGAGAAGAATTTGCGATCGTAGGGTCAGGCCAATGAACCCCGCGCATACTGCCAACAGCATGGTACCGAAAATCAGATCGGCAGTTTGTACGGCGAGAATATCGCCAAACAGGAGGTTCGTAATACCCCCCTGATACTCATCCCGAAAGCTGAGCAGAATGATACCTACCGCCAGAGAGGAGGAATAAATGATGTTCAACAGGGCATCGGTCCAGAGTTGAGTCCGTTCCAAAAAATAGGTCACCACTAAAGCAAACACCACTGCAAAGGGCAACAGCACCCAGGACGGGTCAAAGCCTAGCAGCAGCCCAATGCTGATGCCTAGCAGAGCGGAATGTCCTAGCGCATCGCTGAAAAAGGAAAGTTGTCGGAGGATGGTGAAGCTGCCCAGTAAGCCGCCCATGAGTCCGGTCAACACGCCACCCATTAGCGCCCGCTGCATAAAGGGGAGTTGGAACAGTTCGATAACGCGAGTGAGTTCAGTTTCGAGGGCCATGGGAGTGGCGGATGGAGGATAGAGAGTGGGAAAAATGGAAAACAAGAATCGGGTTTTGAGGATGTATTGGGATGGCGGGAGGGAAAATTCAGTCTTATCGCGATTTGGAAGTTTGGCAAAAAGGGATGGCTTTACTGCCTTAACAACGATGGTGATAGCGAACCAAATCCGGCCCGTAAGCCAAAGATAATTGCTCAGGAGCAAGGGCATGGTCGGGGGTGCCCTGGCACAAGAGTTTGCGGTTGAGACAAAGCACGCGATCGCAACTGCGACGGACCATGTCCAGATCGTGGGAAATCTGCAAAATTGCCCAACCCTGCTCTTGCTTGAGCTGATGCAGCAATTGGTAAAACTCTGACTCCCCCAAGACATCCAGACCTGCTGGGGCTTCGTCCAAAATCAACAGCGCACGGGGTCGCACCAGGCAGTAGGCTAGCAGTACCCGCTTGGTCTCTCCGCCCGATAAGCCGCTCACGAGCTGATCACGCAGGTGCCAGGCTTCCACCTGAGTCAGCGCGGCTCGCACGGCATGACGACGTGCCTGTCCGCCTGCCCAAGGCAGCTGTGGCCCCACGCGATTCCAGCCCAAGCCCACCAATTCAGATGTGGTAATGGGAATGCGGCGATCAAACAAAAAGTTCTGGGGCAAGTAAGCAATTTGCTGTCGCACCGCTGGGGGAAGGTACCCCTTCGCGGATAGGGAATGCCCCAGAACCGAAATTTGTCCGGCTTGACGCGGCAGAATGCCCAGCACTGCCTGAATCAGCGTGCTTTTTCCGGCCCCGTTGGGGCCGATAATTGCGGTGTCGGTACTCGCCGGTACGGTAAAGGAAACTTCCTGCACCGCTGGGTGATTGCCGCGATACACCGTTAACCCCTGCACCACTAAAACCGGATCGTTCAAGCGCTAACTCCTGACTGCACTCACAAAATCACCAATCAGAACCGCAAGCCTACCCGTTGGGAAACCACGGCTGCTGGTTGAAAATCCCAGAGCGGGAGCCAAGCCTGGTTGGCCCCCTCGAAGCCTGTCACGAGATTGTCAGCATTCTGGCGCATAGTGTTGAGGTAGTATTCAGGCTGCACCGCTTCGGAATCACCTGTTTCGAGAGGATCAAACATGCTGACGCTAATATCCAAGTCGTCGGCGATCGCATCAAACGATTCTTGCCCCGCCTGAGGTTCCGTCAGAATCGTCTTTAGTCCTTCTGCCTGCACGGTTTCCATTACCCGCTTCACATCTTCCGGCGAGGGATTCTCCTCCGGAATGCCTACCAGCGTTTCAGATTGCAGGCCATAGCTTTCGGCAAAGTAAGCGGCAAAGTCATGGAACACCACAAAGGTCTGTCCCTCAAAGGGTGCCAATTTTTCGCTAATATCTGCGTCTAGGGCTTGCAGTTCAGCAATAAACGCTTCGGCATTGGCCGTGTATTCCGCTTCGCCGTCTGGATCAGCGGCAATCAATCCATCCCGAATATTCTCGACCTGTTCAATGGCCCGTTTAGGATCGAGCCAGACGTGAGGATCGAATTCACCGTGGCTATGACCGTGGGCGTCCCCTTCAGCGTGGTCGTGTTCCTCGCCTTCGGCGTGGTCATGATCATGATCCTCACCTTCCGCATGGGTGTCCCCTTCGGCATGGTCATGGTCATGATCGTGGGCTTCGCCCTCAGCATGATCATGTCCTTCTTCTTTGGCGTGGTCGTGACCGTGGTCACCCGCGCTGGCAAGGGTGGCAATGCCCTCGCTGGAATCGATAATCGCCAGCTCAGCATTGCCCGCATTCTCGATCATGTCATCTAGGAAAAACTCCATCTCCAGGCCATTTTTGACCAGCACATCGGCATTGGCGATCGCCTGAGCATCGCCTGGTTTAGCCTGGTACTCGTGAGGGCCGACGTTCGTTGGCAGCAGTTGCACAACCTCGGCGCGATCGCCAGCTACAGCATTGGTAAACTGAGTGACCGGCAAAAACGTCGTCGCCACCCGCAGTGTTTCCTCTGGGGCAGCAGTTACCTCCTCAGATTCGGGAGTTTCCGTTTCGCTGGTAGGCGAAGTTGTGGCACAACTGCCCAGACCGAGGGCGAGCGCCACAGAGGAGGCCAGCAATAGCGTGGTTCGAGAGGGGAATAGTTTGGGCATGGAGCGCTCTCCTGAAATGCTTTGGAAAAAGAGTTATCTTGTTTTTCTGAGAATGATTATCATCCTAATCCGCTCTAACATGCTAGGGGTTCACCCCTTGTCTGTCAATTGCTAACCCAACCCCCTACCCTGATTGCCGCAGCATACCGTTCGGCAACTCAATGCATTGGTATAAGGGCTATACGTTAAATCATCCGCCACAGATAATTTCTGTCCAGAACCGACTAGATTTTCGGCGATTGGTGTGCATGGTGTTGTTAGCTGGCTCCATTAGGAAATTGCTACTGGGCGCCTACCAGTTTTAAGTAAGACTCGCGAGAAGCACTTCAAATGTTCCCTTTGCCAAGATTTTGAAGCTCGATTATCCTCACCTTCGATATAAGTTCGTGACCCTTGGCGAGCTGTTAGGCGAAACGGCCAGAAACTCCTGGTTCGGCGATATGCCACCAAAGCTACCGACGACTGTAGCCAGCAGTTCACCTTCCAGACTGCTCAAATGAGTTTCAATAAACAATGTCCTGGTATCAGACTGCCGAGACGACGTAGTCGTAACGACCATATTTGCATCTGGCCAGAACGCTCTGAATTCGCCAAGGTATGTCGCTATCTCAACCCCGTCAAAGGTGTAAAGACTACTCTTTTGTTCGTCTGGATTCTCTTGACCGTAAGAACTAACAATCATGCTTTGACCATCGGGGCTAAATTGATGCCATACCCCAGCTTAAAATCAAGCTTTGGATTGCCCTCGACTGCGGGTCAAAATCCCCTGGCTCGGACTAAACAGCAACGCCAGTAAAAAGCAGGCAAAAAGCGTGAGTGCGATCGCGGGTCCAGACGGCGTATCGAAATAGTAGCTAATATACATTCCCGTTAGACAAGACAGCACCCCTAACCCTGCGCCTACTCCCATCATCCAGTGCAGTTCTTTAGTGAATAGATAGGCTGCTGCTGCCGGGCTCACCATCAGCGCCACCACCAAAATAAAGCCTACTGCCTTGATGCTGGCGACAATCGTCAGCGTAATGGCAGCTGTCAACCCAAAATTTATCGCAGTTACCGGCAGGCCGACGGCCTCTGCACCCAACGGGTCAAACGTAAAAAACAACAGCTCCTTGTAAGACACCTTCACGCCAATTAACACCGCAAGCATCACAAACCCCATTTCCCACACGTCTGCTGGGGCAATGCTGAGAATATCGCCAAACAGCAGCTCTTCGAGATCAAAGCGGCTGCGCAAGCTGGTAAGCAGGATGATGCCCAATGAGAAAAAGCTGGAAAGAGTGATAGCCATGGCTGCATCGACCTTGACTTTGGACTGCGAGCGAATCCAGCCCGTGACAAAGGTGCCGAACATGCCAAAGACAAAGGCTCCGATGACCAAAGGTATATTGAGGAAATCGGTGATCGCTAGCCCTGGTAGCACCGCATGGGCCACCACATCCCCCAATAGCGCCATCCGCTGCACCAGCAGATACGTGCCCACAATCGGACACAAAATGCCCATCAGCACACCTGCCATGAGCGCTTGCCGCATAAACTCATAATTCAAGGGGTCTAGCAACCAGTCCATATCGTCGCTGGGGAGCGTGATTTTCGTACGATTATTTTATAGCTTGCTGCAATTCCTACTGCGATCGCCCTTGTCAGAATTTAGATGGCGACAGGTCAATCCGCCTACCGCTCCAGCAGGCGAGGCATCAACTCCACCAGGTTGCAGGGCCGATGGCGGGCATCCAGCTGGTCGTTGATCAGAGTATCCCAGCCGGTGCGGCAAGCTCCCGATGACCCCGGCAAGCAAAAAATGTAGGTGCCGTTGGCCACCCCTGCCAGGGCGCGGGACTGCACTGTGGACGTTTTAATCTCCTGGTAAGACACCATGCGAAAGATTTCTCCAAAGCCGGGGAGTTCTTTATCCAGCAGGGGGACAATAGCTTCAGGGGTGCCGTCCCGCCCGGTGACTCCCGTGCCCCCAGTGGTGATGATAGCCTGCACCCCAGCATCGACAATCCAGCGGGAGACTACCGCTCGAATTTGGTAAATGTTGTCGGGCACGATCATTTTTTCAGCCAAGGTGTGGCCTGCGGTTTGCAGGCGCTCCACTAACAGTTGGCCCGATTTATCCGTGGCTTCTGTGCGGCTGTCGGAGACCGTGAGAATGGCAATGGGAACGGGGATAAAGACGTCGGCAGTCATGGTATTCGGGGATGAAAGACAATGCTCGATGGCAGGCGGGTATAGACATGATTTTGCCTTATCCCTCGTCATTCAGCTCACCTGACGCAAATGCACGCCCCTTCCTGCCAGGACCGACCCGCATGATGCAAGGCGATCGCCTCTATCGGTGAAGTAGTGTCATCTAGATGACAAACGCTATTGGCATTCTGTAGAAACATAACTGAGATTATTGGGCCAAACCCCTTTCAGGAAAGACAGAATGGCTGAAAATCGTAAAATGCGCGGGCTGAAGACCCGCCCGTCTTTGTTTGTTGCCACGCTTGTGCTCTGTTTGATGGCGAGTTTTCTTTCCGTTGGCATGCCCCCGGTGAGTGCGGCGGTGCCTCCGATTGAAAATACGATGCCAACGAGCTGTGGCAGTCGCGCAACTAGTCCTCGCCACTACGAGGTGGCTGCCAGCCCTGAAACGGTGCACTGGGGCTATTACAGCAAAAATCGAGCGCCGGTGATTGCCATTAATTCTCAGGACTACGTCACCCTGGAAACCATTACTCACCACGCGGGTGATGACTACGATCGCATGATTGCCGGCGACCCCGCCATTGAAGACATTTACAGCTGGACAGCGGAGGGCAAAATCGTTAGCGATCGTGGTCCTGGCGTACACATTCTCACGGGTCCTGTTTATGTCTGCGGTGCAGAACCCGGCGATCTGCTAGAGGTGCGCGTTGTCGATCTGAAATTGCGTCCCAGCGGCCTGGATCCGACCAAAACCTATGGCTCTAACGCTTCGGCTTGGTGGGGCTTTTAATACGATAACTACAAGGAAGACCCCAAACCGCGCGAGGTGATTACGCTGTATGAGATGGACGCTACGGGAGAGAAATCGTGGGCCGAGGCCGTCTACCGTTACCAGTGGACGCCCCAAACGACTCCCGATGGGCAAGCCCATGAGACGATTGACTATCCTGGCATCATTGTTGATCACGACACCGTTACCGAGATTGAAGATACCCTAGAAGGGGTCAAAATTCCCCTCCGTCTGCACCTGGGCTCTATGGGGGTCGTTCCTAGCGAAGCCGATGTGGTTGATTCCATTCCGCCGGGTTACTTTGGCGGCAACATCGATAACCGCAACATTGGTGTGGGTACTTCTCTGTACCTGCCGGTAGCGGTGCCCGGTGCTCTGTTCTCCGGCGGTGATGCCCACGCTTCTCAGGGCGACTCAGAACTGGATGGCACCGCCATTGAAACCTCGATTACTGGCGTGTTCCAATTTGTTCTGCATAAGCAAGCCGACCTGACGGGAAGCATTCTGGAGGGCGTCAACTATCCTTTGCTGGAAACCCCTGATTCCTGGATTGTTCACGGCTTTACCTACCCGAACTACCTAGAAGCTCTGGGAGAAGACGCCCAGCAGGAAATTTATACGGTGTCTTCGCTCGATCCGGCGCTCAAGGATAGCTCCGCTAAGGCCCGCGACTTTTTGATGAACGGGATGAACTTGACTGAGGATGAAGCCTTTTCGCTGATTACGGTCGGGACTGACTTTGCGATTACTCAGGTGGTCGATGGCAATTGGGGTGTGCATGGCATCATTCCCAAGGGCATTTTTGCCGAAGAGAACGTGAAGCCGATGCCAGCCGCCAGCTAAGCGATTCTATCAAATTGTAGTTACCAATATTCCGTCTCTTCTGGGCCAGTGATGACTGGAACCAGATACTGAATCAGTCGAGTCATCAGAGGCGTAATGTTTAAACTGGGGAATTTCGGCTAGGTAGGGAGTCAGGAGCGAGGAGCTAGAATCCAGTGCTCTCCTGACTCCTGGCTCCTGAATTCTTTCACCCCCCCATTTCCCGCCTTAAGTGATACGCCTCATCACAAAACTCAGTCGTCGCTTTTGCCCACTCACGGGTAAACGATTTCAGCTCGAAGGCTCTGAATGGCCAGAAACACCCAGCACCCAATTGGTCTGCATTTGACGGCGGAAGTATGTGCATCATGCCCAATGCTTAAAAGGCTCACTATGAGATGGTTTTGAATTTTGAATTTTGAATTCCACGTAGTGGTACTAGGCCTCAAGGGATGGTGAAAAGCTAATAAACTATATGGCTGAGGGGAGGTAGGTTGCAGTTTGGGAGGGCAGATTGTATTGAATAGACCACCAGCCAAAATGATAAACAAATCCCATGCAGTTCGAGGCGCGTAAAGGAGGGATGACTATACTGAACTCGTCTACCTAATCACCCATATGGGGGGATTAGGCTGAAGTGTTTCCACCTAAATGCCCAAATCAAGGAACTAGGCTGAAAAGTTTCTACCTAAGCACCCATTGAAGGGAGTTATGTGGAATGCTTCTCTCTAATGAATAGTTATGCAGCTTTATTCTTTGGTAATTGTTCGAAAAGCTATTTATAAAACAATCGTAAACGCATGTAAGTTCAGGAGATCAACTGGATGTTATGGCTTGTTATACCCCTTGGGTTAGTGACTGGAGTCGTCGGGTTGGGAGCAATTTATCAAACACTTACGACAAGTCGCGATCGCCGAAGGTTTTCACCACCGGGAAAGATTATTCAAATCAACGGTAAGAATTGGCACTATCAAACAATGGGCGAAGGTGGCCCAACGGTCATCGTCGATAGTGGCTCTGGAGGAACTCACTTAGATTGGCAATTAGTGCAGCCTGAAGTTGCCAAATTTACAACTGTCCTGACTTACGACCGCGCTGGCTACGGTTGGAGCGATTCAAGTACAGAACCCCGCACAGCGAAGCAAGTTGTTAGTGAATTGCGACAGCTTTTGAGAGCGGTTGAAATTGAGCCGCCTTATGTTTTGGTGGGGATGTCTTTAAGTGGTTTATTCACTCGTTTATTTGCATATCATCATCCGGAGGAAGTCGCTGGAATGGTTTTAGTCGATGTGGCTCACGAGCGCATGTATGAGGACGCGCCGGTTGAGTGGGTCGAATTCAACAAACGACTTGAAGGACTGTTAACCTATGTGATGCCAATCATGGGACGGACGGGTTTGCTGCGTTTGCTCGTTACGTTTGATGCTCTACCGATGGCGGCTGGTTTGTTCCAAAAATTTCCACCTTCGATGCGATCGCTGGCTAAAGCACTCTACTCTCAAAACCAGTTTGGAGAAACCTTTGCTCAAGAATCGGCTGCGGTATCAGCTAGCATGAAACAGCTTGAACAGATACGCCAAACCAAGTCGTTCCCTAATATTCCGCTCGTTGTTTTGTCGGCTGGAAAGCTAGACTTCGACATTACCCAAGAGGTCGCTGAGAAGCTGCAAGCATTACATGCAGAGGTAGCTGACGAGTCGCTCCAGGGCGTTCACATGGTTGCTCAAGAAAGCGGACATGTAATCCAACTCGACGAACCAGAATTAGTCATTAATGCAATTCGTAAAGTTGTTAAAGAAGCGCGTTGTAGTAGCGCCGTATAACAACCCTGCTGGAGCGGACTATACGGAGACCTTGGTTGTGTTTCAAAAGCTACTTGCAGCCACTCAACAGGAACGTTCAGATGATAGGTGGCAAGATTCAGGATGCTAGTGCCTAGTGCTCCTCTTTGCTGACTATGCCTGCGTCTTATCCCATCAACGCCACTGTTGTTAGACCGAGTCCAACGCCTATTGTGACCAAAGTGCTGACTACTGACAGCCGCTGCATAACCCCATTACCGATAGGGAAACCTTCAAGTCACTGTTGTTCATAAACGGCGGCTAACCCCAGAGTCGGGAGTATCGAGGCCAAGCCCAGACTAAAGCCGCCGATGAGCACTAATCCATAGGTGATTTGGTGGAGGGCGATGGCTAGAGACCGGCCTTCGGCGATCGCACTTGCACCGCAGAAGCGATCGCGATGCCTGTTTCGCTCCACCTGTTTACAGGTTTAGGCAGGGTCGTGGCGATATCTTGGAATAGTTACTCAGGTATAATGCAAATGGACTATCACCTTAGCTGGTCGCTATTTCCATTGATGACCAAACTCCTTCAACAGGCCATTGCAGAAATCTCCAAGCTATCCGACGAGCAACAGGATGCGATCGCATCTCGGCTTCTAGATGAGCTAGAGGATGAGCAGGCTTGGCAAGCACGCTTTGAATCCACCACAGATTCTCAATGGGACAACCTTGCTGCTACGGTACGGCAAGAAATTGAATCAGACACAGTTGTACCACTCGATGAAGTTTTCCCAATTGGTCAGTGAAGTCGAGTACCACCAAAGATTTCCGTAAGCGGCTGGATCAGCTGCCCACATTAATACAGGAACAGGCCAACAAAGCGTATGCCTTGTGGAGAACCGATCCACATCCCCCAAGTCTGCAATTCAAACGAGTCAGTCAGCGTCAGCCCATCTATTCAGCTCGTGTCAGTCTCAACTGCAAAGCATTAGGATTGCTAGAAAAAGAGGAAATCTATTGGTTTTGGATTGGAACACATGCTGAATACGACGAGTTACTGAAACGATTATGACGCTGCCGCCTAACTTCACACATGGGCAGACGGAATGAATAATAATAGGTGCTGGTGCAAAAGTGCTGGCTGCTGCCTAGCTGCACTTTCAGATGATAAGTGTCAAGATTCAGGATGCTAGTGCCCATGCTAGTGCCCAGTTATCCGTTTTGTAGCTATGCCTGCGTCTCATCCCATTAACGTCATTGTGGTTAAACCGAGGCCAATGCAGACTGTTGCTAGAGCGCTTACTACTGACAGCCGCTGCATCACGCCAGCGCCAAGGGGCGATTTTTCCAGCCACTGTTGTCCATAAACGGCAGCTAAACCCAGACTAGTCAGCACCGATGCCAGCCCCAGACTAAAGTCGCCGATGAGCACTAACCCGTAGGCGATTTATGGACACATAATGCTCCGGTAGAATTCAACGGCATCCTTTTTGATAGCAATGCTATCATTCGAGCAAAATCATTCTTTCTCAAGCCCATACCATGGCCAACTTAATTGTCCGCAACGTTGATGACGCCATTGTCAAAGCTTTGAAACAGCGGGCCAGCCGCCACGGCGTTAGTGCCGAAGCTGAGCACCGCAAAATTTTGGAGCAGGTATTGCTGCATCCGCCCCAAAAGTCCTTCGCTGAAGTCCTGTGCCTGATTCCCAACGTAGGCAGCGATCGCGACTTTGAACGCCTTCAAGATGACACCTCTGCCGATGTATTTGCTTGATACCAACGTCATTAGTGAGCTACGCAAGCAGGAGAAAGCCAACCCTGGCGTGCAACAGTTTTTTAGCAAGGCCATAGACCAAAACACCAGACTGTACCTGAGCGTGATCACCATTGGCGAACTGCGCCGTGGGGTGGACCTCATTCGTCATCGCGGCGACCAGAGCCAAGCCGATTTGTTGGAAGCTTGGCTACAGAGAATTTTGACGGGCTATCGCGACTTTATTCTCAGCTTTACTGCCACGGAAGCACAGGTTTGGGGACGTCTTCGAGTGCCCCAAGCTCAGAATGCCATTGACAAACAGATCGCTGCAACTGCCCTCACCTACGATCTCACACTGGTTACTCGCAACGTTCAAGACTTTGATATGACAGGCGTTCGTTTACTCGATCCATTTCATAATTAGCTCAGGCCAATACCGTTCCCATGGAAGCCTCTAAATGTCATCAACCGTGCTGTCCTAAAACAAGATTCGGTGCTTCTCGCTAGATGACGGGTGCAAAATTCAGGGTGTCAATTGCACGCAATTTGACAGCTTTTTCACCTGTGAGTACGATGTAATTACATTGCGTGTTCGCAAGTATTTAATCATGGGCACAGTCATCAGAACTCGAATCGTTAAAATTGGCAACTCTCAAGGCATTCGCATTCCTAAGCTCCTTTTGGAACAAAGTGGTATTCACGAAGACGTTGAGATTGAAGTACAAGGTGATTGTCTGACTATTCGCACAGCGCCAAGTTGTCGTGCCGGATGGGATGAGGCCTTTGCTGCCATGGCGAAAAACCAAGATGATGCACTTCTAGACGACGTCAACACGACTGACTGGGATCAAACAGAATGGGAATGGTAGTCAAGCGTTTTGATGTCTTTCTGGTCAACTTAGATCCCACTGTTGGTCGTGAAATTCAGAAAACTCGCCCCTGCGTCATCATCTCACCGGATGAGATGAACCGTTATATCGCAACGGTTATCATTGCTCCAATGACTACAAAAGGGAAGCAATATCCCACTCGTGTTGTCTCTCAATTTCAGGGTAAAAACGGGCAAATTGTTTTAGACCAAATTCGCACAGTAGATAAAAATCGATTGATCAAAAAGCTTGGTCGCATCGATCCAGATGAGCAAAAAATGCTTCTTGATATCCTCGCCGAGATGTTTGCTGAATAGTTTGCTTACAGGAGAAAGCCGTCTACAATGCAGCGTTTTGGCTGGACTATAGTGAATCTGAGTCAGAAATAGGGCAGGGTGAATGCTCCTTATCCCATCAACGTCATTGTGGTTAAACCGAGGCCAATGCAGATTGTTGCTAGAGCACTGACCACTGACAGCCGCTGCATGACGCCAGCTCCTAAAGAGGATTTTTCCAGCCACTGTTGTCCATAAACGGCAGCTAATCCCAGGCTAGTCAGCACAGAGGCTAAACCCAGGCTAAAGCCGCCGATGAGCACTAATCCATAGGTGATTTGGTGGAGGGCGATCGCACTCAGCAACAAGACCAGGGCTGATGGACAGGGCACCAACCCACCCGAAATACCAATGGTCAAAATCGATGGCCAGTCTTCCCTGGGTGGGTCGTGATGGTGATGATGGGCGTGATGGTGATGATCGCCTAGGTGATGGTGATGATGATGATGATGTCCATCCCGTAAGCGCGTAGCCAGCAAGCGCAGTCCCACCAGGCAAATTGCAACTCCGCTGGCGGCTCCCAAAATGGGGTAAATCTGGTCCAGATCAATGTAATGAGAGGCCAGTAAGGTGATCACGCCCAAGATAAAAACCGCTAGGGTATGGGTCACTGTGGTGGTTAGCCCTAGCCAGAGCGCGGCCTGTGGAGTGCCCCGACTGCCGACCAGGTAAGCTCCTACCAGGGTTTTGCCGTGACCAGGGGAAAGGGCGTGTACGGCACCGAAGGCATAGGCGATCGCAATGCCGGTTGCGATCGCTGTCGGAGTTAACTGTCCGTTCAGCAACGTCGTTAACCGGCTGCCCGCCTCAACATGGGCCAGAATCAACCACGGAGCCATGGTGTTGTCCTCCTATCAGACAGTCACAGACTGGAAGAGCTGGGATTGGGCGATCGCAGCAAGGGCAATGAATAGTTGCGCCAAACGCGGGTAAAAGAGAATCCGGGCTCACAATAGCGCCTCCAATTGTTGCAAAAGCTGTTGTCTGGCATCGGGGCAGAGGCTCCACACCAGCACCTCACCCTGCTGACCGCCAGCCGCTAGGTACTCTCCGGTTGGGTGCCAGGTCAAACAGGAAAAGCCCTCTTCGGCTCCTTTCAGCACTTGAACCGGTTCTACAGCGGCCTGCCACAGTAGAATGCAGCCATCCTCTGAGAGGGAGGCCAACAAACCGGTTTGGGGTTGAAAGGCTACATCTAGAACAGTGCCTTGATGTAAATCCAGTACCCAACTCTGCCACCCCTCATCGGGAATCAATATCCACATGGCAACCAGGTTTCGTGTGGCAGTGGCTAAAATCGGGGATTGCTTGGCATCAGGAACATCGGCCCAGGCGACTTGCCGCACCTTGCCGGGCAGCCCTGCCAGCAGAGCGGGTGAATCGGCTTCATCCTCCGAAGATTGCTTTAGGGCACGGATGTTGTCCCAGGTGAGGATACCGACGCTATTATCCTGATTGGCTGACGCCAAGTAGGCTCCCTCAGGGGACCATTTCAAAACTCGACTCGCGGCCATCAGTTCCCATTCATATTGAGGGGAAATCCAGCGAGATTCTTCCCAGATGTAGACCCGTTGCTGAGCTGAAGCTGCTAGGAGAGTGCCATCCGGAGACCAGCTCAGGTCCTGTACGCTGGCGGGTAGTTCCAGGGTAGCTAGGGTTTCACCCTGACCAGCATCCCAAATATGAACTGTCTTGCTACAGTTATAGGCAAGCCAGGGTTGATGGGGATGCCACTGCAGGCGATCGATCCAGGTTGACCCCCAGGTCAGCGTCTTGACCAATTCAGGTGAGTCAGCAGACAGCCGCCAGAGCGTCACTATCCCGGCTTGCCCAGCTGCCGCTAACCACTGTCCGTCTCCGGAGAACCCTAGGGCATCAATGGAAGTGCTATTGGGGGCCTGCAATGTGGTTTCTTGAAAGTCTTGCCACAAAACCACCTCCCCGGCCCCGGAAGCGATCGCCAATCGATTTCCAACTGGTGCCCAGACCAAGGCGGTAATGTATTCCGACAGCGATCGATCAATTGTGATATCTACCAAGGGTTTGACAGAGTGCATAGTACAGCCAGACCGAACGAAGTGGACTGACCTGCCGTCAGAAAACCTGAACCACACGCCAGAGCAAAGTGATAATGATTATCATTCTAATTTGAGTTAATCGTCAAGCGGCTGACTTCGTGATCAATTTCCGCACTTAAGACATTGCTCATTGCTGAGGAGGCAGCACGGGCGGAATGCGAGCTAGAATTCCTTTTTGCAATAGGGCCGGACGCTCTCTGCGGGGGATTACTCCATCGCCGCTGGCCACGTATTGAGTTGCCAACTGGGCAATGGCAGTCGCACTATCAAGGGCAGGTAAATCACCAAACATAAGGGTTGTCTTTTCGGGAGCGGCGATCGCGATCGCGCAGAACCGATTGCACGCACTCAAGCACTCCACCGGTTCAACCCTAATAGTCGGCGGTAGTTGTCCTAATTGCTGACATTGCAATAGACTCTGCCACAAATGATATCCACCTCGCTGACCCTGGTACTCTCTTTGGCCAGCGGCAAAGGCGCAGGAAGTGCAAATAAATAATGTGTGCTGAGACATCGGATTTACTCCGTTTGAAACAGGCGGATGACATCAACCTGCTCAATGTCATTCAACGCTTTATGGATTTTGTACTGCTGGGCAGGCTGGCTCAAAATGGTGATGACGGTTTCAATCGGAGGGCAGCCTGGTTCTGTGCATTGAAGCTGACTTACTGAGATAGAAATCTCTGGGTCAAGTTTTAGGAGGTCATAGATCCAGCTCTTGAGCTGTTGCAAAGCGGCTGGATTGGATTTGGGCCGAGACTGAGAAAAGAGATTCATAACGGAACCTAAAGCGCAGGAATCATGAGGGATCGTCTTGCAGAACAGAGAAACCCTTAACCAAGAGCGTTACGACTCCACTTCAATGACGACGTTGCTAATGTGGGTAATCAGGGTGCGGCCATCAGCGGGCATGATTTTGACATATCCACTAGAAATGCAATATTCCACCGCTGATGACTCCAGAGTTTGACTCGGAGAAATGAGCATCACCTTGACGTTTTCTAGATAATTGGTGGCGTAATGCTGAACGGTAGGCATGGACGTTGACCTCATTACTGGAACAGCTTGTGGAACCTTACCAGTTCACTTTGACTTTATAGAAACCGGAAATGATGACTAACAGATAGTCTTTTGAGCGATCGCCCCTTGCAGTTTCTCAACGACCTCTGGTACTGTCAGCGCCCCCAAATCACCACTCTGACGGGTGCGAATACTCAGTGACTGAGAATCCACTTCTCGCTGACCGATCACCGCGACAACCGGAATCTTCTCCAGCTCTGCGGTCCGAATTTGCTTACCCAGGCGATCGCCGCTGGCATCGACCTCTACCCGCAAACCGTGTTGTTGCAATGTCTGGGCCACCTGATTGGCGTAGTCTCGCTGAGCATCACTCACCGGCAACAGTCGCACCTGCACTGGAGCTAGCCACAGGGGAAAATCCCCCGCATAGTTTTCCACCAGGATGCCAAAGAATCGTTCCAGAGAGCCAAAAATGGCCCGGTGAATCATAATCGGACGCTGCCGGGAGCTATCCGCCGCAATGTAGTTCAGATCAAATCGCTCCGGTAGGTTAAAGTCCACCTGGATTGTGGAGCACTGCCATAGGCGACCGATGGCATCCTGAATCTTAATATCGATTTTGGGACCATAGAAGGCACCGCCTTCCTCATCAACCACATAGGACCACTCTTTGCGATCGAGCGCTTTTTGCAACGCCGAGGTCGCCAGGTCCCAAATGTCGTCGCTACCCACAGATTTGGCTGGACGGGTGGAAAGATTCACTTCATAGTCGGTAAAGCCAAAGTCCGACAGAATCTGTTCTGTCAGGTTCAGTACCCTCAGAATCTCATCAGTTACCTGCTCCGGCAGGCAGAAAATGTGAGCATCATCCTGGGTAAACCCGCGCACGCGCATCAGCCCGTGGAGCACCCCAGATCGCTCATAGCGATACACTGTGCCCAGTTCAGCCCAGCGAATCGGCAACTCTCGGTAAGAGTGGAGCTGATTCTGGTACGTCAGCACGTGGAAGGGACAGTTCATGGGTTTGAGCTGGTACTGTTGCGCTTCCACAGCCATCTGCTCAAACATGTTCTCCTGATAAAAGTCAAGGTGCCCAGAGGTTTGCCAGAGGGTGCGATTGGCAATGTGGGGGGTGTAGAGCAGCTCATAGCCCGCCTGCAGGTGGGCCTGACGCCAGTAATCTTCGATCACTAGTCGCATCCGCGCTCCTTTGGGATGCCAGAATACCAGTCCGCCCCCAGCCGCCTCTTGGATGCTGAACAGATCCAATGTCTGACCTAACTTTCGATGGTCACGACGTTTGGCTTCCTCTTTCTGCGTCAGGTAAGCCTTTAGTTGTTCTGGCGTTTCCCAGGCTGTGCCATAAATGCGCTGAAGCTGCGGTTGCGTTTCATCACCCCGCCAGTAGGCTCCAGCCACACTTTCCAAAGCAAAGGCTTTAGGATGCAGTTCACCAGTGCGGTTCAGATGGGGACCGGCACACAAATCCCACCAGCAAGCCATCTTATTAGAGGCAGACGCTTTAGCCGATGGCGCATTGAAGAGAGACGGATCTGTAGTTGCTGGCAGCGGGTCAGGACAACCGATGTAGTAGCGAGTGATCGGCTCATCAGCAGGAATGCTATCAAGAATTTCCAGCTTGTAGGGTTCGTTCAGTTGTTCAATCTCAGCCCGGATGTCATCCCGTTCCACGGTTTCGCGAATGATGGGCAGATTTGCCCGGATGATACGCCGCATTTCGGTTGTGATGTGCTTGAGATCGTCAGGCGTGAAGGGTTCAGCCCGGTCAAAGTCGTAGTAAAAGCCCGTATCAGTGCAGGGGCCAATGGTGACTTTAGTCTCTGAGAACAGGGTTTGCACCGCCATGGCTAATACGTGAGCACAGGTATGGCGAAGCCGCGCTAGCTGTTCTGGGTCACTAGCGGGTGAGTGGGTTGCAGACTGTGGACGGGAGACCTGACTGACCATGAGTCAAAAAATGGAATGATAATCATTCTCAGCCTATCATGGTGGTAGAGAATTGGGTGCTTTTGCGAAGGGTGCTAGACGACTACATAGAGAAATAAGCCATATAGCGAAACAACGAAATAATTCATGACTACCAATATGATGTTTATTGATCCTCACATTCATATGTCCTCCCGGACAACCGATGACTACACTGCCATGCAGGAAGCTGGCATCGTTGCCGTCATTGAACCCGCCTTCTGGTTAGGCCAGCCCCGCACCAACGTTGGCAGTTTTCAGGACTACTTCAACAGTCTGGTGGGCTGGGAGCGGTTTCGAGCGCAGCAATTTGGCATTCGCCACTACTGCACCATCGGTTTGAACTCTAAGGAAGCCAACAACCCCGCCATAGCCGAACAGGTGATGGAACTGCTGCCCCTTTATGCCTGCAAAGAGGGCGTGGTAGCGATTGGGGAAATTGGCTATGACGATATGACCAAGGCAGAAGATAAGTACTTTCGCCTGCAACTGGACCTGGCCAAGGATCTCAACTTGCCCGTCATGATCCACACTCCTCATCGCGACAAAAAGGCTGGAACATCTCGCAGTATGGATGTTTGTTTAGAACATGGCCTCACTCCGTCTCAGGTCATTGTGGATCACTGCAACGAGCAGACAGTGCAGGAGGTTTTGGATCGGGGATTCTGGGCTGCCTTCACTATCTATCCCAAGACTAAGATGGGGAATGCTCGCATGGTGGATGTGGTGCGCCACTACGGATGTGAGCGCATTATTGTGGACAGCAGTGCCGATTGGGGAGTGAGCGATCCCCTAGCAGTGCCCAAAACGGCCCGATTGATGCTGGAGCGGGGCATCTCTGAAGAGCATGTTCGCGCCACCTGCTATGAAAATGCGATCGCGGCCTATAGTCAGAGCGGCCAAATGGATCCCAAGGACTGGCTGGACCCCTCACCCCGAGATCAGCGCCTATTGTTCCAAGGCAACTCGGTATTGCGGGGACAAGAGCCCGTGGTTGAGACTAGTCAGGAATATGCCCTGATTGAGTAGCGCTTGATGGCTCAGGTCTGACTTGAGGGTCCACGACTGACTTAAGGAGGGCTGTCAGGAATGGGATTTTCTCACTTCCTTCACTACCCATATCGAAGCCCTCCTAAGGGCAGTGGTTTGTGGCAAGTATCATAGGCAGACTTACGCAGAGTAAGTTCTAGACTGGAAGCATGAGCTTTAGCAAACGAGGTTAAAAATTTTTAGAGTCTATTTAAGTTCGCTATAGAGCCCATTTGAGATCTTTCGGTGTTTCTGCCAAAGGGCGCAATGATGCCTACTTCTTCAGTAACCATGGCTTATTCCAGCAGTTTGAGCAATGCCGAATGGGACCTCCTTGAACGCTTATTGCCCAAAATTTTGCCCCCCAAGCAGCAGACTCGACCGCTCAAGTGGAGCTATCGAGAGATTATCGACGGCATTCTTTACCGCCTCAAGAATGGTTGCAATTGGGCCGACTTGCCCAAAGACTTGCCGCCTTATTCGACGGTATATTGGTACTATAAGCAGTGGCGCCAAGACGGCACCTTGGAGCGACTGCTGACGGTTCTACATGAGCGGGTGCGGGTCCAGGTCGGAAAAAAGCCGCAATGGACGACGTTAATCATGATGGACTCCCAGGCGGTGAAGAATACCTGCCATGCCAGCGTCGAGACGAAGGGCTTCTGCTTCTACAAAGCGACGAACGGGATTGAACGACATCTGGCGGTTGATAGTTTGGGCTTTCCCTGCTTCACGCACTGCACCCCGGCCAACGTGAGTGACGATGCCGGCTTGATTGCGATGTTGAGGCAGCACATCGATTATTTTCGGGCGAAGCCCGCGCATCTGCCTAAAACCACCATTTTGCTCGACCACGGCTATCATCCCGACACCTTACAGTCAGCGCTGGAGCCGGTATATCCGCAGATGATGAGTAAGATTCAGTTTGAACGCTCAGCCAAACCCTCGAAAGCGGAGAAAGCGGCAGCGGGCAAAACGGGCTTTGTCCCGGTCAAAGCCCGTTGGGTGATTGAGCGCTCCAATGCCTGGATGGAACGCTGCAAGAGTTTGGTGAAGAACTTTGAGCGGACCCTCGATAATGCAACTGCTCAACTCAATTTGTGTTTCATCAGACTCATGCTCAAGCGCCTCGCTCGCCGGCTTAGAGATCTCAAATGGCTTCTATAGCAATCTCAGGGCGATCGTACATGTGGCTAGGTGCTAGGTCGTGTTTTCTAGTGCATGGCCAGAATGGATGCACGATCGGTCTTCATTGAAGGTCAGGTCCAAACAGCCTTGCTGTTACGGAGAGTTATGATTGGCAATCAATCGGCGAATCCTGTGCTCAAGAGTAATAGTAGAAAAGACCAGTAGCTGACAAACCCAATGCCGAGGCCGCTAGCCACTAACGAAACTATCCTAAGCATATAGGCTTCTTTTGCAGGATTGAGAGGTTTTGTGCGAACCCAAACAAAACCAGCAACGAGGGTACTGAATGAGATCGCTAGCCCAGTCCCGATTTCCATGAGCCGGACTTCTCCAATATCGAGTAGCGTATTGAGTCCCCAGTACCTTCTGCGCACAGCTTTGAGCTGCTGAGTATCTAGCCCAATGTCTCGAATTTGAAATGCCCTCTGGATCATGGCTCCAAGGCCAAAATCGTTGTTGTGGCAGCCAACACGTTGACCGTCGTAGGTTGCTTTGCAGCTACTGGCGAACCCGTTGGATTCCTCAGGTGTCAATGTCAAGACCAATGGACGGCCTTGAATCGCTGCTTGGCACTGATCTTGTGAATCGACTTCTTTGCAAGTAAAAATGCGTCCGGGTATGGCCACCTCATTGACCGAATCCGTAGCTTCTAAAGAGACTTCTACGATCGGGCGATTAACATTGATGCTACGGGTCTCAAATATGATTAGAGATAAAAAGCTGCTAAACAACACGATCCACAGCCCAATCAAAGATCTGAATAGGAACAACTTCCATTGACGCATAAACTTACGACTTCATTCGGAGATTAGTTTCTAAAATCCACCCTGCTAATCACTTAAGTAAACCTAACTAATCAAAGAGATGACGTCAGATGTTCCAATTTCCTATCTGGTCTGAAGCTGCTTTCACGGTTAGAAGCTACCTATGAGTACAAGAGTGATTTAATCCCGGATCTTATTAGCGAAGGCAATTTTCTAGCGAGAGGCTCGCTAACATGTAGGCTAGACGGCTTTGCTGAATGGGTAAATGATTTTCTGCTGTGATGAGAAGACGCGTTGAGGATTTAGCTATGTAGTGTCCTCGATATCACTCCTCTAATCTCCGTAAAAATAACATCAATCTAGTAAGCAACGCTACTAATGTAAGGGCTGTTGTCAGCTAATTCTTATCTCTTAGCGAATGTTTGTTGCCTATGGTCAGCTTGCCTAAAGGCTATTGAGACATCACCGATACTTTGCTGCCAACCGCTATTCCGTCATATTAGGATGGGGATCGGTAAACAGACAAACGCCTTGTTCTAAAGGACAGGTGTGATCGTTCAGTGGGTTGCCGTGCAGAGGTAGTTCGATCAGATTAGTGAGACCGGCCAAAGCGGTTACATTTGTAATTTGATTGTCATCAAGATGAAGCACGCTCAATTGTGATAGATTTTTGAGCTTAGACACCGTTTCAATTTGGTTATCTTGGAGGTAAAGCACTCTTAAGTTGGTCAAGTCAGCTAAAGGTGTTATGTCTTCAATATTGTTAAAGCTGAGATCCAGTTCAACTAGTCCTGATAGATGCTTTAAGGCCGATATGTCTTCAATACCGTTGCCCTTGAGATGGAGCACAGACAAATTACTCAATTGAGCTATGTGAGATAAGTCTGAGCTAGCGTCGCTATCGTCGGCGAGGGCAAAGGAAAGTGTCGTCAAGTTCGGTAGGCTAGCCAGTGGTGACAGATCACTGATTGGATTGGAACTGAGGCTGAGCTTGGTCAGGTTAGTCAGGCTCGCTAAAGGAGTCACATCCTTGATCTGATTGTCGCTGAGGATGAGCGTGGTCAAACTTGTTAAATCAGCTAAAGAAGTGACATCGGTGATGCCATTAAAACTCAGAATTAGGCTGTTGAGCTTGGGCAAATTGGACAAAGCCGATACGTCTGTGATTTGGGTGCCGGTTAAGTCCAGATAGGTCAGGTTTGTGAGATTGGCTAAGCGAGCCGTCTCGGTAATTTGATTGCCAGCAAGGTCTAGTTCCGTTAGATTGACCAGACTTGTCAGGGGGGCTATGTCAGTAATTTCCTCGTTAATAAATTCCAGCCGAGTTAAATCCATCAGCACGGCTTCAGCTTGCTGGCAGTCTTCGGTACCTGCGTCTTTCAGCAAAACTTCAACCGTCTGTTGAGCTGCCGAGGATAGCTCGGCTTGGTTCAAGCACCACTCAGCAAAGGTTGCGAAAGTTCTTGAGCGATTGTTCGAGGTTGTCGTTACACCACAGCCGACGCCAACAGCAACCACTAGTAAACTAATCGATCCCATTGTGATCGCTCTTCGCATAACCTCCCCCTTAAGTCGACTTTTAGCTCTCATTCTTTGTCTTTCCTACTCTCCCTTCTAGCATTGATAGGGGTTCTTGCGCTGAAGACATAATCGCTCAGGGCTGAATTTCAGATGCGGAAAGTTAAGTTGACAATGCCCTGACAGCTTTAAATCAGGAACTTATACATACGTTGACAGAAAATCATCAACTCGTCGAAGAGCTTCTGTCAGAATTTTTCAGTGACTACATTAGGCTTTTCTCAAACTGTTTCTAGTCTCCTGCCAACAAAACCGTCCAGACGGTATACAATGTTGTAAGCGCCATCGTACCACCAATTGTTCAGGTGCAGGTCAACGAACAAGGCATGTTGGCACTCAATTTTTCATCAGGAGGCTGATGTGGCTGCTAAGCAGGCAAAATCTTCGGCAGATACTCGCGTGAGACTCTTATGCGCTGCTAGTGAAGTCGCAATCAACGAGGGTGTTGAGGCTTTGACCCTGAGTGCTGTCGCCCAGCATGCTGGAACTAGCAAAGGGGGTTTACTTTATCACTTTCCCACTAAAGATGCTTTATTGACCGGGATGGTGGAGCAGTTGGTTCAAGATTTTGAAACTGCCTTACAGACAGCGTTTGATCAAGATGATGCGCCAGGCACTCCAGGACAGTGGTTGCGTGCCTATATCCGAGCAACGCTGCAGTTCAATAAAAAATCTTTAGCATTGATTATTTGCCTATCTTCAGTGGTAACAGCTTCGCCTGAATTATTAGAAGCAGCAAAGTCGTACGAACAGCGGTGGCAATTGAAGTTAAAAGATGACGGAATTGATCTCACAAAGGCAAGCATTATTCAATTAGCAGTCGATGGCTTATGGTTTTCAGAGGTATTTCATTTTGGCACTCCTGATGAGGCGCTTCTAAATCAGATAATTAAAACGCTAATTAATATGGCGCGAGAACCCAAGTAAATGAGTTTTTATAAGCCCCGATTATTTGCTTTGAAGCTATAAGTACTGCTAATCAAAACAGTTTTTCTGTTTCTTCTGTCTTCGAGACTATAGGGCTAACTTATGTTGCCTCATCAAGAGGTTTTAGATTTTGTCCAGCTAGAGCTTTGCATCTCTTTATATCGTTTCAACCATAAATCCAGGAGAGGTTTTTCTTCAGTTCTTCAACAATCAGATTTTTGGAACTCTTTGCTTATCATGCTGTTTTTTCAATATCTAACCAAAGCGTTTACAACCTGGTCAGTCGGTTTTTTCCCTTATTTTGAAGTCTACACTGCTGTTGCGACTGGTATAGCGCTGAGATTAGATCCTATCTCATCAGTGATTTGGAGTGTATTTGGCAACTTCACCCCAATTCCATTGTTTCTATGGGGCTATGGCTACTTAAAGAAAATTCCTCAAATTCGAGCTTGGATTTCAAAACTTGAGAAGAGAGGAGGAAAAAGAGTGAAACATGCTTTTGATCGCTACGGAGTCTGGTTTCTGGTTCTGATGACTTCCATTATCGGAAGTTGGACAATCGCGGTTGTCACTCCTCTCATGGGTGTTCAACCTAAGCGAATAATGTTCTTTTCTTTCGTCGGTATTGCCCTCTATGCCGTTGCTACGGCTGTGGCCATTACTTCTGGCATGACTTGGTTTGAACAGTAGCAGAGGACTTAATCGATTACGAGCTATGGACAAAGCCTCTCTCAAAAAATACGATCCTGAGTTAGGCAACAGTTTGTCAACTCAAGATTCTCTTATTCATCCTGAAGATATTTCTGGGCCTATGTTCGGGAGATGTAGCAATGCGCTTGAGCGAGATGAGATAGAGGTTTTAGCCTTTGCTGTCCGAGATGTTTTTTCCGAAGACAAGGTATGTGAGCTTATTGAATAAACGTTAGCAAATTGGTACTGGTTTTCCGGTTCCGAATAGAGCAGCATCGATGTTGGTGAGCGCTTGATTGAGCTACACGAACGTATCAGTGATCGCTCTGATTACATTCAGCTCAGCTTAAAGCTGTTGGAGCCTGAGCTGACGAATCTTCTCTGGCCCTTTGATTATGCAGCGATCGCCACAACGGCGACATACTTTCCTGCAGCCAATGGTCGCTTTGTCGCTGGAGTGATTGACAGTGGCTTTCAACCTCCTGCAGGGCAGCAGGCATGCCGTCGTTCAATAACGCAAAAAAATAAAGCGCTGCTGCGGGATTGTCAAACCAACTTGCCTGAGCTGTTTTGGTTTTACCTGCCGCTTTCAAACCCATTTGAAAGTAAGCAATGGCGTCTTCATTTTGCCCCGTGAGAAAGGCGATCGCCCCCCGCAGCGCCCCTTCTTTAGCGGCATGGCCGTTGATATCCGTTTCTGACAAAACGCCGCTCGCTTCCCCCAAATGCCCCCGCAGCCAGAGTTGCTCGGTATAGACCAGACAGGTTTCGGTATCGGCCTGGCCCGCGTGATACATCTCCTCAATCAGCTCAAAGGCATCGTCAGCGGGAAGACCTTTCTGAGCGGATTCTGTCAAGGTCAACCGCAATCCATACTGACGGAAATCCAAGGACAGACTACTGAACCAGTCAGCGTCGAAGGGATTGTTGATAATGTGCTGCAGCACTTCAGAGAGCGAGTGCGTCAACCGCCAGTGAGCTTGTCGGGCATCGTCAAAGAGGGTCTCAATTTCTGCCAGATCCTGTCGATAAATGGCAATGCGGAGGTCGCGCAGCCAGGTACTTTCTTGGGGAAAGCTGCGGGGTCCGTGGCTGGTGTAGCGCTTTTTGACCGGAAACTGTCGATGAATTGCCTGGACAATAGGCTCAAAGGTGCGGATTTCAAGGGCATCTCGCACCGCAATGTCAATTAGGAGATCTGGACAGTGGGGCCCTTGCCCCCGCTCCTGCATGAGGATGCCTTGTCGAATGAGACGAGAGACATGAGCACTAAACTGACTTGAATTCAGCGGTTCAATTGCAGGCGATTGCTGGTACGACGGAATGGCTGCACCCCAACAGCTAAAGGCTTTTGCTCGATGCCACCTCCTTTGCCGTCGAGGGCAACTATGCCTCTGCTAACGAGGACATCACTGTGAATGGGCTAGTCCCGATTCAGATTACCCATGGTTATTCACGTGACCATCGTCCCGACCTGAAGCAATTTGTCCTCAACTTAGTGTGTTGGTCGGATGGGGATGTGCCTGGCTTTCTGGAAGTCGCCGATGGGAACCAAGCGGACAAAGCCCGGTTTGCTGCGCTGATGCAATCCTTTCGGCAACAGTGGCAGTTTGATGGATTATATGTGGCAGATTCGGCTCTCTACAGCAAACCGAATCTGCAAAAGCTATCGGGCCTGCACTGGCTGACGCGGGTTCCATTGAGCGTTAAAGCAGCGGCTGAGCTAGTGAGGCAGCTACCGGACAGTGCGCTAGAGCCAACTGACTTCGAGGGCTATCGCATCGCGACGGTGTGCAATTGCTATGGTGACGTCCAACAGCGTTGGTTTGTTGTGGAAAGTCAGCTGCGCCGGCAATCTGACCTCAAGCAGTGGGCTAAGACACTCGAACGGGCTACAAAGCAAGCTCAAAGAGACTTGGCCCACTTGAGTGCCCAAGCCTTTGCCTGTGAGGCCGATGCGGCCACTGCTTTACAGCGCTTTGAGCACCGCTTGAAGTGGCACCAGCTAGAGCAAAAGACGGTCGCAATCAAGCGGCACTATGACGCACCGGACCGTCCCAAGCCGGAGACAACGCCCCAGCGAGTCACCTATCATGCTCAAGCCACGCTGAATCTCAACCTAGAGGTGGTAGCCCAGCAGGAGCACCGGGCGGGCCGCTTCATTTTAGCCATGAATCTACTGGCTGCAGAGAACCTGACAGCGACCGAGGCGCTCCAAGAATACAAGGAACAGCAAGGCAGTGAACGCGGATTCCGATTCCTCAAAGACCCACTGTTCTTTACCACAAGCGTGTTTCTGAAGTCAGCCGAGCGCATCATGGCACTGGCCATGATTATGGGGCTGTCTTTGATGGTCTACAACTTGGGGCAAAGACGTCTTCGTCAAGCCCTACAGCAGGCTGAGCAAACCCTGCCGAATCAGCTCGGCAAAGGCACACAAACTCCTACGCTGCGTTGGATTTTTCAGCGTTTTATGGCAGTTCACTATGTCGTACTCAATAGTGAGCCGCAGATCGTTAATCTCGATGGCAATCGCCAACATATTCTGAGATTTTTGGGTGCTCCTTGTCGCCGATATTACTTGCTGTGTTGAAGGGGCTCTTAATTCCTACTGTGACACTTCAAAGTGCGGAAAGTGGGTTACAGTGACACAGAACTCACTTGGCTGTATGTCAATCCGCAGATTTACAAACAAGGATTTGGGCGGGCATTAGTCCGTCATGCGATCGCCGATTCAACATCGGCCATGGAACTTGAAGTTCTTGAAGGTAATACTCCCGCTCTCAAGCTCTATCTCACTGAAGATTTCAAGGTGGTAAAGCGCAGTGAGGGCAGGCTGGTCGGCAACGAGGCGTTTACGGCAGTCGGTCTGGTTTTGAGGCATGAACGAACTTAGAACCTGTCGAGAAACGCAAAAAATCTATTAAGTAGCTTTCTAAAAGCCTTGATACATCTAGAGTGAGCACTGTCCACTGATGTCTACCACCGATTTAGAGGTGACTATCCATGTATCATCCCAGACTCTATGGCAACTTTTATGACATGGGTTTCAAATATGGGAGCTTGCTGCATCAGAAAAAGATTGCGCCCCTTTCATTGACTCAACGCCAGGCTGAATTTGGCACAGAATGTTATCAATCAGTATCACAGTTTTATCCCGAGCTGATCGAAGAATTTGAGGGATTTGCTGCTGGCTGGCAGTGGGAAGCTGACCAATTGGGCGCGTTTGTCTCTGGCTTGGGTGTCTTCGACATGACGGGTAAATGTAGCGCGTTTGCCGGTCGAACTTCAGATGCCATCATTTTTGGCCGCAACTATGACCTGCTGTACAAGTTTCGCAAAACGACCGAGAGCTGTCTAATTGCCCCTCAAGACAAATTCGCCTACGTCAGTCAGTCGGATGTTTTTATTGGGCGCTGTGATGGCGTGAATGAAATGGGGCTGGCGATCGCGATGTCGTTCGTCAACGGGACGCAAATTCAACCAGGCATCACGTTTCACTTGATCATTCGCAAAGTTTTGGAGACTTGCCGCACCGTTGCGGACGCGATCGCACTCATCCAATCCGCCAAAGTCGCTTCGGCCAATAACTTCTTGATTGCGGACGCGGCTCGCAATATGGCCGTTGTCGAATCAGCTCCACAAGGCTCTGAAGTGAGACATCCCGCAGAGAACGAAAACTTTGTGTGCATTACCAATCAATTTCAACATCCCAGAATGCAACCCTTTGACCAGGGCGGCATTGGCTGGTGCCAATCGGCTGAGCGGTATCAGCATCTGTGCGATCGCCTCGGACAGTGCGCTCAAATAGACATGGAGACCGCGCAGGAGATTCTGTCCACTACTCCAGTCTGTCTAGATTTACGGCGTGAGCAATTTGGGACGCTGTGGTCGGTGGTGGCGAATCTCAACATGCTCGCGATCGCCAGAGCCGAAGGTAAGCCTAAAATAACGAACTATCGTCCTGACACTCGCCTGACCTGGTGGCTTCAGAAAGGCAATCCGTGAGGAGGGTTACAATGCACCTTTTCGGGTTTCAGGCAGCAGCAAACTCAGTGTATCGGCGAACTTGCGGTGGGTGAAAAGCTAGAACGATGGCGTCTTTGCTGATGCCGTTTTCGAGCAAATCAGTGGCAACGCCTGTCTCGGTCCAGTCTTCTTCGATCCAGATTTTGCCATCTTTAAGACGGACGTGAATCATATTGCTTTTGATGCGCTCATCGTCATTCCAGCCCATGAGGACAATCAAATAGTGATCATGCGTCTCATCGAACACAAGCGCACTCTCAGTAGCGGATTCGGACTTTTCGTTCAACTGCTGGTAGTCAGTCAGCACCTGACGCACGATATCTCGATAGTGCTCTACTCTATCCACTGTTTCACCACCTCGCTTGTCGGGTCAAAGACCAGCGCTGTTTCTAACAGGATATCTCTGTAGACGATGTACTGGCCAACGGCATTCTCAGGCTCATTGACAAATGAACGTCCCAAGAAGCTCTTAATCTCTACCAGGATGCTGTGACCTTGCTTCTCGGCAACGATGGATTTCTCGGCGGCAATATCAACGTAGAGCCGATCGCCGCCATATTCTAGGTTATAGTCCTCGGCCAGGATGTTCCAACCGTCTTTGACAAGAGCAACCCTTACAGCCTCGACAAATTCCAGAAGGTCACTGAAAGTAGCCTCATGGCTTCCCGTGAAAACTTTGCCTAACCCCAGTCAGTCTGATGTCGCATAGACTTGTACTATGCAGATTCTAGTCGTCGAAGATGATGTTCAGTTGTCAGCATCGCTGGCGGAGGCCCTGACCGCCCAACGATACAGAGTAGATTTGGTCAGGGATGGTGAGTCAGCCTGGGAACGACTGAGCGCCTTTGAATATGACTTAATTTTGCTGGATGTGACGGTACCTAAATTAGACGGCATCAAACTTTGCCAACGGTTGCGAAATTACGGCTACGCCCTGCCCGTATTGATGTTGACCGCGCGGGATACCAGCTCTGACAAAGTGAAAGGGCTGGACTCCGGGGCAGATGCCTACATGATCAAGCCGTTCAACTTGCAGGAACTGCTGGCTCAGATTCGGGCGCTGCTGCGGCGTGGGCAAGCGGGTTCCGCCCCTACGCTGACGTGGGGACTCCTGCAGCTCAATCCCGAAACCTATGAAGTGAACTACGGGCGATCGCCGATTCACCTAACCCCAAAGGAATTTGCCCTCTTAGAAGCGCTACTGCGCTCCGGTCGCCGCGTTCTCAGCCGAGCCGCACTGGTCGAACGGGTCTGGACGTTGCCAGAAGCACCGGAAATGGACACCATCAAAAGCTACATCAAAAACCTACGAGCAAAGCTTAAAGCGGCTGGAGCCGCCAAAGATTTAATTGAGACGGTTCACGGCGTAGGTTATCGATTAAAGGCGCTGGAATAAGTAAGTAGGTCGGCGCAATTACTGTGGAGACGGGTTTCGACTCCGCTCAACCCTCGACACCTAATCTAAGCGACAATCCAGCTGATTGAGCGGAGTCGAAATCAGCAATAGGCCTTTTAGGTTTGATTAGATCCTGTTACTTAAATTCAGCTTGTTAGTCCACCGCCCTGTTAGGAAGCCCTGCGGCAGGATGTTAGGAAATAGCAACAATCTCCACGTTTTCTCTACTTATTCATCCTCAGTTTTTCTACGTCATCTCGATATCTTAAGTGCCAACATTCAGACGAGATTGAGCTTCTAACAGCTGCACAGATACAGAATCAAAAAGTATCTAATGATGCAATTTTAGCATAAATTCGATTTTCTGAACAGTGAAATTTGTGCGATCGCTGAACCTTGATGTCTTAGTTGACGAGCTGAGACGTGTCAGCGGCGATCGCGCTTTTCGACCCTGACGAGATGAGGAAACCCCCATGACTGAGCAAGATCCATTGCGGTTAGCGACCGCAGACGGTACCACCGAAGTGATGGAATCGCCGCCCCTAGCGGAGGAAACCAAAGGCATCGACATGATTTATGGCTTGTATGCCAAGCCGCCGTTGAGAGAAACGATTGCAGCGGCTTTGCAACACGTTTTAGCCGCCTTTGTCAATATCATTGCACCGGCTATTGTGGTGGGCAATGCGATCGGGTTAGACCCGGCCAACACCAGTTTTTTGATCAGCATGTCGCTGTTCATTTCTGGCATTGCGACGTTTATTCAGGTGCATAAGGTCGGGCCAGTGGGGTCAGGTTTGCTGAGTATTCAGGGCACCAGTTTTGCCTTTGTGGGCACCTTGGTCACGGTCGGCACGGCAGCCGTTGCCGAAGGGCGATCGCCGACTCAAACGCTGGCATATATCCTGACGATTTGTATGCTGGGAGCCTTTGTCGAAATCATTCTCAGCTTCTTTGTCGAACCGCTTAAAAAAGTTATGACGCCGCTGGTCAGTGGCATCGTCGTCGTCATGATTGGCTTGAGCCTGATCCGAGTCGCTATTACGGCGATGGGGGGCGGGGCCGGTGCGATCGCCAATGGCACGTTTGCCACCCCTCAAAACCTGATCGTCTCCCTGATTGTGCTGACCGTCATCGTCGTGCTGAACTGTGTGCGGAGTAACTTCCTGCGCATGTCGGCGATTTTGATTGGCCTCATTGTGGGGTACTTGATTGCCTGGCCGCTAGGAATGCTCAACTTCAGTAATTTGAGCCAGCTTCCTTACGTCACGGTGCCCATTCCCTTTCGCTATGGCTTTGGTTTTGGCTTTGCCGGGTTCATTCCCTTAGCGTTTCTCTATGTCATCACGACCATTGAGTCGATTGGTGACTTGACCGCGACCTCTATGCTGGTGGGTGAACCGATTGAGGGCAAAACCTACATCAATCGAGTGCGGGGGGGCATCTTGGGCGATGGCGTGAATTCTCTAATTGCCGCCTGCTTCAACACATTCCCGAACACGACCTTCAGCCAAAACAACGGCGTGATTCAACTAACGGGTGTTGGCAGCCGCTACATTGGCTACTTTATCGCTGGATTTCTCTTTATCCTGGGCTTGTTTCCTATCGTTGGGGGACTCTTTCAGGCCATGCCACAGCCCGTGCTCGGCGGTGCAACATTACTCATGTTCAGCTCTGTGGTGACCGCAGGCATCAAGATTTTGCACGGGGTGAATCTCAGTCGGCGCAACACGCTGATTTTGATTGTGTCACTTGGCTTGGGGATGGGCGTGGCGTTTGTCCCTGAGGTGTTGGAAAACACGCCTTACTTGATTCGCAGTGTCTTTTCTTCTGGTATTGCTACCGGCGGGATGACGGCTTTGGTGCTCAACATGGTCATTCCAGGGCCACGGGAGTAGCGATGGCGATTGCATTAACAGGATTTACGCACTGAAAAGATTTCAAGCGATTGAAAGATCCCCCCGGCTATTGCCACTCCCTTAACAAGCTATCCGTTAAGCAAAAGTCGCTCTATTGCTTGTGTAGCAAAAGTTTCATGACCAATTTGGAACGCTAGACAACTGCGTTACATGACTCGATTCGTAGCAGAAGCTTATCTAAGCTCCCACAGATAACCTGATCTGCGAGGTCCAGGACGGCAGATTCGTCCTGGTCGACGGGGGTGGGGGGGGGG